>JASGDT010000014.1:0-90265 GCA_047607085.1 Pseudoxanthomonas sp. | reverse complement strand
GGCCGAACGCGGCAAACCGGCCAAACTCGTCCTCTGCGCTCTCATGCGCAAGCTTCTGCACATCATCTGGGGGGTCCTCAAATCCGGGAAACCGTTCGATCCCAATCATGGGCTTGCCAGCGCTTAGGCAAGACGGTATCTGCGGTTGCTGAACTCCGGCCGGTGTACCATGGCCGTGCCCCTGCAAGGAGCCGCCGCCATGCATCCTTCGCGCATTCTGGAAAAACAACGCAATATCATCCGCGAAACGGCTTGCCGTTATCGTGTGGTCAATCCGCGCGTGTTCGGCTCGATTTTGCACGGGACGGACAGGCAAGGCAGCGACCTGGTGGATGGAATGGGAAAGGTCGATTTTCTGGCGGATCGCCGCACGCAGCAGGCGGTCATCATGAATCTGGTCATCATCGGCGGAGCGGCACCAAGGTCATGGATGCGCATGGCGATTTCGCCCAGGCTCAACCGCAAGTGCCTTGGCGCAACATGCGCGGCATGCGCAATCGGATTGCGCATGGGTATTTCGACATCAATTTGGATGTTGTGTGGGACACGGTGCAAACCGCCTTGCCCGAATTGCTGACGGTATTGCCGAAGGAGCCGTAGGGCGGCTCTGGGCCACCTTCTTCCTTGTGTTTGTCATGACTGCTCATGACAAGCAAAGAAGCTCAAGCTGAAAGTGTAGTCAGTTCGACCAAGGCCGGTCGAAATTCACCCGCACCGTGCGCACGCCCGGATGGGCGCGCAGGGCATCCAGCAGACCCGCATCCACGCGCACGGATTTCTCGCCGTTCAACTGCAGGCGGCCGCTGACGCCGCCCTGCGGCGTGGGCAGCAGCAGTTCCAGCAGCAACGGAGTGCCGCCGGGGCGGTTGCGGGACAGCAGTTCGTCGATTTGCGGCCATAGGCCCGGCTCGCGCTGGGCAACGGCCCGCAGGCTCGGGTCGGTCAGGTCCAGGCGCAATGACAGGCGGCGGGCGTTGTCGGCACAGAGTCTTTCGTAGTCCCAGCATTCGCGGATGCGCAGGCTGAAACCGCCGGCGAATTCGTCTTCGCGCATGCCGCCTTTGACCACCAGCACGCGGTCGCGGGTGAGCAGGTGGCTGAATTCTGCTGCGGCGTCGGAAAACGCGCTGCATTCGATGCGACCGCTGCCGTCTTCCAGCACCACCACCATCTGGCTGTCGCCGCGGCGGCGCACATCGACCACTTGCCCGGCCAGCACCACGTTCACTTCCGGTCGCCAGCCTTTTTTCGCGCTGTCCGGTTGCGCGTTCCACAGTTTTTCCAGATCGCCCAGGTCGTGGCCGAGCAGGCTGCGCAGGTCTTCGCGATACGGGTCCATCGGGTGTCCGGACAGGTAGAAGCCCAGGGTGTCGCGTTCGCCCTGCAGTTTCTGCGTCAGCGGCCAGTCGGTGGTTTCCGGCAGTTCGACGTGGATGTCGCCGCCGCCGGAGCTTGATCCGAACATGTCCACGATGCCGGCGTTGCGGTTGCGGTTGATCTGGTCGATGGCTTTCAGCACTTCTGGCAATTGCAGCGCCAGCGAGGCGCGGTTGCTGCCCAGCGCGTCGAGCGCGCCAGCATTGACCAACGCCTCCAGTGCGCGCTTGTTGAGTCTGGACGAATCCACGCGCTTGCAGAAATCCAGCAGATCCTTGAACGCGCCGCCTTCGCGCCGCGCTTCGACGATGGCTTCGCACACGCCCTGGCCGACGCCTTTCACCGAGCCGAGGCCGTAGCGGATCGTGTCAGGCTGCGTGGCGACGAACATGAAATCCGAATGGTTCACGTCCGGCGGCAACACGGTCAGGCCCAGCCCGCGCGCCTCGTCGAGGAAGCCGACCACCTTGTCGGTCTTGTCCATGTCGCTGGACAGGGTGGCGGCCATGAATTCGGCCGGGTAGTGCTTCTTCAACCATGCGGTCTGGTACGCGACCAGCGAATACGCGGCGGCGTGCGACTTGTTGAAGCCGTAGCCGGCGAATTTCTCCATCAGGTCGAAGATTTCGTCGGCTTTGCGTTCGCCGACGTTGTTCTTCGCCGCGCCTTCGCGGAAGATTTCGCGGTGCTTGGCCATTTCCGCCGGCACCTTCTTGCCCATCGCGCGGCGCAGCAGGTCGGCGCCGCCCAGCGTGTAGCCGCCGACGATCTGCGCCATCTGCATCACCTGCTCCTGATAGACCATGATGCCGTAGGTCTCCTGGAGCATTTCCTTCGTGCGCGGATCGGGGTATTCGAATTCCTCGGTGCCGTGCTTGCGCGCCACGAACGAGGGAATCATCTCCATCGGGCCGGGGCGATACAGCGCGTTCAGCGCGATCAGGTCCTCGAAGCGGTCGGGCCTGGCGTCCTTCAGGACGCGACGCATGCCGCCGGATTCGAACTGGAACACGCTGCCGGTGTTGCCGTTGGCGAACACGTCGCGATACACGCTGGCGTCGTCCAGCGGGATGGCGGTGATGTCGATGAGGTCGAGCTTCTCGCGCGTGCGCCGCGCATTGATCGCCTTCACCGCCCAGTCGATGATGGTCAGCGTGCGCAGGCCGAGGAAGTCGAACTTGACCAGCCCCACCGCTTCCACGTCGTCCTTGTCGAACTGCGTGACCGGGTTCTTGCCCAGCGTGCCGTGGTCGTGTTCGGCGAACAGCGGGCAGAAGTCCGACAGCGGCGAGGGCGCGATCACCACGCCGCCGGCGTGCTTGCCGGCGTTGCGGGTCAGGTCTTCCAGTTGCCGCGCCAGGTCGATCAGGTCGCGAACGTCGTCCTCGCTGTTGTAGCGTTCGATCAACTCCGACGAGATCATCGCCTCGTCTTTCTTGCCTTCGCCCAGCGCATCCTTCAGCGAAATCCCCAGCACGTTGGGGATCAACTTGGCCACGCCATCGACCATGCCGTAGGGATAGCCCAACACGCGGCCCGCATCGCGCAGCACCGCCTTGGCGGCCATCGTGCCGTAGGTGATGATCTGGCTGACGCGGTCGCGGCCGTACTTGCGTGCGACGTAGTCGATCACCTCGTCGCGGCGGTCCATGCAGAAGTCGATGTCGAAGTCCGGCATCGACACGCGCTCGGGATTCAGGAATCGCTCGAACAGCAGGTTGTACGGCAGCGGGTCCAGATCGGTGATCTGCAGCGCCCACGCCACCAGTGAACCGGCACCGGAACCGCGCCCAGGCCCGATCGGGATGCCGTGGTTCTTGCCCCACTGGATGAAGTCCGCCACGATCAGGAAGTAACCGGGAAAACCCATCTTGACGATGGTGTCCAGTTCGAAATCCAGCCGCGCGAAATAATCCTCGCGGGTCTTGCCGGCGGCCAGCGGATTCTTCTGCAGGCGCGCTTCCAGCCCGTCGCGCGACTGGCTGCGGATCCACGAATCCAGCGTTTCGTCGGCCGGCACCGGATACGCCGGCAGCGCGTATTCGCCGAGCTTCAGTTCGATGTTGCAGCGTTGCGCAAGCGCGATGGTGTTGTCGATGGCGTCGGGCGCGTCGGCGAACAACGCGGCCATTTCGTCCGCCGACTTCAGGTATTGCTGCTCGCTGTAATCGCGCGGCCTGCGCGGGTCGTCGAGCACGCGGCCGGCCGAAATGCACACGCGTGCTTCGTGCGCCTCGAAGCCGTCTCGATCCAGAAAGCGCACGTCGTTGCTGGCAATCACCGGGATGCCACGCTTGCCGGCCACGTGCAGGGCGAAATTGTTGAAGGCTTCTTCGCCATCGCGGCCGGTGCGGGTCAGTTCCAGATGCAGGTCATCGCCGAACACGCGCTGCCATTCCAGCAACTGCCCTTCGGCAAGATCGTGGCGGTTGGTCCGCGCCAGCCGCCCGGCCAGGCTGTGGCGGCCGGCAATCGCGAACAGGCCGGCGTGGTCTTCGCGCAGCCATTCCGGGTCGATCGCCACGCCGTCGCCGCGCTGGCCTTCCATCCATGCGCGGGTCAGCAGCCGCGACAACGACAGGTAGCCCGTGCGGTCGCGGCACAACAGCGTGAGCAGCGAAGGCGCATCGCCGCCATCGGCAACGCTCACGTCGGCGCCGGCAATCGGCTTGACGCCCACGCTCTCGGCGGCCTTGTAGAACTTGACCAGCGCGAACAGGTTGTTGCGGTCGGTGACCGCCAGCGCAGGCAGTTGCAGTTCCACCGCACGGCTGAGCAGGTTGGGCCGGTCGCCGGCCTTGGCCGGATTGGCGTAGTCCGGTTTCTCGGGCACGCGGATGGTCGAATCCGCCAGCGAGAATTCGGTGTGCAGGTGCAGGTGAATGAAACGGGAAGACGCCATGCCAGACTCGTGCGGCTGTCCCGGCAGGGTAGCGGCCGGGGTGGGGGCGGGCAAGGCTTGACAGCCGCCACCGGCGCACGCGGTTCGGCCCGCACCGCGGCAACGGCTACAATGCCCGCCGATGGCCCCGTAGCTCAGCTGGATAGAGCGTCCCCCTCCTAAGGGGAAGGTCGCACGTTCGAATCGTGTCGGGGCCGCCAGAATCAATGAAATGGCGGCGCAAGGGGTTTCCGGTTCTTTCGGCCGGAAGGCGAAGAATTCACAGGCTCGTCGCAGCGGCGGCTTGCCAGAACAGACGAACCCGCAGGCCGCCAAGTTCCGATTTCCCCAGCGCCAACGTCCCTTGCGTCGCATCGACGATGTCACGGGCGATGGACAGCCCCAGGCCGTGGTTGCCGCTGCCGGTTTCGTCGAGCCGGCTGCACGCGGTGAATGCGTCGAAGTAGGCCTGCCGTATCGTTCCGGCTGCTTCAGGCAGGCGGCAACTTGCGCCGCGCCGCCGTCACCTCGGCCCCGGCCCCGGCCGCGACAGCACCCAGGCGGCGCTGGCGGCGAAGAACAGGCCCACGCCCAGCGCCAGTTGCCATGAAGGCTGCGCGCCGGCGTAAAAACCGGCATAGCCCAAGGCCATGCCGGCGGCGGTTGCGTGATTGCCGCCGAAAGGCGGTGTCGCGCATCCGTTTCATCCGCAACCCTTACTTGACAGTCACCGGGGGCGGCATGGCATCTTGTCGCGGATGCGTACCGCCACCACCATCATGATTACCGGCATCGCCACCATTACCGTGGTGCGGTCGGCTGTGTACGCGTAACTTTTCGAACACGCCGCCCCGCACCGGATCAGGTCGCGGGGCCACCCACGACCGGATGCACGCGGGGCCTCACCCCAACGAGGTCCGTTTCGCCATGTCGTCCGCTGTCGCCGCAAAACCTGAAGCCGCGCTCTCCCCGCGCACCGTCGTGCACAAATTCGGCGGCACGTCGGTCGCCGATGCCGAACGCTACCGTCACGTCGCCAGCCTGCTGCTGGCGCGCGAGGAAACCGAACAGGTCGCCGTGGTCTCGGCGATGAAAGGCGTCACCGACGCGCTGATCGAACTGTGCAACCTGGCCGCGAGGGGCGATGAAACCTGGCGTGAACGCTGGCACGAACTGCGCGCCCGCCATCGCGGCGCGGCGGTGGCGTTGCTGGGCGAAGGCTCCGGCGCGGTGATCGAATGGCTGGACGAACGCTTCGGCAAGCTGGAGGAAATCCTCGCCGCGCTGGTGGTGATCGGCGGCCTGCCCGACGAAGTGCTGGATCGCGTGCAGGGCCTGGGCGAAGTGTGCTCGGCGCGCCTGCTGGGCGAATACCTGAAATCGCAAGGCGAGGACTGCGCGGTGCTCGACGCGCGTGACGTGCTGGTGGTCGAACACAACGACCTCGGCGTGCATGTCGATTGGGATGTCAGCGCGAAGAAACTGACGCAATGGCGCAAGGCCAACCCGCAGCCGCGCGTGGTCGCCACCGGTTTCGTCGCCCGCGACAAGGCTGGCCGCTTCGCCACCCTGGGCCGCAACGGCAGCGACTACAGCGGCGCGATCTTCGCCGCCTTGTTCAACGCCTGCGAACTGCACATCTGGACCGATGTCGATGGCGTGCTCTCGGCCGATCCGCGCGTGGTGCCCGAAGCCGTGCAGCTTGCGGTGCTCAGCTACGACGAAGCCTGCGAACTGGCCTATTTCGGCGCCAAGGTGGTACATCCGCAGACGATGGCGCCGGCGATCGAACGCGGCCTGCCGATCATCATCCGCAATACCTTCAACCCCGAGCACCCCGGCACCCGCATCGTCGCCGAAAGCGACCATTCCGGCCCGGTCAAGGGTTTGACCCTGAGCGACAAGCTGGCGCTGGTGAACCTGGAGGGCACCGGCCTGATCGGCGTGCCCGGCACCGCGCAGCGCGTGTTCGCCGCGCTGCGCGATGCGCGCGTGTCGGTGGTGATGATCTCGCAAGGCTCGTCCGAACATTCGATCTGCTGCGTGGTCAAGGCTGCCGAATCCAAGCGTGCGCAGGAAGCCCTGCTCACCGCGTTCGCGCACGAGTTGCACATCGGCCAGATCCAGCGCGTGCAATTGACCGAAGGCGTCAGCGTGCTGGCGGCGGTCGGCGACGGCATGGCCGGCACGCCGGGCGTGTCGGCGCGTTTGTTCGAATCGCTGGCGCGCGCGCAGGTCAACATCCTCGCCATCGCGCAGGGTTCGTCCGAGCGCAACATCTCGGTGGCCATCGACAGCCGCGACGCGACCAAGGCGCTGCGCGCCGCGCACGCCAGTTTCTGGCTGTCGCCGCAGACCTTCGCGGTCGGCGTGATCGGGCCGGGCAATGTCGGCGGCGCTTTCCTCGACCAGTTGCACGCGGCGCAGCCGAAGCTGCTGGGCAAGGCCAACCTCGACCTGCGCCTGTGCGCGATCGCCTCGCGCCGGAAGATGCTGCTGGACGAACGCGGCGTGCGCGGCGACTGGCGCGCGGCACTGGACGCTTCGACCACCGTGACCGAACTGGATCGTCTGGCCGCACATTTGAAGAACACCCACCTGCCGCACGCGATCATCGTCGATTGCAGCGCCAGCCCCGAGGTCGCCGCGCATTACGCACGATGGCTGGCCGACGGCATCCACGTCGTCACCCCGAACAAGCAGGCCGGCAGCGGCGCGCTGGCGCAACTGCACGCCATCCGCGACGCGGCGGCGACCAGCGGCGCGCGCTTCCGCTACGAGGCCACCGTCGGCGCGGGCTTGCCGGTGATTTCCACGCTGCGCGACCTGCTCGACACCGGCGACGAACTGCTGTCGATCGAAGGCATCTTCTCCGGCACGCTGGCGTGGCTGTTCAACAAGTTCGACGGCAGCGTGCCGTTCTCGCAACTGGTCGGCGAGGCGCGCGCGATGGGCTACACCGAGCCGGATCCGCGCGACGACCTTTCCGGCGTCGATGTCGGCCGCAAGCTGGTGATCCTGGCGCGCGAGGCCGGCCGCGAACTGTCGATGGAGGACGTGGCGATCGAAAGCCTGGTGCCCGAATCGCTGCGCGGCGCGGGCGTGGAGGAATTCATCGCGCGCCTGCCCGAGATCGATACCGCCTTAGCCGCGCGTCTTGCGCAAGCAAAATCCGCCGGCAAGGTGCTGCGCTACGTCGCCAAACTGGACGAAGCCGGCAAGGCCAGCGTCGGCCTGGTGGAACTGGCGGCCGACCACGCTTTCGCGCACCTGCGCCTGACCGACAACATCGTGCAGTTCACCACCGCGCGCTATCGCGACAATCCGCTGGTGGTGCAGGGCCCGGGCGCGGGCCGCGAAGTCACCGCCGCCGGCGTATTTGCCGACCTGCTGCGGGTGGCGGCGGGGCAGGGAGCGAAGCTGTGAGTCGAATGCAAGCGAAGGCTTTTTCGCCTGCATCGGTGGGCAATGTCGGCGTCGGTTTCGACATCCTGGGGCATGCGATTGCCGGCGTTGGCGATACCGTCGGCGTGCGTCGCATCGATGAGCCAGCTTCGATCGAACACGGTGTTCGCATCGCGGCGATTCGCGGCACGACGGTCGATCTGCCGTTGGATGCAGCGTCGAACACGGCCGGTGCGGCGCTGATCGCGTTGCGCGAAGAATTGAGGTTGCCGTTTGGTTTGGAAGTGGAAATCGACAAGGGCATCCCGCTGGGTTCGGGCATGGGGGGGTCGGCCGCGTCCTGCGTGGCCGCGTTGGTGGCGGCGAACGAACTGCTGGACACGCCGCTGTCGCGCGAAGCGCTGTATCCGTTCGCGCTGGTCGGCGAAGCGGTTGCCAGTGGCGGCAAGCACGGCGACAACCTCGGGCCGATGCTGCTGGGCGGGCTGGTGCTGGCCACGGCGGAACGGCTGGTCAAGCTGCCGGTGCCGCAGGCGTGGCACAGCTTGCTGGTACATCCGGAAGCGATCCTCGAAACCCGCCGCGCGCGCGCGGCCTTGCGAGGCGCTTACGAGTTGAAGGAATTCGTGCAGCAAAGCGCGCACCTGTCGCTGGTTCTTGCCGGTTGTTTCAACGGCGATGCGGATTTGGTGCGCGCCGGCTTGAACGACGTGCTGGTCGAACCGCGCCGCGCGCCGCTGATCGTCGGCTTCGACGCGGCGAAACAGGCGATGTTCGACGGCGGCGCGTTCGGCGCGAGCATTTCCGGCGCGGGACCGAGCGTGTTCGGCTGGTTTGCGACGAAAGCCGAAGCGGAAGCGGCTTCGCCGAAGGTGCAGGCAGCGTTTGCGCAGGCCGGTTTCGATTCGCAGGCCTGGGTGTCGCCGCTGGAATCGCCCGGTGCGGTGGTGCTGGGATAAACCGGAAAAATTGATGCTCGCCGTTCCCGCCCTCGCGGGAGTGGCGAGAAAAAACAAAGGCAAAAACATGCAATTCGTTTCGACTCGCGATTCTTCCCCTGCCGCCACCCTCAGCGCCGCCATTGCCGCCGGCCTTGCGCCCGACGGTGGCCTGTACGTGCCGGAACGATTGCCGCCGTCGCGCGAACTCGCACCCGGCGAGAATCTCGCACAGACCGCCACCACGTTGTTGCAGCCCTTCTTCGCCGGCGACGGTCTGGAAGGCGAATTGGCGAACATCTGCGAAGCCGCCTTCGACTTCCCCGTGCCGCTGCAAGCGCTGGCGACGCCGCGCGATCATGTGCTGGAGCTTTTCCACGGACCCACCGCCGCGTTCAAGGATTTCGGCGCGCGCTTCCTGGCGCAATGCCTGACCCGCTTGCGCCGCGATGCCGGCAAGCCGCTGACCATCCTCGTCGCAACGTCCGGCGACACCGGCGCAGCGGTGGCGGCTGCTTTTTACAAAGTGCCGAACCTGCGCGTGATCGTGCTGTACCCGGACGGCCGCGTGTCGCCGCGACAGGCGCACCAGTTGGGATGCTTCGGCGACAACGTCAGCGCGCTGCGCGTGGCGGGTTCCTTCGACGATTGCCAGGCGCTGGTCAAGCAGGCGTTGAACGATGCGGATTTGCAGGCGCAAGCGCCGTTGTCGTCGGCCAACAGCATCAGTCTGGGCCGTTTGCTGCCGCAGATGTCGTATTACGCGCATGCGGCCTTGTCGCACCGCGCCGCCACCGGCAACGCGCTGAACTTCGTCATTCCCACCGGCAACCTGGGCAATGCGCTGGCTGCGATCGTCGCCCGCGCGCTGGGCGTGCCGCTGGGCCGCATCGTGCTGGCAACCAATGCCAACCGCGTGCTGCCGGATTATTTCGCCGGCGGCGATTACGCGCCCAGGGCCAGCGTCGCGACGCTGGCCAATGCGATGGACGTGGGTGCACCGAGCAATTTCGAGCGCCTGCGCTGGCTGTATCGCGACGACGATGCGGCGTTGCGTGCTGCGTTCGTGTCGCAGGGCGTCGATGACGCGACGATCCGCGAAGTCATCGCCCGTCGCTTCCGCGACCATGGCGAAATCTTCTGCCCGCATACGGCTACTGCAGTGAAGGTGCTGGAAGATCTGCGCACCGCTGGCGAAACCGGCGACTGGGCGGTGGCGGCCACCGCGCACCCGGCCAAGTTCGAAAGTGTGGTCGAACCGCTGATCGGTCGTGCGGTGCAAGTGCCGCCGGCACTGGAAGAGCTGCTGCAACGCCCCGCGCACGCCACGCCGGTGCCGGCGCAATACGACGCGCTGAAACAGGCCGTGCTGGCCTGACCACGCGTTCGGTTTCGGCAGGCGCGGTGCCGGTCGTCGCGCTTTCTGCCAGAATCCGCCCATGCAGATCAAGGGCAAGGCGACATCGCTGGACATCGCGCACCTGGCCGGGGTTTCCCAGCCGACGGTGTCGCGCGCGCTGCGCGGCAGCCCGATGGTCAACGAGGAAACCCGCAAGCGCATCCTCGAAATCGCCGAACGGCTGAACTACAAGGTGGACAAGAACGCGTCGAACCTGCGCCGCCAGCATTCCGGCACGCTGGCGCTGCTGTTCTTCGAGGATCCCACGCCGGACGATTCGGCGATCAACCCGTTTTTCCTGTCGATGCTCGGCTCGATCACCCGCGCCTGCGCCGAGCAGGGCTACGACCTGCTGATCTCGTTCCAGCAGCTTTCGACCAACTGGCATGTGGATTACGAGGACAGCAACAAGGCCGACGGCTTGATCCTGCTCGGCTACGGCGATTACCTGGAAGCGCAGCCGCGTTTGCAGCGGCTGGTCGGGCAGGGCACGCATTTCGTGCGCTGGGGCGCGGCCTTGCCCGGCCAGCCCGGCGTGTCGATCGGTTGCGACAATTTCCAGGGTGGCCACGACATCACCGCGCACCTGCTGGCGCAGGGCCGCAGAAAGATCGCCTTCCTCGGCCATGCTTCCAACCATTACCCGGAATTCTTCGAACGCTGGCGCGGCTACACCGAGGCGCTGCGCGAAGCGGGCATCGACGCCGACCCGCAGTTGCAGGTGGATGCGGTCACTTCCGAACAATCCGGCGTCGAGGCGATGGAAACCCTGCTGGCGCGCAATGTGGCCTTCGATGCGGTCTTCGCGGCCAGCGATCTTGTCGCGATCGGCGCGATGAAGGTGCTGCACGAACGCGGCCTGAAAGTGCCGCAAGACGTGGCCGTGGCCGGTTTCGACGACATCCCGATGGCCGGCTTCGTCAATCCCGGCCTGTCAACGGTGCAGCAGGACACCAAGGTCGCAGGGCGCATCCTGGTCGAAAGCCTGATCGCGCTGGTCAATGGCGAGCCGGTGGAAAGCCGCACGATCCCGGTGAAGCTGGTGTTGCGCGGGTCGTCCGCGGGTTGAGGGTTCTTCAGTCGCGTGCGTTGGCCTCGCGTGCGCGCCGGCGGTACGCCGCCGGGGTCATGCCGAAGCGTTGCAGGAACAGTTCGCCGAAATGCGAGGGCGAGGAGAAGCCGAGCGCGTCCGAGATCGCGGCCGCGCTGTGGTCGCTGGCCAGCAGGCGCTGGCTGGCCAGGTGCAGGCGGTGGGCGCGCACGTAGTCGCTCCACGACATGCCGACTTGCTGCTTGAAGCGGCGGCTGAAATAGGCCGGCGACAGTGCGCACAGGGCGGCGGCCTGTTCGGCCGAAGGCGCATGCGACGGATCGCGGCGCAGGCGTTCGATGGCCGGGCGCAGGCGTTCCAGCGCGTCGGCATCGGCGTGCAGGCGTTCGCCTTGCAGTGGCGTGGCGCGCGCCAACTGGTGCAGCAGCAGTTCCACCAGCGCCGGCGCCTGCGCATCGTCGTCTGGCAGCGACAGCAGCCAGTCGGCGAGTGCTTGCAGCCGTGTGTGTGTTGCGGGATCGGGCAGTGCGCAATGCACGTCGATGAGTGGCGAAAGCGCCGGGTTTTGCAGCAGCGCAGCGGCGCTGTGCATGTCGATCTGCAGCAATATCCAATCGCGTGGCCCGGCCAGCAGTGCGAAGTCGTGCAGCCGCATCGACGGCACCGACACCACGCAGCCCGGGTGCAGCGGCCAGCGCCGGCCATCGGCGACCAGACAGCCGCCGACCGCGCCGAACAGCACCACTTCATGCACGTCGTGGAAATGCGGGAACGCGCGGCTGGGTTCCGCCTCCGCGCCCTGGCGCACGCGCTCGATGCGCATGCGCGCGCCGGCACGCAGTTCGACCGGCTCGCACAGGGGCCGCTCGAAGTGCGGCACGTCGATTTCGGCGGGCGGCGCGGATTCGGTTTCGGGGCGGAGGGGCGATGGCACGGTGCGGGAAATCCGGATTACGGCGTCCCGAGGATACGCACCTCCATCGGCGCGAGCATCCGTTCACCGCCGCCGTCGGCGCGCGCGGAGACGGAGGCGGCCAGTTCCTCCAGCCCGCCGGCCACGGCCGCGGCGTCGTCCGGCAGCGCCGCCGGCGTCGTTCCCAGGTTGGCCAGCAGCAGGGTGCGCGCGCCGTCGGCCTCGCGCAGCAGGCAGACCACGTCGCCGTCGCCGTCGCAGAGGATGCGCTGGTCGCCGTGGCGCAGTTCGGCACGCGATTGCCGCAGCGCCAGCAGGCGCCGGTACCAGCGGTACAGCGAACCGGGATCGGCCGCTTCCTCTTCGAGCGAAACGCCGTCGTGCGAACGGTTGCTGCGTTCGTCCCACCACCAGCGGCCGGCATCGGCGTACCAGATCGCCGAACCCGGCGCTTCGAGATCGGACGACCAGCGGAACGCCTCGCGCAGCGGGATGTGAGCGCGGTCGGACAGGCTGGGGTCGCTGCGCGGCAGGCCGCGCATGCCCAGCTCCTGACCGTAGTACAGCAGCGGTTCGCCGGCCGCCAGCAGCGACAGCGCGGCCCCGGCGCGGGCCCTGGCGGCGTCGTTCCTGACCAGCGACATGTAGCGCTCGGTGTCGTGGTTCTCGATGAACACGATCTGGCCCTTGCCCTTGGGCGTGATCCGCGCCGTCTCGCGCAGGGCTTCGTCGATCTTGCGCTTGTCCAGTGCGGTGATCGCCGCGCGCAGCGGGAAGGCGAACACCAGGTCGGCGTCGCCGCGCGTCAGCCAGTCCTCGCCGTAGCCCCAGTCGCTCTGTTCGGCGAGGATGCGGAACCCCGGGCGGCGCTCGCGCAATGCAGTGAAGATCGGCCGCCAGAAACCGGCGAACAGGTTCGTCGCCAATCCCTTGTGGTCGAGGTCGTCCATCATGTGGTCGATGCGGAAGCCGTCAACGCCGTCGCGTCCGCTGCCGTCGCCGTGCGGATCGGCCCAGGACAGCAGCACGCGCTGGAAGTAGTCGCGCACGTCCGGGTTGTCCAGGTTGACCATCGCGATGCCGAGCTGTCTGCCGTCGTAATGCTCCCAGGTGGCGCGGTCGAGGAAGGGTTCGGCCACGCCTTGCTTCTCGTTGCGCCACAGCAGGAAGCGCGCTTCCGGCGCGTCCGGGTCCCGCAGCGCCTTCGTCCACCATGGATGGCCTTCGGCGACGTACTGGATTTCCTGGTCCAGATAGACTTTCAGCCCGCGCGCATGTGCGGCGCGGACGAAGGCGAGGTAGTCCTCGTGCGTGCCGTAGGCCGGGTCGATGCCTTCGAAATCGGTGGGGAAATAGTTGTGGTAGAACGGCGAGGGTTGCAGTGGCGTCAGCAGCAGCGAGGTGACGCCGAGATCCTTGAGGTAGTCGAGTTTTTCGGTCAGCCCGGCCAGGTCGCCGATGCGGTCGCCATTGCCGTCGCGGAAGCTGCGCTGGAACAGGTGGTAGAAGACTTCCTCGCCGGCTTTCGCGAATGCGGGCGCCGGTGGCGCGACCTCGGCTTGTCGTGCGTTGCCGGCGTCCTGTGGTTGCTGGCAGGCGGCCAGGCCCAGCGCCAACGCCAACGCCAGCAGCGCCGGCAGGGTGCGATGGATGCGTGTGTTCACGTGTCCTCCCGTGTCGCGGTTTCGCGCAATACCGTGCCGAAGAAGCGCAGCGTGTCTTCGAGATGCGTTCGCCAGTACGGCCATTCGTGGCCGCCGTCGTGTTCGGCGTACTGGTGGGCGATGCCGCGTGCGTCCAGCGCGGCATGCAACGCGCGGTTGGCATCGATGAAGGGATCGTCGCGGCCGCAATCGAAACGCAGTGGCGGCAATGGATTGCCCGGCGCGGTCAAGGCGGCAAGCACGCTGGCGTCGCGCGGGTCGTCGCTCCATTCCGCGCGCGATTCGGCCAGCAGTGCGTCGAACTGCGCAAGATCGGTCATCGTCGAATGTGCGGCGGCGGCGGCAAAACGCCGGCGATGCTTGCCGGCCAGTCGCAGCGCGCCGAAGCCGCCCATGCTCAGCCCGGCGATCATCAGCGGCGAATGTTCGCTGCATGCGGTCGTTGCGGCGCGCGCCAGCGCAGGTACTTCCTCGACGATCCATCGCTCGAAATCCTGCGCGCGATGGCGGACATAACCGGAGCCATCGCCCCACAAACCATCGGACGGCATCAGCAAGGCCAGCGGCGGCAGCGTGCCTTCGGCGATCAGGCGTGCGGCGGTGCCGTGCGCATCGCCCTTCAGCGCCCAGGCCCAGTGCGAGCCATGGACGCCATGCAGCAGGATCACGACCGGCAGGTCGTGCAGCGTTTCCGCGCCGGGCGGCAGCCATAGCGTGAGGTCGGCACGCTGGCCCAGCGCCGCGCTCTTGACGGTGGCGAAGCGCAGGCCGCGCGGATCGATGGCCGCATCGGAAAATTCCAGCGTGCGGAACGAGTGCGCTGCATTGTTCATGAGAATTCCAGCACGGCCTTGCTGCTGCGCCCGGCGAGCATGTCGTCGAAGGCGCACTGCAACTGGCTCAGCGGGTAGCGATGGCTGATCAATGCATCGACCTGCAATTCGCCGCGTGCATGCCAGTCGAACAATCGCGGGAAATCGCGCGCCGGCACGCAGCCGCCGTACAGCGGCGCGAGATAGCGCTTGTTCCAGAAGAAATCGGTCAACTCGACCCGGCCTTCGCCATGCGCGCCGCTGACCTGCAAGGCATTGCCGCCGTCGCGCACGAGCCGCAGCGGCAGGAAGGCGAGGGCGGCAACGCCGGTGGCCTCGAAGGCATGGTCCGCGCCACGGCCGCCAGTCAATGCGCGCACCTGTTCGACGATGCCTTCGACGTCGCCGTCGCGCGCCTGCACGCAATGGGTGGCGCCGAAGTCGCGTGCGCGCTGCAACCGTTCCGGCACGCGGTCGATGGCGATGATCGTGCCCGCGCCGGCCAGTCGCGCGCCCTGCACCACGTTCAGGCCGACACCGCCGCAGCCGAGTACCGCGACGCTGTCGCCCGGCGCGGCCCGGGCGATGTTCAGCACCGAGCCGACGCCGGTCATCACCGCGCAGCCGAGGATGCAGGCCGGGTCCGGCGGCAGCGCGTCCGGCAACGGCACCGCCGCCGCGGCGCGCACCAGCGCAAACCGGGAAAACGTGCCGAGTTGGAACGAGCGCGCGATCGCTTCGCCGCGCCAGCGGGTGCCGCCGGCATGCGCACGGCTGTCGCCCAGTTGCGCGGTGTCGCGTTCCAGCGTGCGCTCGCACAAGGCCTGCGCGCCCCGCCGGCACTGCGCACAATCACCGCAGGGAATCGCCCAGTTCAGCAGCACGTGCTGGCCGGCAACGAGACCGCTGACACCGGCGCCGACGGCTTCGACCACGCCCGCGCCTTCGTGCCCCATCACCAGCGGGCCGGGCCAGCGCAGCGAAGCGTGGTCGGTGTGGCAGACGCCGGCGGCGCGCATTTCCACCCGCACTTCCCCCGGTGCGGGCGCATCGACTTCGATCTCGTCGATGCGGAAACCGCCTGCGCCATCGGCGATCGCGGCCGGCCCGCGCAGCACGCTCACGCCGCGCCGTGCTCGTACAACACCGGGTTCTTCGGCGTATCGATGACTTCGCCGACCACCGCGCCGGGGCACCACGTGTCCCAATCGTTTTGCTGCATGTGGTTGTCCGGCGCCTTCAACCGCATGTCGCGGTCCATGTAGATCACCGTCATCACCGAGCGCGGGTTGGCCGAAAGATTCGGCCCGGCGCGGTGGAAGGTCCAGCCCAGGTGGAAGCTCACTTCTCCCAGGTCGAACGGGCCGTCAACGAAGGGGAAACCATGCGCCTGCATGTTGGCGGTGATCTCGCGCTCGCTCTCGTCGGAAATGCCCAGGTCGCGGCCGAATTCCACGTCCTGGCTGCCGGCGTAGAAACCCAGCGGGCCCATGTCCTGCGGCACCGCCTGCAACGGCACCCACGCAGTCACCGTGCGGTCGCTGGACAGCGGCCAGTAGTACTGGTCGGCGTGCGCCGGGGTGATGCCGCCGCCGGGTTCCTTGTACAGCGACTGGTCGTGGTACAGGCGCACGCCCTCGACCTGCAACAGCGCCGCGGCGATGCCGGCCAGACGCTGGCCGAACACGAATTCGCGCACCAGCCCGCCCTGTTCCCACAGGTTCATCACCTGCAGGAAGGCGCGGTCGTAGGTGCTGCGTTCTTCCAGCGGTTTGGTCTGTGTGTTGAGGGCGATGGTCAGGTAGGTGATTTCCTGCCCGTAGTGGCGCAGGGTTTCGGCGTCGAACACGTCCTTGAGCCGGATGAAGCCGTCGCGGCGGAAACGCGCGATCTGCTCATCGTTCAGCGGATAGGGGGCATCGAGGGCGGCGTTCATGGCGATCTGGTCGAAAAGAGGGAATCGATCCTTCGCATGTTGGCGGCGGAAGATCGCGTTGGCATCCGCCGCCGTTGTCGAATCCCTGCCTGTCGCTGTCGTTTTCATGACCTGTCGCGGTGCCCGCGCACCCGCAGCGCGAACAGGCCGGCAACGGCCAGGCTGATGCCGCCAAGCACCAGCACCCGGATCGGTTCGCCGCCGAGCAGGTGCGACAGCAGGAAGCCCAGCGTGCTCACCGCCACCAACTGCGGGATCACGATGAAGAAGTTGAAGATGCCCATATAGACGCCCATCTTCGCCGCCGGCAGGCTGTCGGTCAGCATCGCGTAGGGCAGCGACAGGATCGACGCCCACGCGAAGCCGACGCCGATCATCGACAGCAGCAGCCATTGCGGGTCGCGGATGACCGCCATCGACAACAGGCCCGCACCGCCGAGCAGCAGGTTCAGCAAATGGCTGATGCGCAGGCCGAAACGCCGCGCCATCCACGGGATCGCGACCGCCGCCAGCGCGGCGAAACCGTTGTAGGCGGCGAACAGCACGCCAACCCAGTTCGCGCCTTCGTTCCACAAGGACGAGGCGGTGTCGGTGACGCCGTAATGATGCCGAGTCACCGCCGCCGTCGTGTAAAGCCACATGCAGAACAGGCCGAACCACGAAAAGAACTGCACCAGCGCCAGTTGCCGCATCGTCGCCGGCATGTCGTGCAGGTCGGACACGACCGCGGCCAGCATCGACGCCGGCGACAACCGCACCGCGAGCAGGCGCAGCACGCCGTAGGCCAATGGCAGCCCCGCCAGCACGTACAGCATCCGGTCCCAGCCGAAGTGCCATACGGACGCCACGCCAACCAGGCCCGCGAACAGCCATGGCAAACCGCCTGCCGCCGACGGCACGGCGATCGTTCCGTGGTGGGCCTGTTCCGGTTCGGCATCGTCGAAGCTGCGCAACACCTCCGGCGGGTATTCGCGCGTGCGCAGCACCGTCCACAGGATCGCCAACAGCAGCACCACGCCGCCGGCCCAGAAGGCGTAACGCACCGTGTCCGGCACCACGCCCGCGGCGGCGGTGTTGGCCACGCCGGCCTTCGCCAGCAGCCATGGCAGCAGGCTCGCCACCACCGAGCCGACACCGATGAAGAAGCTCTGCATCGCGTAGCCGGCGGGCCGTTGTCGCGGCGAAAGCTGGTCGCCGACGAAGGCGCGGAACGGCTCCATCGACACGTTCAGCGACGCATCGAGAATCCACAGCGTGCCGGCCGCGATCCACAGCTGCGGCGAGTTCGGCATCACCAGCAGGGCGACGGCCGAGAAGATCGCGCCCCACAGGAAATACGGGCGCCGACGCCCCAGCCGCGTCCACGTGCGGTCGGAGAAGTAGCCGATCACCGGCTGCACCAGCAGCCCGGTCAGCGGCGCGGCGATCCACAGCCCCGGCACCTGCTCCATGTCCGCGCCCAGGGTCTGGAAGATGCGGCTGACGTTGGCGGTCTGCAGCGCGAATCCGAACTGGATGCCGAGGAAACCGAAGCACATGTTCCAGATCTGCCAGAACGACAGTTGCGGCTTGCTCGTCATTGCGTCCGGTTCCGGTGGTTGCGATGCCCGCATTGTCGGCGGATTGCAGGTGCGGGTTCTTGTCGCGCCGCAGCATGCGCGGCATTCGTCGCCCTCTCTGCGTGTTTGCGGTTTTCGGCTTGTTTCCCGCGGTTTTCCTGCATCGTCAGCGTGTTCGCCGGAGCAATGCGCGAATCGCGTCTGCATACGTATTCATCGCCGGGTGCGACTTTCCGCACGCACGTGCAAGCGACCGCTGTGGAATAGTTGCGCCCGGCAAAACGAAGGGGTACTCGGGTGGCGACGCAGAAGTCGGTGGACTGGTGGCGTGGTGCGGTGGTCTATCAGATCTATCCGCGCAGCTACATGGATACGGACGGCGATGGCGTCGGCGATCTGCCGGGCATCATCCAGCGGCTCGACCACATCGCCGACCTCGGTGTTGACGCGATCTGGATCTCGCCGTTCTTCAAGTCGCCGATGGCCGATTTCGGCTACGACATCGCCGATTACCGCGCTGTTGACCCGCTGTTCGGCACGCTCGACGACTTCGACCGGCTGTTGGCGAAGGCGCATGCGCTCGGCATCCGGGTGATGATCGACCAGGTGCTCAGCCACACTTCCAGCGAACATGCTTGGTTCCGCGAAAGCCGCCTGAGCCGCGACAACCCCAAGGCCGACTGGTACGTGTGGGCCGAGCCGAAGGCCGACGGCACCCCGCCGAACAACTGGATGTCGTTGTTCGGCGGCGTGGCCTGGCGCTGGGAACCGCGACGCGAGCAGTACTACCTGCACAACTTCCTTTCGTCGCAGCCGGATCTGAACTTCCACAACCCCGAGGTGCGCGCGGCGACGCTGGACAACGTCAGGTTCTGGCTGGACCGCGGCGTCGATGGCTTCCGCCTGGACGCGATCAACTTCTGCTTCCACGACGCGCAACTGCGCGACAACCCGGCCAAGCCGAAGGAAAAGCGTACCGGCCGCGGCTTCAGCCCCGACAATCCCTACGCCTACCAATACCACTATTTCAACAACACGCAGCCGGAGAACCTGCCGTTCCTCGAAGAACTGCGCGCGCTGCTGGACCGCTACCCCGGCACCACCACGCTGGGCGAGATTTCCTCCGAGGATTCGCTGGCCACCACGGCCGAATACGTCAACGACCGCCGCCTGCACATGGGCTACAGCTTCGAGCTGCTGACCGACGATTTCAGCGCCGGCTATCTCCGCGCCACGATCGAGCGGCTGGAAGCAGCGATGAGCGAAGGCTGGCCGTGCTGGGCGATCTCCAACCACGACGTGCGGCGTGCGGTGACGCGCTGGGGCGGCGACAACCCGCCGCCGCAACTGGGCGCGATGCTGGTCGCGCTGGTGTGCTCGCTGCGCGGCTCGGTGTGCCTGTACCAGGGCGAGGAACTGGGCTTGCCGGAAGCCGACGTGCCTTACGAAGCCCTGCAGGATCCCTACGGCAAGACCTTCTGGCCCAACTTCAAGGGCCGCGACGGGTGCCGCACGCCGATGCCGTGGCGCGACTGCGACGATGGCGCGTTCACCACCGGCACGCCGTGGCTGCCGCTGCCGCCGGAACACCGCCGGCGCAGCGTCCAGACGCAACGCGCCGATCCGGATTCGACGCTCGGCGCGGTGCGCCGTTTCCTGCACTGGCGGCGCGAACAGCCGGCGCTGGTCGAGGGTGGCATCCGGTTCATCGACACGCCGGAGCCGGTGCTGGCCTTCGTCCGCAGTCATGCACGGCAGCGGCTGCTGGTCGCTTTCAACCTGTCGCCGCAGCCGGTGCAAGTGCGGCTGGACGGGTTCGATGGCGATGCCCTGCCGTTGCAAGGCTTCGCAACCGGCGGTTTCCGCGACGGTTGCCTGCAATTGCCGGGATACGGCGTGTGCCATGTGGCGCTGGATGAAGCGGCAGCGGCAGCGGGCGAGAACCACGCGAAGGCCGTCGCCGGATCGTGAGGGAACCCATGCGCATGTCGCCAGCCAGGATGCTTGCTTTCATCGCCGCGTTCGTGCCGGCCATCGCCGCGCCGCTGCACGCAGCGGACGTGCCCGCAGGCCAACGGGTCGATGCGCCCGCCATCGAAGGGCAGCTGATCCGCCATGCCGACTTCCCTTCGCGACACGTGCAGCCGCGCAACGTCGATGTCTGGCTGCCGCCCGGTTACGACGAAGACGCCACGAAGCGCTACCCGGTGCTGTACATGCACGACGGGCAGAACCTGTTCGACGCCGGCAAGGCCTACGGCGGCACCGACTGGGGCATCGACGAAACCATCTCGCGCCTGGCCGCGGCCGGCGAGATCCGCGCGGCGATCGTCATCGCGATCTGGAACACGCCGGCGCGCCTGGCCGAGTACATGCCGCGCAAGCCGCTGCATGACGGCAAGGAAGTGGTTTTCCTGGCCGGCTATCCGTCGATGCCACCGAAGGAAATGAAGTCCGACGAATACCTCGCCTTCATCGTCGATGAACTCAAGCCCTTCGTCGATGCGCATTACCGCAGCTTGCCCGGCCGCGACGACACCTTCGTGATGGGTTCCAGCATGGGCGGGCTGATCTCGCTGTATGCGCTGGCCGAGTATCCGCAGGTATTCGGCGGCGCCGGCGCAATGTCCACGCACTGGACCGCCGGCGACGGCATCGCCATCGACTGGCTCGGCGAACACTTGCCGGCTCCCGGCGCGCATCGAATCTACTTCGACTTCGGCACCGAAACCCTGGATGCCGCGTATGCGCCGTACCAGCAACGCATGGATGCGGCGATGCACAAGCGCGGCTACCGCGAAGGCATCGACTGGATCACGTTGAAGTTCGAAGGCGACAAGCATTCCGAGGAGTCGTGGCGGCGACGCGTGGATCGCCCGCTGCGGTTCCTGCTGGGCAAGCCGGCCGCGGAAAACTGACGGCGTCTTTCGTCCTGCAAGCCGAGGAGAAGGCGTATTCGGCGTCCTTTCAAACCACGAGTGTGCCGCATGAATACGTATGCAGGTTGATTTGTGCAGGCATTCGGGCGACTACCATTGCCGTCCACCGGAAGCCGCTCGTGCCGCTTTCGTGAACGGGACGCCATCTGGCGTTTCATCACAACTCGATCACCAAGACAACATTCGACTGGAGGGGAAGATGTTGCATTTCAAGCGCAACCTGCTGTGCGTGGCCCTGGCATCGGCAATGATGATGAGCGCGAACGCCGCCCATGCACAGGCGGCCGAACAGGACGCCCAAGCCACCGATGAAGCCAAGCAGGCCGACGCCAAGGCGAAGAAGGACGAAGCCACCAACCTGGACAAGGTGACGGTGACCGGCATCCGCTCGGCCATCGACAAGTCCATCGACACCAAGCAGATCTCGACCTCGATCGTCGAGGCCATTTCCGCCGAGGACATCGGCAAACTGCCCGACGCCAGCATCGCCGACTCCATTGCGCGCCTGCCGGGCCTGACCGCGCAGCGCGAACGCGGCCGCGCCACCTCGATCAACATCCGCGGCCTGTCCGCCGACTTCTCCACCGCCACGCTCAACGGCCGCGAGCAGGCCAGCACCGGCGACAACCGCGGCGTCGAGTTCGACCAGTACCCGTCGGAACTGCTCAGCTCGGTCACCGTTTACAAGACCCCGGACGCCGCGCTGGTGGGCCAGGGCCTGGCCGGCACCGTTGACCTGCACACGGTGCGCCCGCTGGACTACGACAAGCGGGTGATGGGCTTCAACGCGCGCTACGACCAGAACAAGATCGGCGACCAGAAGGAAAACGGCTACCGCGCCACCGCGACCTACATCGACCAGTTCATGGACAAGCGCCTGGGCGTGATGCTGGCGGTGTCGAAGATGGACAGCCCGCAGCCCGGTTACCAGAACGAAGCCTGGGGTTACACCGACGCGCCGGACGGCAGCGGCTACTCGGTGCTCGGCGGCGGCAAGCTGTACCGCTTCGACAACAACCACGAGCGCACCGGCGTGGCCGGGACGGTGCAATTCAAGCCGAACGACTTCTACGAAGGCACGCTGGACTGGTTCCATTCCAAGTTCGAGAAGACCGAAGTCAAGACCGGCATGGAATTCGGCACCGCCTGGGGCAGCGGCATCCTGCAGTCCGGCTATACGGTCACCGGCAACACCATCACCGACAGCACCTGGACCAACGTCTATCCGGTGGTGCGCATGGACAGTAACCCGATCAACGACAAGCTGGATTCGATCGGCCTGAACAACAAGTTTCACCTGGACGACAACTGGACGCTCAACACCGACCTGTCGATGTCCAAGGTCGAGCGCCGGTTCCGCGTGCTGGAAACCTACGCCGGCCCCATCGCCAACGACGGCGCGGTCACCGCGCAGGTGGTGCTGGATCCCAGCGGCCAGTACTACAACTACATCTTCGACGCCGATCTCACCGCAGCCGGCCTGGAGCTGAAGGACAACGGTGGCTGGGGCCAGGACGGTTACCTGAAGGACTTCGCCATCGACGACAAGATCGAGGCGTTCCGCGTCAACGCGGTGCGCAGCATCGACGAAGGCGTGGTCAGCGGCATCGACTTCGGCGTCAACTACACCAAGCGCACCAAGTCGAAGAGCTCGATCGAAGCGAAACTGTGCCTCGAAGATTGCGTGGCTGCCGAAGACGGCACCCGCGACAGCGCGCCGTTCCCCGGCAGCACCAGCGACTTCAGCTTCGGCGGCTTCGAACAACTGGGCTACATCGATGCCAACAGCCTGCTGAATTCGGGCGTCTATAACCTGGTGCGCAATTACTATGCGGGCATCACCGCGAAGAACTGGTCGATCGAGGAGAAGGTGACCACGCTGTACTTCAAGGCCGACATCGATGCCGATCTGTGGGGCAAGCCGCTGCGTGGCAACGCCGGCTTCCAGCAGGTTGTCACCGACCAGAGCGCCTCCGGCTTCAGCACCTACTCCGGCAACCCCCAGGGCGAGAGCACCACCGATGGCATCCGCTACAGCCACTTCCTGCCCAGCATGAACCTGGGCCTGGAATTCCTGCCGGAGACGGTGCTGCGTTTCGCCGCCGCGCGGCAGATCGCGCGCCCGCGCATGGACTACCTGAAGGCCGGCATGGACGTGGCCATCGACACCACCCGCGAGGAATGGTCCGGCAGCGGCGGCAATCCCCGGCTCAAGCCGTGGCTGGCCGACGCGGTTGACCTGTCGCTGGAGAAATACTTCAGTACCGAAGCCGGCAACCGCGGTTATCTGGGCGTGGCGTGGTTCCACAAGGACCTGCGCACCTGGGTGCGCACCAAGACGGTCGCGTTCGACTACGCCGGCTTTCCGTTGCCGGCAGCGGTTGCCGGCCAGACCGGTTATCCGGAATCCACGCTGGGCAGCATCAGCCAGCCGATCAACGATCACGGCGGCACCATCCGCGGCATCGAGCTGACCGCCTCGATCCCGCTGGACCTGCTGTGGAAGCCGCTGAACGGCCTGGGCATCGTGGCCACCTATTCGGACACCAGCAGCGCGGTGCGCGCCACCGAAGACAGCCCGGCGGATCAGGTGCCGGGCCTGTCCAAGTACGTATCGAATGTGACCGCGTACTACGAGCGCGGCGGCTTCTCGGTGCGCTACAGCCGTCGCACCCGTTCGGATTTCTACGGCGAAACCCGCGGCTATGGCGCCGACCTGTCGATGCAGAACATCAAGGGCGAAGTGGTGCAGGACGCACAGATCAACTACAGCTTCCCCGATACCAGTGCATTGAAGGGTCTGTCGCTGTATCTGCAGGTCAGCAACATCGGCGACGAACCGTTCATCACCTATGACTCGGGCGACGCGGCCGGCCGTCCCGTCCAGTATTACGAATACGGTCGCACCACGCTGGCGGGTTTCAGCTACAAGTTCTGATCCCGCATCGCCAAGGTGTTCCATCGCCCCGCCGGCCATCACCGGCGGGGTTTCTGTTTTTGCGGATGCAGAAGCAAGGCGTTTCATTGCCCTGGAGTCGATGGCGAATGCCATCACGGGCAGCACATCCGGGTTTCGCCACTTGCGTTGCAACTGCGCGGAAAGTGTTGTGCTTTGCAGCACGAACTCGGGCGCAAGCGGCCCTTGCAATCGCGCCTGCCGCTGCTTATCGTGCAATCGATTGCATCACAGCGGATTCGGGATTTCGTGCCGGTCGGGAGGCGGGTGGTCAGGTGGGTATCCATTCGATGAGCCATGACATCACGCGGCGCAATCTGCTGCGCGCGGCAGTGACCGGCGGCCTTGGTCTGATTGCTGCCACCGGGGTTGCATCCGGGCGGGCTGCCGCAAATCCGGTCAAGGGCAAGCTGAAGCATTCCGTCGCCCGCTGGACGTTCAGCCAGCTGTCGGTCGAACAGCTTTGCCAGACGGTCAAGTCTCTGGGT
Organism: Pseudoxanthomonas sp.; assembly: GCA_047607085.1. Classification (GTDB taxonomy): domain Bacteria; phylum Pseudomonadota; class Gammaproteobacteria; order Xanthomonadales; family Xanthomonadaceae; genus Pseudoxanthomonas_A. Next base: position 65,947 of record JASGDT010000014.1, on the reverse strand, counting down.
TTTGCCGCCATCGACTTGGTCGGCCCGGAAGACTGGCCCACGCTGAAAGCGCATGGCATCGACAGTCCGATGTGCAATGGCGCGGAGATCGATCTGAAGAAGGGCTTCGCCGCCACCGAGCACCACGACGAGTTGGTGGCGCGCTACACCCGCCACATCGATCTGGTGGCCGATGCCGGTTACCGCAACCTGATCTGTTTTTCCGGCAATCGCAACGGCATGGATCTGGAGCAGGGATTGGCGAACGCCGAAGCCGGGTTGAAGCGCATCCTCGCCCATGCCGAGAAGCGCGGTGTGGTGCTGGTGATGGAGCTGCTGAATTCCAGGGTGGACCACCGCGATTACCTGTGCGATCACACGGCATGGGGCGTGGAGTTGTGCAAGCGGATCGGGTCGGACAATTTCGGCCTGCTCTACGACATCTACCACATGCAGATCATGGAAGGCGACGTCATCGCCACCATCCGCGACAACCACGCCTTCTTCAAGCACTACCACACCGCAGGCGTGCCGGGCCGGCACGAGATCGGCGCAGGGCAGGAGCTCAACTATCCGGCCATTTGCGACGCGATCCGCCGGACCGGTTTCGACGGTTATCTTGCGCAGGAATTCATTCCCGCCGGGCCGGACCCGGTGGCCTCGCTGCGCGAGGCGATACGCCTTTGCGATGGCTGAAATCCAATATCCACCCAGGTGAACAACATCCATGGCAGATAATCATTACGACGCGATCGTCGTCGGGTCGGGCATCACCGGCGGTTGGGCCGCGAAAGAACTGACCGAGAAGGGGCTCAAGGTGCTGATGCTGGAACGCGGGCGCAACATCGAGCACGTCAAGGACTACGTCAACGCGATGAAGGAATCGTGGGACTTCCCGCATCGCAACCGGCCAACGCAGGCGATGAAGGCGGACTTCCCGGTGCTGAAGCGCGACTATCCGCTGGCCGAGAACACGCTGGGGATGTGGGCCAACGAGCAGGACTGCCCCTACACCGAGACCAGGCGCTTCGACTGGTTTCGCGGCTACCACGTCGGCGGCCGCTCGCTGCTGTGGGGGCGGCAGAGCTATCGCCTTTCCGACATCGATTTCGAGGCCAACGCCCGCGAGGGCATCGCTATCGACTGGCCGATCCGTTACGCCGACATCGCGCCATGGTACGACCACGTGGAGAAGTTCGCGGGCATCGCCGGCACCGTCGAAGGGCTGGATGTACTGCCCGACGGCCAGTTCCTGCCGCCGATCCCGTTGAACATCGTCGAGAAGGATGTGGCGGCGCGCATCGAGAAGGCCTTCGGCGGCAAGCGCCACCTGATCCACTCGCGCACCGCCAACATCACCGAGCCCAAGCCCGAGCAGGGCCGCGTCAATTGCCAGTTCCGCAACAAGTGCGTGCTGGGCTGCCCGTATGGCGCTTATTTCTCGACCCAGTCGGCGACGCTGCCGGCGGCGATGGCCACCGGCAACCTGACCTTGCGCCCGTTCTCCATCGTCAAGGAAGTGCTCTACGACAAGGATCGGCAGCGGGCCAGCGGCGTGGAGATCATCGATGCCGAGAACGGCCAGACCTATCGCTACACGGCCAAGGTCATCTTCCTCAACGCGTCGGCCTTCAATTCGACCTGGCTGCTGATGAACTCGGCCACCGATGTCTGGGAAGGCGGCCTGGGGTCATCATCGGGCGAACTGGGCCACAACGTGATGGATCACCATTTCAAGGTGGGCGCCGCCGGCCGGGTCGAAGGGTACCTGGACAAGTACTACTTCGGCCGTCGCCCCTGCGGTTTCTACATACCGCGTTTCCGCAACGTCGGCGGCGACCGGCGAGACTACGTGCGCGGGTTCGGCTATCAGGGCGCGGCCAGCCGCGGCAGCTGGTCGCGCGAGATCGCCGAACTGAACATCGGCGCGGACCTGAAACAAGCGCTCAGCCTGCCGGGCGACTGGAGCATCGGCATGACCGGGTTCGGCGAGATGCTGCCCTATCACGACAACACCATCGGCCTGGACCCGCAGCGCAAGGACAAGTGGGGCCTGCCGGTGCTGGCGATGGATGTGACGCTGCGCCAGAACGAATTGTCGATGCGCAAGGACATGGGCGCGGATGCCGTCGAGATGCTGGAAGCCGCCGGCATCAAGGACGCCCACGCATATGAGAGTGACTACGCCCCGGGCATGGGCATCCACGAAATGGGCACGGCGCGCATGGGCCGCGATCGCAGGACTTCGGTGCTGAACATGCACAACCAGGTCTGGGACGCACCGAACGTCTATGTCACCGACGGCGCCTGCATGACGTCCGCCGGCTGCGTGAACCCGTCGCTGACCTACATGGCGTTGACCGCGCGCGCGGCGGATCACGCAGTGCGCGAACTCAAGGCGGGGAACCTGTGATGGAACGTCGCGAACTGTTGAAGATGATCGCCGCCGCCACCGGCATGGCGATGATCGGCATCCCGGCCTTCGTTCACGGGCAATCGCCGGTCCCGGAGGGGCAGGGTTCCTTCTCCGACGACGAAGTGGCGATGCTGGACGAAGTCGCGGAAACCATCCTGCCGCGCACCGATACGCCCGGCGCCAGGGATGCGGGCGTGGGCGCGTTCATGGCGCGCTACGTGACCGATTGCCTGATACCGGAAGACCAGGCCACGTTCCGCGCCGGCCTGGCCGACCTGGACAAGCGCGCCGGCGGCAGTTTCGTGGCGATGGCCCGCGACGCGCGTGCCGAACTGCTGCGCGCGCTGGATGCCGAGGCCAGGGCGCAGTCCGGCGCGGGCGGCATGCCGCATTACTTCACCATGATCAAGCAACTGGTCATCTTCGGTTTCTTCACTTCCGAAGTGGGGGCCACGCAAGTGCTGCGCTACGTCGCCGTGCCGGGCTATTACGACGGCGACATGACTTATGAACCCGGTACGCCTGCCTGGGCGACCTGACGAAGGTTGCCAAAGCCTGTTGGAGGAAACATGTCGAACAAGCCGATCCTGACCGCAGCCAGCCTGCTGGCCCTGTTGCCCGCATGTGCGTGCGCGCAAGACGCGCCGCAAGCCGATCCGGCAGCCACCGAAGTGTGGAAACCGGTGCCGGCGGTCGTCGCCACGCCGGTGGGCGCGGCCCCGTCCGATGCGGTGGTGTTGTTCGATGGCAAGGATCTGTCGGCCTGGGAATCAGAGCAGGGTGGTGGTGACGCGCCGTGGACCGTGGCCGATGGCGCATTCACCGTGGTGCCGGGCAGCAAGGGCATCCGCACCCGGCAGGGTTTCTGCGACATCCAGTTGCACATCGAATGGCGCAGCCCCGTCGAGACCAGGGGCTTCGAGGGCCAGCATCGCGGCAACAGCGGCATCTTCCTGCAGGGGCTCTACGAGTTGCAGGTCCTCGACAGTTACCGCAACACGACCTATCCCAACGGGCAGGCGGCCTCGATCTACAAGCAGGCCATTCCGCTGGTGAACGCTTCGCGGGCGCCGGGCCAATGGCAGGCCTATGACGTCATCTGGAAAGCGCCACGTTTTTCCGAAGGTGGCGGGTTGCTCTCGCCGGCGCGCATTACCGTGTTGCACAACGGCGTGCTGGTGCAGAACGATACCGTGGTGTCGGGCAAGACCGAATACATCGGCGCGCCTTCGTACTCGCCGCACGGCTGCGCGCCGATTTACCTTCAGGATCACGATTCCAGGGTCAGCTTCCGCAATATCTGGGTACGTGAGCTGTAAGGAAGGTTTGATCGACCCCGCTTCTGCCCGTCATTCCCGCTTGACCAGCCATTCGGCTGTTGAAAAGCGTTTCGCGGGAATGACGGCTTGTTCGGACCTTGCGTAAGAACCTGTTCAAAGTCTTGCTGCGCTTGCCAGATGGCGCGCGTGCGGTGCTCGGAATGCTCAGGTATCACACTACGTTGCGCTTCCTGCGCTCCACCACGCGCCATCTGGCGGCGCTCGCGACAGACTTTGAACAGGTTTTAACGGCGCGAGGGCTCACTCCGCAGCCGCAGGCAGGTGCTCGCGCAGAAAATCCGCGCCGGTCTTGACGACAGCGGCCGGGTCGAGCGGGTAGTCGTGTTCGATGATGTACCACTTCACCCCGGCATCCGCCGCGGCTGGCAGGATCGTCTTCCAGTCCAGCACCCCTTTGCCCACGGCGGCGAAGCCTTTCTCTTCCTCGGCCTGGCCCGGCGGCGCGTTGTCCTTGGCATGCACCGCGAACACGCGCCCGCGGAATTTGCCGAGCACCGCCGCAGGGTCGTGGCCGGAGCGCGCAATCCAGGCCAGGTCGAGTTCGGCCTGCACCTTGGGGCCGGCTCCCGCGAACAGATAGTCAAGGCCGGTCTTGCCATCGAAATCCACCAGTTCGAAATCATGGTTGTGGTAGGCCAGCGTCATGCCGCGCGCGCGTACTTTCTTCGCGATCTTCCGCAGTTCCTTGCCCAGCGCCTTCCAGCCGGCGGCATCGGTCGGGCGATCCGCCGGCATCAGGAAAGGCACCACCAGCACGGTGTTGCCGATCGACTGGTTGAACGCGACCACCCCATCGAGGTCGTTGCGCAGGTCGGACAACTGCACGTGGGACGAGATCGCCTTGATCGAATAGGCGTCCAGCAGCCGTTTCAGCTCCTCGGCCGGGACATTCTGCGTGCCGACGGTTTCCACCGCGCGCACGCCGGCGTCGTGGACGATCTTCAGCCGGTCTTCGAGCGATGCGACGTTGCGCAGCGTGTACATCTGCACCGCGATGGGCTTGGCCCCGGCGGCGGCGTCCTGTGCGAAGGCGGGCAGGGCGGCGCACAGCAGGAATACTGCGGCGGCGATCCGGTGTGGGGCGATGCTTTTCATGAGGTACTCCGGGATTCGTGTGGTTGTGTTGGTTTCAGCCGGCGATGGGCGTCCACGCGCGCGTCATGGCCGATGCGATCACGGCATCGACGATGCGCGCCGAGCGCAGCCCGTCGCCGAAGGTCGGCAATCCTTCCGGCCGTTCGGCCGCGATGGCGCGATAGGTATCCGCGACGAAGGCTTCGAAGCAATTTCCATAACCTTGCGCATGGCCGGCCGGCAGCACCGACAGCCGGCGTTGTTCGGCGCTGCCCGCGCCGGGGCCGCGCACGAAGATTTCCTCGCGCTGGTCGGGTAAACCGACCCACAGCCGCTCGCAATCCTCCTGGTCGAAAGCAACGCTGGCCTTGGCGCCGTCGATCTCGAACCACAGACGATTCCTGCGCCCGGCCGACACCTGGCTGACGGTCAACGAAGCCAGCGTGCCGTTGCCGGTCTTGAGCATCGCCGCCGCCACGTCTTCGCTGGTCACCGCTTGCATCCGCCCGCCGGCGGCCGGCGTGGCGAAACTCTGGCTGCTCGCGGCGGCGCGTTCGGCGATCACCGTTTCGAAGGCGGCGCTGACCTCGACGAAGCGCTCGCCGCTGACCCATTCCACCAGATCGCACCAGTGCGAGCCGATGTCGGCGAACACGCGCGAAGCGCCGCCCATTGCCGGATCGACACGCCAGTTGTTGCTGGCTGGATCCAGCAACCAATCCTGCAGGTAACTGCCGTGGATCAGCCGCAGCGGCCCCAGTTCGCCCTGCGCGATGCGCGCGCGTGCCTCGCGCACGACAGGGTGGTAGCGATAGACGAAAGGCACCGTCGCCACCAGACCGGTGGATGCCGCCAACGCCGCCAGCGCCGCCGCGTCTTCCAGCGTCGTGGCCAGCGGCTTTTCGCAGACCACGTGCTTGCCGGCTTGCAGCGCGGCCTGCGCCATCGGCCGGTGCAGGTGGTTGGGCGTGCACACGTGCACGACCTGCACCTGCGGGTCGGCGACGGCTTCCTCGATATCGCGATAGGCACGCGCAACGCCCCACACCTGCGCCACTTGCTGCGCACGCTGCGGCGACGACGCGCCCACGCCTTTCACGACCGCGCCGGCCAGGATCGCCGCGCGGCGATGTACCGCGCCGATCATGCCGGTGCCGATGATGGCGACGCCAAGTGTGCTCATCTGCCGGAACCCTCAGTGCGTGGATGGCGCGGCGGCGGCGCGTTCGCGGAACAGCAGCAGGAAGGCCACCAGCACGGCGAACGCCACGCCCGCCGGGAACAGCCAGATCTGCTGCCAGTCGCGGCCCGTCGCCGTGGTGTAGTGCTCCACCACCGCGCCGGACAGGAAGGTGCCGATCAACATGCCCACGCCGTAGGTCGCCAGCGTGATGAAGCCCTGCGCGCTGCTGCGCGACTCGGGCCCGGCATGGGCATCGGTATAGATCTGGCCGGTGACGAAGAAGAAGTCGTAGCAGATGCCGTGCAGCACGATGCCGATCACCAGCAGCGCGAAGCCCGGACCCGCATCGCCATAGGCGAACATCGCATAGCGCAACACCCACGCCGCCATGCCCACCGCCAGCATGGTCTTGACCCCCAGCCGCGCGAACAGCAACGGCATCGCCAGCATCAGCAGCACTTCGGACACCTGGCCCAGCGATTGCAGGCCGGCCGCGCCGCGCACGCCCACGTCGTTGAGGTAGGCATTGGTGAAGTTGTAATAGAACGCCAGTGGGATGCAGATCGCGATCGAGGCGAGGAAGAACACCAGATACGCGCGCGACTTCAACAGCCGCAGCGCGTCCAGTCCGAGGATCTGCCCGAGCTTCGCATCGCGCTGCCGGTCCAGCGGCGGCGTGTGCGGCAAGGTCAGCGCATACAGGCCCAGCGCCAGCGAAGCCGCCGCCGCCATACGGAAGGTCAGTTCCAGCCGATGCGCCTGTTCCCAGCCCAGCCAGCCGATCAGCACGCCGGCGACGATCCAGCCGACGCTGCCGGCCACGCGCACCGGCGGGAACTGCTTGCCGGGTTCCTGCATCTGCCGCATCGCGATGCTGTTGGCCAGCGCCAGCGTCGGCATGAACAACAGCATGTAGGCGAACACGCAGGCAGAGAACATGCCGAAGTTGCTTGCCTTCGAGGCCACCCACATCAGCGCCGCGCCAATGATGTGCAACACCGCGAGGATGCGTTGCGCCGCGAAGTAGCGATCCGCGATCAGCCCGACCAGAAAGGGCGCGACGATCGCGCCGATGGACTGGCTCAAGTACGCCGTCGCCACCTGGCTGGCGCTGGCCTGCAACGGCCCCTGCACCAGATACGTGCCCAGGGTCACGAACCACGCGCCCCAGATGAAGAATTGCAGGAACATCATCGCGCCCAGGCGCGTCATGGTCGATGTCACGGTTTCCACTCCCATTCGGTATCGGATCAAATTCCCAGCAGGCCGCGCAGCGCTTCCGGGTTGGCGCCGCTGCCGGCGAAGTCGTCGAAGGCGTGTTCGGTCACGCGGATCAAATGCTCGCGGATGAAGGCCGCGCCCTCGCGCGCGCCGTCTTCCGGATGCTTCAGGCAGCATTCCCACTCCAGCACCGCCCAACCCGGGAAGTCGTATTGCGCCAGTTTCGAGAAGATCGCCTTGAAATCGATCTGGCCATCGCCCAGCGAGCGGAATCGCCCGGGGCGATCGATCCAGTTTTCGTAGCCGCCATACACGCCGCTGCGCGCACTGGCGCGATATTCGGCGTCCTTGACGTGGAAGATGCCGATGCGCGCGTGGTAGCGGTCGATGAAGCCGAGGTAATCCATCTGCTGCAACAGCAGGTGACTGGGGTCGTAGAGGATTTTTGCGCGTGGATGGTGGCCGACGACTTCGAGGAAGCGTTCGAAAGTCGCACCATCATGCAGGTCTTCGCCCGGATGGATTTCGTAGCACAGATCCACCTCGCAGGCGTCGAAGGCATCGAGGATCGGTCGCCAGCGCCGGCCGAGTTCGGCAAAGGCCGCTTCCACCAACCCCGCCGGCCGTTGCGGCCACGGGTAGAAGTACGGCCAGGCCAGCGCGCCGGAGAACGTCGCGTGCGCGCCCAGCCCCAGACGCTGGCTGGCCTTGGCCGCCAGCATCAACTGCTCCACCGCCCAGGCCTGCCGCGCCGACGGATTGCCGCGTTTTTCCGGCGGGGCGAAGCCATCGAACAAGGCGTCGTAGGCCGGATGCACCGCAACCAGTTGCCCTTGCAGGTGGGTTGACAGCTCGGTGATCCGGATGCCGTGCCGCGCCAGCGCGCCGGCGATGTCGTCGCAATAGGCCTGGCTTTGCGCCGCCTGCGCCAGATCGAAGATGTGCGGCGCATTGGTCGGCACTTGTACGCCAGAATAGCCAAGCCCGGCGGCCCATTCGGCCAGGCTGTCCAATCGATCGAACGGAGGCGCGTCACCGATGAATTGTGCGAGGAACAGCGCCGGACCCTTGAGCGTCTTCATGCCGATTGGCCTTGATGCAATCGATTGCATGATCCTAGCATGCACTTGCGGGCGTGCGCGTTGTGCGCCGCATCAGGGAGCATCGGACTGACTCATGGCAACCATCTACGACATCGCAAGACAGGCGGGCGTCTCGCCGGGCACCGTGTCGCGTGCGCTGTCGCGGCCGGAGAAAGTGCTGCCGGCCACGCGCAAGCGCATCGAACAGGCGGCCGCCAGACTGGGATACGTCCCCAACGTCGCGGCGCGCGCGCTCAAGACCCAGCGCAGCGGCAAGATCCTGGTCACGGTGCCGGACATCGCCAACCCGTTCTTCGCGCAAATCCTGCAAGGCGCCGAAGAAGCCGCGCAGGCCGCCGGCTACGCCGTCCTGCTTGGCGACACCCAGCAACAAGCCGAACGCGAGGAACGCTATGCGCAGATGCTGCGACGAAACGAAGCCGACGGACTGATCGTGCTCGGCCACCGGCTGCCGCCCACCGCGCGCAAGATCGTCAAGCAACTCGGCAACGCCGCGCCGGTGGTCAACGGCTGCGAATTCGACCCCGCACTGGGCCTGCCCAGCGTGCACATCGACAACGCCGCCGCGGCGCGCGCCGCGATGGAACACCTGTACGCACTGGGCCACAAGCGCATCGCCATCGTCGGCGGGCCACCCGACAACCCCCTGCACCAGCAACGGCTGGAAGGCGCGCGTGCCGCCGCCAGGGCGCACGGCTGCCTGCGCCAATTGACGGTCGCGCCGGGCGATTTCTCGGTCGAATCCGGCCACGCCGCCGCACGCAAACTGCTGGGCCGCGCCACCGCGCCCACCGCCGCCTTCTGTTTCAGCGACCAGATGGCGCTGGGCGTGCTGGCCGCCTGCCGGGAATCGGGCATCCGCGTGCCGCAGGATTTCTCCGTCGTCGGTTTCGACGACCTGGCCTGGTCCGGTTACCTGAATCCCCCGCTGACCACCCTCAGCCAACCCATGCGAGAAATCGGCATCCGCGCCGTCAACCTGCTGCTGGCGATCATCGAAGGCGTGGATGTGCCGCACCAGCAGACGCTGGATTTCCGCCTGATGCTGCGCGCTTCGACTGCTGCGCCACTTGCGCCACAAGGATGACGGCGGCCCGGGCCAAGCGCCGAGTTGGGTAGCGTGCCACCTGGAGTCCGCTCATGATCTGTTGCGACTACAGCCAGATGGCGGCCCGTCTCGTCTTGCGAGACGAAAACCGGACATACTCTGTCCGCATCTCGTCCCATAGCCTCAGCGCCTGCGCCCATGACCGAAGCTGTCAAACCACGCGAAGGCGCCTTCAGTTCCAAAGGAAACTGGACGCGCGAACAGACCCTGCTCGCCTTCAAGCTGTATTGCGAAATGCCGTTCGGCCAACTGGATAGCCGCAACAAGAAGATCATTGCGCTGGCCGAGATGATTGGCCGCTCGCCGGGTGCGGTCGCGATGAAGTGCGTCAACATCGCCAGCCTCGATCCGAAAATCCGCGAAAGCGGTCGTGCGGGGTTGAGCAATGCCTCATCCCTCGATCGGCAGATTTGGGAAGAAGCCCATGCGGATTGGGGCGCGGTGATTGCCGAGTGCGAAACCCTGCTCGCATTCGTCCATCAGGAAAAGCATTTGCCGGAGCCGGAAGTCCTGCTGGAAGACGAACGCGATTTTACCGGCGCAGTTCGCACGGCCTTGGTGAAGCAACGTGTCGGTCAAGCCTTCTTCCGCCGTGCCGTGTTGAGCAGTTACGGGGAACGCTGTTGCATCTCGGGCGTCAACGACAAACGCTTCCTCGTCGCCAGCCATATCGTGCCATGGAACGAAGATGCGGCGATTCGCCTGCATCCGGGCAACGGCCTTTGTCTCTCGGCGATGCACGACAAGGCCTTCGACAAGCATTGTGTTCTCGCTGACAGACGACCACCGCGTGATCCTGTCGGCGCAACTCAAGGATTCAAGGGATGACTTCTTGCGGCAGGTGTTCTGGCCGACGGAGGGCAAGCGGATCGCGTTGCCGGAGAAGTTCGCGCCAGAGCATTCATTCATCACACGCCATCGCGAAAGAATGATGGAGGAAATTGCCCGATGAGCATCGTCGATCAGGGCTGGCTGAAAAGATTTGATGCTGCCATGAAGCATTTTTATGCAATCGATGCAGTTCTTCGACGATGAGGCGAAGGCCAGATGACCATCATCAATCCTTCCGCTGCAAGCGAGATCATCGCGGCTGTTCGCCATGTCCGGAAAACGCACGAAGCCCCTGATCGCTCAGGGGCTTCGTGCGTTTGAGATGGTGGAGCCAGGGAGGATCGAACTCCCGACCTCGTCATTGCGAACGACGCGCTCTCCCAGCTGAGCTATGGCCCCGGAACTTGCCCGGAAACTTGCGTTGGGGCGCGCATTCTACCCGGAAGCGGACGGGGAAGCCAACAGCGGGGCCAGCACCGGTTCCAGTTGTTCGCGCCGCCAGCCTTGCAGGGCGGGGGGCCATTGTCCGCGTTCCAGCAGGGCTTCCAGCCAGCGGCGGGAGGCGAGTACGCCGTCGGGCAGGGCGAGTTCGCGGGATTTCGCGGCCACGGCGTCTTGCAGGCGTTTGAGCGCGGCCTTGTCTTCGTTGCTGGCGTTGCGGGCCAGGGGCAGGTCGGCTTCGTCGGGCAGGGGTATGGTCAGGGCGCGCCACAGCGGTTCGGCCAGTTTGCGCGGGGATTTTGGGGTGCGGTCCAGCCAGGCGGTCAACGCGGCGAAGTCGGCCGGCGGGGTACGGGCCAGTGTCGCCGCCAGTTCGTTGTCGAGGATCCAGTTGCGCGGGCGGTCGCTGCTGCGCGCCTGCACGTCGCGCCAGCGCAGCAGGCGCAGCAGCACGCGCTGGGCGTCGGCGTCGAGGAATTGCGCGCTGCGCATCGCAAGGTGCGGCCAGCGTTCGCCGGTTTCGTCGGTATTGGCGGTGAGGCGCGCGCAGTCGGCACGCAACCAGTTTTCGCGGCCCAGCGCGGCCAGGCTGGCCTGCAACGTGGAATACATCGCGCCCAGGTGCAGCACGTCGTCGGCCGCGTATTGCAATTGTGCGGCGCTCAGTGGCCGGCGCAGCCAATCGGAACGGGTTTCGCCCTTGTCCAGGGCGACGCCAGTGATTTCCTGCACCAGCTTGGAATAGCCCAGCCCGGCGCCGACGCCGGTCAGCGCGGCGGCTATTTGTGTATCGAACAACGGCGCGGGGGCGACGCCGCAGGCGTGGTGCAGGGCCACGATGTCCTCGCTGGCGCTGTGCATCACCTTGACCACGTCGGGCGCGGCCAGCAGCGGTTTCAGCGCGTCGGTCATGCCCGGCGGCAGTGGGTCAACCAGCAGCACGTCGCCGTCGATGGCGATCTGCACCAGCGCCAGTTGCGGCCAGTAGGTGCGTTCGCGGATGAATTCGGTATCCAGCCCCACCCACGCGGGCAGCGATTGCAGGCGTTGCGCCAGTTGTGCGGGGGAATCGATCCAGTGCGGCACGCGGTTTCCTTCCTTGTGGGTGGGCATCTTTCGCCGTGTCGGGCCACAATAGTCTAGCTTCCCGACCCGAAGGCCGTTTCTTGCGCGCAAACCGTGCCCTGTTGTTGCTCGTGGCCTTGCTGGCGGCCTGCCAGCGCGCGCCGCAACCGCAGGATGCGCAAGTGCGCAAGGAGAAGATCGCCGCAAACGGCAACATCACCGTCAGTGGAGACGACAGCGCAACGGCAAGCTTGAACTGGCAGGCACCGCTGCCGGACCTGCAAGCGCAGGGCATCGGACGGGCGCGGCGGCAGGCGCAGCAGGCGCTGGCCGAAGGACGGTTGTACGAAACACCGGAAGACGCGATTCCACTGTATCTGGCCATCGAACGCCTGCAGCCCGGCAGCGCGCGCGAAGGACTGGACCGCGCATTGGCCGCCTTGCTGAAACAGGGCGATGCCGCGCTGGCCGATGCCGGTGACGATGGGCAAGCGCTGCATCGCGCCGGCGAAATCGGCGCGGTGGCGCGCACGCTGGACCCCGACGGCCGCCGCGTTGCCGCGTATCTGGACAAACTCGACGCCGCCGAACTGGCATGGAAGCTCAACACCGAAGGCGAACGCGAATTGCGCGAGGGCCGCCTGGGCGAATCCGGCGGCGGCGCACTGGCCGCCTTCCGCGCCGTGCTGGAAACCACGCCGAAACAACCGCGCGCCTTGCAAGGTGTGGCCGCGGTGGAAAGCGCGATGATCCGCCGCGCCGAAGACGCCGCACATGCGTCGGATTTCGACACCGCCGCCCTCTGGTTGGCGCATGCGCAGAAACCGCGTGGCAAGGATGCCGAAACCGTGGTCGATGCACGGCAACGCGTCGAGAACATCCGCAATGCGCGCGTGGCTGCGCTGCGCGATGCCGCCATCGCCGAAATGGCCGCGCCCTTGACGCCGATGGTGCTGCGGCATGCGCGCGAGAAACTGGCCGAAGCCCTGCGCATCGCCGCGCCCGGCGACCCGATGGCGGTGGATTTCCGCCAGCGCGTCGAACTGGCCACGTACTACGGCCGCTTCCGTCCCGGTCAGTCGTTCACCGACGAAATGCCCGGCGGGCGCGGGCCGCAGATGGTGGTGGTGCCGCACGGCGCGTTCACGATGGGTGCGGCAGCCACCGACAATCGTGCGCCGGATTTCGAGAAACCCGCGCATTACGTGCGCTTCGACCGCGGCTTCGCGATGTCTCGCACGCCGGTGACGGTGGCGCAGTTCCGCCGTTTCGTGCGTGCCAGCGGCTACCGCCCGCGCGCGGCGCGGCGCGGGCATTCGGTCGCCTACGACGAGCGCAGCGGCAACTTCGTGCGCCGCAGCGGCGTGGATTGGCAATCCGATTACGCTGGCGGCAGGGCGGCCGACGACCAGCCGGTGCTGCACGTCAGCGTGCATGATGCCGAAGCCTACGCCGACTGGCTTTCCGCGCAGACCGGCCACGGTTACCGGTTGCCCAGCGAGGCCGAATACGAATACGCGTTGCGCGCCGGCCGCCAGGGCCGTTACGCCTGGGGCGACAGCGGCGAGCCACCGAAGGACATCGGCAACCTGACCGGCGGCAATGACGTTTCGCCCAGCGGGCGGCACTGGAGCAACGCCTTCGTCGGCTACGGCGACGGTGCATGGGGGCCGGCCCCGGTAGGCAGCTTCAACGACAACCCGTGGGGGCTGGCCGACCTGGGCAGCAACGTCAGCGAATGGGTGGCCGACTGCTGGCATGCCAGCTACCGCCGCGCCCCGGCTGACGGCGCGGCGTGGTTCAACCCCGGCTGCCGCGCGCGGCTGGTGCGCGGCGGCTCGTGGGCCAGTTCGCCGGAACAGACACGCGCGGCGTGGCGCACGTCGGTGGACTCGGACACGACCAATGCGCGGATCGGCTTCCGCGTGGTGCGGGGGATTTGAGGGTTGCTCGACGGCCCCGATGGGCCCGTCCTCGCACGGGCGCTTCGTGCAGTGTGCTGCCGCAAGAAAGGGGCTGTGGGCGATTCCGGTGCATGCATTCCCTGTTTTGGTGCGCCGGCGGGATGTCCTGAACGGTTCGCGAAAGCCCGGTCGCAATCGGCGGAGAACCCGTGCAAATGCACTTGACGGCATCCTTTTTTGCATCGCACTATCGGCACGGGTTAAAAATTCGTGAGCCTGCGGTAGAGGTCACCTCGTGACGCCCGTCGCCGGCATGCGGCCCCCGTCTTTGCACCCCACAGGAGAATCCGGATGAAGCGCGTCAAACTCGGTTTTGCAGTTGCAATGGTGCTGGTGGCGCTGCCGTTCGCCGCCGCCGCACAGGAAGAAGAAGCCTCCTCGCCCTTCAGCTGGAGCCTGGCGGCGACCAGCGACTACGTCTGGCGCGGCATCAGCCAGTCCGATGAAGGCCCGGCGTTCCAGGCCGGCCTGACCTATACCGCGCCGGTTGGCATCTATGCCGGCTTCTGGGCTTCAACCATCGATTTCGGTGCCGGTGGCTGGGAGAACGACTGGTTCGTCGGCTACAACAAGGACGTCACCGAGAACTTCAATTTCGACGTGATGTACAACTACTACAGCTATCCGGGCGAGGACAACACCGGCGACTTCGGCGAACTGATCGCCAAGGGCACCATCTTCGACAACTACAGCGCGACGGTGGCGTATTCGAACAACTTTGCCAACACCAAGGGCAGCTCGCTGTACTACGCGCTGGGCGCAGGTTGGGACCTGCCGGCCGACTTCGGCATCGCCGTGGGCGTGGGCCGCAGCACCTTCGACGATGATGTCGGCATCGACGACTACACCGACTGGTCGGTCAGCCTGAGCAAGTCCTTCGGCCCGGCCACGCTGGCGGTGGGTTACACCGACACCAATATCGAGGACGAGCCGCTGGCCGACGACCGTATCAACGTCAGCATCACCGTGGCCGGCCCGTAACGGTTACCGGCATTCGCAACAAGGGAAAAGGGCGCTGCGTGCGCCCTTTTCCGTGCCTGCCTGTTCGTGCTTGCCTGGACCGGCGTTCAATTCCAGCTCAACACCACTTTGCCGGCCTTGCCGCCTTCCATCAGGTCGAAGCCCTTCTGGAATTCGTCGGCCGGCAATTGATGCGTCAGCACCTTGCCCAGCGGGAAGCCGCCGAGCACCAGTTGCGTCATCTTGTACCAGGTCTCGTACATCCTGCGGCCGTAGATGCCCTGCACGGTCAGGCCCTTGAAGATGATGCGGTCCCAGTCGATGCCGGCGCCCTTGGGCAGAATGCCGAGCAGCGCGACCTTGCCGCCGTGGTACATGCAGTCGAGCATGCCGTTGAACGCCTGCGGGTTGCCGCTCATTTCCAGGCCCACGTCGAAGCCTTCCATGTGCAGGTCGGCCATCACGTCCTTCAAGGATTGATTGGCGACGTTGACCACGCGGGTGGCGCCCATGTCGGCGGCCAGCTTCAGGCGGAAGTCGTTGACGTCGGTGACCACGACGTTGCGCGCGCCGATGTGCTTGCAGATGCCGGCGGCGATCACGCCGATCGGGCCGGCGCCGGTGATCAGCACGTCCTCGCCGACCACGTCGAACTCCAGCGCGCAGTGCGCGGCGTTGCCGAACGGATCGAAGAACGCGGCCAGCTCGGAGGGGATCTGGTCGGGGATCGGCCACAGGTTGCTGGCCGGCATCACGATGTATTCGGCGAACGCGCCGTTGCGGTTCACGCCGATGCCGACCGTGTGCGGGCACAGGTGGGTACGCCCGCCGCGGCAGTTGCGGCAATGGCCGCAGGTGATGTGGCCTTCGGCGGAAACGCGCTGGCCGACGGCGTAGCCGCTGACGCCGGGGCCGAGTTCGGCGATGCGGCCGACGAATTCGTGGCCGATGGTCAGCCCCTGCGGAATCGTGCGCTGCGCCCATTCGTCCCACAGGTAGATGTGCAGGTCGGTGCCGCAGATCGCGGTCTTTTCCACCTTGACCAGCACCTCGTTGGGGCCGGGCACCGGCATCGGCACCTGTTCCATCCAGATGCCCTTGCCGACTTCGCGCTTGACCAGCGCCTTCATCGTCTGCGTCATGGGATTGATCGCGCCATGCCAAAAAGAGGGCGCGAATTATACGTTGCCGGCAGTTGCCGCTCGTTGTGCGGCGCCGAACCCGGCCCATGTATCATGCGCAACCCGCCTGCGCGGTCCGCGCACGGCGGCCCCCTCCAAGGAAACACCGCTGCATGCGCATCCTGCTTGCCCGCCACGGCGAGACCCCGTGGAACGCCGAAGGCCGCTACCAGGGCCAGATCGACATCCCCCTTTCGCCGGTCGGCGAGGCTCAGGCCATTGCCCTGGGCCAGCGTCTGCGCGAGGTGCGCATCGACCGCGCCGTCGCTTCGCCGCTGTCGCGCGCGCGCCGCACCGCCGAGCTGGCGCTGGGCGAAACGCGCGCGCCGATGCTGGGCCTTGATGCCGACCTGCAGGAAATCGCCCACGGCGAATGGGAAGGCCTGCTGGCCAGCGAGATCGACGAAAAGGACCCCGCCCGCCTGCGCGCCTGGCGCGAGGAGCCGGAAACCGTGCTGATGCCCGGCGGCGAATCGCTGCGTCAGGTGCTGGATCGTTCCTGGCGTGGTCTGGCGCGCGCCACTGAAGACCTGGGCGACGACGACACCTTGCTGGTGGTCGCCCACGACGCCGTCAACCGCGTGATCCTGTGCCGCATCCTCGGCTTGCCGATCTCGCGCGTCTGGAGCTTCCGCCAGGCCCCGACCACGCTCAACCTGCTGGAAGGCCCAACCGTCGATGCGCTGGAAGTGGTGCGCCTGAACGACTGCGCCCATCACACGCCGTTCTTCGGCGAGGCGAAGCACCGCGCGCTGTAACTTCCATCGCGCAGAGACACTTGCCCCAGTACACCCCGGCGCACTACTCGGCAAGCAACGCCATCAACCCCTTGCGTCGTCCCGGCTTCAAGGCACGGAACCGCATCAGCAGCGCCAGCTCGTCGGCGCTGCGGACAGCGCCCGTCGGCAACGCAGCCTTGCCGTCGCCCGCCATGCCGTCCGGGTCTTCGGCCCCGTCGATCAAATAGTCCAGGGTCAGCCCGGCCTGCGCCAGCAGCCTGCGCAATTGCGGCAGATTCTCCCAACGCGGCAGCGCCTGGCCCGACTCCCATTTGGAAACGGTGGCCTTGGAGATTTCCAGTTCGAAACCCAATTGCTCCTGCGACCAGCAGCGGGCTTCCCGGAAATGCTTGAGGCGTGCGCCGAAAGGATTCATTCCGGAGATTTTCGGCGGCGGTGGAAAGACTGTCGTTTACGACTATTGACAGAACAAGTTTCCCTATGGAAATGTAGGGCGGGCGCGTTTTAGCGAACGCCGACGAGAGGGGATGGTGTGACCCAGGGGTTGTTCCGCCACGAAGTCCTGCAAGCCCGCCGCACAAGCTGGCTGGGGGGCATCTCGTTGGCGCAACCGCTGCGCCTGTGGCTACTGGCTGCCTTCGCTGCACTGGCCGCAGCCTCCATTGCCTCTTCGGCGACTACACCCGTCGCTCCACCGTGGCCGGGCAACTGGTGCCCACGCAGGGGCTGGCCACGGTGCTGTCGCCGGCCACCGGCGTGGTCGGCACGCTGGCCTCGGGCGAAGGCCAGCGCGTTGCAGCAGGGCAAGCCCTCGCCGTCGTCACCGTGCCGCGCGCCACGCCCACCACCGGCGACACCCAGGCCGCACTGGAACAACGCCTCGCCCAGCGCCAGACCAGCCTGCAAACCGCGCAAAGCGCGCAGCAGCAACAATTGCAGGCCCAAGCCGACGGCCTGCGCGCACAACTGGCCGCCGCCCAGCGCGAACTGGCCCAGACCGAAACCGAAGTCGCCACCCGCCAGGCGCAAGCCCGCATCGCCAGCGAAACCCTGCAACGCCTGCAACAGTTGCAAGACGGCCAATACGTCAGCCTGCTGCAAATCAAGCAGCAGGAATCCACCGCACTGGAATACGCCGCACAGGCACAAACCCTGCAACGCCAAGTCGCCACCCAGCGCCGTCTGCTGGCACAACTGCAACAAGCCCTGCAAGAACTGCCCGGCCAGCAGCAAGCCGCCGCCGCAGGCTACCAGCGCGAAGTCGCGCAACTGGAACAGGAGCGGGTACAGACCCAGGCGCAGGGCGCGCTGTCCGTCAGCGCCCCAGTGGCCGGCGTCATCGCCACCCAACTGGTCAAACCCGGCCAGGCCGTGCAGGCCGGGCAACCGCTGCTCAGCCTGCTGCCCGGCGACGGCAGGCTGGAAGCCGAACTGCTGGTGCCCAGCCGCGCCATCGGCTTCGTCGAACCCGGCGATACCGTCCTGTTGCGTTACCAGGCCTTCCCCTACCAGAAATTCGGCCACCACCGGGGCAAGGTGCAACGCATCAGCCGCAGCGCGCTCACCAGCGGCGAACTCGGCGCACTGATCGGCAACGCACAACAGGGCGAACCGTTCTACCGCGTGACCGTGGCCCTGCAGGAGCAGGCCGTCACCGCCTACGGCAAGCCCGAACCGCTGAAGCCGGGAATGCTGCTGGATGCCGACATCTTGGGCGAGAAGCGCCGACTGATCGAATGGGTGTTCGAGCCTTTGTATTCGCTCAAGGGGAAGGTGGGTAGTGGCTGACCTTCAATGGGGCAAGTAGATTGCCGGGTGTGTTCCCGGTCCCAAAGGTGCAGAGATGCGCCACATCAAATGGAGTAGTCGAAATGCAAATTTTGAATGTTTCGGAAATCGAGATGGTTGATGGTGGTGTGCCTAGAGCCATTCTGCTGGCGTGGGAGATCATCGGCGACTTGTTCACTGCAGATCAATTAGCGACTATTGGTGAGAATGCGATCGCGAACGATACCTCCATGCAATACGCACCGGTGATCTATCTAAATTGATATACAGAAGTTTTGCATTACCCCGACGTAAATCGGGGTAATGTTTTAGTTCTGATATTCCTTAACTGGATAGATCAATAATGAGTTTATCGCTTAATTTTTCAGTCAAAAATTTATGGGTTAGCTCATGCCCAAATTTGCTAATGGTTGCAGCATTGCTTGCTCCGATTTCTATCATCGCGAGTGCACTATTCTCATTCACTGTTGAATCATTGATGCCGGCGGGATATACGCAGGCAGGTTCCATTCGGGCCATTGTCGAAGAGAATAAATTTGGAGTGGGCCTTGTCGTATCCTGTCTCTTGATTGCACCGGTGATTGAGAATGCAATTTGCCTGCTGTTAGTAAAAGGAGTGATGCGGTGGAAGTCAAAAAGATTCTGGGTTAAGCCTTTGTTGGTTGCATTGACTATGGGGGTTATACACTCGAGTATTCATTCGGGGGTTGTAGATATAAGGCCATTTGGTGTAGCTATTCCTTTCTTTATTATTTCAAGTTTCATAGTTAATGCTGAAGATAAATGGTGTGGTTACTGGTCATCAGTCCTGCATCATTCTTTATATAACAGCGCTATTTTTCTGGCTCTTTTGATGCCTCATGTTATATCCCGAAATGGGGGTTGATATCCAAACGCGCGTAAGGCGGGTCTTGACCCGCCATCGTGATGCGCCACCGTGATGCGTCATCACATGGTATCCGCCCGGGTTCTCTCGCCGAACGACCCCGTGGGTTCCGGTGCGCCCGCCCAATCGACCGGCAAATCTCCACGACGCACATACCGATGGAACGACGAATACGGCCAATCCACCACCCGCAACGCGTAAGGCGGGTTGAAACCCGCCCTACATCGTACGTAGGGCGGGTCTTGACCCGCCTCTTGATCTGCCGTCGCGCAGGCGACCGTCACATGGCATCCGGCACGACTCTCTCGCCGAACGACCCCGTAGCTTCTGGTGCACCCGCCCAATCGACCGGCAAATCTCCACGATGCGCGTACCGATGGAACGACGAATACGGCCAATCCACCACCCGCAGCACATGACCATGCTTGACCGGATTGATATGGATGTAATCGACATGCGCCGCGAAATCGCGTTCGTCGCGGATCAGGTGCTCCCAATAACGGCGTTGCCAGATGCCGCGTTCGCCTTTCGCCAACCGCCGCGCCGACCGGTATTCCCCGGCGGGCAGGGCGCGCGAGAAAATTGTCTTGATGGAACGCCAACGCACGGCATTGTCGGCGTCGCCTGCGGGCAGCCGCCACAGGCAATGCAAATGATCGGGCAGGATGACGATGGCGGACAGATCAAAAGGGTGCGCGATGCGCGTCTGGCGGAATGCGCAGCGCAGCGCATCCACCTGTTCGATCAACAGCCGTTGATCCCGCCGCAGCAGGTTGACGGTGAAGAAATACGTGCCACCCGGCACCCATGCGCGGCGATAGTTCGACATGGGCGATACCTTGCCGTGTCTGCCGGGTGTGGGCCATCGGTCTTTCGCTGGCCGGCAGGTAGGAAAAATCCGGTAGGGCGGGTCTTGACCCGCCAAATTGCCGTCACTGCGCGTAACGAAAAGCTTTGGCGGGTCGAGACCCGCCCTACGTCATGAAACCCATCATCCAATCCGAAGCCGCCGAATGTGGCCTGGCCGCGCTGGCGATGGTGGCCGGCGCGCATGGCTTGCACATCGGTCTGCCGGAGATGCGCCGCCGCTTTGCGCTGTCGCTGAAGGGAGCCAAGCTGGCCAACCTGATCCAGGTGGCACAGCAATTGGGCTTCTCCACCCGCGCCCTGCGGCTGGACATGGACGACCTGGGCAAGCTGGCCTTGCCCTGCGTGCTGCATTGGGACTTGAACCACTTCGTGGTGCTGGCGAAGGTCGGCAAATCGAAGGTGACGGTGTTCGACCCGGCCATCGGCGAACGCAAGCTGTCGCTGTCCGAAGTCTCCGACCACTTCACCGGCGTGGCGCTGGAACTGTCGCCCACCGCCGAGTTCAAGCCGCAGAAGGCGGCCCCTGCGATCAGCGCCCGGCAACTGACCGGCCCGGTGCGCGGGCTGTGGCGCGCGCTGGGCCTGATCCTGCTGCTGTCGGTGGCCTTGCAGGTGTTCGTGGTGCTGGCCCCATTCCTGATGCAGTGGGTGGTGGATCAGGTATTGGTATCCGCCGACAAGGATCTGCTGACCGTGCTGGGGCTAGGCTTCGGCCTGGCGCTGTTGTTGCAGATAGGCATTGGCCTGCTGCGCGGGTGGTCGGTGGTGTATCTGTCCTCGCGGCTGGGCCTGCAATGGATGGGCAATGTCTTCGCCCATTTGCTGAAACTGCCGCTGGACTATTTCGAGAAGCGCCACCTGGGCGACATCACCTCGCGCATGGCCTCGGTGCAGGCGATCCAGCGCACCCTGACCACCAGTTTTGTCGAGGCGATCATTGACGGCTTGATGGCGCTGGTCACCTTCGGCCTGATGCTGGTCTATAGCTGGAAGCTGGCGCTGGTGACGCTGCTGGGGGTGGCGCTGTACCTGGGCATACGCGCCGTGGCCTACCGCCCGGTACGCGACCGCACCGAACAGCAACTGGTGGCCGCCGCGAAGCAGCAGACCCACCTGCTGGAATCGCTGCGCGGCATGCAGAGCCTGAAGGTGGCCGGCGAGGAATCGCAGCGCCGCGCCACCTACGACAACCTGATGGTCGATACGGTCAACCACGAGGTGCGATTGGCGACGATGGGGCTGGGCTTCAACGGCGCCAGCCAGCTGGTGTTCGGCGTGGAGCGCATCGCGGTGATCTGGATCGGCGCGCTGCTGGCGCTGCAGAACGTGTTCTCGGTGGGCATGCTGATCGCCTACCTGGCCTACAAGGATCAGTTTGCCCAGCGCATGGCCGCGCTGATCGACAAGGCGGTGGAGTTCCGCATGCTGCGCCTGCATGGCGAGCGCCTGGCCGACATCGTGCTGACGCCGCCCGAAGCCAGCCACGACCTGCCCGAGGCCGCGCCGCCGGCCGATACGCGCATCGAGGTGGAAAGCCTGTCGTTCCGCTATGCCGACGGCGAGCCGTGGGTGTTGAAGGATTGCAGTTTCACCATCGAGCCGGGCGAATCGGTGGCCATCGTCGGTGCCTCCGGCTGCGGCAAGACCACCCTGGTCAAGCTGATGCTGGGCCTGTTGCAGCCGACCGCCGGACACATCCGCATCGGCGGCAACGACCTGAACAAGGTCGGTCCACGCAACGTGCGCGCCATCGTTGGCGCGGTGATGCAGGACGACCAGTTGTTCGCCGGCAGCGTGGCCGACAACATTTCCTTCTTCGACCCGGATTTCGACCTGCAACGCATCGAAACGGCGGCACGGTTGGCGGCGATCCACGACGAGATTGCCGCCATGCCGATGGGCTACCACAGCCTGATCGGCGACATGGGCAGCAGCTTGTCCGGCGGGCAGAAGCAACGGGTGATCCTGGCGCGGGCCTTGTATCGGCAGCCGAAGTTGCTGTTCCTGGACGAGGCCACCAGTCATTTGGACGTGGTGAAGGAACGCTGGGTCAACGAGGCGGTGAAGGCGCTGCAACTGACCAAGGTGATCGTGGCCCACCGCCCGGAAACCATCGCCAGCGCGGACCGCGTGCTGGTGGTGGAGGGCGGGCGCGTCGTGGATCCGTCGCGACCGCAGCCGGCGGCGGTTGCGGCATAGGCGAGCGAATTCCGGGGCGCAGCCTACAATGTGCGCATGCCCCATGACCTCTCCGACTGGCTCGACCACATCGAGCGCCAGCATCCGAAATCCATCGCGATGGGGCTGGAGCGCGTGCGCGAAGTCGCCGCGCGGTTGGGGCTGGGAAAACCGGCGGAGCAGGTGATCGTTGTTGCCGGCACCAACGGCAAGGGTTCCACCGTCGCCTTCATCGAATCCATCGCGCATGAAGCCGGCTGGAAGGTCGGTGCCTATACCTCACCGCATCTGCTGCGTTACAACGAGCGCGTGCGGATCGAGGGTATGGAAGCGGATGATGATGAGCTCGTCCGCGCGTTCGAAGCAGTCGAAGCCGCACGCGGCGATACGACACTCACCTATTTCGAATACGGCACGCTCGCCGCACTCTGGCTGTTCCAGCGCGCCAACCTCGACCTCGCCGTCCTTGAGGTCGGCCTCGGCGGTCGCCTCGATGCGGTGAACATCGTCGATGCCGACGTTGCCGTCATCACCACGATAGACATCGACCACGTCGAATGGCTTGGCCCCGACCGCGAAAGCATCGGCGCGGAGAAGGCCGGCATTGCACGGGCGTGGAAGCCGCTGGTGCTGGGCGAGGCGGATTCGCCTTCCAGCGTGTTGCGCCACGCCTATGCCATCGGCGCGAACGCGATCCGCTTCGGCAGCGATTTCTTCGCGGAATCCATCGATGCTGCGCACTGGCGCTGGCGCGATGCCGGCAACGAACTGGCGCTGCCGAATCCGCCACTGCCCGCGCCGGCGCAATTCCACAATGCCGCCACCGCGATCGCCGCCTTGCGCGCCTTGCCGCAATCGCCGGCCGATGCCGCATTCGCGCCGGGCATCGTCAACACGCGCCTGCCGGGGCGCTTGCAGCGTTTCGAACGCAACGGCGTGGGCATTTACATCGACGTGGGCCACAACCCGCAGGCCGCGCGCGAACTGGCCGCGTGGCTGGCTGCGCAAGCGCACGCCGGCCGCGATTTCATCGTTTATGCGGCGCTGGCCGACAAGGACGCGGCGCAGGTAGTGACAGCCTTCGATGCGCAGCCGGCGTCCTGGCTGTTGGCCGGCAGCAATGAAGCCGGTGCGCGCGGGCAGGGCGTCGATGCGCTGGCGAGCAAACTGGCCGGCACGACAGCGGCGCAAGGCGCGCGTCACGCGGATCTGACGCAGGCGCTGGCGTCGGCGTTGGCGCAGGCCGAAGCCGGCGACCGCGTGCTGGTGTTCGGTTCCTTTCATGCGGCCGCGACTGCGCTGGATTGGCTGCATTCAGGCCAATGACGGCAAGCGCACGCGCCCGATGCCTATAATCGGCCCGACCTTCCGCCATCGCACCGAAAACCGCATGGATTCTCCGTTGAAACAGCGCCTGATCGGCGCAGTCGTGTTGATCGCGCTGGCCGTGATCTTCCTGCCGATGCTGGTGAAGGGCCCCGCGCCCGACAGCGGCGTTTCCGATGTGTCGATGAAGGTACCGGACGAGCCGAAGGGCGATTTCGTCGAAATCCCGCTGGGTACGCCCGGCGCCGCGCCGGTTGGCGGCGCGCTGGGCATGCCTGTTGCGGTCAAGCCCGAAACGCCAACTGCGTCGCAGCCTGCGGGCGACACCGCCACGGCGTTGCCGCCGACCGCCGCCGCTGGCGATTACGCAGTCAGCTTCGGTGCCTATGCCAGCGCCGCCGATGCCGATGCGGTGGTCGCGAAGTTGAAGCAGGCGCAATTGCCCGGCTTCGTCGCCACCGACACCCTCAACGGCCGCGCGGTGTGGCGCGTGCGCGTCGGTCCTTACGCCGACCGTGCCCAGGCCGAAGTCGTGCGCCTGCAGGCGGCCAAGGTGCGCAACGACGTGAATGCGCAGGTCATCGCCCTGGACGCCGCAGCGCCGGCTGCCCCCGTGCCGGTGGCTTCGACGCCGCAACCGGCCGTCGCCGCGCAACCGACGCGCACCGAAGCCTTGCCGCCGGAACCGGCCGGGCCCGTGCCGCCCAAGCCGGAAGCGCCCAAACCCGAACCCGCCAAGCCGGTCGCCGCCGCACCCAAACCGGTCGAAACGCCGAAGCCGGCGGCAACGCCCGCTGCACCCGGGCCCGAACCGGCCAAACCCGTTGCGCCGGCCGCCGCATCGACCGGCTTCGCCGTGCAACTGGGCGCGTTCTCCAACGTCGCCGAGGCCAACGCCTTGCGCGACCGCGTGCGCGCGGCCGGCTTCAGCGCCATCGTTGACCAGGTGCGCACCGACAAAGGCACCCTGAGCCGCGTGCGCGTCGGCCCGGTCGCCACCCGCGCCCAGGCCGAACAATTGCAGGCGCAGGTTGCGGCGAAACTGGGGCAGTCGGGACAGGTACGGTCGCATCCGTGAGAACCTGTTCAAAGTCTTGCTGCGCTTGCCAGATGGCGCGCGTGCGGTGCTCGGAATGCTCACGTATCACGCATACGCTGCGCTTCCTGCGCTCCACCACGCGCCAACTGGCGACGCTCGCGACAGACTTTGAACAGGTTCTGAGAGCCGGGATTGATGATGGTCGGACATGCGTCCGCTGAAATCCATGATTCGTGAAAAGCAGAAGCAGGACGACCTGGTTTTCCCCCGCACTGACTCCCGATGCCCCTCCTCGACCTCGTCCTCCTTGCACTGATCGGCGTTTCCGCGCTGTTCGGCCTGTTGCGCGGTTTCGTCGGCGCGATCGCGTCGATTCTGGCGTGGGTGCTGGCCGGCTGGGCGGCGTTCCGCTACGGCGGCGAAGTGGCGATGTGGCTGTCCGACGACGGCCAACCCACCCTGACCGAATTGTTTGGCGGCTACGCGCTGGGTTTCTTCGCGGTGATGGTTTTCGTGGCTCTGGTTGGCTGGTTCGTCCGCAAACTGGTCAAGGGTGTCGGCCTGTCCGGGTTGGACCGCCTGCTGGGCCTGGCGCTGGGCGTGGCGCGGGGCGGGGTCATCGCCTGCGC
The DNA here is from genome assembly GCA_047607085.1 of Pseudoxanthomonas sp. Taxonomy (GTDB): domain Bacteria; phylum Pseudomonadota; class Gammaproteobacteria; order Xanthomonadales; family Xanthomonadaceae; genus Pseudoxanthomonas_A. The sequence goes on along the minus strand of JASGDT010000014.1, from coordinate 40,625 downwards.
GCTGCTGCTGCTGCTGGGCTTCACCGACCTGCCGCGCGAGCCGGAATGGCAGGATTCGCAAGTGGTGCCGTTGTTGCAACCGGGCGTGGAATGGATGCGCGGCTGGCTGCCGGCATGGGCGGCTGAACGCCTCGCTTTTGGCAACGACGCGCCAAGCGGCGATAATGGCGCCCATCCAGAACCCTTGCCCCTGCCGCTGGACGAAGGCGTCCGGCAACCCGCTGCCCCGGAACCGTCCGTTCCCGGGCAGTCCGTTCCCGAGCAGCCCGTCGCCCGTTGAGCGGGCCAACCGACCCCAGCAGAGAGACTCCCCGCCATGTGTGGCATTGTCGGAATCGTCGGCGCGCAGAACGTTGCCGGCCAGTTGTACGACGGTTTGACCGTGCTCCAGCACCGTGGTCAGGATGCCGCCGGGATTGCTACCGCCGACGGCACGCGCCTGCGCCTGCACAAGGGCAACGGGCTGGTGCGCGACGTGTTCAATGCCAAGGCGATGAGCGTGCTGGAAGGCCGCGTCGGCATCGCCCATTGCCGCTACCCGACCGCCGGTTCCGAAGGCATGGACGAGGCGCAGCCGTTCTACGTCAATTCGCCCTACGGCATCGCGCTGGCGCACAACGGCAACCTGATCAACACCGAATCGCTGCGCCAGGCAGTGTTCGCCACCGACCGCCGCAACATCAATACCGAATCGGACAGCGAAGTGCTGCTCAACGTGTTCGCGCACGAACTGGACAAGCAGCGCACGCTGTCGCCGGAAGCGGCGATCCGCGCGGTGGCCGGGGTGCACAAGCGCGTGAAGGGCGGCTACGCCGTGGTCAGCACCGTGCTGGGATTGGGCCTGGTTGCCTTCCGCGACCCGCACGGCATCCGCCCGCTGGTGCTGGGCAAGCGCGCGCACGACGAATTCACCGAGTACATGATCGCATCGGAATCCGCCGCGCTGGACATCCTCGGCTACCAGCGCGTGCGCGACGTGCAGCCCGGTGAAGCGCTGGTCATCACCGCGCGCGGCGAACTTTTCAGCGAAGTCTGTGCCGAATCGCAGCAGCATGCGCCGTGCATCTTCGAGTATGTCTATTTCGCCCGTCCGGACTCGATGATCGACAACGTCTCGGTGCACAAGGCACGCATGCGCATGGGCATCAAGCTGGGCGAAAAGATCCTGCGCCTGCGCCCGGATCACGACATCGACACCATCATCCCGATTCCCGATACCAGCCGCGACGCGGCGCTGGAAATCAGCAACGTGCTGGGCGTGAAGTACCGCGAGGGCTTCATCAAGAACCGCTATGTCGGCCGCACCTTCATCATGCCGGGGCAGGGCGAGCGCGTGAAATCCGTGCGCCGGAAGTTGAATCCGATCCACCTGGAATTCCGCAACCGCGTGGTACTGCTGGTCGATGACTCCATCGTGCGCGGCACCACCAGCCAGCAGATCGTGCAGATGGCCCGCGACGCCGGCGCGCGCAAGGTCTATCTGGCCAGCGCCGCGCCGCCGGTGCGCCACCCCAACATCTACGGCATCGACATGCCTGCCGCCGACGAACTGGTCGCCAACGGCCGCAGCATCGAGGAAATCGAGAAATTCCTCGGCTGCGACTGGCTGGTCTATCAGGACCTGGAAGACCTCGAAGCCGCCGTGCGCGAAGGCAATCGCGAACTGACCGCGTTCGATTCCTCCTGCTTCAACGGCGAATACGTCACCGGCATCGACAACGGCTATTTCGAGCGTATCCAGCAGCTGCGCAGCGACGAGGCCAAGAAGCAACGCCGCGTGGGCTGAGCGGACATCCCGTTCTCCCCGCTTGCGGGGTGAAGATGAGTGTTTGCGAGCCATTGGCTCGCGCGACGATGAACGCCCCGCGCGCCGCGCCGGGCCGGAATAGGCGCCCGTAGGGTGGATGAGGAGCGCGAGCGCAGCGAGCCTCGCGCGAAAGCAGAGCAGAAAAGTGCAATGAAATCCCTTTTCACCGCCGCCGCAGAATGCCTCGCCGCCGCCAGCCCCGATCAAAAAGTCGCGCTGACCCGCCAATACGCCGCCGCCTTTGCGCGCGGCGAACTTGCAATCCCCGACGACGCTCCCGCGCCGCAGCCGATCTGCATGCCCGGCCGCCCGCCGAAACCGGAACTCGTCCACCCGCGCGACCTGCCGCGCCGCGGCTTCGGCAATATCGAAGGCCGCGCCGCCTTCATCCACGCCGTCTGCCACATCGAACTCAACGCCATCGACCTGGGCTGGGACGCGGTGTATCGCTTCCGCGGCCTGCCGCAACAGTTCTATGCGGATTGGGTATCGGTGGCCAACGATGAATCGCGCCACTTCACGATGCTGCGCGCACGCCTGCGCGACCTGGGTCACGACTACGGCGATTTCGATGCCCACAACGGCCTGTGGGAGATGTGCGAGAAAACCGCGCACGACGGTCTGGCGCGCATGGCACTGGTGCCGCGCGTGCTGGAAGCGCGCGGGCTGGACGTGACCCCCGGCATGATAAAAAAGCTGCGCGAACTCGGCGACGACGCCACCGCCGACATCCTCGTCGTCATTCTGCGCGAGGAAATCCCGCACGTCGCCGCCGGCACCCGCTGGTATCGCTGGCACTGCGAACAACGCGGCGTCGAACCCCGTGCGCGTTTCCGCGAACTGCTGCGCGAATACGCCGGCGGCTATTTGCACGGCCCCTTCAACCTGGAAGCGCGCCTGCTGGCCGGCTTCGACGAAGACGAACTGGCGGCGCTGGAATCGCCTTGACGATGGTTGGTTCCTTCTCCTGACGGGAGAAGGGCTTTACAACTTTTCCAGCCTCATCCCGTCGGCATCCGTCCGCAACACCGATCCCTGCTCGTACCAGTCGCCCAGCACGACGCGTCTGCAGGCATGGCCGCCGACTTCGAGGTCGTGGATTGCCGGCCGGTGCGTGTGGCCGTGGATCAGCGTGTCGATGCCGTAGCGGACGAAGGCGGCCTCGACCGTCGCCGGCGTCACGTCGGTGACCGTCTCGAATCGCGTCTTGTCGCCGCCCAGCATCTCCTGCTGGCGCGCCACGCTCGCCTCGCGCGCCTTCGCCGCGAAGGCCAGTCGCGCCGCCAGCGGCTGCGACAGGAACTGCGCCTGCCACGCCGGGTCGCGGGTCTGCGCGCGGAACTGCTGGTAGGCCACGTCGTCGCTGCACAACAGGTCGCCGTGCATCAGCAGCACCGGTTTGCCGTACAGCATCGCCACCGCCGGATCGGGCAGGATGCGAAAACCGGCGCGCTGCGCGTAATCGGTGCCGACGAGGAAATCGCGGTTGCCGCGAATGAAGAACACCGGCACCCCGGCATCGGCGACTTCGCGCAGGTGCGCTGCCACCTCGGCACCGACTTCGGAAGTATCGTCATCGCCGACCCACGCCTCGAACAGGTCGCCGAGGATGTACAGCGCATCGGCGCGCATTGCCTCTTCGCGCAGAAACCGCCCGAACAACGAGGTGATGGCCGGCCGGCTGGCGTCCAGGTGCAGGTCGGAAATGAAAAGCGTGGTCATGGCGCAATGATACGGTAGCCGTGAGCCGGCAATCGGCAGCTGGAAAACTGCGGCATTCCGGTTTCCGGCTACCGGTTCCCGTAAAATGGGCGACCTCTCCGCAGCAAACCAGAATCATGACCTGCCGCACCCGCTTCGCCCCCAGTCCCACCGGCTACCTGCACATCGGCGGCGCGCGCACCGCGCTGTACTGCTGGCTGGAGGCGCGTCACCGCGGCGGCGACTTCATCCTGCGCATCGAGGACACCGACCGCGAGCGCAGCACGCAGGCGGCGATCGACGCGATCCTGGAAGCGATGGAGTGGCTGGGGCTGGATTACGACGAAGGCCCGATCTACCAGACCGACCGCGTGGCCCGCTACAAGGAAGTGGCGGAACAACTCGTCGCCGAAGGCAAGGCCTACTACGCCTACGAGTCGAAGGAGGAACTCGACGCGATGCGCGAGGCGGCGATGGCGAAGCAGGAGAAGCCGCGCTACAACGGCGCCGCGCGCGAGGCGAACCTGCCGTACCGCGACGACCCGAACCGGGTGATCCGCTTCAAGAATCCGCCCGACGGCGTGGTCGCCTTCGACGACCTGATCAAGGGCCGCATCGAGATCGCCAACAGCGAGCTCGACGACATGGTGATCTTCCGCCCCGACGGCTACCCGACCTACAACTTCGCGGTGGTGGTTGACGACTGGGACATGGCCATCACCGAAGTGATCCGCGGCGACGACCATATCAACAACACCCCGCGCCAGATCAACCTGTACCAGGCGCTGGGCGCGCCGGTGCCGAAGTTCGCGCACATGCCGATGATCCTCGACGAGCAGGGCGCCAAGCTGTCCAAGCGCACCGGCGCGGCCGACGTGATGCAGTACAAGGACGCCGGCTACCTGCCGCACGCGCTGCTGAACTATCTGGCCCGGCTCGGCTGGTCGCACGGCGACCAGGAAATCTTCACCCGCGAGGAATTGATCGCGTTGTTCGACGTGCAGGACGTCAACAGCAAGGCCGCGCGCCTGGACATGGCCAAACTGGGCTGGGTCAACCAGCACTGGCTGAAAACCGATGCGCCCGAAGCCATCGCGCCACAACTCGAATACCAATTGCAGAAGTTGAATCTGGATTTGAGCAAAGGCCCGAAGGCCAGCGACATCGTCATCGCCCTGCGCGAGCGCGTGCAGACCTTGAAGGAAATGGCGGAAAAATCCGTGGTGTGGTTTGTGCCGCTGGAACACTACGACGAAGCTGCCGTCGCCAGGCATCTCAAGCCCGAAGCCGTCGCGCCCTTGCAGAAAGCGCGTGAACTGCTGGCCGCCTTGCCGGCCTGGAACGCGGAAAGCGTCGGCGTCGCCTTGCACGATGCCGCCGCGCAACTGGGCATCGGCATGGGCAAGGTCGCGCAGCCGCTGCGCGTGGCGATTACCGGCACCCAGGTCAGCCCGGATATTTCGCACACCGTCTATCTGGCCGGCCGCGATCAAGCCCTCGCACGCATCGACGCCGCCATCGCCAAGGCGGGCGCATAATCCAGCCATGCCCCGCAAGCACGCCCACCACACGCACTGCACCGACCCGTCGCATCACGTCGATGACGCCGCCGCGTTCGTGCGTGCGGTGGAAAACGCCTGCGCCGAACGTGGCTTGCGCCTCACCCCGATCCGCGCCCGCGTGCTGGAACTGATCGCGCAAGCCGGCAAACCGATCAAGGCCTACGACCTGCTGGAAAAAGTGCGCAAAGCCAATGCCACCCGCGGTGACGGCGTCGGCGCCGACGCGCCGCCCACGGTGTATCGCGCGCTGGATTTCCTGATGGCCAACGGTTTCGTGCACAAGCTCGAATCGGTCAACGCTTTCGTCGCCTGTCATCACCCCAGCAGCGTGCAACACTCGGTGCCGTTCCTGATCTGCGACCGCTGCCACAGCGCGGTGGAGCTGGAAGACGTGGAAGTGGTCGCGCAACTGGAGGACCGCGCCAGGTCGCTGGGCTTCAGGCCGCAGGCACAGACGCTGGAAGTGCATGGCTTGTGCGCGCGCTGCGCGGCTTGAGGGCGGGCTTCAGCACATTGCTATCGCAATCAGTCGATCGAACATGCGGTCGGAAAGATGCCGGCGCAAGAACAACATCGACCCGGCCATCAAACCGGCGTGGTAGCGCGTTTTCGGTCGCTTTGCCTTAAGCGCCTTGACGATCAGATTGCTGATGACGCTGGGCGGCGGTAGCCGGTGCAGGCCTGCCTGCAACTTGCGGAATTTCTCCGCCATGTCCGCATAGGCGCCTTGGCCGGAGTACCGCTCCGCTTCCATTGTGGCGATGCCGCTCCATTCACTTTCGACGCCGCCCGGCTCGATCACGACCACATCGATGCCGAACTGGCGAACTTCGTTGCGCAATGCATCGGAATACGCCTCCAGCGCGAACTTGGAAGCGTGGTACCAGCCGCTAAGCGGCAGCGAGAACTTTCCGCCGATCGACGAGATGTTGAATATCCTGCCGAAACGCCGGGAGCGCATGTGTGGAAGGCAAAGCTGCGTGAGGCGCGCGGCGCCGAACAGATTGACCTCCATCTGGCGGCGCCCTTCGGCGACCGGCACGTCCTCGAGCGCACCGCACTGGCCGTAGCCGGCATTGTTGATCAGCACGTCGATCTGTCCCTGCTCGCGGACGATGCGCTCGATGGCATCGACCATCGAGGCATCATCGGTGACGTCCAGCCGCAGGACGTTGCCGCCGGCGGTGCGGATGTCGTCCATGCGTTCGATCCGCCGCGCCGCGCCGTAAACGAGGTAGCCTTCCTCGATCAGCCGCAACGCGAAATCTTTGCCCATGCCGGACGAGGCTCCGGTAACGAGGGCCACGGGCTTGTTTCCAGTGTTCATGAATCGCCACTCCAGTGGTGTTGATGGTCGGTGGCGAAAGAGGATAGGGTGTGGGGAAACCCCACAGTCAACAGGTCCGGTTGCCATGCTCATCAACGAGATCGCGAAGATCGCCGGCATGTCCAAGGACGGCATCCGCCACTACGAAGAACTGGGGCTGATCGCTTCGACGCCGCGCACGGCCGGCAGCCGGGTCTACCGCGAGTACGATCCGTCGGTGTTGGATACGATCGAGAAAGTGCGCCAGGCACAACAGTTGGGTTTCTCGCTGAAGGAGATCGGCCCGATCCTGAAGGCCTACGCCGAGAATTCACCGACGAAGGAACAGACGATAGAGTTCCTGGAAGCGAGGCTTGGCGTGATCCAGGCAAAGCTGGTTGCGCTGCGCGAAGTGGAAGACTTCATCTGCCGCAAGCTGGAGCGCTATCGCGCGGAAACTGCGCCGGCCTCTGTCGCTGGCGATTGCTGAGTTGGCGTCGCAGGCGATTCCGCTTCGCGGGTTCCGCTGTGCGAAATCAGTGCGTCGCCTTGTCCCGCTTCCATCCGCGATGGCGGATGTCCAGGTGCAGCGAATACAGCGCGGTGAACGCGGGGAACAGGTTCTGCAGCACGCCGACCGAGTCCTGCTTGGCCGAGAACAGGAAGTAGCTCAACGTCATCAGGCTGCCGACCACGCTCATGTACCAGAACAGGCGCGGGATCACCGGCTTGCCGGCGCGCCGGCTGGCGATGAACTGCACCAGCCAGCGGCCGCCGAACATCAGCGCGCCGGTGTAGCCGATCAGTTTCCAGCCGGTGACGTGCAGGCCGGTCCAGAACAACCACTCGATCGGCTGGTTGAGGTCGATCACCGGACTTCCTCCACGGCGGTGCGCTTGCTGCGCGCAATCAACCACGCCACGCCGCGCAGGTCGCGGATGCCGACGATGGCGCGGTTCAAGTTGTTGTACTTGCTCACGCCGCTGCCGCGCGGGCGATGGTTCACCGGCACGCTGACGGTCTTGTATCCGGCACGCTGCATCAGCGCCGGCAGGTAGCGGTGCATGTGGTCGAAGTAGGGCAGGTCGAGGAAGGCGGCGCGCTCGAACAGCTTGATGCCGCAGCCGGTATCCGGCGTGTCGTCGCGCAGCAGGCGCGAGCGGATCGTGTTGGCCCACTTCGACGCCCAGCGCTTGCTGCCGCTGTCCTGGCGGTTGACGCGCCAGCCGGCGAACAGTCGGGTGCCGGCGGCGTCGGCATCGCGCGCGGACAGCAGCCTGGGGATGTCGGCCGGGTCGTTCTGGCCGTCGCCGTCGAGCGTGGCGATCCATTCGCCGCGCGCGGCCTTGATGCCGGTACGGATCGAGGTGCTCTGGCCGCTGTTGCTGACGTGATGCAGCACGCGCAGTTCCGGCACGCGGGCTCTCAACTGCGCGAGCACTTGCAGGCTGTCGTCGGTCGAGTGGTCATCGATATAGACGATCTCGAAGGCGATGCGCCCGCGCAGCGCGGCGAGGATTTCATCGACCAGCGGTGCGATGTTGTCGCGTTCGTTGAATACCGGCACCACGACCGACAGCGGCAGGATGGCAGGGGCCTCATTCGTCATTGTCATCGTCGCTGATCTCGTAGGTGGCCTGACCTTCCAGCTTTGGCGTGGTGCAGCCGGGCTGCCATGCCGTGCCCGGCACCAGCAGCCAGTTGCGGCGGTTGGAGCGGCCGATGGCCACGACGCGTTGCTTGTCGGCGCAAGGGCTGAGCGCCTCGTCCAGCGTGAAGATCCAGCGCTTTTCCGGCTTTTCCGCCAGCCAGGCTTCGGCGCCGGCCCATTGTTGCTGCCAGGATTTCTTGAAGCCGAAATCGCGCGCCGGGCGGTCGGCTTGCAACAGGTTCTGTTCGCGCCAGCCGACCATGCCCAGCTCGGCATCCGGTCCGATGCGCTCACCGACCTTGCGCATCAGCGATTGTGCGGAACTGTCCGCGGTCAATGCCGGCGTCACGCCCAGGCCGTAGATGATCCACAGCACGATCGTCGCAGCCACCAGCGCCGGCCAGACCTTGTTGCGCCAACCCCGGATCGCCGCGGCCAGCCACGCGACGCCCAAGGCCAGCAGCCACAGCAGCAAGGCATGCACGGTGGCCGCATCCATGCCGCGTGCGGCGGCCTGCTTGTCGGCCCAATGTCCGTGCCCGGCCAGTGCGGAAGCCGACGCCAGCAGGAACACCGAACCCAGCACGAACAGATACCCGAGCAACAAGCGGCGCACGCCGGCGCGCTTCAGCAGGCCCGGCAACAACGGCGCGATGGCCAGCACGAAGGCCGGCAACGCCGGCAGGATATAGACCTCGCGCTTGCCGGGACTGGCGCTGAAGAACAGCAGCACCAGCGCGCACCAGCCCAGCAGCAACACGTAACGTGCGTCGAAACGCTTCAGGCGTCGCCACCACGCCGGCGCCAGCCACGGCAACAGCCACGACAACGGCAGCCACAACGTCAGGATCACCTGGCCGAAATACCACCACGGTTTGACGTGGTGCCAGGCGTTGGCATAGCGCGTGGCGGTCTGGCGGAACAGGATTTCGTTGGCGTAGCGCTGCAAGGCCGGGTCGCTGCCCAGATAGGCGGTCCACGCCATCGGGAACACCCACACGCCCGCGCCAAGGACGAAGAAAACCAGCCCCAACGCGCTGCGGCCCAGATTGCCGGCGCTCCATTCGATGCGCGGCCCGCGTGCCAGCCGCAACACCAGCCACGGCAGCAGCACCAGCAGCGGCAGAAAACCTACGCCCTTGGTCACCGTGCCCAACCCGGCGGCGAAACAGCCCAGCCACAATGCGCGCCAGTCGGGGCCGCGCAGCAGGTGCCGCAGCAGGCCCCACAGCGACAGCGTCATCATCCCGACCACGGTCATGTCGATCTGCGCGCGCTTGGCCATCAGCCCGAATTGCAGGCACACGAACACGCCCAGCGCGGCATAACGACCGACTTGCCGGTTCCACAGGCGCTTGCCAAGGTCGTGCACCAGCCACAACACCATCAAGGCCGACAGCAGCGACGGCAGCAGGAAGGCGATGCGCCAGTTGCGCACCACTTCATGAGCGGCGGCTTGCAGCCACATGAAGGTCGGCGGCTTTTCCGCATACAACTCGCTGCCGCGTTGCGGGAACAACCACTGCCCGGATTCGACCATGTGCCTGGCCGCCAGCACGAAACGCGGCTCGTCCGGCGGGGTCGGTTCGCGCAAGCCGATGCCGGCGGCCAACGCCAGCACGGCAAGCAGCAGCAACCAGAAGAAGTGCTGGCGCGAAAGGCGTTCGGGCGACAGGGCGCGGCTCATTGCGGGCGGTGCGGGCGGGGTCGCGGCATTATCGCCGGAATCCTGTTCATGACATGTCGGGACGTGGTCGGTCTCTTCCGCCGCATTACTGCAGCTCGCTCAAATCCAGCTTGCGCAGCCTTGGCGCCTTCGTTGCGGTGATGCCGACCACGCCGAGGATGGCGAAGCCGCCGACGATGACGGCGGGGATCAGCCCCAGCAGCCTGGCCATGCTGCCGGCGTAGAACGCGCCCAGTTCGTTCGACGAACTGATGAAGATGCCGTTGATCGACGCAACCCGGCCGCGCATCTCGTCCGGCGTGATCAGCTGCATGATCGTGGTGCGCAGGACCACCGAAACCGCGTCGCAGGCGCCGTAGGCCAGCAGGATCGCGAACGACAGCCAGAAGTGGCGCGACAGCCCGAAGGCGATCACGGACAGTCCGAAGCCGGCCACCGCGTAAAGCAGGGTACGCCCCGCGTGCCGCATCGGCGGATGCCGCGCCAGCCACAGCCCCATCACGATCGCGCCGGCCGCCGGCGCCGCGCGTAGGATGCCCAGTCCCTGCGGGCCGTAATGCAGGATGTCGTGGATGAAGGCGGGCAGCATCGCCACCACGCCGCCGAGCAGCACCGAGAACATGTCCAGCGCCATCGCGCCGAGCATGACCTGCTGCGAGAACACGAAGCGCGCGCCCTCGGCGATGCTGGCGAAGATCGGCGCGCCGCCGATGGCGGGCTTCGGCTCTTCGACCCGCAACAGCGCCAGCGCGACGATCGCCAGCCCGGCGAAGCCGCAGGCGACCGCATAGGCCAGCGGCGTGCCGCTGAAGCCGACCAGCAGCCCGCCCAGCGCCGGGCCGAGCACGGTGCCCACGTCGAACACGATGCCGCCCAGCGCGGTGCCGCGCGCATAGTCCTCGCGCGACATGACCCGCGCGAACATCGCGTTGTAGATGGGGCTCAGGAAGGAGCGCGCCGCGCCGGTGAACACGATGGCCGCGTAGATCGGCCAGGTTCCCTTCGCCGGCACCAGGCCGAGGGCCACGGCGACCAGGATCAGCGCGGTCAGCAGCAGGGCCGCGCTCGCCGCCATGCCCAGCTTGCGCCGCGGCAGGTGATCGACCAGATAGCCGGCGAACGGCGCCACGCAGAGGTAGGGCAGCACTTCCGCCAGCCCGACCAGGCCGAGCCTGAAGGTGTCGCCGGTGAGCTTGTAGATGTGCCAGCCGACCGTGACCGCGACGATCTGGTAGGAAAAGAGGGTGCAGAGGCGGAACGCGAGCAGTTCGGTGAAGCGGCGGTTGCGCAGCAGCGCGAGCGTGTCGGTGCGCGGTTTGCCGGCCTCGCCGCTCACGCCAGCCTCGCCCGGGCGTCCGTGCCGTTTTCCGCCGCTTGCGCGGCCTGGCGGATGAAGCCCAGCAGCGCGGCCAGGCCGTTGCTGCGGGTCGGCGACAGGTGCCTGGCCAGGCCGATGTCGGCGATGTAGCTGGCCTCGGTGTCGAGGATTTCCCGCGCGCTGCGCCCGGAATAGACCCGCAGCGCCAGGTAGATCAACCCGGAGACGATGGCCGAATCGCTGATCGCGTGGAAGTTGAGTTTGCCGGCGTCGCCTTCGGGCACGATCCACACCAGCGACTGGCAGCCGAGCAGGCGGTGCTCCTCGGTCTTCCATTGCTCGGGAAAGGGCGGCAGCTTGCGGCCGAGGTCGATCAGGTACTGGTAACGCTCGGACCAGTCGCCGAAGAAGGCGAACTCGTCGCGGATCGCCTGCTGCGCCTCGGCGGCGGTGGGTTCGAGAGGGAAGGGGGTTTCGGTCATTTCATGTTCTCTGGATATTGCCGCCTCCCCTGCGCGCAGGGGAGGGGCCGATCATGCGCGCTTCCAGCGCACGCCCTGTGGCGTGTCTTCCAGCAGGACGCCTTCGTCGGCCAACTGCTTGCGGATTGCATCGGCACGGGCGAAATCGCGGGCTTTCCTGGCCGCGTTGCGTTCGTCCACCAGCGACTGGATGCGCGCATCGTCGTCGCCGGAAGCGCCGCGCGCGAACCATGCCTGCGGTGCCTGTTGCAGCAAGCCCAGCGCCAGTCCCGCCCCCAGCAATTCCGACTTCAAGCGGCGCTTGTCGCCTGCATCGGACGCCTTGCGCGCCTCGCCGGCGAGGTGTGCCACTTCGGCCAGCGCCAGCGGCGTGTTGAGGTCGTCGTCCAAGGCGTCTTCGACGGTTTGCGGAATCGCCGCCGTCGCATCGACATCGGCAAGGTCGCGCAGCGTGCCGTACAGCCGGTCCAGCGTGCGCACGCTCTGCTCGATCAGCGCATCGTTCCAGTCCAGCGGCTGCCGGTATTGCGCCGACAGCAGCGCGTAACGCAGGGCTTCGGGCGGGTGCTTCCGCAGCAGATCGTGCACGCGTTCGATGTTGCCCAGCGACTTGCTCATCTTCGCGCCGCCGAAATTCAGCATGCCGTTGTGCAGCCAGTAGCGCGCGAAAACCTTGCCGCCGTGCGCACATTCGCTTTGCGCGATCTCGTTTTCGTGATGCGGGAACAGCAGATCCACGCCGCCGGCATGGATGTCGATGCTGTCGCCCAGGTGCGCGGCGGCCATCGCCGAGCATTCGATATGCCAGCCGGGGCGGCCGTGGCTCCATGGCGAATCCCAGCCGGGCAGGCCTTCGGTCGAAGGCTTCCACAGCACGAAATCGCCCGGATCGCGCTTGTACGGGGCCACCTCGACCCGGGCGCCGGCCAGCATTTCCTCCGGGTCGCGCCGCGAGAGCTTGCCGTATTCCTTGAAGCTGGAAACCGAGAACAGCACATGCCCTTCGGCAGCGTAAGCGTGGCCGGATTCGATCAGGCTCTCGATCATCGCGATCATCTGCGCGATGTGCCCGGTCGCGGTCGGCTCGATGTCGGGGGCGAAGTCGCCGTCAACGCCCAGCCCGGCCATGTCCTCGCGGTAGGCCACGGCGAAGCGTTCGGCGATCGCCGAGATCGGCACCACGGCCGCGGCCGCGGCGGCGTTGATCTTGTCATCGACATCGGTGATGTTGCGCGCATAGCGCAGCCGGCCGTGGCGCCGGCGCAGCAGCGCCGCCAGCACGCCGAACACCACCGGCCCGCGCGCGTTGCCGATGTGCACGTAGTCGTAAACCGTGGGTCCGCACACGTACATCGTCGGGCAGGCGGGGTCGAGCGGCGCGAACGGCTCCAGCCGCCGCGTCAGGTTGTTGTGCAGGCGCAGGCTCATCGGTTCGGGGTTGGGGGTCGGGGAATGCCGCGCAATTCTACCGCGCTAGGGCACGGTTCAGCCCCGCGCCAGCCGCGCCACCTAAACTGGCACCGGCTCCCAGACACACGGAATGCCCCGCGCAATGCCCTTTCTTCGCCGCTGTCTGTTGTCGTGTGGCTTGGCGTTGGCCGTGCCGTCGCCGTTGCTGGCCCAAAGCGCGAACGATCCACCGTTGCGCGACCCGCCATCGCAAATGGAAAACGTGCGCCTGGATTACGCCCAGGTGCTGAACGTCGAGCCGGTCTATGAGACCCTGCGCGCAACCCGCGCCGAAGTGGTCTGCGAAGAAGCGCCCAAGCCTGCCGTCAAGGCCGCGCAACCCGAGGAAGGGCGCCTGGCCCGGGCCTGGACGTCGGTCAAGGAATTCTTCGGCAGCGAAGAACGCCAGCAGGCCAGGCAGGCGGCAGCCAGCGCGGCGCAAGCCAGCCCGCGTTGCCGTTCGGTGCCATCCTCGCACGAGTTCCAGCGCCCGGTCGCCTACGACGTCGATTACATCTACAAAGGCATGAAATACCGCTCGCGCCTGCCCGAGGATCCGGGCAACCGGCTGCGCATCCGCATTTCGGTGATGCCGTACCAACCCGGCGCGGGTGCTTCCGCTCCCGGCCCCTGACGCACGTTCCCGCAGGCACTCCCGCCCAAGCCTTGCGCCGCGCGCGTGCGCGTGCGACCATTCGCGCGATGAACACGACCGCCCACCAGCACGCCAGCGCCGCCCGGATGGCCTCCGGCATGACCTCGCGTGCGCGCCGACCGGAACCCGATTCCTTCGCTGGGTAACCGGAGCCTCGTGCCGTTCGTTCGGAAACCCAGCCTGAAGCTGGGTTTTTTCGTTTTCGCGCCCGCCAAACAGTTTCAACAGCAAGTTCAACCGCAAGAAATCCGATTGCAAGGAATACCGAAAGGACCGCCCGACATGAAGCACTTCCTCAACACCCAGGACTGGAGCCGCGCCGACCTCGACGCGTTGCTGGCGCAGGCCGCCGCCTTCAAGCGCAGCAAGGCCGGCGATGCGCTGAAGGGCAAAAGCATCGCGCTGGTGTTCTTCAACCCGTCGATGCGTACCCGCACCAGCTTCGAACTGGGCGCGTTCCAGTTGGGCGGCCACGCGGTGGTGCTGCAACCGGGCAAGGATGCGTGGCCGATCGAATTCGAACTGGGCACGGTGATGGATGGCGATACGGAGGAGCACATCGCCGAAGTGGCGCGCGTGCTGGGCCGCTATGTTGACCTGATCGGCGTGCGCGCCTTCCCGAAGTTCATCGACTGGCAATACGATCGCCAGGACATCGTGCTGAAGGCGTTCGCGAAGTATTCGCCGGTGCCGGTGATCAACATGGAGACCATCACCCACCCCTGCCAGGAACTGGCGCACGCGCTGGCCCTGCAGGAGCACTTCGGCACCACCGACCTGCGCGGCAAGAAGTACGTGCTGACCTGGACCTACCATCCGAAGCCGCTGAACACCGCGGTCGCCAACTCGGCGCTGACCATCGCCACGCGGATGGGCATGGACGTGACCCTGCTGTGCCCGACGCCGGATTACGTGCTCGACGAGCGCTACATCGGCTGGGCGAAGGACAACGTGGCCGAAAGCGGCGGATCGTTCGCGATCAGCCACGACATCGACAGCGCCTACGCCGGCGCCGACGTAGTCTATGCGAAAAGCTGGGGCGCGCTGCCGTACTTCGGCAACTGGGCGCCGGAAAAACCGATCCGCGACCAGTACCAGCACTTCATCGTCGATGAAGCCAAGATGGCGCTGACCAACAACGGCGTGTTCAGCCACTGCCTGCCGCTGCGCCGCAACGTCAAGGCCACCGACGCGGTGATGGATTCGCCGCAGTGCATCGCCATCGACGAAGCCGAGAACCGCCTGCACGTGCAGAAGGCGATCATGGCCGCACTTGCTTCCCAATAACTTTCGAAACGCAAACGGAAATCCCCCATGAGCACCAAAGACATCGTCCTCGCCTTCTCCGGCGGCCTCGACACCAGCTTCTGCGTTCCCTATTTGCAGGAACAGGGCTACGCCGTGCATACCGTGTTCGCCGACACCGGCGGCGTGGACGCCGAGGAGCGTGCCTTCATCGAACAGCGCGCCGCCGAACTGGGCGTGGCCTCGCACGTCACCGTCGATGGCGGGCCGGCGATCTGGGAAGGCTTCGTCAAGCCCTTCGTCTGGGCCGGCGAGGGCTACCAGGGCCAGTATCCGCTGCTGGTGTCCGACCGCTACCTGATCGTCGATGCCGCGCTCAAGCGCGCGCAGGAACTGGGCACCAACACCATCGCGCACGGTTGCACCGGCATGGGCAACGACCAGGTGCGCTTCGACCTGGCGATCAAGGCGTCGGGCGACTACCGGATCCTCGCGCCGATCCGCGAAATCCAGAAGCAGCACACCCAGACCCGCGCCTACGAGCAGAAGTACCTGGAGGAGCGCGGCTTCGGCGTGCGCGCCAAGCAGAAGGCCTACACCATCAACGAGAACCTGCTGGGCGTGACCATGTCCGGCGGCGAGATCGACAAGTGGGAAGCGCCCGGCGAAGGCGCGCGCGGCTGGTGCGCGCCGCGCAGCGCGTGGCCGCTGGAACCGTTGCAGGCCACGCTGAAGTTCGTCGAAGGCGAAGCGGTCGAACTGGACGGCAAGCCGCTGGCCGGCGCGCAACTGCTGGCCAAGCTCAACACCCTGTTCGCTTCCTACGGCGTCGGTCGCGGCGTTTATACCGGCGACACCGTGATCGGCCTGAAGGGCCGCATCGTCTATGAAGCGCCGGGCCTGACCGCGCTGCTGGCCGCGCACCGCGCGCTGGAGGACGCGGTGCTGAGCAAGCAGCAGAACCGCTTCAAGCCGGAGGTGGCGCGCAAGTGGGTGGAACTGGTCTATGAAGGTTTCTTCCACGACCCGCTGAAGACCGACATCGAAGCCTTCCTGAAGTCCTCGCAATCCAGGGTCAACGGCGAAGTCGTGCTGGAAACGCGCGGTGGTCGCGTCGATGCAGTGGCGGTGAAGTCGCCGCACCTGCTCAACGCCAAGGGCGCGACCTATGCGCAGTCGGCGGATTGGGGCGTGGAAGAGGCCGAAGGCTTCATCAAGCTGTTCGGCATGAGCAGCACGCTGTGGGCGGAAATCAACAAATAAGGCAAACGCCGCGATGAGCGAATTGCGCATCAGCACCGACAGGGCGGAACTCGACGTTGCGCTGATCCATCGTTTTCTTTCGATCGAGGCCTATTGGAGTCACGGCATTCCGAAAGAGACGGTGGAGCGCGCGATCGCCGGTTCGCTGTGCTTCGGCGGTTACCTCGAAGGCGCGGGGCAGATCGCGTTCGCGCGGGTGATTTCGGACTTCGCCACGTTCGGCTATCTGGCCGACGTGTTCGTGTTGCCGCAGCATCGTGGCCGCGGCTACAGCAAGCAACTGGTCGCCGCGATCATGGCGCATCCGCAATTGCAGGGCCTGCGCCGCTTCATGCTGGCGACGTTCGATGCGCATGGGCTGTACGCGCAATACGGCTTCGCCGCGCCGACGCGCCCCGATCGATTGATGGAAATTTCGCGTCCCGATCTCTACACGCAGGCGCAAGGCGCATGAGCATGCTCGAATCCACACTGAGACACCTTGAAATTCTGGTGTCGTTCGATACCCGCAATCCGCCACGCCAAATCGGCACCGGCGGGATCTTCGGCTACATCCGCGAACAGTTGCCGGATTTCAACATCGAAGTGACCGACCACGGCGCGGGCGCGGTGTCGATGTTCGCGGTGCGCGGCGATCCGAAGCGCGTGTTCAACGTGCACCTGGATACCGTGCCGGATTCGCCGCATTGGTCCGCGGATCCGCACCGGCTGCGCGTCACCGGGGACCGCGCCATCGGACTGGGCGCCTGCGACATCAAGGGCGCGGCGGCGGCGCTGATCGCGGCGGCGCAGGCGGGCAAGGGCGACGCCGCGTTGCTGTTTTCCAGCGACGAGGAAGCCAACGATCCGCGCTGCATCGCCGCGTTCCTGGCGCGCAACGAAAAGGAATATGGCTTCAAGGAAGCGATCATCGCCGAGCCGACCCGGGGCGAAGCGGTGCTCGCGCATCGCGGCATTGCGGCGGTGCGGATGGCGTTCAAGGGTCAGGCCGGCCACGCATCGGCCGAAAACGCGCTGCAATTGTCGGCCCTGCACAACGCGATGCGCTGGGGCGTGGCCGCGCTGGACCATGTCGAAGCGCAAAAACACCTGCGTTTCGGTGGCCTGACCGGCTTGCGCTTCAACATCGGCAAGGTCGAGGGCGGCATCAAGGCGAACATGATCGCGCCGAACGCGGAAGTGCGTTTCGGCTTCCGTCCGTTGCCGTCGCAGGATGCGGAACAATTGCACGTCACGTTCAAGTCTTTCGCCAATCCCGATGCGCTGGCCGAATACGAGCCGACGTTCTGGGGTCCGTCGCTGCCGTCCGGCGACGTGGCAAAAGCGGAAGAACGACGACTGCAAGCGCGCGACCTGGCCGACGAATTGAACCTGCCCATCGGCAACGCGGTCGATTTCTGGACCGAAGCCTCGCTGTTTTCCGCCGCCGGCCTGACCGCGCTGGTGTATGGCCCCGGCGACATCGCCCAGGCGCACACCGCCGATGAATGGGTTTCCCTGCAACAACTGCGGCATTACGCCGACACCGTGCAACGCATCTTTTCCGCATGAACATCGAATCCAACAAACAGACCCGGCAGACCATCGTCAAGCTGCTTTCCAACATGGGCAGCGCGAAGGAAATCGACCAGTACCTGAAGCGTTTCTCGGAACTGGACGCGAAGCGCTTCGCCGTGATCAAGGTCGGCGGCGCGATCCTGCGCGACAACCTGGACGAACTGGTGTCCTCGCTGGCATTCCTGCAACAGGTCGGGCTGATCCCGATCGTGCTGCACGGCGCCGGCCCGCAACTGGACGAGGAACTGTCCGCCGCCGGCATCGAGAAGAAGACCATCGATGGCCTGCGCTTCACCAGCAACGAAGGGCTCGCCATCGTGCGCAAGGTGATGATCCGCGAGAACATGAAGCTGGTGTCGGAACTGCACGCGCAGGGCGTGCACGCGACCTCGCTGACCACCAACGTGTTCGAGGCCGAATTCCTCGGCCTGGACGAGTACGGTCTGGTCGGCCGCGTGTCGCGGGTCGAAACCGCCGCGATGGAAGCCGCAATCCGCATCGGCGCGATCCCGGTCATCGCCAGCCTCGGCGTCACCGTCGGCGGCCAGTACCTGAACATCAACGCCGACTGGGCCGCGAACGAACTGGTCAAGACCCTGCAGCCGTACAAGATCGTGTTCCTGACCGGCACCGGCGGCCTGCTCGATGAAAACGGCAAGCTGATCGAATCGATCAACCTCACTACCGAATACGACGAGTTGATGGCGCAGCCGTGGATCAATGGCGGCATGCGGGTCAAGGTGGAACAGATCAAGGAATTGCTCGATGCGCTGCCGCTGACCTCGTCGGTGTCGATGACCCGGCCCGACGAACTGGCCAAGGAACTGTTCACCCATCGCGGATCGGGCACGATGATCCGCCGTGGCGAGCGCGTGCTGCGCTTCACCTCGTGGGAAGGCATCGACAAGGAACGGATGCGCACGCTGATCGAATCCAGCTTCGGTCGCACGCTGGTGGATGACTATTTCGACAAGACCACGCCATACCGCGTCTATGTCAGCGAAACCTATCGCGCGGCGATGGTGCTGACGCAGGAAGAAGGCTTCGCCTATCTGGACAAGTTCGCCGTGCTCGACGAGGCGCAGGGCGAAGGCTTGGGCCGCGCCGTCTGGCATGTGGCGCGCGAGGAAAACCCGCAGATGTTCTGGCGTTCGCGCCACAACAACCCGGTCAACATCTTCTATTACAGCGAGTCCGACGGCAGCTACAAGCAGGAGAAATGGAAGCTGTTCTGGTACGGCATTAACGACTTCAACGACATCGCCCGCTGCGCGCACCACACCGCGACGCGACCGGCCAGTTGGGTGGAATGACATGGGCAACAAGCAAACCATCGGCATCGTCGGTGCGCGCGGACATACCGGCAGCGAGTTGATCAAGCTGATCGCGGGCCATCCGCAATTCGAGTTGGCCTTCGTCTCCTCGCGAGAACTCGACGGGCAGTCGGTGCGCGAACACAATGCCGCGTATGTCGGCGAATTGCGCTACGAGAATCTTTCTCCGGAAGCCGTTGCGCGCAAGAACGCCGATGCCATCGTGCTGGCGCTGCCCAACGGCAAGGCTGGCGACTATGTCGCCGCCATCGACGAAGCCAAGGCAAACCCGGTCATCGTCGATCTGTCCGCCGACTACCGCTTCGACGAGTCGTGGTTCTACGGTCTGCCGGAACTCACGCGCCGCATGTACGCCGGCCAGAAGCGCATCAGCAACCCCGGTTGCTACGCCACCGCGATGCAGCTTGCGATCGCGCCGCTGCTGGGTCAGTTGGCCGGCCCGCCGCAATGCTTCGGCGTGTCCGGTTATTCCGGCGCGGGCACCACGCCGTCGGACAAGAACAACGTCGATCTGCTGCGCGACAACCTGATGCCGTACTCGCTGGCCGATCACATGCACGAGCGCGAAGTCTCGCGGCAACTCGGCGTGCCGGTGGAATTCATGCCGCACGTCGCGCCACATTTCCGTGGTATCACCCTGACCGCGAACCTGTGGCTGCAAAAGTCGCTGAAAGTGGAGGAAGTGCGCGCGTTGTATCGCGAACGCTACACCGGCGAGCCGCTGATCCGCGTGACCGACGATGTGCCGTGGGTCAGCCGCATCGCCGGCAGGCACGGCGTGCAGATCGGCGGCTTCACCGTGGCCCCCGGCGGCAAGCGCGTGGTCGTGGTGGCGACGCTGGACAACCTGCTGAAGGGCGCGGCGACGCAGGCGATGCAGAACCTGAACCTGGCTTTCGGTTTTGACGAGCTGGCGGGCATCCCGCAAGGCGAATATTTCTCGGAGGCAGCATGAGCGATCTGCTTTGGCAAAAACCCGGCGTGGCGGTGGATGCGCAGATCCAGAAGTTCCTCGCCGGCGACGACGTGCTGCTGGACCGCGAGTTCTTCCTGCACGACATCGCCGCCAGCGCGGCGCATGCCGAAGGCCTGCAACGCATCGGCATCCTGACTGCCGACGAGCTGGCTGGCCTGAAGCGCGAACTGGCTGTGCTGGCCGAGGATTTCCGCAGCGGCGACTTCGTGCTGGACGAACGTTACGAGGACGGCCATTCGGCGATCGAATTCCGCCTGACCGAACGCCTGGGCGATGCCGGCCGCAAGATCCACACCGGGCGCAGCCGCAACGACCAGATATTGGTCGCCACGCGCCTGTGGTTGAAGGAAAAGATCGCGCGTGTCGCCACGCTGTCGAAGGAGATCGCAAAAGTCGCGCTGGATCGCGCGCAAGCCGAAAAGGACTTGCCGATTCCCGGCTATACCCACATCCAGCGCGCAGTGGTGTCCTCCGCCGGCATGTGGTGGGCCGGCTGGGCCGAAGCCTTCATCGACGATGCGATCCGCGCAAGCGATACCTTGAAATTGATCGACTGCAATCCGCTGGGCACGGCCGCCGGTTACGGTGTCAACCTGAAGCTGGACCGCGAACACGTCACGCAGGCGCTGGGCTTCGCGCGCATGCAGGTGTCGCCGATCTACGCGCAACTCTCGCGCGGCAAGTTCGAGCTGGCTGCGCTGGAAGCCCTGGGCAGCGCCACGCTCGACCTGCGCCGCATCGCTTGGGACCTGTCGCTGTTCACCAGCGCCGAGTTCGGTTTCGTCGCGTTGCCGTCGCAGTACACCACCGGCAGTTCGATCATGCCGAACAAGCGCAACCCGGACGTGATCGAACTGATGCGCGCCACCCATGCCAGCGTGGCGGCGGCGCGTACCGAGATCGAACAACTGTTGTCGTTGCCGTCGGGCTATCACCGCGATTTGCAGGCCAGCAAGGGCGCGATCTTCCACGGCTTCGGTCGCGGACTGGCCGCGCTGGAATTGCTGCCGGCCTTGCTTGCCAACCTGGAATGGCGCGACGACAAACTCCGCGCGGCCATCGACAGCGGCATGTACGCCACCGATGTTGCGGTGGAAGCGGCGATTGCCGGCGTGCCGTTCCGCGAGGCCTACAAGGCGGCTGCGGCAGGCGCGGACAAGGCGGGTGAGGGCAGGACGCCGGAAGCCAGCCTGGCTGCACGCACCTCGCCCGGCGCGGCGGCGGATCCGCGGCTGGAGGAATTGAACATGCGGTGGAATGCGTTGTAGCAGTGTTTTTTTGCTCGTCATTCCCGCGCAGGCGGAATGACGAGCCTTTTCCCTCTCGCCCGATTCGCGTGATTCCATGACCCCCTTCACCGAACAAACCCTGCCGCAATGGAAACGCGCCGTGTTGAAGGTCGGCAGCAGCCTGCTGGCGGCCGAAGGCGAAGGCCTCAGCCCGCGCCATGCACTGGGCCTGGCGCAATTCGTGTCCGCCAGTATTGCCACTGGCCGTGAAGTGGTGATCGTTTCCTCCGGTGCGGTCGCCGCCGGGCGCGGCCTGTTGCATCGCAAGGGCGGCGCGGGCGTGGCGATGGCGGAAAAGCAGGCGCTGGCGGCCCTGGGCCAGGCGCAATTGATCGGCCTGTGGCAACGCTTCTTCGAGCGTCCGGTTGCGCAGGTATTGCTGACCCACGACGACCTGCGCAACCGCCGCCGCTATCTCAACGCACGCGCCACGCTGAGCGAATTGCTGGAACTGGGCGCGCTGCCGGTGATCAACGAGAACGACACCGTTTCGGTCGATGAAATCAAGCTGGGCGACAACGACAACCTCGCTGCCACCGTCGCCGCGCTGGTCGATGCCGACGCGCTGTTCATCGCCACCGACATCGACGGTTTCTATTCGGCCAATCCGCGCACGCAGGCCGATGCCAGGCCCATCCTCGACGTGGAAGCGCTGACCCCGGAATTCTTCGCGATGGCCGGTGATGCCGGCAGCGCGGTCGGCACCGGCGGCATGCGCACCAAGCTTGAAGCGGCGGCGAAAGCGGCCGCCGCCGGCATCGAAACCTTCCTGTTCAACGGCACCCGCGCCGGCACGGTGCAGGCGCTGGCGCACGGCAAGTTGCATGGCACCCGCTTCCGCCCGGCGCAGAACCGGTTGGCCGCGCGCAAGTCATGGCTGCGACATGCGCCGGTCGAAGCCGGCTGCATCCTCGTCGATGCCGGCGCGGCAAAGGCGATGCGCGACAAGGGTGCATCGCTGCTGCCCGGCGGCGTGCTGACGGCCGAAGGCGACTTCCGCCGCGGCGACACCATCCAGGTGGCGTTGCGCGAAGAAACCGGCAACACGCAAACGATTGCGCGTGGCATCAGCCAGTATTCCGCCGCCGACGTGCGCCAGATCGCGCGCCGCCATTCGCGCGACATCGAGGCGATCCTGGGGTACAACTACGGCGAAAACGTCATCCACCGCGACGACCTGGTGCTGCTATGACCGACATCAAATCCCTCGCCCTGGCCTGCCGCGACGCATCGCAGGCGCTGGCGCAGTTGCCCACCGCCGACAAGAGCGCCCTGCTCGAAGCGATGGCGCGCGCGCTGGAAGCCGATGCCGCCGTCATCCTCGCCGCCAACGCGCAGGACATCGAAGCGGCCAAGGCCAAGGGCACCGGCAGCGCCATGCTCGATCGACTGCTGCTCGACGACAAACGATTGGCCGACGTGGCCACCGCCCTGCGCGAAGTCGCCGCATTGCCCGACCCGGTGGGCCAGGTCACCCGCCGCGACGTGCGCCCCAACGGCATCGTGGTCGAGCGCGTGCGCGTGCCGCTGGGCGTGATCGCGATGGTCTATGAGGCACGGCCCAACGTCACCGCCGATGCCGCCGCGCTGTGCATCAAGGCCGGCAACGGCGTGATCCTGCGCGGCGGTTCCGAGGCCATCCATTCCAACACCGCCATCGCTGCATCGCTGAAGCGCGCCTTGCGGGAAGCCGGATTGAATGATGCGGCGCTGACCCTGGTCGAAGACCTGCGCCGCGAAACCATCCTGGAACTGATCCAGTTGAACGACATCGTTGACCTGGCGATTCCGCGCGGCGGCGAAGGCCTGATCCGCTTCGTCGCCGAACACGCGCGCGTGCCGGTCATCAAGCACTACAAGGGCGTCTGCCATCAGTTCGTCGATGCCAGCGCCGACCTCGACGTGGCGCTGCGTCTGCTGCTGGACGGCAAGGTCGCCAAGCCCAGCGCCTGCAATGCGCTGGAGACCTTGCTGGTGCATGAAGACATTGCCGCGGATTTTTTGCCCAAGGCGGCGGAATTGCTGCGCGGTCGCGGCGTGGAGGTGCGCGCCGATGCGCGCGCGCAAGCGCTGATGCCCGACGCCAAACCCGCCAGCGAAGACGACTACGCCGCCGAATATCTGGATCTGGTCATCGCCGTGCGCGTGGTCGGTTCGCTGGACGAGGCCATCGCCCACATCCGCCAGTACGCCTCCGACCATACCGAAGTCATCGTTACCCGCAGTGATGCCAACGCGCGCAAATTCATCGAATCGCTGCGCTCGGCAGTGGTGATGGTCAACGCCTCGTCGCGCTTCAGCGATGGTGGCGAGCTGGGGCTGGGCGCGGAAATCGGCATCTCCACCACGCGCCTGCATTCCTACGGCCCGATGGGGCTGGAAGCACTGACGGTGGAACGTTTCGTGGTGCGCGGCGAAGGCCAGGTGCGGCACCCGGGCCTGCAGCAGGCGTAAATGCCGCGCTGCCAGCAGTCCTCCAGCCGTCGCGGCCGGCAGGCGAACCACGCACCCGCCACGGACAGGGCGGCGCAGAGCAGCAGAAACGCGAGTGGCACCTGCCAGTCGCGGGTCAGCGAATGCAGCCAGCCGAGCAAACAACGGCCCCAGGCAATTGAGGGCGTAGCCCACGCCCTGCATGAAGCCCGACAGGGCCCGCCGCCCCGTGCGGCGTGCGCGTGCGCAGGTTGACCAGGGTCCGCGTCAGCGGAAACGTGCTCGGCCCCACGTTCAGCAGGGTCACCCACAGCACCGGTGCCCGCATCGGTGCCCACAGCAGTCCGGCGAACGCGGCCAGCGACATCGCCAGCAAGGCGGTGCGTTCCAGCCCGATGCGATGGCCGGAAAGACGAACACCGGCGCGGGGCCGGTGTTCGTCGTGCAAATCAGGAATTTGGTCGGGGAGACAGGATTCGAACCTGCGACCTCTACGTCCCGAACGTAGCGCTCTACCAGACTGAGCTACACCCCGCGAGCCGCCTATTGTAGGCAATCCGGCCGGTTCCGGGCAAGTGGGCGGGGCGAATCGGCTAAAATGCGGCACCTGTCACCGCTGCACGAATATCTTCTGGAGCCACGCTTGATCAAGCCGCGCACGCCGCCCGGGGTCATGGAACTTCTGCCCCGCGAGCAGATCGCCTTCCAGCGCATGCTGGACACGGTTCGCCGCAACTACGAACGCTTCGGCTTCCTGCCGGTGGAAACGCCGGTGTTCGAGTTGTCCGAGGTGTTGCTGACCAAGTCCGGCGGCGAAACCGAGCGTCAGGTGTATTTCGCGCAATCGACCGGTGCGCTGGAGAAGGAATCGGACGGTCTCCCGGAACTGGCTCTGCGCTTCGACCTGACCGTGCCGCTGGCGCGCTACGTGGCCGAACACGAGCACGAACTGGCGTTCCCGTTCCGCCGTTACCAGATCCAGCGCGTGTATCGCGGTGAGCGCGCCCAGCGCGGGCGTTTCCGCGAGTTCTACCAGTGCGACATCGACGTGATCGGCAAGGACGAGTTGAGCATCCGCTTCGACGCCGAGATCGTCGGCGTCATCCATGCGGTGTTCTCCGAACTGGGCATTGGCGATTTCACCATCCAGTTCAACAACCGCAAGCTGATGCGCGGCTTCTTCGAAGCGCAAGGCGTGGCCGATGCGCAGCAGCAAGCGCTGGTGCTGCGCGAAGTGGACAAGCTGGACAAGCGCGGTGTTGACTACGTGCGCGAAACGCTGATCGGCGAAGGCTTCAACCTGCCGGCCGACGCCGTGCAGCGCATCCTCGATTTCGTCGAAATCCGCAGCCGGAACCACGCCGACGCGCTGGCCATCCTCGACAAGCTGGCCACACAGCAAGGCAGCGCCGCCTTGCACGAAGGCGTGGCCGAACTGCGCGAAGTGCTGACCCTGGTCAAAGCCCTGGGCGTGCCGGATAGCGCCTACTGCCTGAATTTGAGCATCGCCCGCGGCCTGGATTACTACACCGGCACGGTTTACGAAACGCAATTGAACGACTACCCGCAGATCGGCTCGATCTGCTCCGGTGGCCGCTACGAAAGCCTCGCCTCGCACTACACCAGGAGCAAGCTGCCGGGCGTGGGCATTTCCATCGGCATGACCCGCCTGTTCTGGCAACTGCGCGAGGCCGGCCTGATTTCCGGCGTTGACGAGAGCAGCGTGCAGGCGATGGTGGCGCTGATGGACGAGGCACGCATGGCCGATTCGCTGGACATCGCCCGCCGCCTGCGTGCCGGCGGCATCAACACCGAAGTGCAGATGGAGTCGAAGAAGATCGGCAAGCAGTTCCAGTACGCCAGCCGCGCCGGCATCCGCTTCGTTGTGCTGTGTGGCGAGGACGAAACCGCGCGCGGCGTTGTTGCGGTCAAGGACCTGCAACGCGAGCAGCAGTTCGAGGTCAAACGCGACGAACTGGCTTCGACGCTGAAGGTGGAACTGGAACAAACGCGGGCGTTGTCGGGCCGTTGACTGCCGCTACGGGCGGCAAGGGAATCGACTGGTCGGCCAGCCACGGCGAACGCGCCAGCAGTGTCGCCCAAGCCCATGCAAGACGGTTTCGGTACGGCATTCCCGGATCCTTGCGTCCGCCCTCATCCATGCTTTCCGGCTCTCCCTCCGGCAGCAGCAACGTTCATTGGCGGGAAACGAGGCCGTTTTCGCCCTTCCAGCGGCTTGACGATCCGCTGCGGCTTCGATTATTGTATTAACGTATTAATACAGAATCACAGACGCGATCCCGTGAAACGCCGCCCCTCTGCCGATGTAAACCCCGCCGACCCGCTGTCGGCGCTGGCGCGGATGCTGGCCGCATTGTCGCGGCCGGAGGACGTGCAGGCCTTCCTCGAAGATCTGTGCACGCCAGCCGAGCTGGAAGCCATGGCCGACCGCTGGCGGGTGGTGCCGCTGCTGGCCAAGGGCGTGCCCTACCGCGAAATCCACGACCAGACCCGGGTCAGCGTGACCACGATCGGCCGCGTGGCCCGCACTCTTGAGCGCGGCGCTGGCGGATATGCCGCCGCCCTCGAGCGCCTGAAGCCGGGCAAGCCGGCGGCGCGCACTTCCGCTTCGCATTGAGTATTTCCCGATGACCGTCCTCAACAACCACGCGGCGCGCGATCGCCTGCGCATCGCCATCCAGAAAAGCGGCCGCCTCGCCGAACCGGCCCGCGCGCTGCTGGCCGCCTGCGGCCTGAGCTGGCGCGAGAGTCGCGACAAGCTGTTCTGTTACGGCGAATCGCTGCCGATCGACCTGCTGCTGGTGCGCGACGACGACATTCCCGGCCTGATCGCCGACGGCGTCTGCGACCTGGGCGTGGTCGGCCGCAACGAGCTGGACGAACAAGCCGGCGAACGCGCGCGCAACGGCATTCCGCCCGCGTACCGCGAGCTGCGCCCGCTCGGCTTTGGCGGCTGCCGTCTGATGCTGGCGATCCCCGAGGAATGGGAATGGGCCGGCCCCGCGCAATTGCAGGGCAAGCGCATCGCCACCAGTTACCCGGCGATCCTGTCGAACTGGCTGGACGCCAACGGGATTGCCGCCGGCGTGGTCGAGTTGTCCGGCTCGGTCGAAATCGCCCCCAAGCTGGGCACCGCCGACCTGATCTGCGACCTGGTTTCCAGCGGCGCGACGCTGGCGGCCAACCACCTGAAGCCGGTCGAAACCCTGCTGCAAAGCGAAGCCGTACTGGCTGGCCCGGTGCGCGACTACGACGACGCCCGCGCCGAACTGATGGCCATGCTGCTGCGGCGCCTGGACGGCGTGCTGGCGGCAAAAAGCCAGCAACTGCTGATGTTCCGCGCACCGGAGGAGAACGTCGATGCCTTGTCCAAACTGTTGCGCGAAGCCGACCCGCTGACCCGCTTGCCGGCCAACGGCGATGGCTTGCTCGGCCTGCAAACCATGCACCACGGCGCGGTGAGCTGGCAGTTGCTGGAAGAACTGGAACGCGCCGGCGCGCGCAAGCTGATGGTGTTGTCGGTCGAGAGGTTGTTGGCATGAACCTCACCGGCATGAGCATCCTCGACTGGCGCGCACTGGATACCGGCGCGCGCGCGCAGGCGTTGACCCGGCCAGTGCAGGCGGTCGCCGCCGAAACCCGCGCCAGTGTCGCAGCGCTGCTGGACGACGTGCGCGTGCGTGGCGATGCCGCCCTGCGCGAAATCACGGCGCGTTTCGATGACGTGCAACTGGATTCGTTCGAGGTAACGGCGGAGGAATTCGCCGCCGCCCGCGCCGCCATCGCACCGGAATTGCTGGCCGCGATGGAACAGGCCGCGCAACGCATCGAAACCTTCCACCGCGCCGGCATGGCGAAGTCCTATTCGGTGGAAACCGCGCCGGGCGTGGTCTGCGAGCGCGTGATCCGGCCCATCGTCCGCGTCGGCCTGTACGTGCCGGCCGGCAGCGCGCCCTTGCCTTCGACTGCGCTGATGCTGGGCGTGCCGGCGAAGCTGGCCGGTTGCCGCGACATCGTGCTGTGTACGCCGCCGCGCAAGGACGGCAGCGCCGATCCAGCGGTGCTGGTGGCGGCGCAACTCACCGGCGCGACTCGCGTGTTCAAGCTCGGCGGCGCGCAAGCCGTTGCCGCGCTGGCCTTCGGCAGTGACAGCGTGCCCAAGGTGGACAAGATCTTCGGTCCCGGCAACAGCTACGTCACCGAGGCCAAGCAACAGGTCGCGCAATCGGGCACCGCCGCCATCGACATGCCCGCCGGCCCGTCGGAAGTGCTGGTGATCGCCGATGCCGGCGCGGATGCCGCCTTCGTCGCCGCCGATCTGCTGTCGCAGGCCGAACATGGCCCGGATTCGCAGGTGTTGCTGGTGTCCGACGACGATGCGCTGTTGCGTGCGGTGCGCGAGCAACTGGCCGTGCAGTTGGCCGCACTGTCGCGTCGGGACATCGCGACTCGCGCCTTGTCCGCATCGCGCCTGATGAAAGTCGAGAGCCTCGACGACGCCTTCGCGATCAGCAACGCCTACGCGCCGGAGCACCTGATCCTTGCGCTGCGCGAACCGCGCGCCTGGCTGGGCAAGGTCGAAGCCGCCGGCTCGGTGTTCCTGGGCGACTACACGCCCGAGGCACTGGGCGACTATTGCAGTGGCACCAACCATGTCCTGCCGACCAATGGCGCGGCGCGCGCATACAGCGGCGTCAGCGTCGCCAGCTTCCAGAATTTCGTCAGCGTGCAGTCGGCCAGCCGCGATGGCATCGGCGCGATCGGTGGCGATGCACTGGTGCTGGCACAAGCCGAAGGCCTGGATGCGCACGCCAACGCGGTCGCGCTGCGCATGGGGCGTGCGGCATGAGTGTGCTTGATCTGGTGCGCGAAGATTTGCGCGGCTTTGGCGGTTATTCCTCGGCACGCACCGAAAAACTGCAAGGCGACGTGTGGCTCAATGCCAACGAATCGCCGTGGGCCAATCCCGTCGATGGCAGCGGCGCATCGCGGCGCTATCCGGATCCGCAGCCGCAGGCGCTGCGCGAGAAACTCACCGACCTGTACGGTTGCGACGCGGCGCAACTGCTGATCGGCCGCGGCAGCGACGAGGCCATCGACCTGCTGGTGCGCGCGCTTTGCGAACCGGGTCGCGATGCCGTGCTGATCACGCCGCCGGTGTTCGGCATGTACGCGGTCTGCGCGCGCTTGCAGAACGCGCCGCTGGTGGAGGTGCCGCTGGCGGACGGAAATGCCGGGTTTTCCCCGGATTTCGCCGCGATTGCCGATGCTGCCCTGGCGAACAAGGCCAAGCTGGTGTTCCTGTGTTCGCCGGCCAACCCCACCGGCGCGGCGATTGCCCTGGCCGATATGGAAACATTGGCAAAGAAGCTGCAAGGCCGCGCATTGGTCGTGGTCGATGAAGCCTATGGCGAATTCTCCGACACGCCCTCGGCCATCGGCCTGATCGAAAAATTCCCCAACATCGCCGTATTGCGCACGCTGTCGAAGGCGCACGCGCTGGCCGCCGCGCGCATCGGTTCGCTGATCGCCACGCCGGAACTGATCGCCGTACTGCGTCGCTGCCAGGCGCCGTATCCGGTGCCGACGCCGTGCGCGGAATTGGCCGCAGCGGGCCTGTCCGATGCCGCGCTGACGCAAACCCGGCAACGCATTGCCCTGGTCAAGGCAGAACGTGCGCGGTTGACGGCGGCGCTGTCGGCCTTGCCGCAGGTGCGTCGCGTATATCTCTCGCAAGGCAATTACCTGCTGGTGCGTTTTGCCGATGCCGAAGCCGCCTTCCGCGCGCTGCTCGTTGCCGGCGTGGTGGTGCGCGACCAGCGCGCCGCGCCGCAACTGGGCGACGCGCTGCGCATCAGCATCGGCACGCCGGTGCAGAACGACCGTGTGTTGGCCGCATTGGGCGCATTGGAGGCAGCCGCATGAGTACCCCGATTGTTTTCATCGACCGCGACGGCACCCTGATCGAGGAGCCGGAAGATTTCCAGATCGACAGCTATGAAAAACTGCGGCTGGTGAAGGGCGTGATCCCGGCGCTGCTGAAACTGCGCGATGCCGGGTTCCAGTTCGTCATCGTCAGCAACCAGGACGGGCTGGGCACCGAAAGTTATCCGCGCGAAACCTTCGACGGCCCGCATCGGCTGATGCTGCAAATCTTCGAAAGCCAGGGAATCGTGTTCCGCGAAGAACTGATCGATTGCAGTTTTCCGCACGAGAACCTGCCCACGCGCAAGCCGGGCATTGGTCTGGCCCTGCATTACCTGCGCGATCGCGGCATCGACCTGGACCGTTCGGCGATGGTCGGTGACCGCGAAACCGATATCCAGTTTGCGCAGAACATGGGCATACGCGGCTTCCAGTTGCGTACGCCGCAGTTCGGTGGGGAATGGGATTGGGCTGGCATCGCCCATGCGCTGGCCGATGCGCCGCGCACTGCCAGCATTCGCCGCAAGACCAGGGAAACAGACATCGACGTCGAGCTTGACCTCGACCGCGTGGCCGAACCGGACATCCACACCGGCCTGCCGTTCTTCGACCACATGCTCGAACAGATCGGCAAGCACGGCGGTTTTGCGCTGTCGATCAAGGCCAACGGCGACCTGCACATCGACGAGCACCACACCATCGAGGACACCGCGCTGGCGCTGGGGCAGGCATTGAAGCAGGCGCTGGGCGACAAACGCGGCATCGGCCGCTACGGCTTCGTGCTGCCGATGGACGAGACGCTGGCGCAGGTGGCGCTGGATTTTTCCGGGCGTCCGTACCTGGTGTATGACGGCGAATTCAAGCGCGAGCGCGTCGGCGACCTGCCGACCGAGCTGGTCGAACACTTTTTCCGTTCGCTGTGCGACGCAGCCGGATTGAACTTGAACATCCAGGTGCGCGGCGACAACGACCACCACAAGATCGAAGCCAGCTTCAAGGGCCTGGCGCGCGCGCTGCGGCAGGCGATCCGCCGCGAAGGCGCGGAACTGCCTTCGACCAAGGGGGCGTTGTGAAGGTTGCTGCCCCTGAAGTGGTCATCGTCGATGGCGGCGGTTCCAACATCGGCTCGGTGTGCTGCGCCCTGCAACGCATCGGCGTGGAAGCGCAATTGACCGGCGATGCCGACGAGATCCGCCGCGCGGATCGCGTGCTGCTGCCGGGTGTCGGCGCGGCGGCGGTCGGCATGGGAAAACTGCGCGCGCATGGTCTGATCGATGTGCTGCGCACGCTGGACAAACCGTTGCTGGGCGTCTGTGTCGGCATGCAGTTGTTGTTTGAACACTCCGAAGAAGACGACGTGGATTGTCTGGGCTTGCTTCCCGGAAAAGTAACCAAATTGCCGGCAAGTGCAGGCGTGCGCATCCCGCACATGGGCTGGAATACGCTGCGCCGCCGCCGCGATGCGTCGTTGCTGGAAGGCATCGCCGACAACGCGCACGCCTACTTCGTGCACAGCTACGCCGCGCCGGTGGGCGGGGATTGCATCGGCAGTTGCGAATACGGGCGCGAGTTCGCGGCCGTCGTGCAGCGCGGCAACATCGCCGGCGCGCAGTTCCACCCGGAGCGTTCGTCCGACGTGGGCGCGCGGCTGCTGAAGAATTTCATCGAATACGGATTGGCATGAGCATGGCCGTGGTTTCTTCGCAATTCCAGGTGTACCCGGCCATCGACGTGCGTGATGGCCGCGTGGTGCGGCTGGCGCAGGGCGATTACGCGCGGGAAACGCACTATGGCGACGACCCGCTGGCGACCGCGCGCGACTACGCCGCGCGAGGTGCGGGCTGGCTGCACCTGGTCGATCTGGATGCGGCCCGCGCCGGTGGCTACACGCTGACCGCATTGCTGGCGCGAATCGCCGGAGAAACAGGCTTGAAGGTGCAGACGGGCGGCGGCGTGCGTTCCCGCGAGGACGTGCAGCGCATCCTCGATGCCGGCGCGTCGCGGGTGGTGGTCGGCTCGCTGTCGGTGCGGCAACCGGACGAGGTGATCGCCTGGCTGGGCGAATTCGGCGCGCAACGCGTCACCGTGGCATTGGATGCGCGGCAGGATGACGCGGGCATCTGGCAATTGCCGGTGCATGGCTGGACCGAGAACTCCGGCGTCGCCCTCGACGCATTGGCGCAACGCTACGCACAGGCCGGTCTGCAACACCTGTTGTGTACTGACATCGCCCGCGACGGCATGTTGTCGGGGCCGAATCTGGATCTGTATTCGCACCTGTCGCAAATCGCGCCATCGCTGCAAGTGCAGGCCTCAGGCGGTGTCAGCGGCTTGGCTGACCTGCGCGCCGCGCGCGAACGCGGTTGCGCCGGCATCGTGCTGGGACGCGCGCTGCTGGAAGGCAGGTTCACCGTGGCCGAGGCGCTGCAATGCTGAGCCGGCGCATCATCCCGTGCCTGGACGTGCGCGATGGCCGCGTGGTCAAGGGCGTCAAGTTCCGCGACCACATCGACATGGGCGACATTGCCGAACTGGCGCTGCGCTACCGCGACGAAGGCGCGGACGAACTGGTCTTCTACGACATCGGCGCCAGCCCGGAAGGGCGCAATGTCGATGTGGCCTGGGTGGAACGCATATCCGGCCTGCTCGACATTCCCTTTTGCGTGGCCGGCGGCATCCGCAGCGTCGAAACCGCGCGCGCGGTGCTGCATGCCGGCGCGGACAAGGTCTCGGTCAATACGCCTGCGTTGGAAAGGCCGGAGTTGATTTCGGAACTGGCGGCGGCCTTCGGCGTGCAATGCGTGGTGGTGGGCGTGGATTCGGTGCGCGAAAGCGACGGGCAATGGCGCGTGCGCCAGTACACCGGCGACCCGTCGAAGATGCGCGCGGCCGGCCTGCGCACGCTGGATTGGGTGGCGCGCGCGCAGGAACTGGGCGCGGGCGAGATCGTGCTGAACTGCATGGACAGCGACGGCGTGCGCAAGGGCTACGACATCGAACAGCTTGCGGCGATACGCGCGATCTGCGGCGTGCCGCTGATTGCATCGGGCGGCGCGGGCGAGCCGCAACACTTCGCCGACGTATTCAAGCATGCCGACGTCGATGGCGCGCTGGCGGCCAGCGTGTTCCATGGCGGGAAGATCGCGATTCCCGGCTTGAAGCAATACCTGCGCGAAGAAAACATCGAGGTGCGCTTGTGAACGATGGATTGGAGAACTTCGACGACAGCGTACTGGATTGGGGCAAGGGCGACGGTCTGCTGCCGGTGGTCGTGCAGGACGCCGGCACGCTGCGCGTGTTGATGCTGGGCTACATGAATGGCGAGGCGTTGGCGGCCACGCGGAAAAGCGGTCACGTCACCTTCTTCAGCCGCAGCAAGCAACGGCTGTGGACCAAGGGCGAAAGCTCAGGGCATTTCCTCGACGTGGTGCAGATGAAGGTCGATTGCGACAACGACACCTTGCTGGTGCTGGCGCGCCCGCACGGGCCGACCTGCCACCTGGGCCGCGCCAGTTGTTTCCCCGATGCGCCGGAGGATTTTCTCGCCGCGCTGAACGCACTGGTGGCCTCACGCGAGAAGGAGCGCCCGGCTGGCAGCTACACGACCAGGCTGTTCGAGTCCGGCGTGCGCCGCATCGCGCAGAAAGTGGGCGAAGAGGGCGTGGAAACCGCACTGGCTGGGGTCGCCCAGGACGATGGTGCGCTGCTCGGCGAAAGCGCCGACCTGCTGTACCACCTGATCGTGCTGCTGCGCGCCCGCGGCCTGTCGCTGGCCGATGCGGTGGCGGTGCTGCGCGAGCGGCATGGGCGATAATCCGGGCGTCTTCATGCCGGGAACCGGATCATGCGCGCTGGATCGATGTTGTGGCTGTGGCTGTGGCTGTGGCTGCTGGCGAGTGGCGCATTCGCGGCGGACAAGCCGGAAACGCTGGAAGTGCTGGTGTTCGCCGACCCGCAGGTGAAATCGGCAACCGACGTGGATTACTACCGCCGCGATATCGTCGCGCCGCTGGTGGGCCGCCATCGCGCGCAGCTGGGCATCTCGCTGGGCGACATCGTTGACGATGCGTCGCAACTGTATCCGCAGGTCAGGCGAGTCGATGCAGCGCTCGGCGTGCCGTGGCTGTACGTGCCCGGCAACCACGATGTTGACGTGGATGCCACCGATGACGCCACTTCGCTGCGCAGTTTCCACGCCGCGTTCGGCAAGGACAGCCACGGCCGCCGCGAGAAACTGGCGAGCTTCGTCGCGCTGGACGACGTGATCGCGCTGCCTGGCGGCAAGCCGGCCTATATCGGCGGATTTCGCGAAGACCAGTTCGCCTTCCTCGAATCCTTCCTGCGCAGCACGCCGAAAGACCGGTTGCTGGTGATCGGCGTGCATATCCCGCTGTTCGAGCAGGCCGGGCGCGACACCTTCCGCGATGCCGACCGTGAGCGCCTGTTCGCGCTGTTGCGGGACTTCCCGCATGTGCTGGTCCTCAGCGCGCACACGCACAACCAGCAGCATTTCTTCCACGGCGCGGCGCAGGGCTGGCATGGCGCGCAGCCATTGCACGAATACAACGTCGGCGCGGCCTGCGGCGCGTTCTGGTCGGGCGTCAAGGATGCCGACGGCATTCCCGACAGCACGATGAGCGACGGCACGCCGAACGGTTACGCACGGCTCGTCGTCAAGCCGCGGGGCGAATACGCCTTGTCATGGCATCCTGCCCGCGACCTTGATGCGGCAATGGCCTTGCACGCGCCCAGGGTGCTGCGGCAGGGTGCGTATCCGGCCTGGGGCGTGTATGCCAACGTGTTCATGGGCGACGATGACACGCGGGTGGAATACCGCATCGACGGCGGCGCGTGGCAGGCGATGAAGAAAGTCGTGCAACCGGATCCGAGCCTGCTGGCCGAGAACGCGAAGGATGACCTGGCCGACGCACTGCGCGGCTACGACCGCTCGCCGGAAGCCACGCCTTCGCAACACCTGTGGCGCGGCGCATTGCCGACCGATCTTGCGCTGGGCGAACACGAGGTCGAGGTGCGCGCCTCCGGTCGCTGGCTGGGCGAGCGGATTGCCGGCACGGTCTATCGCTTGCAGCAGGCATCGCCATGAGTTTGCCGACCGACTTGCCGGTGAAGCATTTCAACAACGCCACCGCGTTCGACGAATGGCTGGCGGGTGCAAACCGCAGTCAAGCCGTAAACGAAAGCCGCGCGCGTCGAAAAGCTGGTGGCGATGCTGGCGCGTGGCGAGCAGATCCACGGCTGAATGCCTGTCAGGCGCTTGCTCAAAGACGCGAATGCCTCCACGACGGGAGGCATTGGCAGGTCCGGGCTGGCGGGTTGGCTTGAACTGGCTGGCGGCCGGACGCGGAGCTGGCTGGCAAAGGGCGGGCTTGCTGCGCGTGGCGAATTCTAGGGACTCGCGCAACGGCATGACGGAACGAGAATTGCTCTCGCATGCGGCGGAGCGGGTTCAATCCGCGCTGGCGGAAATCTGATCGAAACTTTCGACGCGCGCGTGCCCGTGCGCGGCGTTGCCGAGGCGGGGTTGCGGGTAGTCGGCGCGGCGATCGACCAGCACGGTGCGCAGGCCGGCCTCGCGCGCGGCGTCGAGTTCTTCGACCACATCGGACAGGAACAGGATCTGCGCCGGCGGCAGGCCGATGGCGGCGGCGATGCGGCGGTAGCTTTCGCTTTCGCGCTTGCCGCCGATTTCGGTATCGAACCAGCCGTTGAACAACCCGGTCAGGTCGCCGGCGTCGCTGTGGCCGAAGAACAGTTTCTGCGCCGGCACGCTGCCGGAGGAATACACGTACAGTGGCAGGCCGGCGTCATGCCAGCCGCGCAGCACGGGCGCGGCGTCGGGGTAGATGTGCGCGGTGAAGTCGGCATCGCGATAGCCGGCCTGCCAGATCATGCCCTGCAGGGCCTTCAAGGCGGTGTGCTTGCGATCCTGGTCGATCCAGCCTTGCAGGGTTTCGACGATGACCTCGTCCTTGCAGATGCCGCCGTTTTCCGCCGCCACCGCATCCAGCCATTGCCGCACCTGCGGCTCATCGCCGTGCTCGGCGACGAAGCCGGGCAGGGCACGCCGCGCGTAGGGGAACAGCACGTCCTTGACGAAGGAGATCGAACTGGTGGTGCCTTCGATGTCGGTGAGGATGGCGGAAATCATGGGATTGGGATGGTCCGGGACTCGCAAGCGCGGGCGAGTCCCGGACCCCGGCTTTCAATGGCCCTGCGACGGCTCATAGCGCGGAAACTTCTGCGCGATGTCGGTGCCGGTGAAATGGCCGATCCAGCCGTCGGGCTGCTCGAAGAAGCGGATCGCGACGAAGCGCGGCTCCGGACCCATGTCGAACCAGTGCGTGGTGCCGTCCGGCACCGCGATCAGGTCGTCCTTGCAGCATTCGATTTCATAGACCTTGTCGCCGACGTGCAGGGTGAACAGACCGCTGCCATCGACGAAGAAGCGCACTTCGTCTTCCTTGTGGAAGTGCTCGTCCAGGAACGTGGCGCGCGCGGCTTCCTTGTTCGGGTTGTCCGGGGCAATGCTGACCACGTCAACGGTGGTGAAGCCGCGCTCGGCGCTGATGCGGTCGATGTCGGCGCGATAGGCATCCAGCACGGCCTCCGGCGCGGCGCCGGCGGCGATGGGCTGGCTGGCCTGCCAGCGTTCGAAGGTCACGCCGATCTTGTGCAGTTCGGCGGCGATCGCGACCGGATCGTGGCTGGTGAATTCCAGCGTGGTCGGATCCTTGTCGGAAAAGATGCGCAAACGGCTCATGGTGGCGGCTTGTCCGGGTGGGAGGGGGCGACAGGGTAGCAAACCGGGGACGGCAATCGGTTACGCATGCGGAATGCAGAAATTCCGCCAGGTCATCAGCCGCGGAAGCCCAGCTTGTGCAATTCCAGCTCGCAATGCAGCAGGAACTCGAACGCCTCCAGGTGCCGGCGCGCCTCGGCCATGTCGCGGCCCCAGGCGTACAGGCCGTGGCCGTCGATCAGGTAGCCCCACAGCGGCTGCCGGTCCAGCAGCGCATCCACCTGCGCGGCCAGCACGGTCATGTCCTGGGTGTTGGCGAACACCGGCACGTCCATCGCGCCTTCGTGGGTGGTGTTGCCGGCGAAGGCCTTCTGCAATTCGTAGCCTTCGAAGCGCACGTGGCCCTGTGCCGCGTACAGGCGCGAGGCGACGGTCTGTGCCGGCGAATGCGTGTGCAGCACGCAGCCGATTTCCGGGAAGCGCCGGTACAGCCGCGTGTGCAGCAGGGTTTCGGCCGAGGGGCGCAGCGTGGTGGCAACCGGCAGGCCGTCCAGATCGACGACCATGACGTCGTCCGGCGTCAGCCGGCCCTTGTCGCGGCCGGAAACGGTGATCGCGGCGTGTTTGTCGTCAAGGCGCTCGGAGAAGTTGCTGCTGGTGGCCGGCGTCCAGCCGCACGCGGCCAGTTCGCGCACGTTGGCGATGATGCTGTCGGCTTTCTCGCGCAGGCGCGCAGGGTCGAAGGGCAGGGTGGTCATGGCGGCGGATTCTACAAGGAAGGCACGGCGGCCCAAAGAAAACGGCGCGGTTGCCCGCGCCGTTTTCTTTCAGGCGGCCCGGCCCTGGGTCAGGCTTGCGGACCTTCGTGGAATTTCGGTTCCGGCGGCATGCCCGGACCGTCGTCGTGCGGTTCGTTGCCCGGGATCAGATGGCTCTTGCGGTAGCCATACAGGAAATAGACGACCAGGCCGACCGCCGCCCAGCCGAAGAACAGGCCGATGGTGTAGCCGGACAGGTTGACGAACAGCAGCAGGCAGCCGGCGATGGCGAGGATGCACACCGGCCACGCCAGCGGCGTGCGGAACGGACGCGGCCGGTTGGGCTGCTTGACCCGCAGGATCAACACGCCGATGGAGACCATGACGAAGGCGAACAAGGTGCCGGAGTTGGAGATGTCGGCCAGCATGCCGACCGGGAACAGCGCGCCGAACAGGGCAACGAAGATGCCGGTGATCATGGTGATGATGTGCGGGGTGTGGAAGCGCGGGTGCACCTTCGACAGCATTTGCGGCAGCAGGCCGTCGCGCGACATCGTGAAGAAGATGCGGGTCTGGCCGTAGATCATCATCAGGATCACCGTCGGCAGCGCCAGCGCGGCGATGATGCCGATCACGTTGCCCAGCTTGGCGAAGCCGAGCACGCGCAGCACGTGCGCCAGCGGCTCGTGGCTGCACACCAGCGCATCGCTGCCGGCGCAGGCGGCGGCGAATTCCTTGCTGCCCGGCGGGATGGCCACGCCGTTGGCGTCGAACATCGGCTGTGCGCCCATCGCGCCGACGGCGCCGTAGCCCACCAGCAGGTAGAAGATGGTGCACACCGCCAGCGAGCCGATCAGGCCGATGGGGATGTTGCGGTTCGGATTGCGGGTTTCCTCGGCGGCGGTGGAGACCGCGTCGAAGCCGACGTAGGCGAAGAAGATCGACGCCGCCGCGCCCAGCACGCCGATGCCGCCCATCGGACTGCCCCAGCCGGTCGGCAGGAACGGCTGGAAATTGGAGTCCTGCGCAGCCGGTATCGAGATCGCGATGAACAGGGTCAGCGCCACGATCTTCAGCGTCACCAGCACCGCATTGACCCAGGCGCTCTTGGAGGTGCCGATCACCAGCAGGCCGGTGATGACCAGTGAGATCAGGAAGGCCAGCAGGTTGAAGGTACCGCCGGCCTGCGGGCCGGCCTTCAACGCATCGGGCAGGCCGTAGCCGGCACTGGTCAGCAGGCCGTTCATGTAGCCGGACCAGCCCACTGCCACCGCGCCGGCGGCGACCGCGTATTCCAGCACCAGCGCCCAGCCGACGATCCACGCCAGCAGTTCGCCCAGCACGCCGTAGGTATAGGTGTAGGCCGAGCCGGACACCGGCACCATCGCGGCCAGTTCGGCATAGGCCAGTGCCGCAAGCGCGCAGACCACGGCGGCGATGACGAAGGCGACCATCAGGCCGGGGCCGGCCTTTTGCCCGGCTTCGGCGGTCAGCACGAAGATGCCGGTGCCGATCACGGCACCGATGCCCAGCAAGGTCAGTTGCAATGCGCCCAATTGGCGTTTGAGGGATTTCTTTTCTGCGGTTTCAAGAATCTTGTCGAGCGGCTTGACGCGCCAAAAGAGCATTGCAGTATCCCCAGAGGTTGAGACGGGCGGGAGCGTCGCCGGGTTGCGGCGGCGTACGGGTGCTTGAACCTTACCTGCCGCATGGAGACCGCACAAGCACCACGGGTCACGGCCGGCGATAATGCCGGTTTTCAGGTGGCGCAGGGGCAAAGCGGGTGGACGAAGCAATGGGCGCGATGCTGGCCACGCAGCTGGCAGCCTATCGGCGGCGCTGGCCGGGCGAAGCGGCCACGGTCGCGAGCTTCGCGGCGCTGCTGGACGACCCCGACCGTCCGTTCGAACGCGCCCGCCTGGCCGGGCATTTCACCGGTTCGGCGTGGCTGGTCAGCGCCGACGGCCAGCGCGTGCTGCTGACCCACCACCGCAAGCTGGGCATCTGGGTGCAACTGGGCGGCCATGCCGATGGCGACACCGATCTGGCGCGGGTGGCGCTGCGCGAAGCGGAGGAAGAATCCGGCCTGCCCGGCCTGTCGGTCGAAGGTGACGCGCTGTTCGACCTGGACCGGCACTGGATCCCCGAACGCGGCGAAGTGCCCGGCCACTGGCATTACGATGCGCGCTACGTGGTGCGTGCCGGCGCTGGCGAGGCCTTCGTGGTCAGCGCCGAATCGCACGCGCTGGCGTGGCGGGACATCGGCGAACTGGCGGTGGCGGAGGATGCCGATCCGTCGTTGCGGCGGATGGCGGGGAAGTGGCTCAGCCGCGGCCCTTGACCAGCGTACCGATGTTTTCCCCGCGCAAAATCCGCATCAGGTTGCCCGGCACGCCCAGGTCGTAGATGCGCAGCGGCAGGTCGCTGTCGCGGCACAGGGCGAAGGCGGCGGTGTCCATCACCTGCAGGTCGCGGTTGATGACTTCGTCGTAGCTCAGCCTGTCGAACTTCACCGCATCGGCGTGCTTGTTCGGGTCCTTGTCATACACGCCATCGACCTTGGTGGCTTTGAGCAGCAGGTCGGCGTCGATCTCGATCGCGCGCAGCGCAGCGCCCGAATCGGTGGTGAAGAACGGGTTGCCGGTGCCGGCGGCGAAGATGCCGATGCGGCCCTTTTCCAGGTGGCGCACGGCGCGGCGGCGGATGTAGTCCTCGCAGACGTCGTTGATCTTCAGCGCGCTCATGACGCGGACCCTGGCGCCGAGCTTTTCCAGCGCGTCCTGCATCGCCAGCGCGTTGATCACGGTGGCCAGCATGCCCATCTGGTCGCCGGTGACCCGGTCCATGCCGCCGGCGGCCAGGCCCGCGCCGCGGAAGATGTTGCCGCCGCCGATCACCAGCGCGATTTCCGCGCCGGCGGCCTGCGCCTCGATCACTTCCCCGGCGATGCGCTGGATCGTGGCCGGGTCTATGCCGTAATCCTCGTTCCCCATCAACGCCTCGCCGGACAACTTGAGCAGGATGCGGCGATAGGCGAGGGGTGCGGTCATGGGGTACTCGGCAGGTGGGCAAGCGTGGGAATTCTAGCCACGCCCATGTGAGTTGTCAGTTACCAGTGGCATTGCCGCCATTCCAGCCAGGGATGCGCTCCCGTGGTCCGTGGGCCGAGTCCATGCCGTCCAATGCGACCATGACCCAGTGCGTCAGTTTTGTTCGACCGGCGTTACATGTCTCTCTTGACTGAAGTCACGCTCCGGCGATGGCACGGCGTCGTACAAGGCCGTATCAGCGCATGGGGCATTGTTTCTGGACGGGCTTGATGATTGGCACGGTTCTTGTATCGATCGTGCTGTCCCTTGGTGTCTCCTTTCCTTCATGCACAACCAAAGCAATGCAGCTCGGTCTTTCGAAATGATCGGGGGGGGGGGGGGGGGGGGGGGGGGGGG
>JASGDT010000013.1:0-9986 GCA_047607085.1 Pseudoxanthomonas sp. | reverse complement strand
TGCCGCAACACGTACTGTTTTTCGACACACTGTAGCGTGGGCACCCCCGGTGCCCACGCACTTCAACAACCGGGAAATCCACCATGCGCGTGGGCACTGCGTGCCCACCCTACCCGGCTTCGCTCACCCCAACCTTGTGCTAATCATGGCTCTGCCATTGCCGCCGTTTCCTGTCGCAACACAATCATCCCGTCCAGCAACTCCGACCAATCAACCACCATGGGCTTACCATAATTCAAAGCACGTGCAGGAATCACGCCCATGGCCCTTAGCTGAGAAAAATCAAGAAATCGCAGCTCATCTCCACTTGCACCCTTGTACGCTTGCGCCTCAAGCGATTCTTCCTGCGCGGTGCTGAGCGTGTTTGGCAT
Source organism: Pseudoxanthomonas sp. (assembly GCA_047607085.1). Lineage (GTDB taxonomy): Bacteria > Pseudomonadota > Gammaproteobacteria > Xanthomonadales > Xanthomonadaceae > Pseudoxanthomonas_A. The sequence goes on along the minus strand of JASGDT010000013.1, from coordinate 9,615 downwards.
GCCGCCGCCCCCAACATTCCCGTAACTGCCAGCCAAGGCACTGAAACCGATTGCGGAAGCCTTGCTGCCAAACACTTCATGTACGTAGCTGCCAAATGGTCGAATACCTTCTCGTACGCCATCCAATGTTTTTACTGCGTGCACACTCGCGCACCAAACAATCACCCGCACTCCCTTCGGCCAACGAGCGCGTGTCCAGATGAGATTTTCGTACATGGCTTTTTCGCGCAGACCATGTTCATCACCATTGGCGAAATCTAAATAGCGCGCGTATGAGTCAGCCATCGCCCGCAGATCAGGAGGCGCATGCCCCATATCCAACTCCCTCCGGATATCACGCAGGCAGCGATGCAATTCTCGCAAGGCGGCATCGTATGGATAGGCGTCATCGTATTCCCATCTGTTCTGACGCCCAATAAGGGCTTCACACTCCATCTGGCGAGAACCCGTGAGTACCGATGAAAGAACAGTTGGTAGCTTTTGCAAGGAATAATTTTGCCCAATGCCTCCGACCTGAGTATCCATTCCGGCTATGTATATGCGTCTGGCCCTGGCTTCTTCATACAACCATCCTGCAAATTTTTTGAATTCAGGATAGCGGGACCACACAGCACCAATGGCATCGGAAAGCTGTTCTTTAGTTGCTGAGCCAGTGACGACCGCATGTTCAAAATCCAGAAGATCGTAAAACTGGCTCTCAAAAACCACTCCGCGAAACCCGCACTTTTGTATCAGCCGTTCGATGAGCTCAATCTTTACGGCAATCGTCGTCGCCCCGGCGTGATGATTGTCTTCCCCGAGGAGAACCATATCCTTCGAGCAAATCGCATTAACCGCTCGATCAATATCGGATGGTGTCGCATCGGCAGATTCGAACGTCGCTGACATTGCCCATGACGGAGCTGCAATCAGGAAGATCAAAACCAGGAGTACCAGCCGATCCGGATCGACAAGTTTTCTTGAAGAAAATTCAAACACTGTCCAACCTCGATAGGGCTGTGGGGCCGCAGGCCCGGGATGAAATCCCGACATGGATGCGCCCGAAGCTGGAAAACGGTGTCAGGTTGACTTACGACGCCAACGCCGCAAGTACATGCTGCGGGTCGTTCTTGATCGCGCGCAGCAGCGCGCGCGCCGGGCCGGTTGGCTCGCGACGGCCTTGTTCCCAGTTGCGCAAGGTGCCCACGTCCACGCCAAGCACATTGGCGAATTTGGGCTGCGACAGTTTGGTCGCCGCGCGGATCGTCTTCACCTGCACGGCATCGACATGGAACTCGCGCGAAGGCGCGCGCTCGCCGCGCGCGATTTCACCCATCTGCTCCATGCTTTCCTTCAGTTGCTCGAACAGTTTTGCGTCCACCATCACCACCTCGCCTTGATTTCTCTCAACACCGCTTTTTCCTTCGCCGTCAGATCGTCCTTGATGCCCTTGCGGTAAATCAGCAACAAGCGGATTTGCGCGGCTGCATCCACATGGAAATAGATCACCCGCACGCCACCGCGTTTGCCCTTGCCATTTGCCGCCCAGCGCACCTTGCGCAAGCCATCGGTGTCCTGGATGACATCGCCGGCTTTTGGATTGTCCGCCAGCCAAAGCTGGAATTCGGCATATTCCGCGTCGCTCAACAATTCGAGCACCAGCTTGGTGAAGATCGGTGACTCAACAAAGATCATGCGCTTGATACTAAGTCACTGACGCATGGGGGGTCAATAACACAGAGACCGCAGGGCAAGTCGGCACGGATGCCCGCCGTTCGGCTGTTGAAAGCCCCACCTGCGCAGGAATGACGAACAGGAATCCCGGGGATTCAGGTCACATCCGTGCCCCGCAACGCCGCCAGAAACTTCCTCGGCGCGCCATCGAAGCCACCGTTCGACATGAACACTACATGGTCGCCGGCCTTTGCCAACCCGCGCAATGCAGCGATCAAGCCATCCGCATCGGCCACCGCCTTTGCTTCGCCACGAATCGCGGCGACCACTTTCGCCGCATCCCACGGCAATTCCGGGCGGGCCAGGAACACCACCGCATCGGCTTCGTCCAGCGATGGCGCCAGCGCATCGGCGTGCGCGCCCAGGCGCATCGAATTGCTGCGCGGCTCCATCGCGACGAGGATGCGTGCCTTGCCGACCTTGGCGCGCAGGCCGGCCAGCGTGGTGCGGATGGCGGTCGGGTGGTGGGCGAAGTCGTCATGGACGGTGATGCCGCCAGCTTCGCCCAGCACTTCCAGCCGGCGCTTCACGCTGGCGAATGTTTCCAGCGCCGGGATCACCGTGGCTACATCGACGCCGACCGCGTGGCATGCGGCCAGGGCGGCGACGCCGTTGAGCACGTTGTGGTCGCCCAGCAGCGGCCATTGCACGGTACCGACTTCCTCGCCCTTGTGCCGCAGCACGAAGCGGCTGCCGTCGTCGGCCAGTTTGCGTGCGCTCCATTCGAAATTCTTGAGGAAGCCGAAGCGCTCCACCGGCGTCCAGCAGCCCATCGCCAGCACTTGCGCCAGGTTGACGTCGTGGCCGTTGACGATCAGCCGGCCGCGACCGGGCACGGTGCGCACCAGGTGGTGGAACTGGCGCTGGATCGCGGCCACGTCGGGGAAGATGTCGGCGTGGTCGTATTCCAGGTTGTTGAGGATCGCGACCCGTGGGCGGTAGTGGACGAACTTGCTGCGCTTGTCGAAGAACGCGGTGTCGTATTCGTCGGCTTCGACCACGAACTCGCGGCCCTGGCCGATGCGCGCCGACACGCCGAAATCCTCGGCCACGCCGCCAATCAGGAAACCCGGCTCGCGCCCCGCCGCTTGCAGCAGGTACGACAGGATCGTGGTGGTGGTGGTCTTGCCGTGGGTGCCGGCCACCGCCAGCACGTCGCGCCCCGGCAGCACGTTCTCGGCCAGCCATTGCGCGCCGCTGTTGTACTTGCGCCCGGCGTCGAGCACGGCTTCCACCGCTGCGTTGCCGCGCGAGAGGGCATTGCCGATCACGACTTCATCGCAGTCGGCGGAAATGTTTTCCGGCAGGTAGCCTTGCGCCAGCGCGATGCCCAGCTTTTCCAGTTGCGTTGACATCGGCGGGTAGATCGCCTGGTCGCTGCCTTCGACGGTGTGGCCAAGTTCACGCGCCAGTGCGGCAACGCCGCCCATGAAGGTGCCGGCGATGCCCAGGATATGGATTTTGCTCATGGCGGGATTGTCGCCGATTCGCTGTTGCTCGTCATGACCGGCAACAGCATGCTCGCTTCGCTAGCGCCCCCATCCGCCCTGCGGGCACCTTCCCCCGTGAAGGGGGAAGGGAAACATCAATCAACCGACCTGCTTCTCCGGCACGATCGCTTCGATGATGCGGTTGAACACTTCGTCCAGCGTGCCGACGCCATCGACCACGGTCAGTTCGCCCTGCTGGCGGTAGAACTCGATCACCGGCGCGGTCTGGTCGGCATAGACCTGCAGGCGCTTGCGCACCGATTCGGGGTTGTCGTCGGCGCGGCCTTCGGCGGCGGCGCGACCGGCGATGCGTTCGACCAGCAGTTCGCTGGGCACTTCCAGTTGCACGGCGGCGTCGAACTTCTGCCCCAGCTTGTGCAGCAGTTTGCCCAACGCATCGGCCTGCGCCTGGTTGCGCGGGTAACCATCGAGGATGAAACCGGCCTGGGTGTCTGCACGGCTGAAACGGTCTTCCAGCATGCCGAGCAAAATCGCGTCGCTGACCAGTTCGCCGCGCGCCATCACTTCCTTGGCCTGCAAGCCCAGCGGGCTGCCAGCCGCCACTTCGGCGCGCAGCAGGTCGCCGGTGGAGATGTGCGGTACCTGCAAATAGTCCTTCAGCCGCGTGGCTTGCGTCCCCTTGCCCGAACCGGGCGCTCCCAACAACACCAATCGCATCGCATCGCTCCTCGAGAAGGAAATCCCGGGCGATGCCGGAGCGCGTTAGACTTCCGCCCCGCACTTTCCGCATCGCCACAGTCCCCGCAGCTTACCGCATCACAACCCGAGGAACCGCATCCGTCATGGCCCAGGGCACCCTACTTTATGCGCAGTCCGGCGGTGTCACCGCTGTCATCAACGCCACCGCCGCCGGTGTGATCGAGGCCGCGCGGGCGAAGAAAATCAAGGTCTTGGCCGCACGCAACGGCATCCTCGGCGCGCTGCGCGAGGATTTGATCGATACGACCAGGGAATCGGCCGCCGCGATCCGCGCGCTGGCGCACACGCCCGGTGGCGCGTTCGGTTCGTGCCGGGTGAAACTGAAATCGCTGGAAGCCGACCGCGCCAAATACGAGCGCCTGCTGGACGTGCTCAAAGCCCACGACGTGCGCTGGTTCCTCTACAACGGCGGCAACGATTCGGCCGATACCGCGCTGAAGGTGTCGCAACTGGCCGCCGCCTTCGACTATCCGCTGGCCTGCATCGGCGTGCCCAAGACGATCGACAACGACCTGGCGGTCACCGATTGCTGCCCCGGTTTCGGTTCCGCCGCCAAGTACACCGCCGTGTCGGTGAAGGAATGCGCGCTGGACGTGGCGGCGATGGCCGAAACCTCGACCAAGGTCTTCGTCTATGAGGCGATGGGCCGCCACGCCGGCTGGCTGGCCGCAGCGGCCGGCCTGGCCGGCAGGACGGCAGACGATGCGCCGCACATCATCCTGTTCCCCGAGCGCGCCTATGACGAGGCCGCGTTTCTGGCCCAGGTGAAGAAGGTAGTGAACAAGGTCGGCTATTGCGTGGTGGTCGCCAGCGAAGGCATCCACACCACCGACGGCAAGTTCGTCGCCGATGCCGGCGGCGGCACCGATTCCTTCGGCCATGCGCAACTGGGCGGCGTGGCCTCGTACCTGGCCGGCAAGGTCAAGGACGCGCTGGGCTACAAGGTGCATTACGCCCTGCCCGACTACCTGCAGCGCTCGGCACGGCACCTGGCCAGCAAGACCGACTGGGAACAGGCGCAGGCGGTGGGCAAGGCGGCGGTGAAGTTCGCGCTGCAAGGTCGCAACTCGGTGATGCCGGTGATCGTGCGCAGTTCCGATGCGCCGTACCGCTGGAAGATCGAAGCCGCGCCGCTGCACAAGGTCGCCAACCACGAGAAGAAGATGCCGGCCAATTTCCTGCGCAAGGACGGCTTCGGCATCACCGCCGCCGCGCGCAAGTACCTGGAACCGCTGGTGCGCGGCGAAGCGCCGCTGCCGTATGGCCGCGATGGCTTGCCGAATTACGTCACGCTGAAGAATGTCGCGGTGAAGAAGAAACTGCCGAAGTGGGAGGGGTGAGGAAGGCAGCAAGTCGCGCGCCTGCGGCGCGCTGTCACTGGAGACGAGACATTGCTGTTGCCGGCTTCTTGCAGGCGGCACCGCCGCCGACCTCCAGCCCGCACGGCAGGCGACTTGCCTCTCCTACAACCCCGGCGGCAGCGCGACCTCGAAGCGTGCGCCGCCCAATTCTTCCGAACGCTTGACCTGCAACTGGCCGCGATAGCCTTTCACCAGGTCCTGCACGATCGACAGGCCGATGCCGTGGCCTTGCACGCGCTCGTCGCCGCGCACGCCGCGTTGCAGGACGCGGGCCACGTCCTCCTCGGCGATGCCGGGGCCATCATCATCGACAGCCAGCAGCAGGCCGGCGCGGCGGCTGCCGGCCACGGCGTCGGTGGCCACGGTCAGCAGCACCCGCGAGCGCGCCCACTTGAAGGCGTTTTCCAGCAGGTTGCCCAACAGTTCCTGCAGGTCGCCGGGTTCGCCGTGGAAGCGCGCCTTGGGGTCGATCTCGAATTCGCAGATGACATTCCTGGCGGCATAGACCTTTTCCAGCCCGCGCACGATTTCCTCGGCGTGCGGCTCGATCAGGATCGGCGCGGCAAACAGCTTGTGCCCGCCGGAAGCCGCACGCGTCAACTGGTACGACACCAGGTTGTTCATCCGCTGCAATTGCGTGTCCAGTTCCTCGCGCAACGCAGTGGCGTGCACGCCATCGTCCAGTTGCGCGCGCAGCACCGCCAGCGGCGTCTTCAGGCTGTGCGCCAGGTCGGCCAGGGTGTTGCGCTGGCGCTCCAGGTTCTCGCGCTCGCTGTCGATCAGGGCGTTGATGCTGTCGGCCAGCAATGTCAGTTCGCGCGGGTGCTCACCGCTCATGCGCTCGATCTCGCCACGCTGCACCTTGTCCAGTTCCCCAACCATGTCATTCAAGGGCCGCAGGCTCCAGCGCAGCACCGCCACCTGCAACAGCAGCAGGATCGCCCCGGCGCCGCCCAGGTAGATCCACAACGCGCTGCGAAACACGCGCAACTGCGCCGACAGGGTGCGGGTGTCTTCGAGGATGTAGATGGTGTAGGGATATTCGTTGTCGCCGCGCACCAGGCTGGTGCCCCTGCCGTAGCGATAGACCTCGGCGTTGCTGCCGTCGATCTGGGTGGAAGCCAGCGGGCCATCGAAGACCTGCTGGTTCGGCGACAACATTTCCCCGGACGGCAACACCGGGCCTTCACCGGAGGTGCTGACCCAGTGCCCGTCGGGCAGCACCACCTGCGCGTACAGGCCGCTGCCGGGTTGCAGGAAACGCGGATCGGGCGGGCTGCTGACCACTTCGTAGTCGATCACCGCGCCATTGCGATCGAAGTCGATACCCTTGAAATAAGCAGTGGCGAAGCTTTCCAGCCGTTCGCGCAGGTTGCGCCGCGCGGTTTCGGCGAAGGCCTGGTCCAGCGCGTAACCGGCCAGCGCGAGGAACGCGACCAGGCCCAGGCTGGCGGCCAGCAATTGCCGCGCGCCCAGCGAGCGCGAACGCTTGCCGGCTGGCATCGGCGCGCTCTCAGCCCTCGTTGCTGCGCGGGATGGCGAAGCGATAGCCGCGACCGCGCACGGTTTCGATCGGCTTGAGTTCGCCGTCCGCGTCGAGCTTCTTGCGCAGGCGGCCGATGAAGACTTCCAGCACGTTGGAATCGCGGTCGAAATCCTGCTGGTAGATGTGCTCGGTCAGGTCGGCCTTCGAGACCAGCTCGCCGGCGTGCATCATCAGGTATTCCAGCACCTTGTATTCGTAGCTGGTCAGATCAACGTTCTGGCCGCCGACGCTGACCGTCTGCGCGGCCAGGTCCAGTGCGACCGGGCCACATTCCAGCGTGGGCTTGCTCCAGCCGGCGGCGCGGCGCAGCAGCGCGTTGACGCGGGCCAGCAGTTCCTCCACGTGGAAGGGCTTGACCAGGTAATCGTCGGCGCCCTGCTTGAGGCCTTCGACCTTGTCCTGCCAACTGGAGCGCGCGGTCAGGATCAGCACCGGGAACTTCTTGCCCTCGTCGCGCAGCGCCTTGATCAGTTCCATGCCGGACATCTTCGGCAGGCCCAGGTCGATGATGCCGACGTCGAACGGCACTTCGCGGCCCATGTACAGGCCTTCCTCGCCATCCTGTGCGGCATCGACGGCAAAGCCTTCGCGCTTGAGGCGCGCGGCCAGGGTTTCGCGGAGGGGGGCTTCGTCTTCGACCAGCAGAATGCGCATGGACTCTCCCTGAGATTGCTTTCGATACGACCGGCCGGGCCGGGGCAGTGCGCCGGCTTGCGGCGGCGGCAACAGGCTACCGCAAATGTTCAGGCAACGATGAACGCTGAATGATGGAGCTGAAACCGGCTGCGTGCCGCCAGGGCGCGGGGCCGTCAGTCGCCGCTGTTGCCGGAAGGCGTCGGCGTGCCGCCGCCGCGGCGCGATTGCTGGTCGTTGTCGATGTAACGCACGCGTCCCTGCCCGTCCATCACCTTGACCCGGATGATGTCGCGGCCGTCGGACTGCACACGCTCGGCACCGAGCACGCGGCCGCCGCTGGAACGCTGCGCCTGGCGCACCGACTCGGACATCGACGAGGCATCGCGGCGCGGCCCATCGAAGCCGAAGCGCTGCGGCTGTGACATCTGTGGCTGCAGCATCTGCGGCTGCGGCCCGGCCTGCTGCGCCCACGCGGCAGCGGCCACGGACGGGCCAAGGCAGGGACAAAGCAGGAGCGGGAGCAGATGACGGCGCATAACGGATTCCTAACTTACTTCAAATTCCCTGAACCAATCCATTAAAGGAAGACGAGCCGGGGGAACGACGGCGAGAAGCCCTTGACAACAGTGGCAATTCTGGTCCGGCGCAGTGAATCCGTGATGAACTTATCCACAGGCCGGAAAACCTGTTCAGCGCGTGGTTGTTGGGGGTCCCGGCCACTTCGTCCGCAGGCGCTGGAAATGACCCGCCGATGCGCAGCCCCCGGCGGGGCTGCGCTTGTTTCCGAAGCCCGCACTGCACCAATGGCCCGGAGCTTCCGTTTACCCGCAATCGGGAAAAGAACCCGACCTCAAGCCGCCGACGGCAGCCTCTGCGTTGCCGCGATTGCGCGTTCGACCAGCGACCAGTCCGCGCCGCCGCGATGTGCGCCTTCGCTGAGTACGTGCCGGAACGCACGCCCACCGGACTGGCCGTGGTACAGGCCGAGGATGTGCCGGGTGATGTGCTTCAACGCGACGCCTTCGCCCAGCTTGCGCTCCACGTAGGGGCGGAATGCGCGCAACAATGCGTCGCGCGGTTTTTCTTCGCCGCCGAACAACGCGACATCAAGTTGATGCAGCAGGTACGGATCGTGATAGGCGGCACGGCCCAGCATCACTCCATCGACTTCACGCAAATGTGCCCGCACTGCCGCCTGCGTGGCGATGCCGCCGTTGATCGCGATGCGCAACTGCGGGCGTTCGCGCTTCAACCGATACGCCCAGTCGTGGCGCAGCGGCGGCACTTCGCGGTTTTCCTTCGGCGACAAACCCTGCAACCAGGCATTGCGCGCATGCACGATGAACTCGCCGCAACCGGCCGTCGCAACCGCATCGATGAAGCCGAGGAATTTTTCGTATTCGTGGTCGTCATCGACACCGAGCCGGCACTTCACCGTCACCGGCACCTTGCCAGCTGCTGCAATCATCGCCGCGACGCAATCGGCCACCCGCGCCGGCTCACGCATCAGGCATGCGCCGAAGCGCCCGGCCTGCACGCGATCCGACGGGCAACCGCAATTGAGGTTGACTTCGTCATAGCCCCATTCCATGCCGATGCGCGTGGCCTGCGCCAGCAAGTCCGGTTCACTGCCACCCAATTGCAACGCAACCGGGTGTTCGACCGCGTCGAAACCCAGCAAACGCGCGCGGTCGCCGTGGATGGCCGCATTCGCGTGCACCATCTCGGTATAGAGCCGCGCATGCGGCGCAAGCAGGCGATGGAAGACCCGGCACCAGGTTTCGGTCCAGTCCATCATAGGAGCGACAGCGAGCATTTTTCCCTTTCGATTCAAATGCTTATCCAATACAATCAATCACATGAAATGACCGTGCACACGCCCATGTGCACCCAATTTCGCTCCATTTCGCCCCTCTACGACGGCTCAGTGCACAGCGAGCGCACACGAAAATGGCCACCATCACACGGCTGCCGTCGGGCCGCTGGCGGGTGCAGGTCCGACGCAAACAATCGTATGTCAGCCAGACCTTCGTACGCCACGAAGACGCACGAAAGTGGGCGATCGCCACCGAACGGCAGGTCGATCTTGGCGAAACGCCGCTGAAGCGCAGCAAAGTCGATCCGACCACCCTCGCCCATTTGATCGACC
>JASGDT010000012.1:0-10807 GCA_047607085.1 Pseudoxanthomonas sp. | reverse complement strand
CGATCGACGAGTAATCCTTGAACTCGCCGCCAAAACGCTCCGCCCCAACCTTCGTCAGCGCCGCCGTCAGCGTCGTCTTGCCGTGGTCAACGTGACCAATCGTGCCCACGTTCACGTGGGGCTTCGTGCGCTCAAACTTGCCCTTTGCCATGACTTGACTCTCGCTAACGATGAAGTTGGATGAAGCGTTGCTGTTGTTGCCGTGATACCGCGAAATGGTGCTCACGAATGGAATCGAACCATCGACCTCCTCCTTACCAAGGAGGTGCTCTACCGACTGAGCTACGTGAGCGAAACTTTTGTTGCGAAACCCGTGCGGCGCAGTCCGAATGGAGCGGGAGACGGGAATCGAACCCGCGCTAGTAGCTTGGAAGGCTACAGTTCTACCATTGAACTACTCCCGCATCGGGAACCGGGCAAAACCTGTGCAAGCTGGTGGAGGGAGGTGGATTCGAACCACCGAAGGCGTAAGCCAGCAGATTTACAGTCTGCCCCCGTTGGCCGCTTGGGTATCCCTCCGGATTGCACATCGATTTTACCGCGGTTCCGGCCGAATCCGGCCGGAGTGAAACAGCCCGAGATTTTGGCCGCAATCGCCGCCGCTGTCAACGTATCCGGCGCAACAATTTCGGGGAGTTTTGTCTGCGGGCGGGATGAACGGTTACACGTTGAAGCGGAAATGCAGGACGTCGCCTTCCTGCACCCGGTATTCCTTGCCTTCCAGGCGCAGGCGCCCGGCATCGCGCGCGCCGGCTTCGCCCCGGTACTTGATGAAGTCCTCAAAGGCGATGGTTTCGGCCCGGATGAAGCCCTTCTCGAAATCGGTGTGGATCACCGCAGCGGCCTGTGGTGCGGTGGCCCCGGCCTTGACCTGCCAGGCGCGGACTTCCTTCACGCCGGCGGTGAAGTAGGTTTGCAGGCCCAGCAGCGTGTAGGCGGCGCGGATGACGCGATTCAGGCCCGGCTCGTCCAGGCCCAGGTCGGCGAGGAAGGCGTCGCGGTCTTCGTCGTCCAGTTGCGCCAGTTCTTCCTCGATGGCGGCCGATACTGGCACCACTTCCGCGCCCTCGGCGACGGCGCGGGCGCGCACCGCGTCCAGCAGCGGGTTGTCGCGGAAGCCGTTTTCCAGCACGTTGGCCACGTACATGGTCGGCTTGAGGGTCAACAGGAACAGGTCGCGGACCAGCGCCCTCTCCTCGTCGTCCAGCCCGGCGAAACGCGCCGGCTTGCCGTCATCCAGCACCTTGCGCAGCTTTTCCAGCACCGGCTTGCGCGCCGCTGCGTCCTTGTCGCCGCCCTTGGCCGCGCGCTCGGCGCGGTTCAGCGCCTTTTCGACGCTGTCCAGGTCGGCCAGCGCCAGTTCGGTGTCGATGGTTTCGATGTCGGAAATCGGATCGACCTTGCCGGCGACGTGGATGATGTCCGGGTGCTCGAAGCAGCGCACGACGTGGGCGATGGCATCGACCTCGCGGATGTGCGCCAGGAACTTGTTGCCCAGCCCTTCGCCGCTGGCCGCACCGGCGACCAGACCGGCGATATCCACGAACTCGACCGCCGTGGGCACCACTTTTTCCGGCCTGACAATCGCCGACAGCTCCGCCAGGCGCGGGTCCGGCACCGGCACCACGCCGACGTTCGGCTCGATGGTGCAGAACGGGAAATTGGCCGCGGCGATGCCCGCCTTGGTCAACGCGTTGAACAGGGTCGATTTGCCGACGTTGGGCAGGCCGACGATGCCGCATTTGATGCCCATGCTTTTTTGAGTCCGTCAATCGGCGGCTGCGCCGCCCGTGAAAGGGGGTTGGTCGGCGGCTGCGCCGCCCGCAAGAGGCGAGAAACTGGGGGGAAAGCGTGTTTTCACCGACTCTTCTTGCAGCGCCGAAGGCGCGACTGACAGCGAGCGCAGCGAGCGACTCACTACCGTGCCGTATGCAACTGCTTCATCGCCGCGTTGATGTCGCCAGCCACCGCCAGCGGCAACACGTCCAGCGCGTCGTCGATGGCGCGGCCGATCAGGATTTCGTCGTCCTTGCCGGGCTTGCCCAGCACCCAGCCGGTGACCTTGTCCTTGTGCCCGGGATGGCCGATGCCGATGCGCAGGCGGTGGAACTTGCCGCCGCCGCACAGCGCGATGATGTCGCGCAGGCCGTTCTGCCCGCCGTGGCCGCCGTCGAACTTCAGCCGCGCCGCGCCGGGCGGCAGGTCCAGCTCGTCGTGCGCCACCAGGGTTTCCTCCGGGGCAACCTTCCAGAACTTCTGCGCGGCCAGCACCGACTTGCCGGACAGGTTCATGAAGGTCATCGGCTTGAGCAGCCACACCGCTTCGCCGCCGACGCGCACCTTCGCGGTTTCACCGAACAGCTTGGCGTCCATGCCGAAGCGTTCGCCGGCTTTTCCGGCAAGTTCGTCGGCAAAACGAAAACCCGCGTTGTGGCGGGTTTTCGCATGTTCGGCGCCGGGATTGCCCAGCCCGACGATGAGGCGGATCGCAGCCATGACAAGAACGTGCGCGCCGCGCCCGCAGGCGCGGACGCGGCGCGCGACGATTACTTCTTGGCGTCCTTCTTCGGCTCTTCGTCCTTCTTGGCCACCTTGGCCGCCGGCACTTCGGCGGCGGTCGGGGCCTCGGCCTCCTCGTCCGCTTCCTTGCCGGCCTTGGCGATGACCACGGCCACGTCGTGCTCCTTGCCCAGCTTCAGCTCGGGGATGGTCACGCCGGCCGGCAGCGCGATCTGCGACAGGTGGACCACCGCGCCGATCGCCAGTTCGGACAGGTCAACCTCGATGAACTCCGGCAGGTCCTTCGGCAGGCACTCGACCACGACTTCGTTCAGCTCATGGGTCACCGCGACCTCGGCCGACTTGCCGGCCGGCGACTTCTCTTCTCCGACGAAGTGCAGCGGCACGGCGGTGCGCAGGACTTCGTTCTCGTTCACGCGCTGGAAGTCCAGGTGCATGATCTGCTGCTTGTACGGGTGGCGCTGCATGTCGCGCAGGAGAACCTTCTGCACGTCGCCGCCCAGGCTGAGGTCGAGGATCGACGAATAGAACCAGTCGTTCTGGCTGGCCAGCCACACTTCGTTGTGGTTCAACTGGATGTTGACCGGCTTCAGTTCGCCGCCATAGACGATGGCGGGCACGTTGCCGGACGTACGCAGGCGGCGGCTCGCACCTTTGCCTTCGTCTTCGCGGCGCTGCACGTTGATGGTGTGCGTGTTGGACATTGTTTTACTACCTTGGTTGATGAACCATCTCGCGATGGCGTGTTTGGCTCACCCGCGACCAGGTGAGCCGGTTTTTGGAGCCGTGATTGGTGATTCGTCAGAAGCAAAAGCCGTTGCTTTTTCGAATCACCAATCACCAATCACGGCCCTCAATCCACGTACAACGAACTCACCGACTCGCCGAAGGCGATGCGACGGATCGTTTCGGCCAGCAGTTCCGCCACGCTGAGCTGGCGGATCTTGCTGCATCCTCTCGCCGCGTCGGACAGCGGGATGGTATCGGTCACCACCAGCTCGTCCAGCACGGACTTGTTCAGGTTGTCCACCGCCGGGCCGGAGAGCACGGGGTGGGTGCAGTACGCCGCCACCTTGCGCGCGCCGCGCGATTTCAGCGCTGCGGCCGCTGCGCACAGGGTGCCGGCGGTATCCACGATGTCATCGACCAGCACGCAGTCCTTGCCCTCGACCTCGCCGATGATGTTCATCACCGTGGCCACGTTGGCCCGCGGGCGGCGCTTGTCGATGATCGCCAGGTCCGCGTCGTCCAGGCGCTTGGCGACCGCGCGGGCGCGAACCACGCCGCCGACGTCCGGCGACACCACGATCAAATTGTCGGTGCCGTAGGCGCGCCAGATGTCGGCCAGCAGCAACGGCGACGCATACACGTTGTCCACCGGGATGTCGAAAAAACCCTGGATCTGGTCGGCGTGCAGATCCACCGTCAGCACCCGGTCGGTGCCCACCGCAGTGAACATCTTCGCCGCCACCTTGGCCGTGATCGGTACGCGCGTCGAACGCAAGCGGCGATCCTGGCGCGAGTAGCCGAAGTACGGCACCACCGCGGTCACGCTGGCCGCCGATGCGCGCTTGAGCGCGTCGATCAGCACCAGCAGCTCCATCAGGTTTTCCGCCGCCGGCGCGCAGGTCGGCTGCACGACGAAGACTTCCTGCCTGCGGACGTTTTCCTCGATTTCCACCTGCACTTCGCCATCGGAGAAGTGCGACACCATCGCCTTGCCCTGGCGGATGCCCAACTCGCGGCAGATGCTGGCGGCCAGCGGCTGGTTGGCATTGCCGGAAAAAACCAGCAACGGGCGATCTTCCTGCTGCATGTCGATGCTCCGCTTCGCTCTGACCGTGGCGGGTGGGATGAAAAAACTGGCAGGGGCGGCAGGATTCGAACCTGCGAATGCCGGGATCAAAACCCGGTGCCTTAACCACTTGGCGACGCCCCTGTGGACGGGAAGGGAGAGTCGGGAATGGACAAAAGCGCGATCGCTTGCAGCTTCTCCATTCCCGGTTCTCCCTTCCCTATTCCCGGCTTTCGAGCGCCCCCAGCAACGGCGAACGCCCGACGCCTTCGGCCACCCAGGCATGCAGCCCTTCCGGCAAATCCGCAAGCGCCGCCTCGGCCGAGGCGCGATCTTCGAATTCGACGAAACAGCCGCTGCCCGAACCCGTCAAACGTGGCGTGCCGACCTGCGAAAGCGCGGCGAACATGGCCTCGACGGCAGGTTCGCGGCGACGCAGGACCGGCTCGAACGCATTGTCGAGCAACTGACCGGAAGCGAAGTCGGCCATTTTCGCGGTTGCGGAATCCCGCGTCAAATCCGGGCACCGGAACAGCGCGGCGGTCGGCGCGTGCACGCCGGGGTTGGCCAGCAGATACCAGCGCGGCGGCAGGTCGATGACGGTCAGGATTTCGCCCACGCCCTCGGCCCAGGCATTGTGGCCGCGCACGAAAACCGGCACGTCCGCGCCCAGCTTCAGACCCAGCCGGGCCAGCGCATCGACGTCCAGGCCCAGGCCCCACAAATGGTTCAGCGCCACCAGCACGGTGGCGGCATCGGACGAACCGCCACCGAAGCCGCCACCGGCCGGGATGCGTTTTTCGACGGAAATATCGGCACCTTGGCCGCAGTTGACTTCCGATTCAAGCAACCTTGCCGCCCGTACCAGCAGGTCGTCGGCCTCGGCCACGCCCGGCACGGAGGCGCCGTGGCGGGCGATGAGGCCATCGCGGCGCGGGCGCAGGTGCACGGTGTCGCCCCAGTCCAGCAGGCGGAACACGGTTTGCAGTGCGTGGTAGCCGTCGGGCCGGCGGCCGGTGATGTGCAGGAACAGGTTCAGTTTGGCCGGGGCGGGCCAGGCCGACCAGCCGATGGCGTGGCCGGCTCCGCTGGCGGGAGGGTTCACGGTTGCGCCCAGGCATCGACCAGCAGTTTGACCTTGGCATCGCCCTTGGCTGCGTCGATGCGGGTCGGCAATGCCGGCACGGTGGCGGTGGCTGACCAGCGGTAGTCGATGGTCCAGCCGTCCTGTTGCAGGCGCGACAGGCGGCCTTGTTCGTCGTAGGTCGCCGCCTCGGGCGCGGGATGGGGCGCACGCAGGCCACGCAACCAGTCGGACAATGCCTCGACCGGGATTTCCCAGCCGGTGGTTTCGCGCAGCAGGATGGCCGCGTCCGCGCCGGTGCGGGTGCCGCCTTCCAGTCCGTCGAGGCGTGCGCCGCGGGCATCGGCGGTCAGTTGCCAGCTTTGCCGGGTGATCGGCGCGCTCAGCGAGACTTGGGTGTTGTCGCCGTCCTGCCGCCATTCGATGCGGCCGCTGCCGCCGTTGTTGCCGCGGCTCAGGGCCACGCGGCCGCTCAGCGACCATTGCGGTCGTTGGCGCAGCAGGGTTTCACGGGCAAGCTGTTGCTGTTCGGCAGCGGCGGCATCGACCGGCGGCGGCACGGGTTTGCGGGTTTGCGTGGCACAGGCCGAGAGCAACAGGGTCAAGAGGAGAATCGACTTCGGCTTCATGCCCCGGTCTTCTCCAGCGCGCGCTTCAGCGAGCGGTTGTCGGGGTCGATTTTCCGCGCCTCGTCGAAATACTTGCGCGCTTCGTCCTGTCGGCCCAACTCCCACAGCACTTCGGCCAGATGGCTGGCGATTTCGGCGTCCTTTTGCCGACCGAAAGCGCGGCGCAGTTCGACCAATGCTTCGGCGTGGCGGCCCAGGCGGTACAGCACCCAGCCGTAGCTGTCGGTGATCGCCGGGTCGTCGGGGTTGGCGGCGCGGGCGCGGGCGATCAGTTCCAGCGCCTCCTGGTAGCGGGTGGTGCGGTCGGCCAGGGTGTAGCCCAGCGCGTTGAGCGCGGGCACGCTGTCCGGTTCGATCGCCAATATCTTGCGGAGATCGGCTTCGGCGCGGGCGATGTCGTCGCGGCGTTCCCAGATCAGGGCGCGTGCATACAGCAGTTGGTTGTCGTCGGGATAGGCCGCCAGGCCGCGCGCCAGGGCGTCGAGTTCGCCGCTGGTGTCGGCGTCTTTCTGGCGCAATTCCGATTCCAGCAGGTAGGCGCTGATGCGGGCGTCATCGTCGAGGCTGGCGTCGCGCTGCATTTCCAGCGCGGCGTCGAAGGCTTCGCCCTTGCGGCCCAGGTCGAACAGGCTGTTGGCGATGCGCAGGCGCGCCTCGACCCGCTGCGGGCCGCCGGCCACGCCGCGATACCAGTCCAGCGCTTCCTGCGGGCGTTCGAGGAATTGCGCGATCTGCCCCAGCAGCAGGCGGCGGTTCGGGTCGGGCTGGCTGGCGTCCTTGCGCAGTTCGTCGTACAGCGCGGCCAGTGCGGGTTTGTCGTCGGCGCGCGCCAGCAGCGAGGCGCGCAGGCCGTAGCTGTCGGTGTCCTGCGGGCCGCGCGCCAGTGCGGCGGCGGCGGCGGCGGGGTCGCCCAGGGTTTCGTATTCGGCGGCAACCGGCAAGCGCAGTTCCGGCAGCAAGACCAGTTTGTCGTCCAGTGCGGCCAAGGCCTGGCGGGCCTGGTCCGGCTTGCCCGCCAGCCGCAGTTGCGCGACCTGCAACAAGGCCACGCGCGGCTCGGCAGGGAAGCGCTTGACCGTTTCGGCGACGATGGTTTCGGCCAGCGCCGGCTGGTCCAGATGCTGGGCCAGACCGGCGAAGGCGAGCCAGGCCGGCAGTTCGGCGGGAATGACGCCGTCATCGACGAAGTCGCGCAGCAACCGCGCCGACAGTTCCGGGTTGCGGCCATCGCCCAGCACCACCAGCGCATGGCGCCAGCCGGTCTTGTCGGCGTCGCGCAGCAGGGCCAGCAGTTCGCGCCGCGCCTTGGCGGCCTTGTCCTGGCGCAGGGCCAAGGTGGCCTCGGCGGCGCGCATCGCCAGCGAGCGCGGGGCGCGTTCGCGCCACAGTCCGAGCGCTTGCGTGGCCAGCGCGTCGTCATTGGCCAGCAGGGCAAGGCGGGTGGCGCGTTCGGCCAGGCCGGCGTCGTCGGCTTCGGCCTGTGCGGCCTGCAGGTACCAGCGCGCCGCTTCCGGCAGGCGCCCGTCCTGGCGGGCGAATTCTGCGGCCATCACCGCTTCCAGCACCGGCGTGGCCTCCTTTGCTGCCTCTTTGCGGGCGGCCTGCAGCGGTGCGGCCACGGCCAGCGCCGCGATCAGGCAAAAGCGAATCAGTACGGGCATCAGGTCCGGCCGAGGCGTAAAATACGGGGGATCAAGCAGCCAGCAGCTTAGCGCAAGCACCTGAACAGATGACGTTGTGGGCCCTAGGACTGAACCACCAGACCGCGCCGGTCAATCTGCGCGAGCGCTTGGCATTCGACGCCGACGCGCTGCCGGCCGCACTGGATTCGCTGCGCGCGCTGCCGCAGGTGGAAGAAGCCGCCCTGCTGTCCACCTGCAACCGCACCGAGTTGTACGCCGTCAGCGACGATGCCGACGCCTTGACCGGCTGGCTGGCAACCCATGCCGACGGGCTTGACGCCTACCTGTACCAGCACCGCGACGAGGAAGCCGTGCGCCACCTGTTCCGGGTCGCGACCGGGCTGGATTCGATGGTGCTGGGCGAACCGCAGATCCTCGGCCAGGTGAAGGAAGCCTGGGCGCTGGCGCGCGAACACGGCGCACTGGGCAACCGCCTGGACCGGCTGTTCCAGCAAAGCTTCGCCGTGGCCAAGCGCGCGCGCACCGACACCCGCGTCGGCGCCAACCCGGTGTCGGTGGCCTCGGCCGCGGTGCGGCTGGCGCAGGACTCGTTCGCCCGGCTCAGCGATTCCACCGTGCTGCTGGTCGGCGCCGGCGACACCATCGAACTGGCCGCGCGCCACCTGAGCGAAGGCAAGGCCAAGCGCCTGCTGGTCGCCAACCGCACCCTCGCCCACGCGCAGGAACTGGCCGAGCGCCACGGCGGCTACGCGCTGCCGCTGTCGGCGCTGGACCGGCACCTGGCCGAGGCCGACCTGGTGTTCTCGGCCACCGCCAGCCGCGAGCCGGTGATCGTGCACGGGCAGGTCGCCGCCGCGCTGGCGCAGCGCAAGCACAAGCCGATGCTGCTGTTCGACCTGGCAGTGCCGCGCGACATCGACGCCGCCGTGGCCGACCTGCGCGACGCCTTCCTCTATACCGTGGACGACCTGGAGCGCGCGGTCGAGGACAACCGCCGCAGCCGCCGCGAAGCCGCCGGCGAGGCCGAGGCGATCATCGACCTGCAGGTCGCCCGCTTCGCCGAAACCCTGCGCGCCAGCACCCGCCACGAACCGCTCAAGCGCCTGCGCGCGCATGGCGACAGCGCCCGCGACGACGTGCTGGCCAAGGCCCGCCAGCAACTGGCCAACGGCCGCGACCCGGCCGAGGTGCTGGATTTCCTCGCCCACACCCTGACCAACCGCCTGCTGCACCCGCCGACCGCGGCGCTGCGCCAGGCGGCGCTGACCGGCGACGCGGAACTGGCGCGTGCGGCGGAACGCATGTTCGACTATCAAGGCAACCACATCGCGAAGAAGGACGAACGGGAAGCCTAGCGACGCCGCCCTTGCACGGCCTTCGCTGTCCTTTCCCCTTCGTCCGGATCCGCCCATGACCCCTACCCTGCGCCGCAAGCTGGAAGCCCTCGCCGAACGCCGCGAGGAACTCGAACGCCTGCTCGCCGACCCGGCCGTCGCCGCCGACAACCAGCGCTTCCGCGATTTCTCGCGCGAATTCGCGCAACTGGAGCCGGTCTCCGTCGCACTGGCCGCCGAACGCAAGGCGCAGGCCGACCTCGCCGCCGCCGAGGCGATGCGCGACGACCCCGAACTGGCGGAACTGGCGCAGGAGGAAATCTCCGCCGCGCGCGAGCGTCTCGCCGAACTGGACGCCGAGCTGTCGCTATTGCTCGTCCCGAAGGACGCACGCGACGACGGCAACCTGTTCCTCGAAGTCCGCGCCGGCAGCGGCGGCGACGAAGCGGCGATCTTCGCCGGCGACCTGTTCCGCATGTACGCCCGCTACGCCGAGCGCCAGGGTTGGAAGGTCGAAATCGAATCCGCCAACGAAGGCGAACACGGCGGCTACAAGGAAATCGTGGCGAAAGTCAGCGGGCGCGGCGCATTCGCCAAGCTGAAATTCGAAAGCGGCACGCATTGCGTCAAGCGCGTGCCGGTCACCGAAGCGCAGGGCCGCATCCACACCTCGACCGCGACCGTGGCGATCATTCCCGAAGCCGAGGAAGTGGATGACATCGTCATCAACCCGGCGGACTTGAAGATCGACACCTTCCGCAGTTCCGGCGCCGGCGGCCAGCACGTCAACAAGACCGAATCGGCGATCCGCATCACTCACGTCCCCACCGGAATCGTGGTCGAAAACCAGACCGAACGCTCGCAGCACGCCAACCGCGACAAGGCAATGAAACGCCTCAAGGCCATGCTGCTGGACGCGGAAATCAGCAAGCAGCAAGCCGCCGAAGCGCAAACCCGCAAACTGCAAGTCGGCAGCGGCGACCGCAGCCAGCGCATCCGTACCTACCGCTACAAGGACAACCAGATCACCGACCACCGCGTCGAGGGCCTGAACCTGTACGACCTGACCAACATCATCGACGGCAGCCTGGACGAGTTGATCGAACGCCTGACCCGCGAGCATCAGGCCGATGAATTGGCGCGGTTGAGTGCGTGAGGCCCGGCGCAAACCGCGCTAGACTGCCGCTAACCCTGATGGAATCACGACCATGACCACCGTGCAATTCACCCTGCCCGACGAATTGGCTCGCCAGGCCGAAACCGCCGGCCTGCTGTCCAGCGATGCGATCGGCCGGCTGCTGGAAGATGCCTTGCGTCGCAATGCAGGTGAAAAGCTTACCGATCTGTGGGCCAAGCTGGACGCGCTGAACCTGCCGCCCTTGAGCGAAGAAGAAATCCAGGCCGAAATCGCCGCCGCCCGCGCCGACCTGCACGCCGCCGATGCATTGCGTCGCTGATACCAACATCATCCTGTCCGGCCTGCTGTGGCCGGGCACGCCCCGCCGCATCATCGACGCCGCACGCAACGGGCAGATCCAGTTGTTCACCAGCCCGGCGCTGCTGGCCGAATTGTCTGCGGTACTGAACCGAGATAAATTCGCCACGCCATTACGCAAGTTCGGCTCCAGTCCCGATGAATTGCTTGCCGAATATCTGCGCCTGACCCGACTGGTCCGCCCGGATTTCCTGCCCCGCGTTTCCCGCGACCCGGACGATGATCATGTCCTCGCCTGCGCGCTGGCCGCACAAGCCACAATCATCATCAGCGGCGATGCAGATTTGCTTGCGCTGCAACCTGCGTG
>JASGDT010000011.1:0-12435 GCA_047607085.1 Pseudoxanthomonas sp. | reverse complement strand
TGATCGACTACAACGAGCACCGCCCCCACACCGCCCTCGGCGGCATGACGCCTGCCGAGTACCGTTCCCGCAACGCCAGAAGTTCTACTTTTGCCGTGTCCGCTTGACGGGGGAGCTTACGAATCCAGTTGTGCGAGATTGCCGCCGTCGCAATAACGGCCCAGGCTCTCGACCATGTGTTCGATGGCGGCAAGGATATTCATCGCGCCGGAGCTCATTTGCACATCGAGGTACAGCAATTGCACCAGCGCGGCCTTGTCGCTCTTCTGCAGTTCGTCCGCATTTTCGTTTGCGTTTTCGCGCACCCATGCATCCACGAACGGCCGCAGCGGTTCTATCAAATCGTCGGCGAGATTGAAGGCGTTGAGTTGACTCTTGTGGTAAAGGCCGAATGCGGGTAGAAACCCGTGTATCACCAGCGCGCGCGCAATGGCGGCGCGCAGGATGGCATAGCCGTAGTTCAGGGCGGAATTGATCCAGCGCTCCTGGTTGCGGGTGAACCCGGTGCCGAACAGTTCGGCGAAGTAGTAGCGTGCACCGCTTCCTTCGCGGTTGTCCGGGTCGCCCGAGCGCACCAGTTCAGCCTGCTTGAACAGAAACGGTGCCGCATTTGGCTTGAACTTGCCGAGGCAGCGGCCCTGATTGTGCAGTTTCTGTTGCACGATGGCCTGCCATGCGCGCTTCTTCTGCGGCAAGGTCAGCGCCAGTTGCTTCTGCATCACCAGACTGGCGCGGCTGTGGGGCAGGTAGGGCAGCAGGGCGCCATTGGGGTGGTGGGTGTCGTCGCAGGTGATGACGGCAATGGCATGTGAGGCGAATTCGGAAAGCAGCGCGCCGGTCAGCAGGGTTTGCGGTGTGTCCAGCACCAGCACGCTCAAATCTTCCAGCGGCAGGGTCACGCTGCCGCCTTCGTCCTGCTCCAGCAACAACTGCCGGTTCTTCACCGACAGTCGCGCGGGCTTGCTGACGATGACGCTACGCCAGCCCACGCCTCGTCTCCGGTTTGGCGGGGTAGACCCGACCAAGGATATCGACGTTCAATTTTTCTAACCGCAATGCGGTTTTGACGCCAAGGCCCTCAATCTGCCCATCTTTGCCAATGTCCTTACATCGGTCTTGCGCCCAGACATTGATATTTCCAGTCCCTCGATGACAGCTACCGAAGTAGCCAACTAATGGTTGCTTGCCTTTCTGCTGAAGCAGAATCAGGTCATTGGAATGCAGGGAGAACAAGAATTGATCGTCATTGACGGGCGTCCATTGTTCTTCGTCCTTGAAGGCGACGATGGCATGGCTCGGCAAGCCTTTGACACGATGATGCACATAGATGGGAACGAGATGGAATTTGCCGTCCTTGCTGAATACATCGATACGCAGCATGGATGCATTCTGTACGAGACCGCCGCGCAGGTCGAGTCCAGTCATGCTGCCGGCGTTGAGCTTGACCGACTTGATTTCTGGGCCAGTAAAAGGCCCATCCTGCGGATCGCTTTTCAGTGGCTTCCGTGGGTATGTTTTCGGCGTGCCCTTGCTCGGCTTTTCGCCCCGTTCTTCCAGCCACAGGCGCAATGCATGGATCATGCGCTCGTTGCGGTGAGCATCCACCATGTCATCCAGTCGGTCAGGCGTAAGCCGATATTTCCGGACTGCACCTTGACCGGTTTCATCGAATACGCCGATGTTTTCGATAGCCATCCCTTTCAACTCATCGGGCGTAGCCGGGCGTGACTGCTTGCCTTGCTTGGTTTTCACTTCAACCATCAGGCGTTGGTATTCGCTGGGTTTGGCGTAGATCGTGTCCTTGTGCGCCGCGCCGCCATTGCGCCGCTGCGGTGCGCGTGACACGAACAAGGGCCGCACGCTGTTCAGAGCATCTTCGTCGTAGCGAGGAGTGCCGTTGTCGTCCTTCAGCAACTTCAGGGATTCGCGCAGGGCTTCGACGGACGTGTCATCCAGCACCTTGCCGGTGCTGCGATCCAGTCCGGCGCGTGCGCAAAGCTCGTCGGCGAAATTCGGGAACGGCACAGGGAAGTGTGCTTCCAGTTTGCGCAAAGCGGCAATGTCGATGACTTCGCCGGTTTCCACATCAACGTAGCCATCGCGTACCGCGTCGAGTTCCTTGCAGCGCGCATAGTCGGACAAACGCTTGACCATGCCATGACTGCACGCGGCGATCACCGCCGCATCCAGTGCATGGTGGCGGTCGCTGCCTTCTCGTAGTTTGGTCAACCCCCAGCGTGCGCGAAGGAAGCTGGTCAATTGGCCGCTGATTACCACACAGCGATTGCTGTCGCTGCTCAGTTGCAGGTTGTCCTCCACATACTGTTTGAAGAACTTGCAGATGTAGCGGGTGTCGTTGAGGTTGCGATCCTTGAAGCCTTCGGCTTCTTCGCGCCCGTAGTTCTTGCGCAGCAGGCGATTGCGCTTGGCAAGCCGATAGGCATGGTTGCCCTGTACCCATGCAGCGAATTTCTGCCAGCGCTCGCTGTCGCTTGCGCCGTCCAGGTACTCGTAGGGCGTGCGGTTCCCCTTGTCCTGATTGCATTTGGTATGCACAACGACCTTGTTGTTCTTGCTGTCGTCGAAGCTACGCGAGTAGGGCAGGGCGTGATCGACCTGTGCATAGTTCTGGTCACTGATGAGCTGATCGAGGTCGAGCGCGTCAAGGCAGTAGGCGCACTTACCGCCTTGTTCGCGATAGAGCTGCCACTTCTCGAATTCACGGCCCTTGGGTCGTGCCCCACCAATCAGGGCGGCCAGCTCCCTGCGGGCTTTTTCATTGCGATCCGCGTATTCCTTCTGGAGCTTCTCGATGTTGCGCCGCTCGTCCAGCGGGCGCGACAGGTCGCGCGCCATTTCGATATGCACTTCCGCCGGCGAGCCGTACTCCCGAATGATGGCGTTGACCACCTTGCGCGTCTGATTCAGCGCGCGCAGCACCACCGGGTTGCGTGGCACGTCGATGTTGTCACGGAACAGCATCTTGCCGCCCTTGTCACGGCCGGAATAAAACGGCGGTAGGTAATGCTGCTTGCCTTCGCCGCGTTCGATCTGGCTATGGTGATCGTATCCAGCGGCTTTCACCGAGTCGTCGTAGCGCAAGCCCTTTTCCATTTCCGGGACGATCTTGCGCAGCGCCTTCAGCGACAGGCTGCTGAACTTGTCGAAGCTGACCGGCAGCAGGGCTTCGATCATCCTGTCGCCGCCGGGGAGGTTCAGCTTGCGCAGCTCGCGTTCGATCTCCCCATCGTCCTTGAAGACACTCAGAACGCGGGCGATACCATCCAGTTGTTCGGGCTGGCCTTCCAGCGCGACGGTGGAAATCTTCTTCCATTCGGCCTCCAGACCTTCATCTTTCAGGGCTTTTGCCAAAGTGGCGAAGGCGGGTACTTTGCCGAGGACATCCTTTTCCTTGTCCTCGTTGATGCCGACGAAATTGAAGTGGGCAAGGCCGGATTTCTCCAGGGCGGCGCGCAGTTGCTTGTATGTCACGGAGCCGCTGGCATAACCGTAAGGAAGTGGGAGCGCGACGCGGCGCTCATTCTCGTTCAATGCGCGGGAAACGCCATTGACCACGATGCGCAGGTTGTTGAGGCGGGTCAGCCAGACATGGCGCTCCGCGCTGAAGCTGGCCTTTGGCGCGCGTTTTTCCTGCTTCTCGAAGGTGCAATGGCCCAGCATCTTCAGCAGGTTTTCGCCGGACAGCGCCGGCTTCACTTCCCAGAACAAGCCGCTGCGCCGGTCGCCATTGCCGCGAATCCGTGCTTCCAGTTCCGCGCTGGCGTGCGGATTGCCGAAGTCGCGTTGCACCTCGAACAGCTTGCCAAGTTCTTCGTCCAGCAGCACGCGAGACAATGCTTTTCCGTAATCGCCGGCCTTGTTCCGCTGCGCATCCGGGAATTCGGCCAGCACCATCTCTGCCGCAGTGCGGTAGCCCTTTTCCTGCATGAGATTGGCGGTGTTGGACAGGCCTTGCTTGACGCTGCCCCCTTTTGCGCCGGCCTCGCCTTCCTGCTTTGCCTGTTCGGCCTTGCTGTACCAGTGGAAGCCGCGATGCTTGCACAGGTGGTATATGACACGCGCCCATTCCTCGCCGTTCAACTTGCGGTCAAGGGCTTCGACGCGCAGCTTCCACAGGTTCGGCGTCTTGAAACCCTTGCTCGGCTGGAGCTTGAGTACATCGGCGCCGGCGATCAGGCCATCGTGCGCCAGCAGGCGCGCCAGCTTGGTCAGGCGCCACGCGCGGCGATAGAGGCGGCGGCGCAACAGGCGCGCGTCACGGCGCGCTTTGTTCAGCGATTCGCCTCGATCCGGTGTTTCCGCCTTGTCGAAGGCGCGCACGCCAAGGTCGATGATGCGGTTGTCGCCCAGCACGCACCAGCCTACGGAAGCGATGCCGATGTCCAGACCAAGGTCATAGCGGAGTTCTTGCTTCATTTGATCCCCCCATGCTAGATTTTGCCGCGTAGCTTTCCGGGGTGAGAGCCGTTGCTACAATAAGATTCAATCGAATCCAAACCCGCCGCAAGGCGGGTTTTTCGTTCCAGAGCATGTCCCCGAAGCGGAATCCTACACCTAACGCAGGTCGGAAGTTCGCAGGTTCGGGGAAGGCGGTAGCAGAAGGGCGGTCGTGCCGTCGCAATGCGTCCCCTACGGCAGCGGCAACTGGATCGCCACGCACAGGCCGCCGCCGTCGCGGTTGTGCAGCGACAGGCGGCCGCCGTGCGCTTCGATGATTTCGCGGGTCAGCGCCAGGCCCAGGCCGGTGCCGTTGCGCTTGGTGGAATAGAACGGCACCAGCGCGTTCTGCAGCACTGCCTCGTTCATGCCGGAGCCGCGATCCAGCACTTCGATGCGCAGCCATTGCGGCAGTCGTTGCAGGCGCACGCCGACGCCGTCGGCGGGCGAGCCGGATTCGTGCGCGTTCTTCAGCAGGTTCAGCAGGGCCTGTTCGATCTGCGCCGGGTCGATGCGGCCGTGCAAGTTGGCGTCGGACATTTCAAGTTCAAAGCCGATCTGCCGTTGCAGGCCGGCGAGGAAATCGGCCCAATCGACCGTGCGCAACTGCGGTTGCGGCAACTTGGCGAAGCGCGCATAGCCGCGGATGAAGCCTTCCAGGTGGCGCGCGCGGCCTTCGATGGTGGCAAAGACTTCTTCCAGCCGCTCATGCCGCCCGCGCCGCACCAGTTCCGCGCCCGAATGCGCCAGCGAGGCGACCGGCGCCAGCGAGTTGTTCAACTCGTGGCTGATCACGCGGATCACCTTCTTCCAGGTCTGCACTTCCTGGCGGCGCAGTTCGCTGGTCAGCAGGCGCAGCAGCAGCAGTTCGTGCTTGCGGCCGTTCAGCCGGAACTGGCGGCGCGACAGGTGGAAGACCTGTTCCTCGCCGGCGTCGTTTCCGTCGTCGCCGCCGATCGCGAACAGGCTGTCGCCGCCGCGCGCCATCGCCTCGCGCATTTCCGCCGGCGAGCGCGCCAGCAGGTCGTCGAAACGCTGGCCTTCCAGCTTCCAGCCGCTGTTGAACAGCTTGCGCGCGGCAACGTTGGCGAAGGCCACGCGGCGTTCGCCGTCGCCGCCGGCGGCGATCAGCAGCATCGCCACCGGCGTGTTCTGCACCATCGTGTCCAGCAGCAGTTCGCGCTGCACCAGGCCCTGGCGCTGTTCGCGCAGCACCTCGCCCAGTTCGGCGTGCGCGCGCACCAGTTCGCCCAGTTCGTCGTTGTCACCGCCGCGCCAGTGCAGGCCGAAGTTGAACTCGCCGTCGCGGTAGCTGTTGATGCTGCCGGCCAGCGCGCGGAACAGCGAATGCAGCGGCGACAGCGCGCGCCGCACCATCCACGCCGCCAGCGGCACTATGGCCAGCGCCGAAACCAGCGCAACAAGCCACCATGAATCGGACCCCGCATCGTCCAGCCAGTGCGACAGCAGCAGCGGCAGGGCGATGGCCAGCGCCAGCAGCGGCAGCAGCCACAGCAGCAGGCGGCCGGCGAGCGAGCGGCGGATCATGCGCGGGCGCTCACGGATGCTGGATCCCGTAGCGGTCCATGCGCCGGTACAGCGCCTGCCGGCTCAGGCCCAGTTCCGCCGCCGCCTGCGCGATCACGCCGTTGGCGCGCGCCAGCGCCGCTTCTATCGCGGCCTTGTCCGGCTCTTCGGCGGCGGCGGATTTCTGCGGCGGCGGCTTCGGCAGGTTCAGGTCGGCCGCTTCGATGCGCTCGCCCTGCGCCAGCAGGCCGGCGCGCTGCACCACGTTGCGCAGTTCGCGCACGTTGCCGGGCCAGTTGTGGCGCAGCAGCGCGGCGCGCGCCGATTCGGCCAGCGGCTTGTCGGCGGGGCGGAACAGTTCGGCCAGCGGCAGGATGTCGCCCGGGCGCTCCGCCAGCGGCGGCAGCGCCAGTTCGATCGCGTTGAGGCGGTAGTACAGGTCTTCGCGGAACGCGCCGTCGCGGATCATCCCCGGCAGATCGGCATTCGTCGCGCTGATCACGCGCACGCGCACGCTGCGCTCGCGGTTGGAGCCCAGGCGCTCGAACTTGCCGGTTTCCAGCACGCGCAGCAGTTTCATCTGCCCGGCCGGCGGCAGGTTGCCGATCTCGTCGAGGAACAGGGTGCCGCCGTCCGCCGCCTCGAACTTGCCCTCGCGCGCCTTGTTGGCGCCGGTGTAGGCGCCGGCGTCGGCGCCGAACAGTTCGGCCTCGATCAGTTCCGAAGGCAACGCGCCGCAGTTCAGCGTGACGAACGGACCGTTCTTCACCGCCGAATTGGCCTGCACGATCTCGGCGATCTTCTCCTTGCCCGCGCCGTTGGGCCCGGTGATCAGCACCGGCAGGTCCGAACGCGCGACCTGGCAGGCCAGCGCGACGGCGCGCTCGCTGGCCGGGTCGGCGAAGACCATGCCGCGCAGGTCGTACTTCGCCGCAAGCTGCTCGCGGCGCTGCTTCTCGCGGGAACGGCGGCGGTCCAGCTCGTGCCGCGTCTCGGCCAGTTCCAGCAGGTTGTTGACCGTGGTCAGCAGGCGCGCGTCGTCCCAGGGCTTGGCCAGGTAGTCCGCCGCGCCGGCCTTGACCAGTTCCACCGCGCTGGAAAGATGCGTCCACGCGGTCAGCAGCACCACCGGCAGGTCGGGATACTGCGCACGGATCTGCGCGAACAGCGCCTCGCCCTCGGCGCCGGAGGTAGTGTCGGCGGAGAAGTTCATGTCCTGGATCACCAGATCGACGTTTTCGGCCGTCAGCGCATCCAGCCCGGCTTGCGGCGTGGCCGCGTGCAGCGTGGCGATGTCGTGCAGCGAGAACAGCACTTCCAGCGCGGTGGCGACTGCGGGATTGTCGTCGATGATCAGGACGGTGGACATGGCGTCACCAGATCGTGCGCAGATGCGGATAGGCGCGGATTTTCTCGTCAGCGGTGACCAGCGGTGCGCCCAGCTTGCGCGCGGTGGCGACGATCAGGCGGTCGGCCGGATCCTTGTGGAACTCGCCGGGCAGTTCGACGCTGCCGATGGCGATGTCGTTGTCGATCGGCACGAATTCCACCGCTTCAATCTGGCCGACCAGCGCCAGCCACTGGCCGGTATCCACCGACAGATCCACCCGCCCGCGCGCGACCAGCATCGCCAATTCCCACGTGCTGACCGACGAGATGACGATGTGGCCGCCCTTCTGTTCGGCGGCGATGGCGCGTCTGGCTGCCGCAGTGAGCGAGCCGCTCATGCCGCTCGCCCACCACAGCAGCACGTGCGTATCGAGGACGATCACCGCAGCGCATCCCAGTCGTCCTCGGCTACCGGCGTGGTGGGTGCGTCGTAGCGCAGCACGGAGCCGCGCAGGATGTCCAGAGGCGAACGTTCGCGGGATTGGTAGCGACGGATTTCCAGCTTGGGCTTGCCGTGATCGGTGACGACGACGGGCTTGCCGGCGGCTTCCACCTGGCGGAAGTATTCCAGTGCCTTGGCCTTGAATTGCGATTTTGAAACCTGGATTGTCATATCTGTTAACCATGGTCACATGCCCGTGGTCATATTAGCACTGCCGCTGGCCCCGCGTGCCGCGAGGTGCCGACGGTAGGGAGGCACCTCGCAGCGATGCGTTTCACTCGCGAATCGCGCGGAGGCTGCTGCCGGATTGTTCGAATGTCAGATAGCCGGGCCGGTTCTGTGCGTCGTAGCCGAAGGTGATGCGCGCGTCCTGGCCGGGCACGACGAAGATGGTTTCCGATTCGGCGATCAGATTCCATGCGGCCTGGCCATCAGCCTGGAATTTCAGGCCCTTGTCTTCGCGCCATACGTGCAGGCGGATGCCCGACGCAGTGCGATACCAGCCGGTGTAGCCATCCAGGATCGACTGCGACACCGGCACGCCGGCGGGCGTTGCCGCCGGTGTTTGCGCGAAGGCGGCGGCAGGTGCGAGGGCAAGGCACAGCAGCAGGCAGCGGAGCATGGGTGCGGTTTCCGTGAAAGCAGGTGCGGTGAATATAGGCGGTGGCGGCTGAATCGGCTGTTCGGTGCTTGGAACAGGTGCTCACGCGCTGCGCGTGGCGATGGCCGGCGGAATCCCGGCGGCGCGGCGCGCGGGCCACAGCACCGACACCTGGCCCAGCGCCCACAGGATCGCCGCGCCGATCGGCAGGTAGGGCCACGGCAGGCGCGGCAGTTCGTACTTGCTCATCAGCAGTTGATTGATGCCGAAGGCCAGCAGCATGCCGATGACGATGCCGGCGGTGGCGAGCAGGAAGTTCTCGGTCTGGAAGTAGCGCATGATCTGCGCCCTGGTCGCGCCCAGGGCGCGGCGCACGCCGATCTGCTTGGTACGCTGCTGGACCCAGAAACTGGCCAGGC
Source organism: Pseudoxanthomonas sp. (assembly GCA_047607085.1). Lineage (GTDB taxonomy): Bacteria > Pseudomonadota > Gammaproteobacteria > Xanthomonadales > Xanthomonadaceae > Pseudoxanthomonas_A. Next base: position 3,599 of record JASGDT010000011.1, on the reverse strand, counting down.
CGACGATGCCCAGTGCGGTCACCGCCAGCAGCGCGGCGATCACCACCACCAGCATCCATGCCATGGCCTTGTCCTGCTGGAAGAACCCGGCGCGGAGCTCGCTGAATGTACCTTGTTGGACCACCACTAGGCCGGGGTCGGCGCGCTTCAGCGCGTCGATGGCGGCCTTCAGCACTTCGCCGCGCCGCGCCGGATCGGTGCGCAGCACGTATTGCATGCCGGGCCAATAGGAGCGGATCGGGAAGATCATCGAATACTGGCCCAGGCCCAGGCTGTTGGGACGCACCAGTTCCTCGACCACGCCGACCACCGGGATGGGCGCGTTGCCCCAACTGTAGATCGACTTGCCGACCGCATTCTGGCCGGGAAACAGTTTCTCGGCCATGGTGCGGTTGATGATCATCGCCGGTATCCGGCCGTCATCGCCGGATTTTTCCACCACGGACATGTCCTGGTACTCATCGGGGACGAAGTCGCGTCCGGACAGCAGTTTCAGGCCGAAGGTTTCCAGCAGGTTGCCATCGTCCATGTAGACGGTGGCGTTGAGCGTGTTGTTCTGTTGTTCGCTGGTCAGGCGCACGCCGCTGTTGTTGCTGGAGCCGCCGAACGGGATCTGGGTGGCTGCGGTGGCCTGCTTGACGCCGGGCACGCCGCGCAGCGTGTCCAGGTATTCGCGGGTGACCGCCTTGCTGATGTCGCCGTTGGTGTCGCCGAGCTGGCGCAGGCTGGCGGCCTGGATGCGCACCAGTTCGTTCTCGGCGACGCCGCTGGGCATGTTCATGCGGTCCAGGCGATCGGAGACCAGGAACAGCGCGTTGCAGACGATCGCGCACGACAGTGCGATTTCGATGACGATCAACGCGGCGGCGGTCTTGTGCCGGCGCAGGGTGGAGAGGATCGGGCGGATTTCCATTGGGGTTCTCCGGTTTTCTGTTTTGCTCGTCGCTGTTGTCTTTTGCTCGTCATTCCCGCGAAGGCGGGAATCCAGCGACTTTGCTGTTGCTTTCGTGGTGTCGGGACGGAAGTCACTGGATTCCCGCCTTCGCGGGAATGACGAGCGATAGCTCATTGCGTCTTCAACTGCACCGCCGGGGTGATCTGCATCGCCCGCCATGCCGGCAGCAGGCCGGCGAGCAGGCTCGCGACCAGCGCCAGCACGAAGGTCAGCAGCAGCATCGGCATGTCCAGGTGCGCCAGCTTGGCGTAGCTGGCCGGTTGCTGGCGCACCGCCCACAGGCCGAGCAGGGCCAGGCCCAGGCCGAGCGTGCCGCCGGCCAGCCCGACCGTGCCGGCTTCGACCAGGCACTGCTTGAAGATTTCCGCGCGCGGGGCGCCCAAGGCGCGGCGCACGCCGATCTCGCCGCTGCGACGCAGGAACTTGGCCAGCAGCAGGCCGACCGTGTTGACCAGGCACACCAGCAGGAAGCCCAGCGCCAGCCACACCTGCAGGCGCACGTCGCCGGGCACGAACTGGTTGAATTCCAGCAGCTCCATCACGTTGCGCAGGCGCACGTTGCTCGGTCGCTCGAAGCGGCCGGCGGTGCGCTGCCGGTCGGAGTAGTTGGTCAGGTAGTTGCGGAATTCCCCGGCCTGCGCGGCCGATTCCAGTTCCACCCAGTACTGCACCCAGGCGCAGGGCGCATTCAGCGCCTGGCTGTCGCCCTTGGAGTCGCCCCAGCAGTTGGTGTTGCCCTGGGTGCCGAGTTTCAGGTCGCGCGAGGTGGAGAACGGCAGGAACACGTCCTCGGCGACGCCGTACCGGTTGTTGTAGAGGTCGTAGAACTTCGGCACCGGCCGCCATTGGTCGAGCACGCCGATGACGCGGAAGTCGTTGGGGGCGATGCGCAGGGTCTTGCCGGTGCTGTCGCCGCCGCCGAACAGCTTGTCGTTCAGTTCCCGGCTGATGACCGCGACGCGCGCCCGCGCGTCGTCCTCGCCCGCGTTCCAGGCGCGGCCGTAGAGCAACGGCACGTCGAACATGGCGAAGAAGTCCGCCGAGGCGTAGCGCGCATCGGTCAGGATCGGCGTCTGCCCTTCGCGTTGCGGATCGACGACGACGTTGCCGCCGCTGGTCAGGGTCTGGCGCAGGCCGCGCCTGTCGCGCAGCAGCGCCTCGGCGTCGTAACGGGTCAGTTGCGTATCCGGTTCTTCGCCGGGCTGGTAGCCATGCATGGTCGATGCGTCCAACTGCACGTAGAACAGGCGATCGCTCTTGGACGGAATCGGATCGCCGGACAGCACGTGGAACACGGTCAGCGTGGTCATCGACGCGCCGATGCCCAGGGCGATGGCCAGCACCATCAGCGTGGTCAATACCTTGTTGCGCTTGAAGCTGCGCAAGGCCAGGTTGAAGTAGTAGGCGAACATGCGGGGCTCCTGTGCTCAGCGGGCCGGTGGCGCGGGCGGGGAAGGGGCAGACGATGGCGTCGGCAGCCAGCCGCGGTAATCGTCGCCGGCAAGGCGCACGTCGCGCAGCTTTCCGTTCCCGTCGCGTACCGACAGCAGCGCACTGCCGCCGTTCAGCGATTGCAGCGCGTCGCGCAACTGCCGGATATCGGCGACCGCGCGCCCGGCGACCGCGACGATGGTGTCGCCCTTGCGCAGGCCCAGCATCGGTTCCGGCTGCGCCGATTCCACGACGATGCCGCGATCGCGGTCGCGCAGGCGCAGCGAGTGGTCGTCATCGCGCCAGCTCAGCGAATCGTCGTCGATGCGCAACTGCTGGACGTGGGTGGTGGACTGGCGCTGCGTCGCGGCGGCGCAATGGCCGCCCAGCGTCGCGGCCAGCAGGCCGACGAACAGCAGGCTGGCGGATTTGGGGAAACGGTTCATGGCGGGCGTGGCTCCGTGGAAGGCGAATCAGGCGCTGCGGGTGGCGATGGCGGGCGGCACGCTGGCGGCCCTGCGCGCCGGAGCGAATACTGCGACCTGGCCCAGCGCCCACAGCGATGCCGCGCCGATGGGCAGATAGAACCATGGCAGGCGCGGCAGTTCGTACTTGCTCATTAGCCACTGGTTCATCGCGAAGGCTAGAAGCATGCCGACGAATGCACCGGTGCTGACTATCAGGAAATTCTCGATCTGGAAATAGCGCAGGATGTCGCCGCGGGTCGCGCCGATGGCGCGGCGGATGCCGATCTGGCGGGTGCGCTGCTGCACCCAGAAATTGGCCAGCCCGCCGATGCCCAGGGCGGTGACGAACAGCAGGCCCAGCGTGGCCGCCAGCAGCAGGCCGATCATGGTGGTGTCGCGCTGGAAATACTTCTGCCGTACCTGGGCGAAGGTCCTGCGCTCGTCCTCTGGGATCAGCCGCATCGGCCCGGCCCTGGCCAGCGCGTCGGCGGCGGCGCGCAGCACCCGTTCGCGGTCCTGCGGCGCGCTGCGCAGCAGGTATCTCGTGCTGTTGAGATTCGGCGGCTTGGGCACCAGCGCGACCAGATGATTGACTGCCGCATCGCGCAACTGCGGTCGTGCGATGTCGTCGATCACGCCGACCACGGTGCGCTTGCTGCCGCCGTAGATGACCTTGCCGACGGCCTGTTCGCCCGGCCACATCCGCTGCGCCAGCGTGCGGGTGACGATGACCACGGAGGCGCCGT
>JASGDT010000010.1:0-46943 GCA_047607085.1 Pseudoxanthomonas sp. | reverse complement strand
TGTAGGTCGGGGCTACGCCCCCGACACCTGCGCCGGCAAGCCAACAGCACGTCGGGGACGTAGCCCCGACCTATGAAGCGGTAAATTCACAACAACGGACAAGCCGCGCCCTGTCGCCGGGGGTCGCGACAAGCGCAACAGGGATGTTGCGCGCGCGAGTCGGGGCAGGATTGCCCCGACCGAGCGGAAAGCGGCCCCCGGCGGCAAGGCGCGGCGTCCCGCCGAAGCCGATGTGTGAGAAAGCAATCAGCTTTCGATCTGCCGCGCAGGATCCGCAAGTTCGAGTTCCCGCAACACCACACCGGCTTGCGTCCGGTTGCGCACGCCCAGGCGGTCGAAGATGGCGGAAAGATGTGCCTTGACCGTGCGTTCCTGCACGTCCAGCTTGTCGGCGATCTGCTTGTTCAGCAGACCCTGCGCCACATAGGCCAGCACGCGGAACTGCTGCGGCGACAGGCTGGCCAGGCGTGCGGCCAACTCGGCGTCGTGGCTGGAAGACTGCGCCCGCGCCACCGAGGCGCGCAGTGAGGCGGGCAGCCACTGCTCGCAGGCCAGCACGCTGCGGATGGCGTCGCGCAGTTCTTCCAGCCCGGAACTTTTCGGCAGGTAGCCGGCGGCGCCGTGATCCAGCGCGCGGCGCACCACGCGCGGGTCGTCGTTGGCCGACACCACGACTACCGCTACCGCAGGGAATTGCGCGCGGATCGCCGCCAGCCCGGCCAGGCCGTGGTTGCCGGGCATGTGCAGGTCCAGCAGCACCAGGTCGATGTCGGCGTGGGCGTCCAGAGCGGCCAGCACTTCGTCCAGCGAGGCGGCTTCCAGCACTTGCAATTGCGCCACCGCGTCGGCGGCGGCCCCGCGCAGCGCGGCGCGGAACAGCGGGTGGTCGTCGGCGATCAGCAGCTTGGGCATGGTGGGCATTGTCGTGGCGCGCGGGAATCCTGTCGAACGGATTGCAGACAAGTCAGAAAGTGAATTGCCGTGTGCCGCGTGTACCAAAGTACGATGACGCCCACCGCCGCCCCGGTTATGTTGCGCAGATGAACAGGAAACCGTCCCTGCACCTGGCCGGCGTTGCGCTGGCTTGCCTGCTGTCAGCCGGCCTGCTGTCAACCGGCCTGTCGTCGGCCTGTGCCGGCGTTGCCCATTCATCGTCAGCGGAGAAAATGGCCATGACCCAGCCACAAGCGGCCAGCGAACACCGCAACGGCGACGACCTGCTGAGCGCCGGCCTCGGCCTGGCCGGTCTGCAGTCGATGTTGCCGCCGGCCTTCGCCGATGCCACGCACCCGACCGCCGCCGAGTTGCGCCGCCGTGCCATCTGGAGCAGTTGGCGCGGCATCGCCGACCTGTCGCCGGGTGGCGGCTTCGGCACGTTGTACGGCGGCGTCGCCAACGTGCCGGGGCGCGAATATGCGGCCTTCGCCCGCCTCCCCGGCGCAAAGCAGCCGCACCGCGTGCTGGCGCAGGTGCCGGATGCCTTCGACACGAAGAAGCGTTGCCTGCTGGTCGCGCCGGCTTCGGGTTCGCGTGGCGTCTATGGCGCGATCGCGGTCGCCGGCGGCTGGGGGCTGCCGAAGGGCTGCGCGGTGGCCTACACCGACAAGGGCGCGGGCAGCGATTACTTCGACCTGGACACGCAACAAGGCGTGAAGCTGGACGGTACCCTGGGCCATGCTGGCGAGGACGAACTGGCCTTCACGCCCGATGCGCCGGCAGGCGAGAAAGGCGTGGCGTTCAAGCACGCGCACTCGCGGGACAACCCGGAAGCCGACTGGGGCCGGCACGTCAAGCAGGCGGCCGAATTCGGGCTGGCGGCGCTGGATGCGGCTTTCCCCAACGCCGCGCCGTTCACCTTCGACAATACCCGCATCATCGCGGTCGGCATTTCCAACGGTGGCGGTGCGGTGCTGCGCGCGGCCGAAGACGGCAGCGGCTGGCTGGATGCCGTGGTGGCCGGGGAACCGAACGTCCATGTCGAAGGCCACGGCAGCCGCGCCCTGTACGACTACACCACCGAGGCCGCGCTGCTGATGCCGTGCGCGCTGCTGCACCTGCCGGCCGACTCCCTGCCGCAACCGCCGTTGCGCGCGCAGGTGGAGCCGCTGTGGCAAGCGCGTTGCGCCACGTTGAAGACAGCGGGATTGGTCGAAGGCGAAACCGCCGCCGCGCAGGCGAAGTCGGCCTACGAGAAGCTGCGCGGCAACGGCTGGACCGACGCGGCGCTGCATGCCGGCGTATTGAGCGTCGGCTTCGACCTGTGGCGCGCGGTGGCGGTCACCTACGCCACGGCCTACGGCAAATACGGCGTGGGCGAACACCCGTGCGGATTCGCGTTTTCCGCGCAGAACGCCGACTCAAGCCCGCGCGTGGCGACCGATGCCGAGCGCGCGGCGTGGTGGAGCGACGCGGCCGGCATTCCGCCGGGCAATGGCGTGGGCATCGTCGATTCAAAGTCCAGGCCGGCGACCGGGGACTTCATCGTCGCTGCGACGAACGGAGTGCCGGATTCCACCCTGCCGGGCCTGCAATGCCTGCGCGCGCTGTGGGACGGGCAAAACGCGGATGCCCTGCGGGTGCAGGCCGGCATCGCCGCGACCCGCGCCGGCCCGCCGCGCGCCGGCCTGCCGGTGCTGGTGGTGCATGGCACCGACGACGGCCTGATCCCGCCGGCCTTCAGCAGCGAACCTTACGTCGCCGCCGCCCGCGCGGCAGGCCGCAACGATGTGCGCCATTGGCGGGTGCGCAATGGCGAACACTTCGACGCCTTCCTCGCCTTCCCGGCCTATGGCGCGCGCTATGCGCCGATGTTGCCGTATTTTTACGCCGCGCTGGACCGCATCGACGCGCATCTGGACGGTGGCGCCGGCTTGCCCCCGGACGCGCTGATCGAAGCGCAGGGCCGGGGCATGGGCGCGGTCGGGGCGGCGCAGTTGCCGATGCCGTGATTCGGATTCCCGGCCGCGTTATGATCGTCCCGTAATCCGGGAGGTGCAGCATGTACGGCACGGGAGTGGGCGGCTTCGGCGGTCTGGGTGGTTTCGGGCCTGGCGGTTTTTCGCAGGGCGCCGATTTCGAATCGCTGGCGCGGCAATACTGGAACGCGTGGGGGCAGGCGATGCGCAATGGCGCGGGCCCGCCCGCCAGCGCTTCGCCGGATTGGAACCAGGCGGTGCAATGGTGGTCGCAACTGCTCTCGCAGGGCCAACGCGGCCCGGTCGATGACCTGGTGAGCCGCTTCCAGCAACAGGCCAGCGACTGGTACGGGCGCATGCAGCAGGTCGCCGCGCAGTTCGCCGGTACCGACAACAACGCCACCGACATCGGCAAGGCCTGGCGCGAAGCGCTGGGCGCGAATGCCGAGGCAGGCAATCCCTTCGCCGACATCTTCAGCGCCATGCAGGGCTGGGGCGGGCAGGGCATCGATGGCTGGTATCGGCAGATCGAACCCTGGTTGCAATCGCTGCAGAAATTCGCCAGCGAACAACGCCTGCCGCAGACACCGGCTTTCGGGCTGGCGCGCGAACACCAGGAACGCTGGCAGGCCATGGCGCGGGCGATGGACGACTACCGCCAGCGCAACGACGAATACAATGCATTGCTGATGAAGGTCGGCGAAAAGGCCTTCGCCCTCTTCGAGGCCAAGTTGGACGAACACGACGCGCCCGGCAAGCAGATCGGCACGGCGCGCGCGTTGTTCGACCTGTGGATCGACGCGGCCGAGGAAGCCTACGCGGCGGAAGCGCTTTCGACCGAGTTCCGCCACGCGATTGGCGCGTTGTCCAATGCGCAGATGCGTTTGCGCGGCGCGGTGCAGAAGGAGATCGAGCAAATCGCCGGCTTGTTCGGCCTGCCCGGCCGCACCGAAGTCGATTCGGCGCATCGCAAGATCGTCGAACTGCAACGCGAAGTGCGCAAGCTGGTGAAAGCGCAACTGGCGGTTCTCCGGCCAGTGCCGGCGAAAGCCGAAGCCCCGGTTGCGACGGTCGCCGAACCAGCCGAAGTGCCGGCGAAGCGGAAAGTCGCTGCCGTGAAGAAAGCCAAGCCCGCCGCCGCGAGAAAAACGGCCAAATCAAAGCCGAAACCGGCCGCAAAACCGAGGGTCGTCGCGAAATCCAAAGTGGCTGCAAAAGCCACGCCTGCGAAAAAAGCCGCCAAGAAAAAGACCACGGCGAAAAAATCCGCCATCGCGGCAAGGAAGACCACTGCAACCGCTGCGCCGAAACCTGACGGAAAGGTCGTTTCCATGAAGGATTGGGTGGCACGCGGCATGGCTTCGATCGCACTGCCGGTTGCCGTTGCCAAACCGGCCAATCACAAGAGGGCGCGCAAATGAACGGTCCGCTCCATCTCACCCCGGACGCGCTGGCGCAGGAAGCGATCAAGCTGCAAAACAAGTTCGCCGCCGCATTGCAAACCTTGCCGGCCGTGGCCGAAGCCGACGTGCGTTACGGCGCGACCGACAAGCAGGAAGTCTGGCGCAGCGACAAGGTGCGGCTGTACCGCTTCATAGGCGAAGGCCGGCCCACCGCGAAGAGGCCGCTGCTGATCGTCTATGCGCTGGTCAACCGCCCGTACATGGTCGATCTGCAATCGGACCGCTCGCTGGTCAAGAACCTGCTGGCGCGCGGCGAGGACGTCTATGTGCTGGACTGGGGCTACCCAGACCGTTCCGATCGTTTCCTCGAACTGGGCGACTACATCAACCGTTACATCGACGGCGCGGTCGATCACCTGTGCAGCGAATTCGGACTGGAGGCGATCAACCTGCTCGGCGTCTGCCAGGGCGGCGCGTTCTCGCTGTGCTATTCGGCGCTGCACCCTGAAAAGGTCGCCAACCTGATCACGATGGTCACGCCGGTGGATTTCCACACCCGTGACAACATGTTGTCGAACTGGACGCGCAATCTCGACACCGACCTCATCGTCGATACGCTGGGCAACATCCCCGCCGACCTGATGAACGCCAGCTACCTGATGCTGAAGCCGTTCCGGCTGAACCTGCAAAAGTACGTCGGCCTGATCGACATCCTCGACGACGGCCGCGCCATCGAGGATTTCCTGCGCATGGAGAAATGGATCTTCGACTCGCCCGATCTGGCCGGCGAGGCCTTCCGCCAGTTCATCAAGCAGTTCTACCAGGGCAACGGCTTCGTCAATCGCAGCGTCGAAATCGACGGCGAAGCGGTGGATCTGGGCTTCGTTGACATGCCGGTGCTGAACATCTACGCCGAACAGGACCACCTGGTGCCACCGGACGCATCGCGCGCGCTGCAAGGCCTGGTGGGCACGCGCGATTATTCCGAATTGAGCTTCAAGGGTGGCCATATCGGCATCTACGTCTCCGGTCGCGCCCAGCGCGAAGTGCCCGGCGCGATCCATGAGTGGTTGGCGGCGCGGTCGTAGCCGTTCGTACTGGAGCCGCCGCCATGTCCGCATCGTCTGCCAAGCCCTTCGCCCGCTCGTTGAACGACCGCATGATTGCCGGCGTGATGGGCGGCATTGCACACCGCTGGGGCTGGAACCCGACCCTGCTGCGCATCGTGTTCGTGGTCGTGTCACTGGCCTCGGCCGCGTTTCCCGGCATCCTGGTCTATCTGATCCTGTGGCTGCTGATGCCGAACGAGGCCGATTGAAACCTGCGTTTTCCGCCATGCATCGCCTTGGCCTGTTCGTTGCGCAACTGGCCGGCGCGCTGTGGACCTTGCCGAACACGTTGCTGGGCCTGATTGCGGGGCTGGCCGCATTGCCGTTCGGCGCGCACGGGCATTGGAGCCGCCGCGACCGCGCGCTGGTTTTCCATGCCTTTCCGTGGGGGGCGGGCGGGGCGATCACCTTCGGCAACACCATCCTGCACACCGGCCACACGCTGGACTCGGTTTGCGCCACCTACGAACACCGCGCCGGTCTGTGCGAACACCCACCGATTGCCTTGGCCGACCACGAACGCGCCCACGTTTTCCAGTACATGGCGCTGGGGCCGTTGTTCCTGCCGCTGTACCTGCTGTGCGGCGGCGTCAGCGTGCGCAACCGCTTCGAACGCGCGGCCGACCGCTACGCGATGACGGGGCGGGGCTGGTGGCCGTGGGCTGGGTGAGGTGTGTGGCGCTGTGCGGGGAGAGGGCTTTCATGCCTCAATGCCCCGCCATCAGCAACTCCACGTCACCACCAGCCGCCGTGGTGTTGATGCTCACGCTGGTTTCGGCGCAGAAACGCGGCAGGTAGTTGGGGCCGCCGGCCTTGGGGCCCGTGCCGGACAGGCCTTCGCCGCCGAACGGCTGCACGCCGACCACCGCGCCGATCATGTTGCGGTTGACGTAGATGTTGCCGGCGTGGGCGCTGTCGGCAATGGATTGCGCACGGGTGTCGATGCGGGTCTGCACGCCCAGGGTCAGGCCGTAGCCGAGTGCGGCGATGCCTTCGACCAGTTCGTGCACGTCACCCTTCCAGCGCAGCACCTGCAGCACCGGGCCGAAGATTTCCTCGCGCGCCTGTTCGATGGAAGCGATCTCGAACGCGACCGGGGCAATGTAATTCGCCGCCGGCGCTTCGGACGGCAGCGGCGCGCGTGCGACCAGCTTCGCGTTCGCTTCCAGCGCGCCGATCTGCTGTTGCAGCTTGGCTTGCGCCTCGGCGTCGATCACCGGGCCCAGGTCGGTGGCGAGCAGGGCCGGATCGCCGACGTTCAGCAGGCCGATCGCGCCCTTGAGCATTTCCAGCACGCCGTCGGCGATGTCGTCCTGCACGCACAGCACGCGCAGCGCCGAGCAGCGCTGGCCGGCGCTGCGGAAGGTGCTCTGCACCACCGCATCGACGACCTGCTCGGGCAGAGCGGTGGAGTCGACGATCATCGCGTTGATGCCGCCGGTCTCGGCGATCAGCGGCACGATCGGGCCGTCCTTCGCCGCCAGCGTGCGCTGGATGAGCTTGGCGACGGCGGTGGATCCGGTGAAGGCGACGCCGCCAATCAGCGGATGCGCGACCAGCGCCGCGCCGGTGTCGCCCGCGCCATACACACCGATGAGCACGTCGCGCGGCACGCCGCAGCGGTGCAGCAGGTCGATCATCTTCGCGGCGATGCCCGGGGTCTGTTCGGCCGGTTTGGCCGCGACCGCATTGCCGGCGACCAGCGCGGCGGCCACTTGCCCGGTGAAGATCGCCAGCGGGAAATTCCACGGCGAGATGCACGCCCACACGCCGCGACCGCGCAGCGCATAGGTGTTGCGTTCGCCGGTGATGCCGCGCAAGACCTGCGGCTGCATGATTTCGCGCGCCTGCTGCGCGTAGTAGCGGCAGAAGTCGGCGGCTTCGCGCACTTCGGAAATGGCATCGCCCCAGGTGCGGTGGCCTTCGCGCACGATCAGCGCGCACCATTGCGGCAATTCGGCTTCCAGCGCATCGGCGGCTTTTTCCAGCGTTTCGGCGCGGGTTTGCACCGGCAGCGCCTTCCATGCCTTGTGGCTGGCGGCCAGCGTCTGCATCAGGCCGTCGATGGCGGAAACCGGCGTCGGCGCGGGCGCGTCGATGCGCGCCTGCGCGTAGGCGGCCAGCAGCGGCGCGGCCATTTCTTCGCAGGCCAGATCGGTGCCGGCGGTGTTGCGGCGGTTTTCCAGGATGTCCAGCGGCAGGCTGACGGCGCTGGCAGCAATGATGTGCAGCGGCGATTGCACCAGTTGCGCCGGCGCAAGGCGGGTGTCGGTCAATTGATGCACGAACGAGGAATTCGCGCCGTTTTCCAGCAAGCGCCGCACCAGATACGCCAGCAGATCCTTGTGCGGGCCGACCGGCGCGTACACGCGCAGGCCCACGTCCGGGTATTGCGCATGCACCTGCGAATGCACCTCATCGCCCATGCCGTGCAGGCGCTGCAGTTCGAACGGCACGCCGGCGATGCGCGCCAGATGCAGCACGGCAGCAATGGTGCCGGCGTTGTGGCCGGCGAACTGCGGGTAGATGGCATCCGGTGCGGCCAGCATCGCCTTGGCGCAGGCCAGGTACGACAGGTCGGTGTGGTGCTTGTGGGTGAACACCGGGAAGGCGGGCAGGCCCAGTTCCTGCGCGCGCTTGATTTCGTAATCCCAGTACGCACCCTTGACCAGCCGCACCATGAAACGGGTCTTGAGTGTGCGGGCGATGCGCGCGACTTCGGCGATGGTGTCGAAGTTGCGCGTCTGGTAGGACTGCACCGCCAGGCCGAAGCCCTGCCATTGCGGATGACTGGCGACCACGGCGCGGGCGACCGTTTCGAACACATCCAGCGAGATTTCCAGCCGTTCGCTTTCTTCGGCGTCGATGGTCAGGTTGAGATTGGCGGCGGCGGCGGCTTGCGCCAGTTCCAGCACGCGCGGCACCAGCACGGTGAACACGTGTTCGCGCTGTGCGGCCTCGAAACGCGCGTCGATGGCCGAAAGCTTGATCGAAATGCCGTCGGCTTCTTCCACCGGCACGCCGTGCTCGCGGTTGGCGGCCAGTGCGGCAATCGCGGCGTGGTATTTGCGCATGTAGGCCAGCGCATCGGCATCGGTGCGTGCGCCTTCGCCCAGCATGTCGTAGGAAAAGCGCAGGCCCTTGCGCGTCTTGCGCTGCTTCTTCGCATCGCTCAGCGCTTCGTCCAGGGTTTCGCCCATGACGAACTGCCTGCCCATCAACTGCACCGCGCGCACGGTGGCGGCGACCACGGCCTTGGCGCCCATCTTCGCGAAGAAACCGGCCTTCTGGCCGTCTTCGCCCAGCATCTTCTTCGACAGGCTGATGGCCTGGCTGGACAGCGTGGCCAGCCACGATTGCGATGCGCCCGAGAAATCCGCACGGCCCAACTGGTCGGCGGTCAGCGCCATCGCCGTCTCGGCATCGGGCACGCGCAGCAGCGCTTCGGCCAGCCGCATCAGCGCCAGGCCTTCGGCACTGGACAGCGGGTATTCGCGCAACAGGGTTTCCATCGCGAAGCCGGACGGCTTCTGCGCGCGGACCTTTTCGATCCAGCGCACGCCATCGGCGCTGGCGGCGGCCCAATCCAGGCCATCGAGAGTGGCGAGCAGGTGGCCCAGAACCTCAGCTTCCGGGCGGTAGGGGTTGGGCAGGCGCATGATCGACCACCAGAACGAAGATATGATGAGGAATCGACATTCTCTCGGCTATCCGGGAAAATTAATCACCATAAATCAGGTCCGGAGCCGTAGATGGGCGATATTTCAACCGCGCTGGACCGCATCGACCGCAGAATCCTCGCCCTGCTGCAGCAGGACGGGCGCATCACCAACCTGAAACTGGCCGAAGCGGTGCGCTTGTCGCCGACCGCCACGCTGGAGCGGGTCAAGCGCCTGACCGCCGAGGGCTACATCATCGGCTACCGCGCGCGACTCAACCCGCACAAGCTGGGGGCGGGCATGCTGGTGTTCGTCGAGATACTGCTGGACCGTACCACGCCCAACATCTTCGACCAGTTCAAGAGCGCGGTGATGGAGCATCCGGAAGTGATGGAATGCCACATGGTCGCCGGCGGCTTCGATTACCTGCTGAAGCTGCGCGCAGCCAACATGGAGGACTACCGCGATCTGGCCTACCGCGTGCTGTGGAAACTGCCCGGCGTGCGCGAAACCCGTACCTATGCGGTGATGGAAGAAGTGAAGAATAGTGCGGATTTGCACCTGGGGGTTTGAACCGCCGTCAATGCCGCGGCGAGATGTGTTTGCCGCCAGTCATGCCCAGTCCCGTGCCGGATTCTGCTGCAATGCAGCTTGCCATTATTTATCATACAAATATCCTCGGCGAGGCATGATGGCCTGTGCGTGGTTCGCCGCAGGCGTATGCAGACCAGCGCCAGATCGGCGTGGGCGACGATGCAGTGGAGCAGGGCGGGGCAGCCGCATGCGGCGTTCCGCATTCCATTGGTAAAACCGGTTTCCGGTTCCGCGTGGTGCCGACAGGGCGCAACAGGCGTTTCGAGCGAAGAAGGCAAATGGGCGAGCTGGCAGCAAACGCGGAAAATGACGGCGTGGACTGGGATGCAAGGCTCCCGCTGGTCGCGATACTTCGCGGCATCCGCCCGGACGAGGCGCTGGCGCATGTCGATGCGCTGGTGGAAGCGGGCATCGAATACATCGAGGTTCCGACCAATTCTCCGGAGTGGCAGCGCAGCGTGGCATTGGCTGCAAGCCATGCCGGCAAGGTGGCGCTGATCGGCGCAGGCACGGTGCTTTCCTCCGAGCATGTCGATGCGCTGGTGATCGCGGGCGGGCGCTTGATGGTCACGCCGAACACGGATCCGCAGACGATCCGTTATGCCGCAGGCAAAGGACTGGTCTGCATGGCCGGCTTCGCCACGCCCAGCGAAGGCTTTGCGGCGCTGGCTGCCGGCGCACAGGCGTTGAAGTTGTTTCCGGCGTCGATCTTCGGGCCGGGTTATGTCAAGGCATTGAAGGCGGTGATCCCGAAGCAGGTGCCGCTGTTCGCCGTGGGCGGCGTGACCCCGGCCAATTTGGCGGAATTCATCGCCGCCGGTTGCATTGGCGCAGGACTGGGGACCGACCTGTATCGTCCGGGGCAAAGCGTTGCGCAGACCCGCAACCGCGCCGCCGCGTTCGTTGAAGCATTCAAAAGGACGAAGCAATGAAGATCACGCGACTGGTCACCTATCGCGTTGCGCCGCGCTGGCTGTTCCTGAAGATCGAGACCGACGAGGGCATCGTCGGCTGGGGCGAGCCGGTCGTCGAAGGGCGCGCGCGCACGGTCGAGGCGGCAGTGCATGAAATGGGGGAGGAATTGATCGGCAAGGATCCGGCGCGGATCAACGATCACTGGCAAACCCTGTATCGCGGCGCGTTCTATCGCGGTGGCGCGGTGTTCATGAGTGCGCTGGCCGGCATCGACCAGGCTTTGTGGGACATCAAGGGCAAGGCGCTGGGCGTGCCGGTCTATCAATTGCTCGGCGGCCTGGTGCGCGACCGGATGAAGACCTATTGCTGGGTTGGTGGCGACCGCCCGGCGGACATCATCGAGCAGATCAAGGCGCGCATGGCGCTGGGCTTCGACACGTTCAAGATGAATGCCTGCGAGGAGATGGGCATCCTTGAAAGCAGCGCCGGCATCGATGCGGCCGTGGCGCGCGTGGCGGAAATCCGTTCGGTGTTCGGCAACACGATCGAATTCGGCCTGGACTTCCACGGCCGCGTGGCCTGGCCCAGGGCGAAGATACTGATCCAGGAGTTCGAGCCCTATCGCCCCTTGTTCATCGAAGAGCCGGTGCTGGCCGAACAAGCCGAGTATTACCCGCGGCTTGCCGAACGAACCTCGATCCCGATTGCCGCCGGCGAGCGCATGTTCTCCCGCTTCGAGTTCAAGCGCGTGCTGAGCGAAGGCGGCCTGTCGATCCTTCAGCCGGACCTGTCGCATGCTGGCGGCATCACCGAGTGCATGCGCATCGCCGGCATGGCCGAGGCGCATGACATTGCATTGGCGCCGCATTGCCCGCTGGGACCGATCGCGCTGGCCGCGTGCCTGCACATCGACTTCGTCAGTTGGCATGCGGCGCTGCAGGAGCAGAGCATCGGCATCCACTACAACGCCAATGGCGAACTGCTCGACTACGTCAGGAACAAGGAAGCCTTCGCCTTCGATGCGGGCAGCCTGAAACCGTTCACGCTGCCGGGCCTGGGTGTGGAGATCGACGAGGAGGTGGTCGCCGAACGGGCGCGATCCAGCGAGGATTGGCACAACCCGGTATGGCGGCACGCCGATGGAAGCGTGGCCGAATGGTGAGTACCTGCGATTCCGCCGGCGTGCCCGACACGGTGAGGGAGACGGTTGCCCTGCTGCTGGTGGACAGCCGCTGCGAGCTGGGCGAATGCCCGCTGTGGTGCGAGCGCGAACAAGCCTTGTGGTGGATCGACATCGAATCCTCGCGGCTGTGGCGTTTTCGATCCGGCGATGGCAGCGTGCGCCAATGGCGCTTGCCGGACCGGGCCGGTTCGTTCGCCCTGTGCGAATCCGGCCGGTTGCTGCTGGGTCTGGCCAAGGGTTTGTACATGGCCGAACTTGCCGGCGATGAAATCGGCGTGACGCCGCTGGTGGAAGTGGATGCCGACCAGCCCACGCTGCGCATCAACGATGGCCGCACCGATCGCGCCGGCAACTTCGTGTTCGGCACGCTCAACGAGGACCCGCAGCGCGCGCGCATCGGCAGTTTCTACCAGTATTCGAATCGCCATGGCCTGCGCCGACTGGACCTGGGTGGCGTTGCCATTCCCAACAGTCTGTGTTTCTCGCCGGACGGGCAGCGGCTTTACTACTGTGATTCGCTCGACCGTCGGATCCTGCGTTGTCGTTACGACGCCGAACAGGCGACGGTGGGTTCGCCTGAAGTGTTTGCCGAACTGGGGCCGAACGCATCACCCGATGGCGCCGTGGTGGACCGGGACGGCAAGCTGTGGAGCGCGCAATGGGGCGCGAGTCGCGTCGTCGGCTACGACCACAACGGCAAGGTCGAACACGTGGTCGGGGTGCCGGTCAGCCATGTGACCTGTCCGGTGTTTGCCGGGAAGGATTACGGCGAGATGTTCATTGCCAGCGCGCGCGTCGAATTGTCGCCGGAAGTGTTGCAGGCGGAGATCTGCGCCGGCGGGATATTCAAGGCGCAGGTGCCCGCGAAAGGGTTGCCGGAATCGAGGTTCGACGACCTATGATCGCCGTCGATTGGGGCACCAGCAGCCTGCGCGTGTATCGGCTGGACGTTGCGGGAAACATCATCGACATGCGGCGCTCGGCGCAAGGCGTGCTGACCGCGGCGGGACGGTTCGGAACCGTGCTGGCTCAGGCCATCGAGGGCTGGGACGACCACGACATCGTGATGGCCGGGATGATCGGCAGCCGTCAGGGCTGGCAGGAAGTGCCTTATCTCGACTGCCCGGCCGGGCTGCCTGAAATCGCGGCGCGGATGGTGCGGCTGGAGCAGGACGTCTTCGCCGGCCGTGACATCTGGATTGCGCCGGGCTTGCACGTGCATGTCGATGGCGTGCATGACGTCATGCGCGGCGAGGAGACCCAGTTGTGCGGTTTGCTGGATGACATGATGGTCGGCACGCACCATGTCTGCCTGGCCGGCACGCACAGCAAGTTCGCGCTTGTCGAAAACGGCGCGATCGGCGGCTTCGCCACGGCGATGACCGGCGAGGTTTTTGCGCTGTTGTGCGAGTACGGCATCCTCGGGCGATTGATGCAGGGGCGTGAGTTCCACCGCGACGCCTTCGTGCGCGGCGTGGACGATGCGCAGCGCAGCGGCGGCTTGCTGCGGCACCTGTTCGTGGTGCGCACGCTGGGGCTGTTCGATGAAGTGGCGCCGCAGGCGCTGCATTCCTACCTGTCCGGGCTGCTGGTGGGCCATGAGTTGAACGCGCTGCCGCCGGTGGGCAATGCCATCCACCTGGTGGCCTCGCAGGCGCTGGTCGAGCCCTACGAGACCGGTTTTGCGCGACGCGGCTACACGGTCAGGGTCGTTCCGGACGACATCACTGCCAAAGGCTTGTTTGCCTTGGCGAGAACCCGTGGCCTGGCCGGCCATTGACGAAAAAGAACGGCGCGCCAAGGCGCACCACGCCGAAACCATGATTGGCGCAAACCGCCAAAGGAAGTATCCGTGAACATGCCATTGCTCGATACCCTCATCCTGTTCGCGTACCTGATCGGAATCTTTGCGTTGGCGCAATGGGTGTCGCGCGAGCGCGCCGGCCACGCCAAGGATTCGAAGGACTACTTCCTGGCCGGCAAGTCGCTGCCGTGGTGGGCGATCGGCGCGTCGCTGATCGCGGCGAACATCTCCGCCGAGCAGATCATCGGCATGTCCGGTTCCGGTTATGCGCTGGGCTTGGCGATTGCCTCCTACGAATGGATGGCGGCGATCACGCTGTTGATCGTCGGCAAGTATTTCCTGCCGGTCTTCCTGCGCAACGGCATCATGACCATGCCGCAGTTCCTGGAAAACCGCTACGGCAGCCGGATCCGCACGGTGATGGCGGTGTTCTGGCTGGTGCTGTACGTCTTCGTCAACCTGACTTCGATCCTGTGGCTGGGTTCGATTGCGGTGAGCCGGGTGACCGGCATCGGCCAGACCACGGCGCTGATCCTGCTCGGCCTGTTCGCGTTTGCCTACCAGTTGTATGGCGGCCTGAAGGCCGTTGCGCTGACCGACATCGTGCAGGTGTCGCTGCTGGTGCTGGGCGGCGTGGCGATCACCGCGCTGACCCTGGCGCAGATCGGCGATGGCAGCGTGGTTGCCGGCTTCCACGAGTTGATCAAGCAGCGGCCGGAGCATTTCCACATGATCCTGAGCAGGGACAACCCTTACTACAAGGATCTGCCGGGCCTGGGCGTGCTGCTGGGCGGGCTGTGGGTGATGAATTTCAGCTACTGGGGTTTCAACCAATACATCATCCAGCGTGGACTGGCTGCCAGGAGCATCGAGGAAGCGCAGAAGGGCGTGTTGTTCGCGGCCCTCCTCAAGCTGCTGGTGCCGGTGATCGTGGTGATCCCGGGCATCGCCGCGTTGTTGATCGCGCCGGGGCTGGACAAGCCGGACCAGGCCTATCCGACGCTGATGGCGATGCTGCCCAGCGGCGCGCTGGGCCTGGTGTTCGCGGCACTGGTGGCGGCGGTGCTGGCTTCGCTGGCATCGAAGATAAACTCGATCGCGACCATCTTCACCCTGGATTTCTACAGTCGCATCTCCGGCACGAAGGACGAGGCTCGGCTGGTGCGTGTGGGCCGGATCGCGGCGGCCCTGTCGGTGCTGCTGGCGGTGCTGACCGCCAAGCCCTTGCTGGGCAGCTTCGACCAGGCCTTCCAGTACATCCAGGATTTCACCGGTTATTTCACGCCGGGCATCACCGTGATCTTCCTGCTGGGCCTGTTCTGGAAACGCGCGAACGAGGCCGGTGCGCTGGCCGCCGCGATCGGCTCGGTCGCGCTGTCCATCGTCGTGCGCCTGGCCATGCCCGAGTTTCCCTTCATGAACCGGGTCGGCATCGTGTTCCTGATCGCGCTGCTGCTGGGCGTGGTGGTGTCGCTGGCCACAGCGCCGCAACCGGTGCGCGACACGATCCGCACCGACGACGTGTCGTTCCGTACCGGAACGGTGTTCAACATCGGTGCGGTCATCGTCACCGTGGTTGTCGCCGCCTTGTACCTCCATTTCTGGTGAGCGGAAGCGCCGTTCCGCACGGTGCCGGGTTTCCCGGCGCAAGGGCCGGCGGCAGCATGCGGGCGGGTGTTATCGTACGAACGTCAGGGAAGCCACTGGGGCACCATGCGCTCGAAAGACCTTCGAAAACCGTTGCGGATGACAGGGCACGCGACGCTGACCCGGCAACTGCTCGACACCCTCGGGCGCGACATCGTGGTGGGCAAGTACATGACCACGCAGTTTCCGACGGAAGCGGAAATTTCCGGGATGTACGACACCAGCCGCAGCATCACCCGCGAGGCGACCAAGATGCTCGCGGCCAAGGGCATGCTGTCCGCGCGCCCGCGCAGCGGGATCGTGGTCCAGCCCGAGCGCAACTGGAGCATGCTCGATGCAGACGTGCTGCGCTGGATCCTGGAGCGCAAGTTCTCGCTGGAATTGCTGCGCTCGTTCACCGAGATGCGGCTGGGCATCGAGCCGATGGCGGCGATGCTGGCGGCGCAGAACGCCGATCCGGAAGCCATCAAGGGCATCGAGGATGGCCTGCAGCGCATGGTCGCCGCCGAACGCGGCGAGGATGACCACCTGGCCGCGGACCTGGCCTTCCACGTCGCGATCCTGGATGCAACGGGCAACCCGTTCTACGCGCAGTTGCACGAGATGGTCAACACCGCGCTGAATTTCTCCATCCGCTTCACCAACCGGGCCCGCGGCAGCACGGCGAGCATCCCGGCGCACCGCAAGGTGTTCAACGCGATCCAGCGTGGCGATGCGCCAGGCGCGCATGCCGCGATGACGGCGATCATCAGCGACGTGCTGAAACTGATCGCGGCTGCCGATGGTTCCAAACCCGCCGGCAAGAAGTCCCGGCGTGCGGTCTGATTTCCGTCCGCGGTACCTGCACCCCGATTCCGTTTGATGTTCCGAGTGGAGGCCGCAGCTTTGTCGAAGATCAATCTCGCAATCGTCGGTGTCGGCAAGATCGTGCGCGACCAGCACCTTCCGGCCATCGTCGGGAACGACGATTATCGACTGGTCGCCGCCGCCAGCCGCAACGGCACCGTCGATGGCATCGACAACTTCAAGTCGATCGACGACATGCTGGCCGCGGTGCCGGCGATCGATGCCGTCTCGCTGTGCATGCCGCCACAATACCGCCACGAAGCAGCGGTGAAGGCGCTGGCCGCCGGCAAGCATGTCTTTCTGGAAAAACCGCCGGGTGCGACGCTGTCGGAAGTGGCCGATCTGGAGGCGCAAGCCAGCGCCGGAAACGTGTCGCTGTTCGCCAGTTGGCATTCGCGCCACGCACCGGCGGTGGAAGCGGCGCGGGCATTCCTGGCCGGCACGCGCCTGCGTTCGATGCGGGTAATCTGGAAGGAAGACGTGCGCCAGTGGCACCCGGACCAGGACTGGATCTGGCAGGCCGGTGGCCTGGGCGTGTTCGACCCCGGCATCAATGCCCTGTCCATCGTCACCCGGATCCTGCCGCGCCCGGTGTTCGTCACCGCCGCCACGCTGGAATTCCCGGAAAACCGCGACGCGCCGATTGCCGCATCGATCCGCTTCACCGATGCGCAGGGTCTCGACCTGGCCGCCGAATTCGACTGGCGGCAGACCGGCAAGCAAAGCTGGGACATCGTTGCCGATACCGATGCCGGGGAAATGGTGCTGTCCGAAGGCGGCGCGAAGCTGTCCGTTGCCGGCAAGCTGGTGCACGCGCAGCCGGAACGGGAATACCCGATGCTTTACCTGCGTTTCGCCCAGATCATCAGGGCCGGCGAATCCGACGTTGACCTGGCCCCGCTGCGCCACGTCGCCGACGCCTTCATGCTGGGCCGGCGCAGGCTGGTGGAAGCGTTCCACGATTGAGCCGTGCCGAGTTCGGCCGATGCATTGCCGGGCAGCGCCGCAAAGGTCGAGGCCGAATTGGAAGCCGTCGCCGAACGCGGCTGGCACCGGAGCTGCCGTATCTGGCTGGCGTGCCGCTGCCGTGGCCGTGGCCGTGGCCGGAACGACGCCTGGCGATCGTCGTCGCCGGGCCGGTATCGCGCTGCCTGCAACGCAGGCCGGCGATCAGCGCGGTCATCGCTGCGGCGATTTCACGCCTGCTGCCGACTGCGGCTGCGATGGCGTCAGCGGATAGCCGCTGAAGGATTTCATTTCCTCCATCAGGAAATTGGAGACGATCTTCTCCACGCCGTAGCCGCCGTCCATCATCTCCACCATCAGCCGCTTCCAGTCGTGCAGGTCGCTGACCACCACGCGCAGCATGTAGTCGTAATTGCCACTGATCCGCCACGACTCGACGATTTCCGGCGTGTTGGCGGCCCAGTGATCGAAGGTGCCGAACTTGCCCAGCGAATGTCGCTCGAACGCCACCTGCGCCAGCACGATGGTGATGCTGCGGATGCGGTCGATGGCGACGTGGGCACGATAACCGCCGATCAGCCCGCGTGTTTCCAGTGCACGCACCCGCGCCAGGCAGGCGCTGGGCGACAGCGCGACGCGGTTGGCCAGATCCTGGTTGGTGATGCGCCCGTCCTGTTGCAGCACGTCGAGGATTTTCAGGTCGGTACGGTCGAGTTCCTTGCCGGGCATGGGGCTCTCCTGTAGAGGAAACGGGAAAGTTGCGCTGCAGCATGTGCCGAAGTTTGGCACGACTGCCGCAGATACTGCGGTATTTTCGCCTTCATCCCACGTTTTTTGCAGCCTGCTCCTGGCAAATCAAGCACATGCGGCCGCATGCCGTGCGGAGGCGGCACTGGACAGCGCTGGGGCCTTGGCTTTCCATGGCAGGCACACGCCAATGTTCGGCGCAGGCATGGCAGGTGCGCCGGGCAAGCACAGGAGCAGCGCCCGTGATCCTCGACGACCGTACCATCGAAGAAATGCTGGGCTGCGCCGGTCGGCCGGCGGAACTGGCGGACTGGCGCAGCGCGGCCACGCACGAGGGTTGGCGCGAACCGCTGCTGAGCGGGCACGGGTTCCGGCAGCGCTACGACGCATCGGTGGGCGACGGCGGTTGGGTGTTCCACCAGCTCAACGACGCCTTGTCGATGGCGGTGGTCGATTTCCGCGCCCGCCGCCCGCTTTCGCGGCTGCACCGCCACGACGACCATCTGGTGTTCTGCGCCTGGATCGAAGGGCGCAGCACGATCTCCACCGGCGACGCCCTGGACGACGAGGAACTCGCGCACGGCTTCTGCACCTTCTATGGCCTGCCCAGCGGCGAGGCGGTGCGCACCGTCTATGAGCCCAACCGGCCGTTGCGCTGGGTGTCGGTGTTCCTGCGCCGCGACCGGGTGAAGGACATACTCGGCCTGGACGCGCAGGCGCTGCCGGCGATCTTCCGCGATTACATCCTGCACCGCACGCCGACCGGCCTGCACCACGTGCCGCTGGGCAACGTGGCCAGCATCGCCGCCACCCAGGCGTTTGAATGCCCCTACGAAGGCGAACTGCGGCGGCTGTACCTGGTTGCCAAGGCCATCGAGATCGTGTGCGCGGTGATCCAGTCGCATGCCGATGCCGACGAGGCCGACAGCCCGGTGCTGCGGCGCGCCGACGTCGAGAAGATAAAACTGGCCAGGCAGGTGATCGAGGAGAACCTGGAAGAGCCGCTGAGCGTGGTCGAACTGGCCACCGTGGTCGGCATGACCGTCAAGAAGTTGCAGCACGGCTTCCAGGCGCTGTACCGCGGCAGCGTGGGCCAGGTGTACAAGCAGGTCCGGCTGTCGCGGGCGATGGTGCTGGTCAGCAAGAGCGACCTGCCGATGATCGACATCGCCATCGAATGCGGCTACGAATGTCCCGGCAGTTTCACCCGTGCGTTCAAGCTGGCTTTTGGGTCCAGCCCCACCCTGGTGCGTGCGATGGCGATGCAGGGCATGCTGGCGGAGCTGCCGCGCGCGGATGCCGGCCCTGCGGCGGCATCCGCCGAAGGTGCGCTGATGAACTGATCGCATGCAGGCGCAGAACGAAAACGCCGGGACAAGCCCGGCGTTTCGATTCGTGGAGGCTCCCTGCTTCAGAAACGCCAGTCCAGGCTGAGGGCGTATTCGCGCGGCGCGCCGTAATAGCTCACGTCGTACAGGCTGTAGATGTATTTCTTGCCGGTGAGGTTGTTGACGTTGACGCGCAGGGTCAGGCCGGAGCCGATCTCCCAGGCCGCGAAGGCGTTGAGCAGGGCGTAGCTGTCCTGGCGCACCAGATAGCCGCTGAAGCTGTCCACGTTGGAGACTTCGCTTTGCCAGCGCCCGCCGATGCCCAGGGACAGCGCCGTGTAGCCCGGCACGCGCGTGCTGAGCGCCAGGTTGGCGGTGCGGCGCGGCACCCAGCTGTAGGTGTTGCTGCCGTCGTCCCCGTCCATCTTCAGTTGCGTGTAGCCCAGCAGCAGTTCGGCGTGTTCGCCGAGCTTGCCGGTGGCCTCGATCTCGAAACCGCTGGATTCGATGTCGATGGCGTCGTAGTAGCCGAAGGCGAAATCGTCCATGAAGCGGGTGCCGGCATAGGTCGCCAAGCCTTCCTGCTTGGCGTTGAACCAGGCCAGCGTGGTCAGCAGGCGCTTGTCCAGCCATTCGGCCTTGACGCCGATTTCGTAGTTCACGCCCTTGCTTGGCGCAAGATAATTGCGGTCGTAGTCGAGCTGTTCCTGCGGCTGGAAGATGTAGGAATAGTTGACGTAGCCCAGCACGTTGTCGGTGAAATCGAAGGTCAGACCGGCATAGGGGGCGAAGTTGCTCTCGGATTGGCTGAACGATTCGCCGGCATCGTCGGAACCATCGCGTTCGTACCTGGCCCAGTTGAAGCCGACGATGGCCTTGAAACGCTCGCCAAGCGACAGCCGGCTTGCCCCGAACACACGGGTCAGGCGCTGGTTCAGCGTGGTATAGACATAGCGTTCCCCCCACACCGGTTCGGGGATCGCGTTGCCGGCATACGGGAAGCCGGGCAGTGCGCCGAACGCCACGCCGTCGTAGTCGGTGGAGTACTCCCAGTCGATGCCTTCACTTCTGGCCGTGCTCGCGCCCAGCATCGCTTCGTGTTCCCGGCCGAACAGGTCGAAATAGCCGTTGAGGGTGACGTCGCCCAGGTGTGCGGTGGTCTTGTACGGGCTCTTCAACGCCCAGCCGTACATGCCTTCGCCGGTGACCGGATCCAGGCCGAAGGGTGCATAGGCCATGAACAGTTGCGCGTCGTGGTCGTACACGCGGTAGTTGTACGAGGTCTTCAGATGCCAGTCGTTGCCAAGGCGGTGGGTGTATTCGATGAAGCCGGCCTGCGTGGTCGAGTTCCAGTAGGTCCAGTCCTGGGTGGTCGAGGCGCTGCGATCCCACTCGAGCTGGTTGCCGTCGATGTCCGAGTAGGTCAGCGCGCCCCACATGCTGCCGGTGGTGTCGGCCTTCTGCCACGAATAGCCCAGCGCCAGCGTGCCGTTGTCGCCGATCTGCCCATCGATCACGCCGTAGAAATAGCTGCGGTCGCTGTTGAAATCGCGCAGGTACGAGCCGCTGCTTTCGCGCGCGGCGACCACGCGGCCGGCCCAGGTGCCGTCTTCGTTGAACGGGGTCGAATAATCCACCTCGTAGCGGACGCGGTTGTTGGAGCCCACGGTCACGCCGACCTGGCCGCGTTCCTCGTTGGTCGGGCGCTTGCGCACGTAGTTGATGGTGCCGGCGGCGTTGCCCACGCCGGTCAGCAGGCCGTTGGCGCCGCGGATCACTTCCAGCTTCTCGAAACCGAAGGCATCCATCGCATTGGTGACCACGCCCCAGCCGTTGGGCAGGCCCACGCCGTCGAGCTGGGTGTTCTTGATCTCGAAACCGCGCGAAAGGAAATAGGTGAGGTTGGTTGACACCCGTTCCACCTGGATGCCGGTGGTCAGTCCGAGGGCGTCGTTGAGGCTGTCCGCGCCGAACTGCTCCATCTGCTCGCGGGTCACCACGCTGATCGATTGCGGGGTTTCCTTGATGTCCAGATCGAGGTTGGTCGCGCCGTTGCTGACGCGGCTGGCGCGCTGGCCGATGACCAGCAGGGCGTCCAGGTCCTTTGCGCGGGCCGTTTCGGCCTGTTGTTGCGATGCCTGCGCGGTGTCGTCGGCGGTCTGCGCGAACGTCGGCGTTGCCAGGATTGCGAGCGAAATCGCACTGGGGATCAGGATGTGTGCGGGGCGTTTCATGTAAGCCTCTCTCCAAAGGTGCTTGATCGAATATCCGGTTGGGCGAAGTGGGGCGGCCGTTTCCTTCCCGATGCGACCATGACGCAGCACATGCGGATCCGCTTGGCGGATCGGGGCGCGCGCTTATCCATAACGGCCCGGCGCGCATCCCGGCGTCCCTGCAATACCGCCGCATGACTGGACAGCGGGCAAGGAGCGGTCTTTGATGAACCCTTGGGCGCCAACGCCGCCGGCACGGCCTGGCCGGTTTGGCAAAGCCGCGGCGCGAGATGGCGAAGCATCGGGCTTCCGCCGCCGACAGCATGGAACGCCATGAATGATCGACGACATTTCCTTGCATCGTGCATGGGCCTGCTGGCATCGGCCCTGTTGCCGCGCGCTGTCACGGCGGCAGTGGCCGCGTCCGCTGCCGCGTGGCCGCTGCCGCCGGCGACCCGGCGCATCCCCACCCGCATCGGTCGCTTCGGCCATTCGCGCATCGACGACTACGCCTGGTTGCGGCCGAAGGACTGGCTGGCGGTATTGCGCGACACGAGCACGCTGGATGCGCCGATCCGCGCGCAGATCGACGCCGAAAACGCCTACGCCGAGGCGATGCTCGCGCCCGCACGGCCCCTGCAGCGCGAATTGCAGGCGCGCATCGAACAACTGGCTGCACTGGTTCCCGCGCCGCCGGCCGAAGCCGCGCCGCCGGCGGGCATCGACGCCGCACCGGGACAGTTCGCGTTGACGCCGGACGGTCGCCACGTGTTCTGGGTGCGCCGGGTCGAAGGCGGGCCGGCGACGGTATTGCGCCGCGATGTCGCTAGCGGCAGGGACACGGAAATCCACGAGGAAGCCAAACCGCTGTGGTTCGATCTGAGCGTGCGCACCACCGCCGCCGGCGGCTACGTCGTCATCCGCAGCGCCGGCATCGACAGCAGCGAAGTGTTGCTGGTGCCGACGCGCACGCCGACCGCCGCGCCGGTCCTGGTCGAACCGCGCACGCCGGGCCTGAACTACGACGTGGACGAATGGAACGGCCGCCTGCTGATACGCACCGACGCCGATGGCGCGGAAGACTTCAAGCTGGTCACGGCGACCCTGCAACAACCGGGCCGCGCGCATTGGCAACCGCTGCTGCCGCACCTGCCGGGGCGCTTGATTTCCGCCCTGCATGTCTTCACCGATTGCGTGGTGCTTGAAGGCTGGCGCGACGGCCTGCCGCAGCTGTCGTTGTTGCGCCGCGACGGCAGTGAGCAGCGCATCGCCTTTGCCGAACCGGCTTACGCCTTGAGCGTGCCGGCGGGGCAGGGCGGCGCGGCGACGCATCTGGATTTCACGTATCAATCGCCGCGCCTGCCGCCGCAACCCTGCCGCTTGGATCTGGCGACGGGCCGTTACGAAGCCACCACGCCGGCAGCGGATTTCGACGGCACGCGCTACGAACTGCGCCGCATCGCCGCGCGCAGCGACGATGGCGAAATGGTGCCGATCACCGTGCTGATGCGCGCCGGGCAGCAACTCGACGGCAGCGCGCCGCTGTACCTGCACGGCTACGGCTCGTATGGCCTGCCGGTGGAAGCGGCGTTCGAGCCGGCCAAGCTGGCGCTGGTGGAACGCGGCTGGGTCGTCGCCATCGCCCACGTGCGCGGCGGTTGCGAACGCGGCACGCGCTGGTGGCGTTCGGTGTTGCGCGAAGGCAAGCCGAAAACCTTCGCCGACTTCATCGCCTGCGCCGACCACCTGGTCGAACAGGGCTACACCGCGCGCGGGCGCATCGTCGCCTTCGGCCTGTCCGCCGGCGGCCTGCTGATGGGCGTGGCCTATACCGCGCGCCCGGAGTTGTGGGCCGGGGTGATCGCGCCGGTGGCCTTCGTCGATGTGCTGACCACGCTGGAATACTACGAAGACCATCCGCTCGGCGACGCCGGCATCCCCATCTGGGGCGACCCGCGCATTGCCGCCGACCATGCGGTCATCGCCGCCTATTCGCCGTACGAGCATTTGCGCGCGGCGGCGTACCCGGCCTTGCTGACCACCGGCGTGATCGACGACGGCGACGTCTCGTTCTGGGAGCCGCTGAAGTTCGCCGGCAAGGCGCGCGCGCTGACCACGGCGGGCAATCCGATCCTGTCGCTGACGGCGGAACACGGCGGGCATCTCGGCCCGTCCGGCGTTTTCGCTTCCGTGGAGTTGCAGGCCCGCTACCTGGCCTTCGCGATCTGGGCCGCCGACAAGCGCTGGGGCGAAGTGCCGCAGCGGCCGGCAGGCGGCGGGGAGGGCGCATGAGCGCATCGACGCAAATCGACACGGCCACCGGCCTGCAAAAACGCCTGACGTGGCGTTCGTTGCTGATACTGGGCATCGCCAACATCCTCGGCGCGGGCGTGTATGTGATGACCGGCACCGCGGCGGCGCAGTTCGCCGGGCCGGCGGTGGTGTTGTCCTTCGTCGCCGCCGGCCTGGCCTGCGTGCTGGTCGGGCTGTGCTATGCGGAACTGGCCGCGTGCCTGCCGGCGTCCGGTTCGGCCTACAGCTATTGCCGGCAGACGCTGGGGTTGGGGCCGGCGTGGACGCTGGGCTGGTTGCTGTTCCTCGAATTCAGCGTTGCCGCCTCGTTGCTGGCGGTGGGTTTTTCCGGTTATCTCGGCAGCCTGCTCGGCAACCTGGGGCTGCAATTGCCGGCGGCGATCAGCACGTCGCTGGTACAGGCAGAGGTCGAAGGCGGGCATACCGCGCTGTCGCTGGGCCACGGCGTCAACCTGGTCGCGGCGGTCGCCGTGTTGTCCGCTGGCGCGATACAGGCTTGGGGCGCGTCGCATTCGGCACTGGCCAATGCGGTGCTGGTGGTGGTCAAGGTGGCGGTGTTGTGCAGCTTCATCTTCGTCGGCGCGTGGGCGGTGGATCCGGGCAACTGGCATCCGTTCGTGCCGGCCAACGAAGGCGGCTTCGCCTATGGTTGGGAAGGCGTGCTGCGCGGCGCTTCGTTGTTGTTCTTCGCCTTCCTCGGTTTCGAGACAGTCTCGACCGCCGCCGCCGAAACCCGCGATCCGCAGCGCGACGTGCCCATCGGCATCCTCGGCGCGTTGGCGGTATGCACGCTGTTGTACGTGTTGACCGCGATCGTGCTGACCGGGCTGGTGCCGTTCCGTGAACTGGGCGTGCCGGATCCCATCGCGCTGGCGGTGGATCGCATCGGCTGGCCCGGTTTCGCCATCGTCATCAAGCTGGGCGCGCTGGCGGGGCTGGCGTCGGTGCTGCTGGCCAATTCCTTCGGCCATTCGCGCGTTTGCTACGCCATGGCGAAGGACGGGTTGCTGCCGGATTTCTTCACCCACGTCTCGGCGCGGCGCGGCAGCCTGTGGAAGGCCAACCTGCTGCTGGCCGCGCTGGCCGCGTTCAACGCCGCGTTGCTGCCGATCGCGGTGATGGCCGATCTGGTCAGCATCGGCGTGGCCTTCATGTTCACGGCGGTGGCGATCACCCTGATCCGCCTGCGCAGCCTGCGGCCCGACCTGCAACGGCGCTTCCGCGTGCCGTTCGGCGGCATCGTCATCGGCGATATCTGGTTCGGCGTGGTGCCGGTGCTGGCGATCGTTTCCAGCGTGGTCATGGTGTTGCCGGTGGCGCTGGACATCCTGGGCCAGGCGCAACGCGGCGACTGGCTGCCGGCCTTGCTGCTGCTGGGCTACGGCGCGTTCGGCGCGCTGCTGTACTACGGCTACGGCAAGCCGCGCGCCTTGCGGCGGCCGGCGTTCTTCGATTTCGAAGACGCGCAGGGGGAATCGCAGCGATGAGCGCCGCGAGCATGAGCTTGCAGCAGGCGTTCGATCTCGGGCGTCTGGATGCGCACGATCAGGGCCGGCTGTGCCGCAGCGGCGAAGTGTCCGCGCGGGAACTGGTCGAAGCGGCGCTGCTGCGCATCGACGCGCTGGACCCGTTGCTGGGCGCGGTGAGCCACCGCGCCGATGCGCTGGCGCGTGCGCATGCCGCCGGCCCGTTGCCGGATGCGCCGCTGGCCGGCGTGCCGTGGCTGGCCAAGGATTCGCTGGACTACCCGGGCATGCCGACGCGCTCGTGCTCGCGCAGCCGCAGCGGGGTGCTGGTCGAACGCGGCTACCCGTATGTGGATCGGCTCGACGCGCAGGGACTGGTCGCGGTCGGCAAGTCGTCGATGCCGGAGTTCGGCCTGCTCGGTTCGACCGAACCCCTGCTGGGGCCGGTGACGCGCAATCCGTGGTCGCTCGCGCATTCGCCCGGCGGTTCCAGCGGCGGCGCGGCGGCGGCGGTCGCCGCGGGCATGGTGCCGCTGGCGCAGGGCAGCGACGGCGGCGGTTCGATCCGGCTGCCGGCGTCGTGCTGCGGCATCGTCGGCCTGAAGCCGGGGCGCGACAGCACGGTGCGGGTGCGTTCGCGCCACGTCATCGAGGACCTGCTGGTCGCCGACAGCCTGATGGCGCGCAGCGTGCGCGACGTGGCCTGGGGCTTTGCGGTCGCGCACGCGGACCCGCAGCGGGCGATGGTGGGCGGGCCGGAACCCGGGCGGCTGCGCATCGCGGTCGTGGAAACCAGCCTGCTCGGGACCGCACCGCATCCGGACGTCGCCGCCGCGATCCGCGACAGCGCCGACCTGTGCGCGGAATTGGGCCACCACGTTGAAAGCGTGCAATGGCCGATCGACGGCGTGGCGATGCTGCGCGCCTTCCGGGACATCTGGACGCACCTCGGCGGCGATTGCGTCGATGCCGTGCGCCCGCTGCTCGGCACGCGTCGCCTGCAGGATGCGCTGGAACCGTGGACGCTGGCGCTGGGCCAACGTGCCGAAACCCTGCCGACCGCCGCGCTGGAACGCGGCTACGCGCAGATCGCGCGCCTGCCTGCGCAGCTGTCCGCTTTCCACGCGCAATACGACGTGCTGCTGTCGCCGGTGGTCAACGCGCCGCCGCCGCCGCTGGGCACCTTCGGCCCAAGCGTACCCATCGAACGGCTGATGCCGGAAATGTTCGATTGGATCGCCTACACGCCATTGCAGAACCTGTCCGGTACGCCCGCGATCTCGCTGCCGTTGTCCGTCAGTGAGCAGGGCCTGCCGATCGGCAGCATGTTCTCCGCCGATCGCGGCAATGAAGACCTGCTGCTGGCGCTGGCCTGCGAACTGGAAGCCGCGCGGCCGTGGCGCGGGCGCTGGCCGGCGGTTTCGGTGGCGAACCCGCCGCCGCCGCGCGCGGCCTGATCCGTTTTCCCGCATTGCATCGTCTCGAAAGGACCCCATGAGTTCGACTTCGCTTTTTGCCGCCCGCCGACCTTCCGACCTGGCCGACCTGGTCCGCGAACAGCCGCTGGCGTGGATCGTCACCGGCCACGCCGGCGCGCTCGGCGCCAGCGTGCTGCCGGTGCAACTGGAATGCGACGAGAACGGCCGCCCGCTGCGCGTGCTCGGCCACTTCGGCCGCAACAACCCGCAGGTGCAGGCGCTGGCGCAGGATCCGCGCGCCACGATCCTGCTGCTGGGGCCGCACGGCTACGTGTCGGTGTCGTGGTTCGGCGACCGCACCCGCGCGCCGACCTGGAACTACACCTGGGCCGTGTTCGACGTCGAGGTCGAATTGCGCGACACCCCCGAAGGCGCCGACGCCTTGCTCGAAAGCCTGACCGCGCAACTGGAAGCGGATCGCCCGGCGGCATGGCGCACCGCGGAAATGGGCGAACGCTACCACTCGCTGTCCAAGGGCATCGTCGGCTTCCATGCCCACGTCAAATCGGTGCGCAGCACCTTCAAGCTGGGCCAGGACGAACGCGACGACGTGTTCGCCGACATATTGAGCGGGCTCGACATCCTGGGCCAGACGCCACTGTCCGAATGGATGCGCCGCTTCGGCGCGGATCGCCCGTTGCCGCAGGCATTGCCGCCGCCGGCAACGCTGGATCCGGAGATCGCGGGTTTCATCGACGACGTGCGCGCCGAATGGCGACGCCTGGCCGCCGGGCGCGAACTGGACTGGCCCGCGCGCCGCGAACTGGCCGAAATCACCCGCATGCCATGGCGGCAGGGCGGGCCGCAAATGGCCGACACCCGTGAAGTGATCGCACAGACCGAAGTCGGCCCGGTGCGCCTGCGCATCCATCATCCGGTGTTGCCCGGCCAACCCAGGCCGACCTTGTTGTTCATGCACGGCGGCGGCTGGGCGATGTTCAGCATCGACACCCACGACCGGGTGATGCGCGAATACGCCGCCGCCAGCGGCTGCGCCGTGGTCGGCGTGGAATACGCACTGGCACCGGAAGTGCGCTACCCGGTGGCCTTGAATCAGGTCGTCGGCGTGGTGCGCTGGCTGAAAACCCACGGTGCGCAACACGGGCTGGATCCGCAACGGCTGGCGCTGGGCGGTGATTCGGCCGGCGGCAATCTGTCCTTCGGCGCAGCGTTGAAACTGCGAGATGCCGGCGAAGCCGATGCGGTGAAAGCCATCCTCAGCATCTACGGCGGCTCCACGCCGGATTGTTCGCCGGCATCGCTGCAACGCTACGGCACGCCGCAGGACATGCTCACCGGCGAGGAAGTGCGGGTGTTCTGGAACAACTACATCGGCCACGTGCGCGACAAGCGCGACCCGTATCTGGCGGTGCAACTGGCCGATCTGCGCGGCCTGCCGCCGACGTATCTGGTGATCGGCGAATGCGACGTGCTGGCCGAGCAGAACCTGCAGATGGCCGGTTCGCTGCTCGCCGCCGGCGTCAAGGTGAAGGCCAAGGTCTATCCCGGCGCGCCGCACAGCTTCATCGAAGCGGTGGCGGTATCGGCCACCGCGCGCGAAGCCGTCGCCGATGGCGCGCAATGGCTGCGGCAGGTGCTGGGCAACCCGTTGCAATGAACGCGACAGCCGCCAACGCGCCCCCCTTGCCGCCACGCAACGGCCCGTTGCGCGACCTCGTGGTGCTGGACATCACCCGTGTGGTCGCCGGGCCGTACTGCTCAATGATCCTGGCCGACCTGGGCGCGCGCGTCATCAAGGTGGAACATCCCGAAGACCCGGACTACGTGCGCGATTTCCCGCCCTTCCTGAAAATTGATGGACCGCAAGGTGATGGGTTGGAAGGCGAGGGCAACCGCTTCAGCGCCTTCTTCGCCCAGTACAACCGGCACAAGGAAGGCATCACCCTGAACCTCAAGCACGAACAAGGCCGTGCGTTGTTGAAACAACTGGTGCGGCGCGCCGACGTGCTGGTGGAAAACTTCCGTCCCGGCACTCTGCAACGCTTCGGCGTGGGCTACGAAGTCCTGCGCGAGGAAAACCCGAAGCTGGTCTATGCCGCGATCAGCGGTTTCGGCCAGACGGGCCCCAACGCCTTGCGTCCCGGCTTCGACAACAGCGGGCAGGCGACCGGCGGGCTGTGGTCGATGAACGGCTATCCGGACCGCGACCCGGTGCGCGTGGGCACGATCATCGGCGACGTGTCCGCGACCCTGTTCGCCGCCATCGGCGTGCTGGCCGCGGTGCGCGAAGCCGAGCGCACCGGCATCGGCCAGATGGTCGATGTCTCGCAGCAGGATGCGGTGCTGGCGCTGACCGAGAACGCCGTGGTCAAGTACACCGTCGATGGCGAAATCGCGCGGCCGCTGGGCAACGATCATCCGTTCGTGCGGCCCTACGGGCAGTTCCCGTGCAAGGACGGGCATGTCTTTTTCGGCGGCTACAACGACAAGCTGTGGGCGCAGTCGTGCCGCAAGTTCGGCACGCCGGGACTGCTGGACGATGCCGAGATCGACAGCATGTCCAAGCGTTTCGACCCCGATGTTTACAAGCGCCGCATCGAACCGGTCGTCGAAGCCTGGTTCCGCGACCGCAGCAAGGCCGAACTCGAAGCCCTGGCCGGCGACGACATCCCGCTGTGCGCGGTCAAGAACATCAAGGAAGTGGTCGAAGACCCGCACATCGCCGCGCGCCGGATGATCGTCGATGTGCAATACCCGGAAGGCCGCGCCGGCCTGTTCGGCACGCCGATCAAGCTGTCGAACACGCCTGCCGAGGCTTGTGGCCTTGCGCCGCGCATCGGCGAACACAACGCCCGCGTGTATGCCGACCTGCTGGGCCTGGGCGATGCGGAACTGGCAAGCCTGAAAGCGCAGGGGGCGATCTGATGGGCATTGCCTACGAGGTTTCCGACGGTATCGCGCTGGTACGGTTCGACCGCCCGGAGAAATTGAACGCGCTGACCCTGGCGATGTACCGCGAACTGGGCGACGCCTTCATCGCCGCGCGCGACGACGCGCGCGTGCGCGTGGTGGTCCTGACCGGCAGCGGCGAACGCGCCTTCTGCGTCGGCGCGGACCTGACCGAATCGATCCCGGCGCTGGCCGAAGGCCGCTTCGACATTTCCGAATGGGACGATGCGCACCTGAAGAACCTGGGCCTGCACAAGCCGGTGCTGTGCGCCATCAACGGGCTGTGCATGGGCGGCGGCTTCGAGATCATGCTCGGCACCGACATCCGCCTGGCGGCCGAAGACGCGGTGTTCGCGCTGCCCGAGGCTTCGCTGGGCATCGTGCCGGCCGGCGGCACGCTGGTGCGTTTGGCGCGGCAGATCCCCTATGTGCACGCCATGGAAATCATGCTGGGGGCAGGGCGCTTCACTGCGGCGGAACTGCTGGCGAAGGGCCTGTTGAACGCCGTCGTGCCGGCGGCGGAACTGATGCCGCGCACCTTCGCCCTGGCCGAACGCATCAAGGCGCTCAGCCCGACCGCGCTGGCGGTGATCAAGGAATCGGTGCAGCGCCTGTACGACCTGCCGCTGGCCGAAGCCTTCGCCGAGGAAGCGCGGCTGGGGCAACGTGCCTTCACCAGCGCCGACGCGCGCAAGGGACTGCAAGCCTTCGCGCAACGCAGCCAACCCGTCTTCGATTGAACCATCACCGAGAACCCTCATGAACGGCAGCAGTCGCATTCCCGGTTTCTACAAGCTTGATCCGCAAGCGCGCTTCGATGCTCTTGTCACAACCCGCGGCATCGCTGCGGAACAACTGCAAGATCTGCGCGAACCCGATGCCGCGATGGCCGCTGTCGCCGATCGCATGATCGAGAATGCCGTCGGCAGCATTGCCATCCCGCTGGGCATTGGCGTCAACTTCCTCATCAATGGCCGCGACTACCTGGTGCCGATGGCGACCGAAGAGCCATCCGTCGTGGCCGCCGCCAGCCATGCCGCGTTGATCGCGCGCGAACGTGGCGGTTTCCATGCCACCAGCACGCCGCCGCGGATGATCGCGCAGATACAGTTGCTGCACGTGGCCGACCCGCAGGGCGCGCGCCTGCGCCTCCTGGAAGCGCGCGATGAAATCCTCGCCATCGCCAACGCACAGGACCCGCTGCTGGTCGAACTGGGCGGCGGTGCGGTGGACATCGACGTGCGCCTGGTCGATGCCGACCCGGCCCGCTACGTGGTGCTGCACTTGCAAGTCGATGTGCGCGACGCAATGGGTGCCAACGCGGTCAACACCATGGCCGAAGCGCTGGCCCCGCGACTGGCCGAAATCGCACGCGGCCGCAGCTTGCTGCGGATCCTGTCGAACAAGGCCGACCTGCGGCTGGCACGCACCCGTGCCGTGTTCGCTGCGGAAAAACTTGGCGGCGCGGATGTGGTCGATGGCATCGTCGATGCCTGCCAACTTGCAGCGGCGGATCCGTACCGCGCCGCGACCCACAACAAGGGCATCATGAATGGCATTTCCGCCGTGGTGCTGGCAACCGGCAACGACACCCGCGCCATAGAAGCCGGCGCGCACAGCCATGCCTGCCGCGATGGCCGCTACACCGCACTGTCGCACTTCGAGAAAGACGCCGACGGCAACCTGGTCGGCACGCTGGAACTGCCACTGGCGCTGGGGCTGGTGGGGGGCGCGACCAGAACCCATCCCACGGCACAAGCCGCCGTACGCCTGCTGGGCGTGCAGTCCGCACAGGAATTGGCACAAGTGGTGGCCTCGGTTGGCCTGGCGCAAAACCTGGCTGCCTTGCGCGCATTGGCCAGCGAAGGCATCCAGCGCGGCCACATGTCGCTGCACGCCCGCAACGTGGCGGTGGCGGCCGGCGCAACGCCGGAAGAAATGGATGCGTTGGTGCAGCGACTGGCGACGGACGGACACGTTCGGCTGGATCGCGCCCAGGCGTTGCTTGCAGAACTTCGCGCGGTTTCGTGACGGAAATTCAACGGATTGGCCGGGAAGATGTGTTGAATAGGCGGATGACAGCTTCACGCCGTCCGGCGCACCACATCGGCCTGCAACTGCGCCTGCCCGCGATCGGGGAAGCGGCCGTCGCGGGGCAGGGTGAACACCTCCAGTGGCGGCAGGTGGCCGGGCTCGGCCACGGACTGCACCGCCTGGACGAGCAACTGCCCGGTCTGCCAACTGGCAATGGCGCGCAACGTGGGCGTGGCCTGCCGGTCACTGTGGACACCTGACCGGCGATGCCTCCACACCCTGTGCCACCACGATGTCAACACCATCGCCACCGATGCCCATCATCGTATAAGCGAACATCGAGCGATAACCGTCACCATCGAAACGCCAGTATTCCATGGCGCGCTCGCCTGCGTTTACCCGCACCGACGTGACCAGATCCGGCCAGCCCATGCAGCCGCTCGATAGAGCACCGAATGGACCACCCTCGGAAAACGCCAATTCCTCGATCTTGCCGGCGGACAGGCGGAACACCCACTCCGGGGAATTCACCTGATTCCCTTCCTGCTTTCCACGGACCGAAAGGATG
The DNA here is from genome assembly GCA_047607085.1 of Pseudoxanthomonas sp. Lineage (GTDB taxonomy): Bacteria > Pseudomonadota > Gammaproteobacteria > Xanthomonadales > Xanthomonadaceae > Pseudoxanthomonas_A. Next base: position 14,845 of record JASGDT010000010.1, on the reverse strand, counting down.
CGTCCATGCGAACCGCTGCACAGGCTGCCCTCGATCTCACCTCCCCATCCGTCCATTTCCACATCCACTTCCTTGCGGAATTTATCGTCCAGATACTTTCTGATCTGCGTGGAATCCAGTTCCTTGTCCGTCCCCTCGCACCATGCGGGCGCCTGCCACGGCGAGGTTTGCTTCATCGCGTCGGCGTAAATCGGTTTGAACCGGGCGATGGCAGCATCCAGTTCGCGCTCCAGACAGGCCAGATTCGTGCAGTGCTTGAACCGAGCCTGCCAGGATTCTATCTGCTCCCACAACCGCCATGGCTGTTGCACCCGAGCAAGGGCTGCGTATTGCATCAGGTTGATTTCATACAGCTTCTGCACCAGCCGGGGCTGATCGCAGGCATTCGCAGGATAGGCTGCGCGCTCCTGCGCCAGTGTGACGCGCACGTCATCGTCCCCGGACTGCCCATCGAGAAAATCTGCGCCGTCGTAACACGGATCGACCAGCAGGATCGTGGACAGATAAGCGCCTCGCACCTGCGCGCGATCAGGCAATCCATCGGCCGTATCGGCAGGCGCGGCGAAGCTTGCGGAAGCCACGCCAAACGCCAGGATCAGTCCGGCCAGGTGGTGCCAGCGTGCGAGTGCAAGCTCGCGGCCGTGGATGCGTTCGACGATGGCGTCGGCGACCAGCGTCCGCAGCGCCGCCGGCGCCTCGCCGCCGGGGACCTCGAGCAGCCGGATCAGGCGCTGCACGGGGGAAAGTCGGGCCAGCGATGCGATGGCTTCTTGCCAGTACTGCGCAGCGTCCATGAGCGGTGGCGTCCTCGGGTTACGGGAGCGTGTTGCCGATCCGTCGAGCGGCCCAGCCACGCGTTCAGGCCAACATACCCCCAGCAGGCCGACCCCGGCCAGAACCACCGCCGGCGCCCACAAGGGCATCACTCGCCGCAGGGTGTAGGCCACCTGGTCTGGAGACCGCCCGGTCCGGGCGGTGGCCGACAGCAGCAGGCCCTGCGGCGCATACCACCGCAGCGACGCGACCGAGGCCGAAGACAACCTCCATATCTGGCGCGGCACCCGTCGCGCGCAAACGGCGCGATTGTCGCGGGCCAGCTGGGACTATCGCACGCGCAGCCCGCGCGGCGGGCCACTCACCGCATCTCACGCGTCGCGATTGTGCGCCCGCAATGCCCGCTGCTTCTCGCGCTGCCAGTCACGGTCCTTCTCGCTGGCGCGCTTGTCGTGGCTTTGCTTGCCCTTGGCCAGCGCCAGTTCCATCTTGACCTTGCTGCCCTTCCAGTACAGCGCGGTGGGGATCAGCGTGTAGCCGTCGCGCTCGACCTTGCCGATCAGTTGGTCGATCTCGTGCCGGTGCAGCAGCAGCTTGCGCGTGCGGCGGTCGTCGGCCAGCACGTGGGTGCTGGCCTGGATCAGCGGGGTGATCTGCGAGCCGAACAGGAACAGTTCGCCGTGGCGCACCACCGCGTAGCTTTCGCCGACGTTGGCGCGGCCGGCGCGGATGGCCTTCAATTCCCATCCTTGCAGGGCCAGACCGGCCTCGAAGCGTTCCTCCAGGTGGTATTCGTGGCGCGCGCGCTTGTTCAGCGCGATCGTGCCCTGCGCGTTCTTTGCCTTATCCTTGTCCGGTTTCTTCGCCATATGTTCATTGTCCCACATGCACAGCATCCGCCGCAGCGCCCTGGTCGAGCATTCCGCCGCACGCATGTTCGATCTGGTCAACGACGTGGCGGCCTATCCGCGCCGCTTCAACTGGTGTCGGGCGGCGGAAGTGATCGAGGCCGGCGAGGAGCGCATGGTGGCTCGGCTGGACCTGGGGCTGGGTGCGTTGAGCACCTGGTTCACCACGCGCAATGCGCTGGAGCGGCCGCAGCGCATCGACATGCAACTGGTCGATGGCCCGTTCCGCAAGCTGCACGGGCGCTGGGATTTCCACGCGCTGGACGAGGCGGCCTGCAAGGTCACGCTGACGCTGGAGTTCGAGCCGAGCAATCGCCTGCTGGGGCCGGCGTTCACGCTGGGCTTCCAAAGCCTGGCCGACCGCATGGTGGATGATTTCGTGCGCGTTGCCGACAGCGGGGCGTAGCGATGAAGATCGAAGTGCTGCTGGCCTGGCCGCGACGCTTTGAATCGGTGGTGCTGGAATTGCCGGAGGGCGCGAGCGTGGCCGATGCCGTCGATGCGGCGGGGGCGGGATTCGCCGATGCGGCAGAAGTGACGGGTTACGCGGTATTCGGCGTCAACGCCGAACCGACCACCCGGCTGCACGATGGCGACCGGGTCGAATTGCTGCGGCCCTTGCTGGCCGACCCCAAGGAAGCGCGGCGGCGGCGTGCCGCGCAGAAAGCGAAGTGATCGAAACTGAAGCGCAGCCTCAACGGCCGCGCTTCTTGTTCTTGTCATCTTTAGGCAGATTGCGTCCGAACTGGCGGATGGTCTTGCTGGCCAGTTGCAGGTCCTGCTCGGGGAAGTAGTCGCCTTCCCAGCGGGTGACGGCGTCGTTCTCGAAGAACACGGTCAGGTTCTTGACCTCGGTGTGGCCACGGCGGTTGGTGCGCTCGCTGGCGGTGTAATCCCAGCGGTTGGCGTGGAAGGGGTCGGCGATCGACGGCGTGCCCAGCAGGGCCATCACCTGTTGCCGGCTCTGGCCGACGGCCAGTTGTTCGACGTTGGTCTTTTCCAGCAGGTTGCCCTGATAGATCGGTTGCTTGTACAGGATGCCGCAGGCGCTGGTGGAAATGGCCAGGGCGGCGATCATCAGGGAGTTGCGGGCAATGGATGGCATCGGTGGTGGGCAAACGAAGGACAGGGCGATGATACACTCCCGCCGACCGCCGCAACCCGTTTCGAGGCAGCTGGCGCTAAACCGCCTGTGAACGGAGATGACATGGAATCCCACGACCTGCGCAAAGTCGGCCTGAAAGTGACCCATCCGCGGATGCGGATCCTGGAACTGCTGGAACAGAACAGCACCCAGCACCACCTGAGCGCCGAAGACATCTACCGCAAGCTGCTGGAACACGGCGACGACATCGGCCTGGCCACCGTCTATCGCGTGCTGACCCAGTTCGAAGCCGCGGGTCTGGTGGTCAAGCACAATTTCGAAGGCGGGCAGGCCGTCTATGAGATCGACCGCGGCGACCACCACTACCACATGGTTGACGTCGGCAACGGCAAGATCACCGAGTTCGAAAGCCCGGAAGTGGCCAGGTTGCTGGAGGAAATCGCCGAACGGCATGGCCTGGTGCTGGAAGAACATTCGCTGGTGCTGTACGTCAGCAAGAAGCGGTGAGTCGCCCGCTGCGCGGGCTGCCAGTCGGCGGCTGCGCCGCCTGCGGGAAATCGGCAAGAGCGGCTTTTGCTTCGACTGACGGCATGCCGCAGGCGTGCGACTTGCTTGCAGCCCGCGCAGCGGGCGATTCACCGCACCAGGCGGCGCCTACACCGCATCCTTCAGCAGCCGTTTCGCCGCCGCACGGGCTTCCTTGCCGATTTCCACGCCGCCGAGCATGCGTGCCAGTTCCTCGGCGCGCTGGGCCGGGGCAAGCAACTCCACCGCGCTTTGGGTCACGCCGCCGATCGGGGCCTTGCTGACCCGGTAGTGCGCATGGCCTTGCGCGGCGACCTGCGGCAGGTGGGTCACGCACAGCACCTGCCGCTGCGCGCCCAGTGCGCGCAGCTTCTGGCCGACGATCTCGGCCACCGCGCCGCCGATGCCGCTATCGACTTCGTCGAACACCATTGTCTGCACCGCATCGCTGCCCAGCGCGGCGACTTCGATCGCCAGCGAGATGCGCGACAACTCGCCGCCGGAGGCGGCCTTGCGCAAGGCGCGCGGCGGTTGCCCGGCGTTGGCCGCTATCAGGAATTCCACCCGCTCCGCGCCCAGCGGGTCGGGCTGTTCGCCGGCATTGGCTTCGAAGCCGATCTGGAACCTGCTGTCGTGGGGCACGCCGCCGCCGATGCCCAGCTCTGCAATCAACGCGGTCACTGCCTTGGCCAGTCTGGCGGCGGCGGTCCTGCGGCATGCGCTCAGGCGGGCGGCGGCGTCGCGCCATTGCGCGGCGGCGCGGGCGATGTCGTCATCGAGTTCCAGCAGGCGTTCGCCGGCGCCGCGCAGGGCGTCGAGTTCGGCGCTGACCAGGTCGCGGCGTTCGATCAGTTGCTCGGGCGGAACGCGGTGCTTGCGCGCCAGATCATGCAGGCGCGAGAGGCGCTTTTCCAGTTCGAGCATCTGCGTCGGGTCGGCGTCGAGGTCCCCGCGGATGCGATCGATCAGCGATAGCGCTTCGTCGATCTGGATGGCGGCGGCGTCGAGCAGGGCGTCGGCTTCGCGCAGGCGCGGTTCGTGTTCGGCCACGCGCGACAGGTCGTTGCGCGCGCGTTGCAGTTCGTGCAGCGCGGCCGCGCCTTCGTCGCCATTCAGGCGGGCGAAGGCCAGGTTGCAGGCATCGATCAGCCCGGCCGAATGCGCCTGGCGGCGGTGATCGGCGGAAAGCCTGGCGATCGCGGCCGGATCCAGGTCTTCGCGTTGCAGTTCGGCGTATTGGTGTTCCAGATAATTGATGCGGTCGGAGACGTCGCCTTGTCCGGACAGCGCCTCGCGTTCGTCCAGCAGGCTGCGCCAACGGGCGGCAGCTTCGCGCACGTCTGCCAGTTCCGCATCGACGCCGGCATAGTCGTCCAGCAGGGCCAGTTGGTTGGACCGCGACAACAGCGCCTGGTGTTCGTGCTGGCCGTGGATTTCGACCAGCAGCGCAGCCAGTTCGGACAGCTGCGACAGGGTCACGCCGCGGCCGTTGATCCAGTTGCGCGAACCGCCATCGGCGCGGATCGTCCGCCGCAGCAGGCAGGTGTCGTCACCGTCGTCGGACAGATCGTTGTCGCGCAACCACGCGGCGGCGGGGCTGGTCGCGTCGAGGGCGAATTCGGCCGACAGCTCGGCGCGCTGCGCGCCATGCCGGACCACGCCGCTGTCGGCGCGCAGACCCGACAGGAAGCCCAGTGCGTCAACCAGCAGCGACTTGCCGGCGCCGGTTTCCCCGGAAATGACGGTCATGCCGGGCCCGAATTCCAGCTCGGCGGCGGAAACCACGGCGAAGTCCTGCAGGGCGAGGCGGGTGAGCATGGGCGGGATTGTATCGGGCGGCGTCGCAAGAGTTGAGACAGTTTCGCTGCGCCTGACGATGCGGCCGGGGTCGGCAGTCCGCGACACGCCGCAAGTACATCCATGTAGGCTCCTCGGCGGTCTGCTCGACTGTGCATTCCTGCACAGCCGGCAGAACCGGGGTGAACCATCCGTGGTTCACCCGTTCGGCGCAGTGCGCCGAACCCATGCCGCCGAAGGTCGCGGACTGCCGACCCCGGCCGCATCGTCGTATCCTTGCTGCCCATGGCTTCCAGTTCCGACGCTCTCGATGCCCGCTCGCGCCACCTGCTGCGCACGCTGATCGCCCGCTACATCCGCGACGGCGAACCGGTCGGGTCGCAGACGCTGGCCCGTTCCGCCGGCCTGGACGTCAGCCCGGCGACCATCCGCAACATCCTGGCCGACCTGGAAGACGTGGGCTTGCTGACTTCGCCGCATACCAGCGCCGGGCGGGTGCCGACCGCGCAGGGCTACCGGGTGTTCGTCGATTCGCTGGTGCAGATACAGCCGCTGGGCGAGGGCGAGGTGGAGCGCTTGCGCAACGAATTGCCGGCCGGGGCGGGCACCCAGGCGCTGCTGGGCAATGCCTCGGAACTGCTGTCGGCGATGACCCATTTCGTCGGCGTGGTCGGCGCCCCCAAGCGCGAGCAGTTCGCCTTCCGCCACATCGACTTCGTCCCGCTGGACAATCGGCGGGTACTGGCGATCCTGGTGTTCGCCGACAACGACGTGCAGAACCGGGTGATCGAGCCGCGCCGCGCTTACGGGCCGGCCGAGCTGGAGCGTGTGGCCAACTACCTGAACCAGCATTTCGCCGGCCGGCCGCTGGCCGAGATTCGCGCCACGCTGCTGCACGAATTGCGCAGCGCCCGCGACCAGATGGAAAACCTGCTGGCGCAAACCGTGGAACTGGCCGAACACGCCCTGGTCGGCCCGGACGACGACATGGTGCTGGCCGGCCAGACCCGACTGATGGGCGTGCAGGACCTGTCCGATCTGGACCGGCTGCGCGAACTGTTCGACGCCTTCGCCCGCAAGCGCGAGATCCTGCAACTGCTGGAACGCACGATTCGCGCGCCGGGCGTGCGCATCTTCATCGGCGAGGAAACCGGGCTCGCCCCGCTGGGCGGGGTGTCGCTGGTCACCGCACCGTATGTTTCGCGCGGACAGGTGCTGGGCGTGCTGGGCGTGATCGGTCCCACGCGGATGGCCTACGACCGGGTGATCCCGGTGGTGCAGGCCGCGGCCGATGCGCTGGGGGCGGCGATCGAAGGCGAATCCCGGTGAGACCCGGCAAGTCGCCCGCTGCGCGGGCTGCAGGGGAGTGATTCGCACGCCAGCGGCGTGTTGCCAGTCGAAGCAAACTGCTCTTGCTGTCCCCCTGCAGGCTGCGAAGCGGCCGACCTGCTTGCTTTGGAGGTCTTGAATCGGTCGCCAGCGACCCCACACATCCCCGGTCTGGCGGCATGGGGCCGCCCGGGAATCCTGAATGAACCACAGCGAAAACACCCCGGAAGCGCAGGGCATCGAACCGGCCACCGGTGTCGAAGACAATTCCCCCGAGGCGCAGATCGAGCGCCTCAGCGCCGAACTGGAACAATTGAAAGCCTCGGTCCTGCTGGACCGCGCCGACCTTGAAAACCAGCGCAAGCGCCTGGCCCGCGACGTCGAACAGGCACGCAAGTTCGCCAACGAGCGCCTGCTGTCGCAACTGCTGCCGGTGTTCGACAGCCTGGACGCCGGCCTGACCGCCGCCGGCACCGGGCCCAGCCCGCTGCGCGACGGCCTGGACCTGACCTGGAAGCAACTGCTGAAGGTCGCCGAAGACAACGGACTGCAACTGCTCGACCCGGCCGGCCAGCCGTTCAACCCGGAACACCACCAGGCCATCAGCCAGGCCGATGCGCCCGAAGGCGTGGCCCCCGGCAGCGTGTTGCAGGTGTTCCAGAAGGGCTACCTGCTCAACGACCGCCTGCTGCGGCCGGCGCTGGTGGTGGTGAGCAAGGATTGACGAAATGCCCGGCCCGCCGCAGCGCGGCGGGCGTTCGGCCGCTTGCGAAGCGCGGCTTCGCAAGCCAGGCGGCCTCACCCCTTGAAGCGGCAGGCTTCACCCCCAAATACCGAACCATCGCCGGCCCGTCCGGCCATCACGCAAACATCCACGGAGAACTTTCCAATGGGCAAGATCATCGGCATCGACCTGGGCACGACCAATTCGTGCGTGGCGATCATGGACGGCGGCAAGGCCCGCGTCATCGAAAACAGCGAAGGCGACCGCACCACGCCTTCGATCGTCGCCTACACCAAGGACGGCGAAGTGCTGGTCGGCGCCAGCGCCAAGCGCCAGGCGGTCACCAACCCCAAGAACACCTTCTACGCGGTGAAGCGCCTGATCGGCCGCAAGTTCACCGATGGCGAAGTGCAGAAGGACATCGCCCACGTGCCCTACGGCATCCTCGCGCATGACAACGGCGACGCCTGGGTGCAGACCAGCGACGGCAAGAAGATGGCCCCGCAGGAAGTCTCCGCGCGCGTGCTGGAAAAGATGAAGAAGACCGCCGAGGATTTCCTCGGCGAGAAGGTCACCGAAGCGGTCATCACCGTGCCGGCGTACTTCAACGACAGCCAGCGCCAGGCGACCAAGGACGCCGGCCGCATCGCCGGCCTGGACGTCAAGCGCATCATCAACGAACCCACCGCTGCGGCGCTGGCCTATGGCCTCGACAAGGGCGACGGCGGCGACCGCAAGATCGCCGTGTACGACCTGGGTGGCGGCACCTTCGACGTGTCGATCATCGAAATCGCCAGCATCGACGGCGAGAAGCAGTTCGAGGTGCTGGCCACCAATGGCGACACCTTCCTCGGCGGCGAAGACTTCGACAACCGCGTGATCGAGTACCTGGTGGAAGAATTCCAGAAGGATCAGGGCATCGACCTGCGCAAGGATCCGCTGGCCCTGCAACGCCTGAAGGACGCGGCCGAGCGCGCCAAGATCGAACTGTCCAGCGCGCAGCAGACCGAGGTCAACCTGCCTTACGTCACCGCCGACGCCTCCGGCCCGAAGCACCTGAACATCAAGCTGACCCGCGCCAAGCTGGAAGCCTTGGTCGAGGATCTGGTGAAGAAGAGCATCGAGCCTTGCCGCATCGCGCTGAACGACGCCGGCCTGCGCGCTTCCGACATCACCGAAGTCATCCTCGTCGGCGGCCAGACCCGCATGCCGAAGGTGCAGCAGGCCGTGGCCGATTTCTTCGGCAAGGAACCGCGCAAGGACGTCAACCCCGACGAAGCCGTCGCCCTGGGCGCGGCCATCCAGGGCGGCGTGCTGGCCGGCGACGTCAAGGACGTGCTGCTGCTGGACGTGACCCCGCTGAGCCTGGGCATCGAAACCCTGGGCGGCGTGTTCACCAAGATCATCGAGAAGAACACCACCATCCCGACCAAGGCCTCGCAGACCTTCAGCACCGCCGAGGACAACCAGAGCGCGGTCACCGTGCACGTGTTGCAGGGCGAACGCGAACAGGCCCGCTACAACAAGTCGCTGGCCAAGTTCGACCTGTCCGGCATCGAACCGGCGCCGCGCGGCATGCCGCAGGTGGAGGTCAGCTTCGACATCGACGCCAACGGCATCGTCCACGTCACCGCCAAGGACAAGAAGACCGGCAAGGAGCAGAAGGTCGAGATCAAGGCCGGTTCCGGCCTGAGCGACGACGAAATCCAGCGCATGGTCGCCGACGCCGAAGCGCATCGCGAGGAAGACAGGAAGTTCCACGAACTGGTGCAGGCCCGCAATCAGGCCGACGGTTTGGTTCACGCCACCCGCAGCGCGATTGCCGAACACGGCAGCAAGGTGCCCGGCGATGTGATCGGCCGCGTCGAAACCGCCGTGGCCGAACTGGAAACCGCGCTGAAGGGCGACGACAAGGCCCAGATCGAAGCCAAGGCCAAGGCACTGGAAGAAGCCGGCCAGTCGCTGTACGCGGCGGCCGCGGCAGCGGCGCAACCGGGCGCGGAAGGCGCGCAGGCTTCGCCCGGCGGCAGCGACGACGTGGTCGATGCCGAGTTCACTGAAGTCAAGGACGACGAGAAGAAGTAAGCAACGCGGGCGGTGTGTCGATGATGCGCCGCCCGACAAGCCGGGAACCGGGAGCCGCTGACGGGGAAGCATCCCCGCGACGGTTTTCCGGTTACCGGCTTCCGTTCATCGGTTACCGGCCCCCATGAGCAAACGCGACTACTACGAAACCCTGGGCGTGCCCCGCAACGCCAGCGAGGAAGAGCTGAAAAAGGCTTACCGCCGCTGCGCGATGAAGCACCACCCGGACCGCAACCCCGGCGACAAGGCCGCCGAGGCCGCTTTCAAGGAATGCAAGGAAGCCTACGAAGTGCTGTCCGACGGCGGCAAGCGCCGCCTGTACGACCAGCACGGCCATGCCGCGTTCGAGCACGGCATGGGCGGCGGCGGGCCCGGCCCGGCGGACATGGGCGATATTTTCGGCGACATTTTCGGCAACATCTTCGGCGGTGGCGGCGCGCGTGCGCAGCGGCGCGGGGCCGACGTCGGCTACGTGATGGAGCTGGACCTGGAGGAAGCCGTCGCCGGCGTCGAGAAACGCATCGACATTCCCACCCTGGCCATCTGCGAGCCGTGCCACGGCTCCGGTTCGGAAGACGGCAAGACCGAAACCTGCGCCACCTGCGGCGGTCGCGGCCAGGTGCGCATGCAGCGCGGCATCTTCGCGATGCAGCAGGCCTGCCCGCATTGCCACGGCAGCGGCAAGGAAATCAAGAACCCGTGCAAGACCTGCCACGGCGCCGGCCGCGTCGAGGAGGAAAAAACCCTGTCGGTGAAGATCCCGCCGGGTGTCGATAACGGCGACCGCATCCGCCTGGCCGGCGAGGGCGAAGCCGGTCCGCCGGGTACGCCGCCGGGCGATCTGTACGTGGAAGTGCGCGTGCGCGAGCACGAGATATTCCAGCGCGACGGCGACGACCTGCACTGCGAAGTGCCGATCCGCATCTCGCAGGCCGCACTGGGCGACATCGTGCGCGTGCCGACGCTGGGCAGCGAAGCCGAGATCCGCATCCCCGCCGAAACCCAGACCGGCAAGCTGTTCCGCCTGCGCGGCAAGGGCGTCAAGTCGGTACGGAGCCGCCAGCCCGGCGACCTGTACTGCAAGGTGGTGGTGGAAACCCCGGTCAACCTGACCACGCAGCAGCGCGAATTGCTGGAGAAGTTCGAAGCCACCTTCACCGGCGAGGATGCGCGCAAGCATTCGCCGAAATCGGCGACCTTCCTCGATGGCGTGAAGGGTTTCTGGGAACGGATGAAGGCCTGATCACGGCATCTTTCCGCGCAAACCGGCGAAGAACCCATAAAATGCGCCCGTCTTCCCACGGGCGTTTTCCTTTGCAACCGAAACCCATCATCGGCATCGTCGGCAGCGCCGGCGCCTACGGTCGCTGGCTGCGCCGCTTCTTCGAGACGCGCATGGGCTTGCAGGTGCTGGGCAGCGATCCGGCCGACGCGCAATCGCTGGATCCCGACGCGCTGATCGAACGCGCCGACGTGCTGATCTTCTCCGCGCCGATCCGCCTGACCCCGCAATTGATCGCTGATTACGCGCAACTGGCTGCCGGCCGCGAACGCGGCAAGCTGTGGCTGGACGTGACCTCGATCAAGGGCGAACCGGTCGCCGCGCTATTGCAGTCACAGGCCGAAGTCGCCGGCCTGCACCCGATGACCGCGCCGCCGAAATCGCCGACGCTGAAGGGCCGGGTGATGGTGGTCTGTGAAGCGCGGCTGCACGCCTGGCGCGGCTGGCTGCAAGCCTTCTGCACCGCGCTGGAGGCGCAATGCGTGCCGGCCACGCCCGAGCACCACGACCGGGTGATGGCGCTGGTGCAGGCGATGGTGCATGCCACCCATCTGGCCCAGGCCGGCGTGCTGCGCGAATACGCCCCGGCACTGGGCGGGCTGGGCGAACTGCTGCCGTTCCGCTCGGCCTCGTTCGAGATGGATGGGGCAATGATCGCCCGCATCCTGTCGCTGAACCCGGCCATCTACGAAGACATCCAGTTCAACAACCCGCACGCCGGCCCGGTACTGGACGCCCTGCTGCGCCAGTTCGCCGACCTGCGCGCGCTGGTGGGGCAGGGCGACGATGCGGCGCGCGCGCGCTTCCGCAGCGATTTCTTCGACGCCAACCGCAACGTGCTGGGCGAACGCGCGCTGGCCGACGGCAACTACAACTACGAGCGCCTGGGCTACCTGCTGGCCGACCTCAGCGACCCGCACACGCTCAGCATCCACCTGCCCGAAGACCGTCCCGGCTCGCTGCGCCGGCTGCTGCACGTGTTCGAAAGCCATGGCGTCAGCATCGCCTCTTTGCATTCCTCGCGCACGCAGGCCGGCGAACTGCATTTCCGCCTCGGTTTCGACACCGACACCGATGCCGCCGCCATGCGCGCGGCGGCGGCGGAAGTCGATGGCAGCGGCATTGGCCGAGTGCTTTGAGGCCGGGAATGGGGAAGCGGTTGTTGCTTGATGGGAGCCGCTTTCCGTCTCCGCCCACTCATCCACAACACCTGTGGACGAAATCCGCAACAACCCTGTGGATAACCGCGGCGAGCCGCGCCATGCAAGGTGGTTGGCCGGTTTGGCGAAATTTTGACCATGCGGCGGCGTGCGGCGGCATCCCGCGGATGGACGTGCGCAAGCGGCGTTGACCAACGCGCTATCCTTGCGCGATGAATGCCGATATCCATTTGTCCGAACGCGCGCGCGGCCTGACCAGTTCGGTGATCCGCGAAATCCTCAAGGTCACCGAACGGCCGGAAGTGATCTCCTTCGCCGGCGGCCTGCCGTCGCCGGCGACCTTCCCGGTCGAGCGCATCCGCGAAGCGACGTTGAAGGTGCTGGCCGATGCACCGCAGGCCGCGCTGCAGTATGGGCCGACCGAGGGCTTCGCGCCGCTGCGCGAGTGGATCGCCGCGCATCTGGCGCGCCGGGGCGCGACGGTCGATCCCGGCCGGGTGCTGGTGACGACCGGCTCGCAGCAGGGCCTGGACCTGCTCGGCAAGTGCCTGATCGACGAAGGCAGCAAGGTGCTGGTGGAAACGCCCAGCTATCTCGGCGCGCTGCAGTCGTTCTCGATGTTCCGGCCGGCCTTCGCCTCGATGCCGTCGGACGGACAGGGCATCGACACCGACGCGCTGACCCCGGAACTGCTGGCCGGCGCGCGTTTCATGTACTGCCTGCCGAACTTCCAGAACCCGACCGGCCGCCGCCTGCCGCTGCAGCGGCGCGAGGCGCTGGTGAAGCAGGCCGCCGCCGCCGGCGTGCCGGTGGTCGAGGACGACCCCTATGGCGACCTGTCGTATGGCGGCGAAGCGCTGCCCAGCCTGCTGTCGCTGAACCCGCAGGGCGGCATCTACATGGGGTCGTTCTCCAAGGTGCTGGCTCCCGGCCTGCGGCTGGGCTACGTGGTCGCGCCGGAACCGCTGTTCTCCAAACTGGTGCAGGCCAAGCAGGCCGCCGACCTGCACTCGCCGTCGCTCAGCCAGCGCATCGTCTTCGAGACGGTCAAGGACGGTTTCCTCGATACGCATATCCCGATCATCCGCGACCTGTATGGCCGCCAGTGTCGCTGCATGCTCGATGCGCTGGAACGGCATTTCCCGGCGCAGGCGCAATGGACGCGGCCGGAAGGCGGCATGTTCGTCTGGGTCAACCTGCCCAGGGGCATCGACACGACGCGATTGCTGGCCAAGGCGATCGCGCAGAACGTCGCCTTCGTGCCCGGCGCGCCGTTCTTCGCCACCGATCCACAACTCAACACCTTGCGCCTGTCTTTCGTTACCGTGCCGCCGGAACGAATCGAGGCGGGCATCGGCACGCTCGGCGCGCTGGTCAAGGCCGAGATCGCCGGGTTGGCGCAGGCGGCATGAACCGGGTTGCGGTGGAAATGGTGGGTGCCGGCTCGGTTATCCTGTCGGCATGACTTCCCCCGTCCGAATCCTCATCCACGGCGCCAGCGGGCGCATGGGCCAGGCTCTGCTGCGACTGGCTGCCGCGCAGCCGGGAACCTTCGACGTGATCGGTGCCGTGTCGCGCAAGCCGGCGCAGCGGGTGATCGACGGCGTGCCGCAATTCGCCGGCAGCGAATTGAACGGCGTACCGGACTTCGACGCGGCCATCGACTTCAGCCTGCCGGAAGCCTTCGATCCGGTTTTGGCCCTGTGCGAACAACGCGGCGTGGCGCTGGTGTCCGGCACCACCGGATTGGGCGACGCCCAGCGCACGGCGATAGATACAGCCAGCGCCCGCATTCCCCTGTGCTGGGCGTCGAATTTCAGCTTGGGCGTGGCGGTGCTGACCGAACTGGTGGAACGCGCCGCCGCCGCGCTGCCCGGCTGGGACTGCGACATCGTCGAAGCGCACCACACCCAGAAGAAGGACGCGCCCTCCGGCACCGCGCTGACCCTCGGCAACGCCGCGCAATGGGGTGGCGCGACCCCGCACTACGCCAGTCTGCGCGCCGGCGACATCGTCGGCGAGCACCTGGTGCAATTCACCGGCCTGGGCGAACGCATCGAACTGACCCACCGCGCCGGCAACCGCGACATCTTCGCCCGCGGCGCGCTGCACGTGGCCGCCAAACTGGTCGGCCGTCCGCCGCGCGCGTACCGGGTACGCGACCTGCTGTAACCGGCATCGCCGCGCTTGCGACACATCCTGTCGCAATCTTATGGAACATGCACGCGATCGGCTCGTAAGCTTCCCTCGTAAGCTTACGAGGAAGCTTACGGAGGTCAGGGCAGGTCATAGTGCAACAGTTCTATCTTTCTTGTGAGATTTCGGGGTCGTCCAGCACCCGCGCTATTTTCCGAGATTAATAGAATCGCATTTGAGCCATGCCGTCGTTCGCTTTGACTTTCCTTCGAACGTCGCTTTGCACCATCCAGCCGTTGTGTCAGTGATGACGACGGAATCACCAGGGACAACATAGGAATTGCTTCTCTGGAGTACGGAAGCATCACGGTAGAAGAATGCTTTCTCCTTCATTTTTCCTGGGATGCTTCCCTTGAGTGTTAGTCTCCCTAGCATTGAGTTGGCGGCTTTCTCGATGGCAGCGCGATTCTTGTAGGGAAACCTGTAGATGATCTTCCCTGTTGAGTCGGTTTGGTCTCCGCCGAGGCCGAAGATCCTCGATAAATTGTCGTTCTCTCGAACTTCGCTCGAGAGTATGGAGAAAACTCTTACGTCATAGAGGCGATCCACGACTTCCCATGTACTGGGAGGATCGGCGCTATGAATAACGATCATCTCCTCATTATCATCATTGTCGATATCCAAGAAAAACACATCATCCACTCTTCCAGTTCCGCCCGGATATGGGAGTTCGCCTGCTCGACGGATACCTAGTCTTGACGATGCGGAGTACAAGGCAATAACAGGAGGATCTCGTGAAAGTTGCCCTGCACTCTGCGGCTGGACATCTTCGAGGACAAAGCAGATCGCCATTTCTTGATGAAATACGGGTTTGTACGCCAAGTCTTTGCCGATGGATTCGTAAGCTCCCCCGTCAAGCGGACACGGCAAAAGTAGAACTTCTGGCGTTGCGGGAACGGTACTCGGCAGGCGTCATGCCGCCGAGGGCGGTGTGGGGGCGGTGCTCGTTGTAGTCGATCA
>JASGDT010000009.1:0-25531 GCA_047607085.1 Pseudoxanthomonas sp. | reverse complement strand
GCGCTGCGGCAGCGGGTCGCGCGCCATCACGTGCAGCACGGTGAGCATGGTCATGCTGGCGCCGATGCCCAGGCCGATGGCGAGCACCATCAGTGCGGTCGCCACCGGCGTGCGCAGCAGGCTGCGGGTGGCCAGTTGCAGGTAGTAGGCGAACATGGGGTCTCTCTGGTGTCTGCTTCTCCCCGCATGCGGGGAGAAGCTGCCCGGAGGGCTGATGAGGGGCGCTTGTGCAGCAGCGGCGAAAAGCGTCCCTCAGTGGCCCCCGACTGAAGTACTCGACACCCACTCCCCGCAAGCGGGGAGTGGGAACTTCATGCGGATGCTTCGGCGCCGGCGCCCTGCACCAGCCGCGGCTCGCTGGCCAGATCCGTCGCCATGCCATCGACGATGTGCACGTTGCGCTGCGCGCGCGCGGCCAGTTCCGGGTCGTGGGTGACCATGACTATCGTGGTGCCTTGCTGGTTGATCTCCTCCAGCAGTTCCAGCACGCCGCGCGCCATCTGCGTATCCAGGTTGCCGGTCGGTTCGTCGGCCAGCAGCAGCCGCGGCGAACCGGCCAGCGCACGCGCAATCGCCGCGCGCTGCTGCTGGCCGCCGGACAGTTCGGCCGGGTAGTGCTTCATCCGCGAACCCAGGCCGACGCGGGTCAGCGCTTGTTCGATGCGCTGCCTGCGCTCGGCCGCGGGCAGGCCGCGGTAGCGCAGCGGCACGTCGGCGTTGTCGAACAGGTTCAGGTCGGGGATCAGGTTGAAGCTCTGGAAGATGAAGCCGATCTTCTGGTTGCGCAGCTTGCTGCGCTGGTTGTCGTTGAGGTGGCTGACGTCCTCGCCGTCCAGCTTGTAGATGCCGCCGGTGTAGGTCTCCAGCAGGCCGGCGATGTTGAGGAAGGTGGTCTTGCCCGAACCCGACGGCCCGGTGACGGCGACGAATTCGCCTTCCTTCACGTGCAGGTCCAGCGAGCGCAGCGCGTGGGTTTCGACCAGTTCGGTGCGATAGACCTTGGTGACCTGGTGCATTTCTAGCATGTGGGTTTCCTCGGGGTTGGGGTTCGTGTTTGGGGATTCGTGATTCGGAACGGCGCCCGGTCTCGGCTTTCACCAATCACGGCATCAGTTCACCTTCGCCCGCTCGGCGTCGCCGAACAGGTCGCTGCCGGACACCACCACGCGGTCGCCGGGCTTCAGGCCTTGCAGCACTTCGACTTCGCCCAGGCTGCTGGCGCCCAGTTGCACCGGCCGGCGCACGGCGACGCTGCCGTCCATTACGTAGGCGTAGCGGCCGCCGGACTGTTCGACGAACGGGCCGCGTTCGACCTTCAGCACGTTGCGGCGGGTGTCCATCAGCACGCGCGCGCTCAGGCGCTGGCTCTGGCGCAGGCCCGGCGGCTGCTTGTCGGTGAAGCGGATGCGCGCGGTGACCTCGCCGTTGACCACTTCCGGCGACACCGCGCTGATCTCGCCCGGATACGGCTCGCCGCTGCCGCTGGTCAGCTGCGCCGGCATGCCGATGTCGAGGTCGCGGGCGAAGCTTTCCGGCACCTTGATCTCCACTTCGAACTTGCTCAGGTCAACCACGCTCAGCACCGGCCCGTTGGCAATCACGCTGGTGCCCTGCGGCACCTGCACCTGGCCGACCTGGCCGTCGAACGGCGCGCGCAGGGTCAGTGCATCGACCTGGCGCTGCGCCTCGGCCACCACCGCGCGCTGGCGGTCGGCCAGCAGCTTCTTGTTGCGCGCGTCCAGCCCCGCGCCCTGCGACTGCAGGGCGAAATCCTTCTGTGCGCTTTGCATGCCCAGTTGCGCCTTCTTCAGGTTGTCCTTGGCCTTGTCCAGGTCGTTCAGCGGCATTGCGCCGCCGTCGTAGGCGCGCTGGTAGCGTTCCAGTTCGCGGCGCGCGGCGGTTTCGTCGATCTGCGCCTGATCCAGCGCCTTGCGCGCGTTGAGGCGGGCGACCTGGGCGTCGAGTTCGGCGCTGCTGGCCTCGGCCTCCATGCCGGCCAGGGTGGATTGCTCCTGCACCAGCTTGCTGCGCAGCTCCGGGCTGTCGATCACCGCCAGCGGCTGGTCCTTCTTCACCTTGTCGCCGGCGACCACCTGCAGGCTGACCGTGCCGGCGGCGATCGCATACAGGGTGGGGCTGTTGGCGGCGATGACCTTGCCGTCGGCGGCGATGTCGCGGACCAGGTCGCCCCGGGTGACCGTGGCGATGCGCAGCCGCTGCGCGCTGTACGAGCGCGTGCCGGACAGCCAGCCGCTGGCGACCCAGGCGATGCCGGCCAGCAGCACGGCGCCGGCCAGCGCCAGCCACGTCCAGCGCGGCAGCCGGCGGCGGCCGGCGGGTTGGCGGAGTACCTGGTCCTGCGCGGAAGTGTCCCGGATCATCAGTGCTTGTCGTTGTTGATGGGCAAGTGGTTGTCAGCAGGATGCGTGCCAACTGCAAGTGATTGATGCAAAAGGCGCTGTCGGCAGGCAGGCAGTGTCCGCGTGTCCGCCGGACACCCTGCGGACACGGGTGGCGGCGCGTGGCGGTCCGCCCGCAGGCAGGCGATAGAATCGGCAACCGGCCCGGCAATCGTCCGGCCAACCAGCAAGGAGTTCGCGGGAATGTGTGGAATCGTGGGTGCAATCGCCAGTCGCGACGTGGTGCCGGTACTGATCGAGGGGCTGAAGCGACTGGAATACCGCGGCTACGATTCGGCCGGCATTGCCGTGGTCGATGGTCGCGACGTGCGCCGCGTGCGCCGCACCGGCCGCGTTGCGGAGATGGAAGCCGCCGCACAGGCCGAAGACCTGCACGCCATGCTCGGCATCGGCCACACCCGCTGGGCCACCCACGGCGGCGTCACCGAGGCCAACGCCCACCCGCACATCAGCCACGGCGTGGCACTGGTGCACAACGGCATCATCGAGAACCACGAAGAACAACGCGAGAAACTGCGCGCGCTGGGCTACGCCTTCGAATCGCAGACCGATACCGAAGTCATCGCCCACCTGATCCATCACCACCTGCAACGGGACGGCGTGGACCTGCTGGCTGCCGTGCAACGCGCGGTCAAGGAATTGACCGGCGCCTACGCACTGGCGGTGATCAGCCGCGCCGAGCCGCAGCGCATGGTCTGCGCGCGCATGGGCTGCCCGCTGCTGGTCGGCCTGGGCGAGGGCGAGAATTTCATCGCCTCGGACGTGAGCGCCATCGTGCAGGCCACGCGCCGCGTGTTGTTCCTGGAGGAAGGCGACACCGCCGAAGTCGCGCGCGAAGGCGTGCGCGTGTATGGCCGCGACGACAAGCCGGTGCTGCGCGACACCCATCTGTCCAACGTGTCGCTGTCGTCGCTGGAGCTGGGCCCGTACCGCCATTTCATGCAGAAGGAAATCCATGAGCAACCGCGGGCATTGGCCGACACCATCGAGGCCGCCATCGACGGCGGCTTCGTGCCGGAGCTGTTCGGCGCCGATGCCGCGGACGTGCTGGGGCGCATCCAGGGCGTGCAGATCCTCGCCTGCGGCACCAGCTACTACGCCGGCCTGACCGCGCGCTACTGGATCGAGGCCATCGCCGGCCTGCCGTGCAGCGTCGAGATCGCCAGCGAATACCGCTACCGCGCCGCCTACGCCGACCCGAAGCACCTGGTCGTCACCATTTCACAGTCCGGCGAGACCCTCGACACGATGGAGGCGCTGAAATACGCCAAGTCGCTGGGCCACGCGCACACGCTGTCGATCTGCAACGTGCCCGAAAGCGCGATCCCGCGCGCCAGCGAACTGGTCTGCTACACGCGCGCCGGCGCCGAGATCGGCGTCGCCAGCACCAAGGCCTTCACCACGCAACTGGCCGTGTTGTTCCAGTTGGCGGTGGCGCTGGGCAAGCTGCGCGGCAAGGTCGATGCCGACGCCGAGAACGGTTGGCTGGAACAACTGCGCCAGCTACCCGGCGGCGTGCAGCACGCGCTGAACCTGGAGCCGCAGATCGTCGCCTGGGCGGAAAGATTCGCCGGCAAGCACAACGCGCTGTTCCTCGGCCGCGGCCTGCATTACCCGATCGCGCTGGAAGGCGCGCTCAAGCTGAAGGAAATCTCCTATATCCACGCCGAGGCCTATCCCGCCGGCGAACTCAAGCACGGCCCGCTGGCGCTGGTGGATTCGTCGATGCCCGTCGTCGTCATCGCCCCCAACGACGCGCTGCTGGAAAAGGTCAAAAGCAACATGCAGGAAGTGCGCGCGCGCGGCGGCGAACTGTTCGTGTTCGCCGACCAGGACAGCAATTTCGGCGAATCCGAAGGCGTCCACGTGATCCGCACCCCGCGCCACGTCGGCGCGTTGAGCCCCATCGTCCACACCATCCCCGTGCAACTGCTGGCCTACCACACCGCCCTGGCACGCGGCACCGACGTGGACAAACCGCGCAACCTGGCCAAATCGGTGACGGTGGAGTAGGCGCTCAGCCGCCCGCCGTTGCGACGATCAATTCAGCGCCCAGCCGTTGCAGGCCATCGCGGTATTCGGCGTCGATGCCGTCGTCGGTGATGATGGTGTGGATTTCGGAAAGCCGGGCGATGCGGTGCAGGCTGACCTTGCCGAACTTGCTGGAGTCGGTCAGCACCACCACTCGCCGCGAATGTTCGACCATGCGGTGGTTGAGGCTGGCTTCGGCTTCGTGGTGGGTGGTTGCGCCGAATTGCAGATCCAGCCCGTCAACGCCCAGGAACAAGGTGTCGAAACCGTAGCTTTGCAGGCTGGCTTCGGCCTGGCTGCCATGCAGCGACAGCGACGGCTGGTGCAGCAGGCCGCCGGTCATGCGCAAGGTGACGCCGGGCGCGTTGGCCAGCTCCCAGGCGATGTTCAGGCCGTTGGTCATCACCGTGATGTCGCGGTGGCCGCGCAAATGGCGGGCCAGCATCATCGTGGTCGAGCCGGAGTCCAGGATGAGGTTGTCTCCGGGCTTGACCAGTTGCGCGGCACGCGCGCCGATGGCGTCCTTCAGCGGCAGGTTCAGCGTGTCCTTCTCGTGGATGTCGCGTTCCTGCGGCGGCATCCGCAGCAGGCTGGCGCCGCCGTGGCTGCGGGTGGCCAGGCCCTGCGATTCCAGATGGTTGAGGTCGGCGCGGATGGTCACCGCCGACACCCCATGGCGCGCCACCAGGTCCGCGACCTGGACGCTGCCGTCCTGCAGCAGTTGCTCGATGATCCGTTGCCGGCGCTGGCGGGTGTTGCGGGTCACCGGTGTTGGCGTGCTGGGCATGCTGGGCGGCTCGGAGTTGCGTTGGGTTTGTGCGCGCGCTGGTTTCAGCGGCGCGGGTCGAACCGGTTGCGGGTGCAGGCGCGTGCGTATTCGGACAGCGTTGACGCGATCTTGTGCCGAACCAGCGCCAGCGGTTCGGCCGGCAGTCGTCCGGCCAGCACATCGCGGCCTTGTTCGGGCAGGTACTGGCTGATCAGGATGGCCGGTGGCGCGTGCCGGCGCAGGTTGTCGATCAATTTGTCCACCGCTGCCGTCACCTCGGTGTCGCCCCAGTAGTAGCGGCAACGGTCGCTGAGCGCGTAGGCGCGCAGCAGGCGCAACTGCCGCGCGTCGCCGCTGTAGTGGCCTTGCCAGTATTTCGGATCGGCTTGCATGCGCTGATCGAGCACGTCGATCAATTGCGAGCGCTGATCTTGCGGCAGCAACTCGTCCTCGATCTTCGCCAGCCCGAACAGCGCCTCGCGACAGGCGAAGGTCGCGGCAGGGCCGACCTTGAGAATGGCGAAGTGGTCACGCACCAGGGCGTGCAGTCCGGCTTCGGTCTGGTAGTCGGTGGAATGCGCTTCGAACACGATGCGCGGTTGCGCTTCGAGGAAGTCGGAAAGCGCGACGGCGGCAGCCGGGTCATAGTGCTGCACGGCGCTATGGTCGAAATCCACACCCGGTTGCACCACCATCGCGATCACGCGCTGCCAAGCCCCGTGCAGTTCCGGCGTGTCGAAGGCGATGCGATGGATATCCAGCGTCTTTGCCGCCGCTTGCGGCGTGGTCACCTGCACGCCGCCGCCCAGCGAGCTTTCGCCGCCGGGTACCGGCACTTCGGTGCCGATCACGTAGATCGGCGGCTGCAACCCGGCTTCGCGCGCGGTGGCTTCGGCAATGCGCGCCAGTTCCGCCGAGCGCGTGGCCACGGTTTCGTCCGGCAGCGGCGTCGGGTCGTCGGTGCAGGACATGCTGCAATCGAGGTGGATCTTGTGGAAGCCGGCGGCGACATAGGCGCGGATCAGTTCGCGTGCGTGCGCCATCGCCACGTCGGCAGGCAGTTTCTGCCACGCATTCGGGCCCAGATGGTCGCCGCCCAGGATCAGGCGTTCGTGCGGAAAGCCGTGCGCATCGGCCAGCCGTTCCACGTATTGGCGGTATTGCAACGGGGTCATGCCGGTGTAGCCGCCGAACTGGTCAACCTGGTTCGAGGTGGCTTCGATCAGCAGCGGCGTGTCGTGTTTTTGCGCCACGTCCATCGCCGTCAGCAGCACCTGTTCGTGGCTGCAACACACGCTGTAAAGGCCGACGTTTTCGCCATTGCGGTGGGCCTGGATCAAGGATTGCACGGGGGACAAGGCGTATCTCCGCAAGTGGGTGGGGCAGGGGTTTGCAGGGCTGCGCGAATACCGGCCGGGCATGGCGTGTGCGTCAGGATTCCTGCCAGGGCCTCCCGAAGCGCAGGCTGCCGGGGAACGTCGGGGTGTGCCTGCCGCGTTTCCTGTGCGTTCGGTGCAAGATCGATCTTTCCTTTCGAAATGTCAATTTTCGAAAATAAACCGAAAGATCATGTTGTGCGTGGAAATCGGGACCGACGGCAAGAGGGGGCAGGCGGAGACTGGATAAGCACTAATCATGAACAGGTGTTTGCGAAACATGTGTGCTGCATGATGTTTCGTTTTCAGGAAAAATCTTGCCATTTTGTTTCATTTCGATTGACATGCCGAAAATAACTGCCCTAGAGTCGGAAAATCAATCGCCTTTTTTCGCCAGCCCGGTATCGCCATGAAACGACGCGAGTTCCTGATCTCCACCACGGCGGCCGGTGTGCTTGCCGCCACCAGCGCCCTTGCGCCCGCCTTCGCCAGGCGCCGTGGCGACAAGCTGCGGGTGGCGATGATCGGCACCGGCCTGCGCGGGCAGTCGCAGCTCGGGCCGCTGCTGAGCCGCGACGACTTGGAACTGGTCGCCATTGCCGACACCCAGCAGGTGATGCTGGACAGGGCGCTTGCGATCATCGAAAAGGCCGGCCGCCGCAAGCCGAAGGTCCATGGCGGCAATGGCGACAAGAACGCATGGAAGGCGTTGCTGGCGCAGAAGGGCATCGACGCGGTGTTCATCGTCACCCCGTGGGAATGGCATGCGCCGATGGCCATTGCCGCGATGGAAGCGGGTATTGCCGTCGGCTGCGAAGTCGTCGCCGGCATCACCCTGCAAGACCACTGGGACGTGTTGCGCACGCAACAGCGCACCGGCACGCCGTACATGCTGATGGAAAACGTCTGCTATCGCCGCGACGTGATGGCCGTGCTGCAGATGGTGCGCGCTGGCCTGTTCGGCGAACTGGTGCACATGCAGGCCGGTTACCAGCACGACCTGCGCGGGGTGAAGTTCAACTCCGGCAAGCCGGACGAGCCTTACGACAGCGGCGTGGAATTCGGCGACAAGGGTTTTTCCGAAGCGCAGTGGCGCACGCAACACTCCATCGACCGCAACGGCGAGCTGTACCCCAGCCACGGCATCGGCCCCTGCGCGATGTACGCCAACATCCATCGCGGCAACCGCTTCACCCACATCAACGCCTTCGCGACCAAGGCGCGTGGCCTGCACGACTACATCGTCAAGCACCCCAAGGGCGGCCCGAACCACCCCAACGCCAGGGTGCAGTTCAAGCTGGGCGACGTGGTCACCACCACGCTGCGCTGCGAGAACGGCGAAACCATCATTCTCCAGCACGACACTTCATTGCCGCGTCCGTATTCGCTGGGCTTCCGCGTGCAGGGTACCGATGGTCTGTGGATGGATGTCAACAAGTCGATCCACATCGAAGGCAAGAGCCCGCCGCACAAATGGGAAGACGCGCAGAAGTATTACGACGAATACGACCACCCGCTGTGGCGCAAGTACGCCGACCAGGCCGCCGGAGCCGGCCATGGCGGCATGGACTGGTTCGTGATGCATGCCTTCATCGAAGCGGTGAAGGCGAGCGCGCCAATGCCGATCGACATCTACGATGCCGTGGCTTGGAGCGCGATCACGCCGCTGTCCGAGCAATCCATCGCCGAGGATTACCGCACGCTGCCGTTCCCGGATTTCACCGAAGGCAAGTGGAAGGATCGCCAGCCGACCTTCGCGCTGGGCGACGATTACTGATTTCTGCCGGACATCGATCCGGCCCGAATATCTTCATTCGCAGGAGCTGGCGTGCGTTGTGGCGAGGCTTTGCAGAAAAGCCTGGTCGCGACTTGCGTCACTCCTGCGGACAATCGTGGATCGAATGAAATGGTCTGGAGCGGTACGGGATCAAGCATCGACAGAAGCAATTTCAATGCATCGCCATTGTGCGAAGATTGGCCTGATCCACGCCACCCATTGCTTGCCAGGAACTCTTGAAATGAATGCCGTACTCGCCAGCCAGACCGGGCAAACCCGGCGCGTCCCGTTGCTGATCGGCGGGGAATTCGTCGAATCGAAAACCACGCAATGGCGCGACATCGTCAACCCCGCCACCCAGCAGGTACTGGCGCAGGTGCCGTTCGCCACCGCCGATGAAGTGGAAGCGGCGATTGCCTCGGCGAAGGAAGCCTTCAGGACCTGGCGCAGGACGCCGATCGGCGCACGCGCGCGCATCTTCCTGAAATACCAGCAACTGATCCGCGAGAACATGAAAGAGCTCGCCGCGTTGCTGACTTCCGAACAAGGCAAGACCCTGCCTGATGCCGAAGGCGACATCTTCCGCGGGCTGGAAGTGGTGGAACAGGCCGCCAACATCGGCAGCCTGCAAATGGGCGAACTGGCCAACAACGTCGCCAGCGGCGTGGATACCTACACGCTGCTGCAACCGCTGGGCGTGTGCGCCGGCATCACCCCGTTCAACTTCCCGGCGATGATCCCGCTGTGGATGTTCCCCACCGCGATTTCCGCCGGCAACACCTTCGTGCTGAAGCCGTCCGAACAAGACCCGCTGGTGACCATGCGCCTGGCCGAACTGGCGCTGGAAGCCGGCATCCCCGACGGCGTGCTGAACGTGGTCCACGGCGGCCCGGACGTGGTCAACGCCTTGTGCGACCACCCCGACATCAAGGCGGTTTCTTTCGTGGGCTCCACCCGTGTCGGCACGCACGTCCATCAGCGCGCGACGCTGGCCGGCAAGCGCGTGCAATGCCTGATGGGCGCGAAGAATCACGTCATCGTGCTGCCCGACGCCAACAAGGACCAGGCGCTCAACGCCGTGGCCGGCGCATCGTTCGGCGCGGCCGGGCAACGCTGCATGGCCTCGTCGGTGGTGGTGCTGGTGGGCGAGGCGCGCAACTGGATTCCCGACCTGGTGGAAAAGGCGAAAACGCTGAAGGTCAGCGGCGGCACCGAACCGGGCGCGGATCTGGGCCCGCTGATTTCCTGCGCCGCATTGCAACGCGCCGAGGGTCTGGTGGCTTCGGGCGTCGAACAAGGCGCCAAGCTGGAACTGGATGGTCGCAAGCCCGACATTCCCGGTTACGCGAACGGCAACTTCCTCGGCCCGACCATCTTCTCCGGCGTGAAGCCGGGCATGCGCATCTACGACGAGGAAATCTTCGGACCGGTGCTGTCGGTGGTCGAAGCCGAAACCCTGGATGAAGCCATCGCGATCATCAACGCCAACCCCAACGGCAACGGTACCGCCATCTTCACCCGCTCCGGCGCGGCGGCGCACAAGTTCCAGGAAGAAATCGACGTGGGCCAGGTGGGCATCAACGTGCCGATCCCGGTGCCGGTGCCGCTGTTCTCCTTCACCGGCAGCCGCGCCTCCAAGCTGGGCGACCTGGGCCCGTATGGCAAGCAGGCCATCTACTTCTACACCCAGACCAAGACCGTGACCTCGCGCTGGTTCGACGACGAAGCCAGCAGTGGCGTGAATACGACGATCAGCTTGAAGTAAGCACAGCCCCGGACAGCGCGGTGCATATCCTCCCTCTCCCCGCGTGGGAGAGGGAAAGCGCGCGCAGCGCGCAGCAGATTTCTGACGAACCTCCTTGTATGGCTCGTCATCCCGGCTTCCACCGGAATGACGAGCAAAAGCGAAGCTGTTCAGAGCCCCCTTGTCCGTCCCTGACCAGCCAACAGCCGGTTTGTGATTTACTGTGCGCATCCCGCTTCCCGAGGCTGCCCGCATGAACGCCCGATTCGACGCCATCCAGGAAAAACTCCAGCGCCTGCCGCCGGAACAGGTGGCAGAGGTGGTGGATTTCATTGATTTCCTTGCCAGCCGCGATCCGGAGCGCACGTTGGTGCGCAACGTGCAAGCCGCCAGCGAAACGGCATTGAGTGCGGTCTGGGATAACGAGGAAGACGCCGCCTATGACCGGCTGTGACTTTGGCGACGTCGTGCTGGTGCAATTTCCATTCACCAATCAGGTTGGGAGCAAGCAGCGCCCCGCCGTGGTCATCAGCACCGCCGAATACCAGCGCCAGCGCCCTGACGTGATCCTGCTGGCGGTCACCAGTCAGGTACGCCCGCATCGGGGCTTCGGCGAAGCCCTCGTTCAAGATTGGCAGGCGGCTGGCTTGCTCAAACCATCCGTATTCAAGCCGCTGGTGTTCACCACGGAAACCAAACTGCTGCGCAGGACACTCGGCAAGCTTGCGCCTGCCGATCAGCAGAACCTCCGTTCCGTGCTGCAGACCATCATCGGTTGAGCCAAGTGTCTTTTGACGCGCTCACACCAGCACAAACTTGCCTTCGCCGGTAGCGACAACGCGGCCCATGCTTTCCAGCGTGGCGAGGGTGGCGGCCAATTCAGTTTCGCGGCTGGCGGATTCGGGTTGAAAGCGGGCGCAAATGTTGACGTTGGCGCGTGCGTCGTGAGTCAGTAGCGGATCAGGTCGGCTCACGGGGCGAATACGAGTTCCGGCAATACGACTTCCCATATCTCGCATCGGCATTGCGCCTGATATTCCGGCTTTGAATCGGTTTTTCGCCAAGTGACGATCGCATGTACGCGTGCATCAATGCAGCGCAGGCCGGCAGTCGTCGTCTCACGCCGCCTGCCGGCCCACCACCTCCCGCAGCAACCCCAGCGCCGCCTGCTGCGTGCGCGTGGCCGGGCGTTGTGCGCTGGTGGCGAGCCACGCTTGCGCCTTCATCGGTGGCGTGCCGATGGGGCGCGTGGTGTAGGCAGAAGGGCGGATCGAACTGGCAACGGCGTGGCGGGTCAACACGGCGTTGCCGAGGCCATCGGCTACCAGTTCGAGGATGGCGCGCACGCCGTCGATTTCCAGCGCGACGTTGGGGTGCAGGCCGAGGGCGGCCAGTTCGGATTCCACTTGCGTGCGGATCGCATTGGGGCGGCTGGGGATGACCAGCGGCAGCGCGGCCAGGTCGGTCAGCGGCAGTGGGCCGGGTGGCGGGTCTTCGGCCAGGCCGGGCGGGCGCGGTTGCACCAGCACCAGTTCTTCTTCCATCAGCGGCTGCAGCTCCAGCCCGGCGGTGGGACGGGCGTTGTACAGCACGGCAATGTCCAGGCGGCCGGCGATCAGGGCTTCCTGCATGGCCAGAGTCAGGCCTTCGGTGATGGCCAGTTGTGCCTGCGGCAGGCGCTGGCGGAAGGCGTGGATCAGTGGTGTGGCGAAGGCGCGGGCGACGGTGGGCGGCAGGCCCAGGGTGACGCGGCCGGCCAGCCCGCCGCGTGCGCCGGCCAGTTCCTCTTGCGCGCGGGCGACTTGGTGCAGGATGCCGCGCGCGTGCCGGAGCAGCAGCGCGCCGGCTTCGGTCAGGGTGACGCCGCGGCCGTTGCGCAGCAGCAGCGGCTGTTGGAATTCCAGCTCCAGTTGCCGCACTTGCCGGCTCAGGGCCGGCTGGGCCACGTCCAGCAGGATCGAGGCACGGGTGAAGCTGCCCAGTTCGGCCACGCGGACGAAGTATTCAAGCTGTTTGAGGTCCACGGCGAGCCGGTCCGAGGTATCGCGGAAAGGTTAACCATATCATTCGTTATGCTGATTTGTTCTAGCTGATAGCGGGGCAGGCAGCTTCCGGGCGGGTGGGCGGCTTGGCGAGAATCCGGCTTTCCGCCGCGACCGCCTGCTGCCATGAGCCTGCCGCAATTAAGAGGAATCTCGTCGATGGCGACCCGCCAGGTGCTGGCCGAGCTGGCTGCTGCCTGGCAGGCGCACGGCAGCGAGCCGGTGGCGATCGAATCGGTTGGCGGCGTCGATGCGGCCAGGCGCGTGCAGGCGGGTGAAGCCTTCGACGTGGTGTTCCTGGCTTCCGATGCCATCGACAAGCTGTTGGCCACCGGTTGCGTGCTTGCCGGCAGCAAGGCCGATCTGATGCTGTCGAGTACGGCGGTCGCGGTGCGCAAGGGAGCGGCGCAGCCCGATATTTCCAGCGAAGACGCGCTGCGTGCGGCGGTGTTGGCCGCGCCGAGCCTCGGTTATTCGACCGGCCCCAGCGGCGTGGCGCTGCAAAAGCTGTTCGAGCGCTGGGGCATTGCCGGGCAGATTGCGCCGCGCATCGTGCAGGCGCGGCCCGGTGTGCCGGTCGGTTCGCTGATCGCCAGTGGCGAAGTGGCGATGGGCTTCCAGCAATTGAGCGAATTGATTCACGTCGAAGGCATCGACATCGTCGGCGCGTTGCCGCAGGCGGTTGCCATCGACACCGTGTTTTCCGCGGGCGTTGTCGCCGGTTCCGCCCATGTCGATGCCGCGCAACGCCTGCTCGCATTCATGGCATCGCCGGAAGCGAGTGAAGCCAAGCGCCGCCAGGGCATGCAATCCATCTGATCTTCAAGCGAGGACTTTCCATGATCATCGACATCCACGGCCACTACACCACTGCGCCGAAAGCGCTGGAAGACTGGCGCAATGCGCAGATTGCCGGCATCAAGAATCCTGCCGCCAAGCCCAAGGTTGCCGACCTGAAGATCAGTGATGACGAGCTGCGCGAATCCATCGAGAACAACCAGCTACGCTTCATGCGCGAGCGAGGTTCCGACCTGACCATCTTTTCGCCGCGCGCCAGCTTCATGGCCCATCACATCGGCGATTTCGAGGTGTCCAGCACCTGGGCGGCGATCTGCAACGAACTTTGCTACCGCGTGTCGCAGTTGTTCCCGGACCACTTCATCGGCGCGGCAATGCTGCCGCAGTCGCCGGGCGTGGACCCGAAGACCTGCCTGCCGGAAATCGACCGCTGCGTGAAGGACTACGGCTTCGTCGGCATCAACCTCAATCCCGACCCGAGCGGCGGGCATTGGACGTCGCCGCCGCTGACCGATCGCCACTGGTATCCCATCTACGAAAAGATGGTGGAGCACGACATCCCGGCGATGATTCACGTCAGCACCAGTTGCAACGCCTGCTTCCACACCACCGGCGCGCATTACATCAATGCCGACACCACCGCCTTCATGCAGTTGATCGAAGGCGATCTGTTCAAGGATTTCCCGACGCTGAAGTTCGTGATTCCGCACGGCGGCGGCGCGGCGCCGTACCACTGGGGCCGTTATCGCGGCCTGGCGCAGGCATTGAAGAAGCCGCTGTTGCAGGAACATCTGTTGAAGAACGTGTTCTTCGACACCTGCGTCTATCACCAGCCGGGCATCGACCTGCTGGGCACGGTGATTCCGGTGGACAACATCCTGTTCGCCTCGGAAATGATCGGCGCGGTACGCGGCATCGACCCGGAAACCGGCTTCAATTTCGATGACACCAAGCGCTACGTCGAAGCCTCGCCGCGTTTCACGGATGCGGATCGCCACAAGATCTACGAAGGCAATGCGCGCCGCGTGTATCCGCGTCTGGATGCGGCGTTGAAGTCGCGCGGCAGGTAATTCACGAGAGGAAACCATCATGTACGAACTTGGCGTCGTCTATCGCAATATCCAGCGTTCCGATCGCGTCACCGCCGATGCACTGGCCGCGCTGGGCTCGGCCACCGTCCATGAGGCGATGGGCCGCGTCGGTTTGTTGAAACCCTACATGCGTCCGATCTTCCCCGGCGCGCAGGTCAGCGGCACCGCCGTCACCGTGTTGTTGCATCCGGGCGACAACTGGATGATGCATGTCGTGGCCGAGCAGATTCAGCCCGGCGACATCGTGGTCGCCGCGATCACCGCCGAATGCACTGACGGTTATTTCGGCGATTTGCTCGCGACCAGCTTCCAGGCGCGCGGCGCGCGTGCGCTGGTGATCGATGCCGGCGTGCGTGACGTGAAGGTGTTGCAGGAGATGAACTTCCCGGTGTGGAGCAAGTGCATCAGCAGCAAGGGGACGATCAAGGCGACCCTGGGTTCGGTCAATATCCCGGTGGTGTGCGCGGGAATGCTGGTCACGCCGGGCGACGTGATCGTGGCCGACGACGACGGCGTGGTCTGCGTGCCGCGCGCGCTGGCGGAAAAGACGCTGGAGGCGGCGCAGAAACGCGAAAGCTTCGAAGGCGAAAAGCGCGCCAAACTCGCCAGCGGCGTGCTTGGCCTGGACATGTACAAGATGCGCGAGCCGTTGGAAAAAGCCGGCCTGCGCTACATCGATTGAGGCAACGCCATGAGCAGACCCGCAAGCGGCCCATTCGAGAAAACCCCCGGCTGGCTGGACTGGCACGAAGATCCGAGCAAGCCGGAATTCCAGTTGCCGCCCGGCAGCGTGGATGCGCACTGCCACGTGTTCGGTCCCGGTGCGGAATTCCCGTATGCGCCGGAACGCAAATACACGCCTTGCGATGCCGGCAAGGCGCAATTGTTCGCGCTGCGCGATCACCTGGGCTTTGCCCGCAACGTGATCGTGCAGGCCACCTGCCATGGTGCCGACAACCGCGCGCTGGCAGACGCGTTGCAATCGTCCGATGGCAAGGCGCGCGGCGTGGCCACGGTCAGGCGCAGCGTCACCGACGAGGAATTGCAGGCGCTGCACGCAGCCGGCGTACGTGGCGTGCGCTTCAACTTCGTCAAGCGGCTGGTGGATTTCACCCCGAAGGACGAGTTGCTGGAAATCGCGGACCGCATCGCCAGGCTTGGCTGGCATGTGGTGATCTATTTCGAAGCGGTGGATTTGCCTGAACTGTGGGATTTCTTCACCGCGCTGCCGACCACGGTGGTCGTCGATCACATGGGCCGTCCGGACGTGAAGAAAGGCGTCGATAGCGACGAGTTCGCGCTGTTTCTCAAGTTCATGCACGAACACGACAACGTGTGGAGCAAGGTCAGCTGCCCGGAGCGCCTGTCCGCCACCGGTCCGGCTGCGCTGGCTGGCGAACGGAATGCCTACCGCGACGTGGTGCCGTTCGCGCGCCGCGTGGTCGAGCAATTTCCCGACCGCGTGCTGTGGGGCACCGATTGGCCGCATCCGAACCTGAAGGACCACATGCCCGACGACGGTCTGCTGGTCGATTTCATCCCGCACATCGCGCCGACCGCCGAATTGCAGCGCAAACTGCTGGTGGAAAACCCGATGCGCCTGTACTGGCCGGAGGAAAACTGAGATGTCACTCGACAAACCGTATCTGGACGTGCCCGGCACGATCATTTTCGACGCTGAGCAAAGCCGCAAGGGTTACTGGATCAACCAGTTCTGCATGAGCCTGATGAAGGCCGAGAACCGCGCGCGCTTCAAGGCCGACGAACGCGCCTACCTCGACGAGTGGGCGATGACCGAGGAGCAGAAGCAGGCGGTACTGGCGCGCGATCTCAACTGGATGATGCGCACCGGCGGCAACATCTATTTCCTCGCCAAGCTCGGCGCGACCGATGGCCTCAGCTTCCAGCAGATGGCCGGCTCCATGACCGGCATGACCGAGCAGGAGTACCGCGACATGATGGTTTCCGGCGGGCGCTCGATCGAAGGCAACCGCTACCTTGGAGAAGACGGCGACGCTCAGCCGCAGAACCAGCCGCAGGGCGCGGCGCACAAACACAAGAAGGAGGCCTGACATGGCCCGCATCACCGCATCCGTCTATACCTCGCACGTGCCGGCCATCGGCGCGGCGATGGATTTGCACAAGACCGGCGAGGATTACTGGAAGCCGGTCTTCGCCGGTTACGAATATTCCAGGCAGTGGATGAAGGACAACAAGCCGGACGTGGTCTTCCTGGTTTACAACGATCACGCCACCGCCTTCAGTCTTGATTTCATTCCGACTTTCGCCATCGGCACCGCCGCCGAATATGCGCCCGCCGACGAAGGTTGGGGCCCGCGCCCGGTGCCGAAGGTGGTGGGCCATCCGGGCCTGGCCAGCCATATCGCGCAGAGCGTGATCCAGCAGGATTTCGATCTGACCATCGTCAACAACATGGACGTTGACCACGGCTTGACCGTGCCGCTTTCGCTGATGTGCGGCGAACTCGACCCGAAGGAAGGCGCGTGGCCATGCCCGGTGATTCCGTTTGCGGTCAACGTGGTGCAATACCCGGTGCCCAGCGGCCAGCGTTGCTTCAACCTCGGTCAGGCGATTCGCAAGGCCGTCGAAAGCTATGACGAGGACCTCAACGTGCATATCTGGGGCACCGGCGGCATGAGCCACCAGTTGCAGGGGCCGCGCGCCGGCCTGATCAATTCGGAATGGGACAATCGTTTCCTCGACCGTTTGATTGCCGAGCCGCAGGAATTGGCAAAAGTGCCGCATATCGAATATGTGCGCGAAGCCGGCAGCGAAGGCATCGAGCTGGTGATGTGGCTGATCGCGCGTGGCGCGATGCCCGACGTTGCCGACGGCAGACTCGTCGGCCCCGCGCCGAACCTGGCGCACCGCTTCTTCCACGTTCCCGCATCCAATACGGCCGTCGGCCACCTGATTCTGGAGAAATGAGATGAGCATCAAAGTGGCGCTGGCCGGTGCCGGCGCGTTCGGCATCAAGCATCTGGACGGCATCAGGAACATCGATGGCGTCGAAGTCGTTTCGCTGATCGGTCGCGATCTGGCCAAGACGCAGGAAACCGCCGACCAGTACGGCATCGGGCACGTCACCACCGACCTGGCCGAAAGCCTTGCGCTGAAGGATGTGGATGCCGTCATCCTGTGTACGCCCACGCAAATGCACGCTTCGCAAACCAGGGCGTGTCTTGAGGCGGGCAAGCATGTGCAGGTGGAAATTCCGTTGTGCGACGTGCTGGCCGAAGGCGAGGAAGTGCTGGCCCTGCAGAAGAAGACCGGGCTGGTGGCGATGTGCGGCCACACCCGCCGTTTCAACCCCAGCCACCAGTTCGTGCACAAGAAGATCAAGGCCGGCGAATTCAGCATCCAGCAGATGGACGTGCAGACCTACTTCTTCCGTCGCACCAACATGAACGCCCTGGGCCAGCCGCGTTCGTGGACCGATCATCTGCTGTGGCACCATGCCGCGCATACCGTCGATCTGTTCGCGTACCAGGCCGGCAGCCCCATCGTGAAGGCGAACGCGATTCAAGGCCCGATCCACAAGGAGCTGGGCATCGCGATGGACATGAGCATCCAGCTGCAGGCGGCCAATGGCGCGATCTGCACGTTGAGCCTGAGCTTCAACAACGATGGCCCGCTGGGCACCTTCTTCCGTTACATCGGCGACACCGCCACCTACATCGCCCGCTACGACGATCTGGTGCAGTCGCACAGCAAGGGCCCGGAAGAAGCGGTCGATGTCAGCAAGGTCGATGTCAGCATGAACGGCATCGAATTGCAGGATCGCGAATTCTTCGCCGCCATCCGCGAAGGCCGCGAGCCGAATTCCAGCATCGCGCAGGTGCTGCCGTGCTACCGGGTGTTGCACCAGTTGGAGCAGCAGTTGGAGCAATAGTTGTGGGTCGGTCTTGCATGGCCGACACTGCTGCACGCGATGCGGTGGTGTGACCGTTCCAGGACACGCCGTGAACCCGTCCATGGGGGCTCGGTCGCCGCATCCATGCGGCTCACGGTCCTGGATCGGTCGCACCACCGCATCTCCCGGTTCTTGTCGCAATCTGCAAGACAAGAAAGGCACCGGCCCCACCTTCGTGAGGATGGCGGTCGAAATATCCGGAGTTCCCCATGCAAACCCGCAACATCGGTCCCTTCGCTGTCTCCGCCATCGGCTTGGGCTGCATGAACCTGAGCCACGCCTACGGCGTGCCGCCATCGCCGGAGCAAGGCGAGCGCGTATTGCTGTCCGCGCTGGAGCGGGGCGTAACCTTGTTCGACACTGCCGCGCTGTACGGTTTCGGCGCGAATGAGGAACTGGTCGGCCGCGTGTTGTCGCCGCATCGTTCGCGCATCGTGCTGGCCAGCAAATGCGGCATGTCCGGCGTTGATGGAAAGCGCGTCATCGATGGCCGCCCGGAGACCTTGCTGCGCAATTGCGAAGACAG
This sequence comes from Pseudoxanthomonas sp., assembly GCA_047607085.1. Taxonomy (GTDB): domain Bacteria; phylum Pseudomonadota; class Gammaproteobacteria; order Xanthomonadales; family Xanthomonadaceae; genus Pseudoxanthomonas_A. The sequence continues at coordinate 7,023 of JASGDT010000009.1, read as the reverse complement.
CCTGCGCCGGCTGCGTACCGACGCGATCGACCTGTATTACCTGCATCGCTGGGACAAGCAGGTGCCGATCGAGGACAGCGTCGGCGCGTTGTCGCGGTTGGTGGAGCAGGGCAAGGTGCGCGCGATCGGCTTGTCGGAGGTGTCCGCCGCCACGTTGCGCAAGGCGCACGCCGTGCACCCGATTGCCGCCGTGCAGAACGAATACTCGTTGTGGACGCGCAACCCGGAAATCGCGGTGCTTGCCGCCTGTCGTGAACTGGGCGCAGCGCTGGTGCCGTTCAGTCCGCTGGGTCGCGGTTACCTGCCGGGCAAGCTGCGCGACGTGACCACGCTGGATGCCAAGGACATCCGCCGTGGCATGCCGCGTTTCCAGCCGGAAAATTATGCGGCCAATCTCGCCTTGCTCGATTCGCTGGAAACACTCGCGGCGCAATTGCAGCACACGCCGGGACAACTGGCGTTGGCGTGGTTGCTGGCGCAGGGCGATGACATCGTGCCGATTCCCGGCACCACGCGCGTCGAGCATCTGGCCGAAAACATCGCCGCTGCCGACATTCGCCTGAACGCCGCACAACGGCAAACGCTGGAAGCCGGCTTCGAGCGCAGCCGCATCCATGGCAACCGCTACCCGCCGGCCACCCAGCAGGAAATCGATACCGAGGATTTCCGGGATTCCTGACGGAAGGGTCGGACGGCATCGGCATCAGGCATCACGACGCATCATGCTGTGATGCAGAATGCCCCCGCAAAGATGCCGGAGTTAAACTTCGCCGGCTGCATGCCTACGGCCGGAGGGCGATCGAAGTGCGCTACCACAAGCTCGACCTGAACCTGCTGTCGGCGCTGAAAGTGCTGCTGGAGAAACGCAACGTGACCCGCGCTGGCGAGGCCCTGCACGTCACCCAGTCGGCGATGAGCGGCATCCTCGCGCGCCTGCGCGATTATTTCGACGATCCGCTGATCGTGCAGGTCGGTCGCCGGATGGAGCTGACTCCGCTGGCCGAAAGCCTGATCGATCCGGTCAACGACGTGCTGCTGCGCATCGATGCCACCATCGCCACGCGCCCCGACTTCGATCCGCAGGTGATGAAGCGCCATTTCACCTTCGTCGCGTCCGACTACGTGTCGGCGGTATTCCTCTGCGACGTGTTGCGGCGCGTCCATCGTGAAGCGCCCGGGATTACCTGGAAATTCCGCCAGCCCAGCGAATTCTCCGCGCAGGAGCTGGAGAGCGGCGATGTCGATTTCATCATCTCCCCGGAGCAGTTCGCCTCTCCCACGCAGTCGATGGAGCGCCTGTTCGAGGATTCGTACGTGGTCGCCGTCGCCGAGGAAAACCCGCACGTGGGCGATACCATCACCCTGGAGCAGTACCTCGGGTCGGGCCACGTTTCGTTCCAGACCGGAACCCAGGGACTGCCGATGTTCGAATCCTGGGCCACCCGGAACTACGGCGAAGCGGCGCGCCGGGTGGAGGTAACCGCCAATTCCTTCCATCTTCTGCCGCAATTGATCATCGGCACCGACCGCATCGCCACGCTGCACGCACGCATGGCTGCCTGCTGCCTGGGCGGTCTTCCGATACGCCTGGTCCGGCCATTGTTCGAGATGCCGCAACTGGTCGAGGTGCTGCAATGGCACCGCTACCGCGACCTCGACCGGGGTAGCCAGTGGCTGCGGCAACGGATCGTCGAAATGGCGCATGCCATGCCCGAGGTGGCGTCGTTGCTCGACGGGTCCCTGCAGGCCGCATGCGCGGACTATGACGGCAGCACGGTCGTGCCGATCAAACGCAAGCGCGCAATCAGCACGCCACGCAGCCTTCAGGACGCCCAATAGCGCTCGCGTCCCGGGGCGATCGACAGCATTGCATTCCTGCTTGCCTTGGATACCGCGGCGTACCGTCCCTGCATGCCGCCCGTTCGGCTGCGGCTGCAGTGTTTTTTATTGCATTGCACAAGATTTTCCGCAGTCATCCGCCTGTGTCGCACGGCGGGCACGTATCGGGAAAGATGATGTCAGTCAAAGAAATATCCCATTTCACCTTGCACTAACTGGCCGGTAGTGTCCGCGGGCGTGGTGAAGGCGCTGCCGTCCCGGATCGCGTTTCCCGCAGTACCGACAACAGAACACAATTGCGCCCCGGAGGGTCCAAACATGTCGATGCAATCCAATCATCTGCGCGCTGGCCGGAGGCACATGCGTGGCGCCGCGCTGGCCATCGCCGTTTCCGCCGCGCTGCAGATCCCGTCCGCGTTCGCGCAGGAGGCCAAAGCCGCCGAGCAGAAAAAGGCGGTGACCCTGGACGAAGTGGTGGTGACCGCGCAGAAGCGCAGCGAACGCCTGCAGGACACGCCGGTATCCGCGGCGGTGGTGACGCAGAAGGCGCTGGAAGACGCCAACGTCAGCGACATCTCCGACCTGAACAAGCTGGTGCCGTCGCTGCAGTTCAAGGGCAGCAACAACGGCCGCGTGCCGATCGCCATGCGTGGCATCTCCACCACCGCCGACGAGGCTACCATCGGCCTGACCTCGGGCGTGCTGATCATGCTCGACGGGGTACCGGTGGCCTCCGATGCGATGGGCGTCAACGAACTGTCCGACCTGGCGCAGGTGGAAGTGCTCAAGGGCCCGCAGTCCACCCTGGGCGGCCGAGCGGCCTCGGCGGGCGTGGTCAACCTGATCACCCGCAAGCCGACCGACTACTGGAGCGGTTCGTTCGGCGTGCTGGCGACCGGCGACGGCGAGTACAAGGCCGACGGCTTCATTTCCGGGCCGATCAGCGAAGGCGCCGAATTCAGCCTGTCGGCCTACAAGCACCGGGTGGAACTGCCGATCCACAATCTCGCCACCGACAAGAATTCGACCACCGACAGCGAAGGCGCGCGGCTGAAGCTGGCGCTGCATCCCAGCGAAAATGTTGACGTCACCTTCGCCGCGCATGCCTACGACATCGACGCCAAGGGCAGCAGCTTCACCTACCAGTACATGACGCCGGACCAGGCGATCTTCTCCTTCATTCCCGGTGGCGGCGCCGCCTACGACGCGATCTTCCCCGGGGTCACCCCGGCGTGGGGCAACACCGACTACAACTCGCTGGTGCCGATGCGTGCGCAGACCAAGGGCAGCGACCTCAGCCTCAACCTCGACTGGCGCCTGGGCGACTACACCCTCAGTTCGACCACCGCCTACCAGCGCGAGCGCCAGTACAACGTCCAGGACGTGGCGGCGGTGCTGAACTGGTGGAACCAGGCCCGCGACAACGCCTGCGCGATCGTCACCGCGTTCTGCTCGTTCGCCGACTGGGACGACTCGCAGCACGTGATCGTCAAGCCGACCACCAAATCGCAGGAGTTCAAGATCGTCTCGCCGCTGGACGGCCGGGTCAACTACGTGGCCGGCCTGTTCTACTCCGAGACGGACGTCTGGAGCAGCTTCTATCGCGGCATGCCGATCGGCAACCCGCAGAACTACACGGTCAACTCCAACACCAAGACCCTGGACGCCTACGGCCGCATCACCTGGAAGCTGGCCGATACGTTCGACCTGCTGACTGGCCTGCGCTTCAACCACGACACGGTCAGCTACTGGAAGGATGACGTCGCCTACGGCGGTTACAGCGAGAACGAGATCACCGAAAACACCTGGGTCGGCGACGTGTCGTTGCGCAAGCGCTTCACGCCCGATGCGATGGCCTACCTGACCTATGCCCGCGGCTACAAGCCGGCGGCCTTCAACACCGCGGAAAAGATCTATGACGGCGACGATCCGGTGGAGGCGACCGACCGCGAGACCGTGGACCATTTCGAGCTGGGCCTGAAGCTGGCCCTGTTGGACCACGCGCTGACCCTGAACACGGCGTTGTTCCAGACCACCTACCACGACTACCAAGTGCAGATCTGGGAACCGGTCGGCGGTGCCGTCTCGATCCTGAAACTGGACAATGCCGGCGCCGCGCGCACCCGCGGCCTGGAAGCGGACCTGAGCTGGGCGGCGACGGATGCACTGCGCCTCAACGCCAGTGCGGCCTGGATCGACGCCAAGTTCCTGGACTACGGCCACGCTTCGTGCTGGAACGGGCAGACCGAGGCGGAAGGCTGCTATACCGACGACGTCTATACCGACGGCTACCAGGACCTGTCGGGCAAATCGTTGCCGGATGCACCGAAGGTCAAGGCCAACCTGGGCGCCGACTACACCTGGTTCGGTGACGGTGGCAAGCGGCCCGATCTGACCCTGTCCGGCCAGTACGCCTGGCGCAGCGGCGCCTACATGCAGGCCAGCCACAACCCGCTCGTCTATCAGGACGGCTTCGGCATCTTCAACCTGTCGCTGACCGGCAGCTGGAACAACGACAAGTTCAGGGCCTCGCTGTTCGTCAACAACGTGTTCGACAAGTTCTACGTGGTCAACCTGACCGAGAACTTCAGTGGCATCTACAGCGGCACCGCCCAGGCGATCACCGGCCAGCCGGCGCGCGACGCCAGCCGTTACGCCGGCCTGCGCCTGAACTGGAACTTCTGATTCGCTGCACGTTCGGGATGCAGGACGCAGGAGTCGCCAGGCCATGCCTGGCGACTCTTCGCATGTGCTGACCGGTTGGCGCGTCCCATGTCCGCGTCCCGCGTGGCTGCGGTCGAGCATCGCCACCGGCAATGACTGCAATCGCGAGAATGCGCTTTTCAATTCGGCCTGCCGCGTCTAGGTTCTTGTCCGGCACCCATTGAAGCGGGAAAGAGGAAAAGCCCCGATGACGCACAACGAAACCCATCCCGCCGCTTTCCAGCAGGACGTACCCCCGGCGCGAACGCCGGTGGCCGACCTGCGCAGCGTGCTGGTGATCGGCGGCGGCGTCGCCGGCATGTCCTGCGCGATCCAGTTGCGCAAGCGCGGCCTGCAGGTGCATCTGATCGACATCGACAGCAACTGGCGCTCCTACGGTGCCGGTCTGACCATCACCGGCCCGACCTTGCGTGCGTTGCGCATCATTGGCGTGCTCGACGAGGTGGTGGCGCAAGGCGCCACCTGGAGCGGGGCGAAGATGCACGACCGCGACGGCAAGCTGCTCGACGAGCTTTCGACCTCGCCGCTGGACGATGGCTTGCCGGCGACCGGCGGCATCCTGCGCCCGGTACTGCACAAGATCCTCGCCGAGCGCGTCCGCGCCGACGGCATCGAGGTGAGCCTCGGCGTCAGCGTCGCCGATCTCGAACAGGACCAGAGCGGCGTGCGTGTCTGGTTCAGCGATGGCAGCGAGCGCCGCTACGACCTGGTGATCGGCGCAGACGGCCTGTATTCGCAGACCCGGCAGCGACTGTTCCCGGACGCGCCGAAGCCGAAGTTCACCGGCCAGGTGATCTTCCGCCTGCTGGCCGAGCGTCCGCCGGGCTTCGATCGCACGCATTTCTTCATGACCGACGAGATCAAGCTCGGCTTCAATCCGGTCTCGCCGACCCACATGTACATGTTCCTGCTCTACGCCGACCCGGAAAACCCGTGGTTGAACGAGGAGCAGCAACGCGAACGCCTGCACGCCAAGCTGGCCGGTTTCGGCAGCTTCGTGCCGCGGATCCGCGAGACCGTGCTCGGCGAGAACGCCGATTCGGTCAACTACAAGCCGCTGGAGGTGCAATTGCTGCCGCCGCCGTGGCATCGCGGGCGGGTGGTGCTGATCGGCGACGCCGCGCACGCGACCACGCCGCACCTGGCTTCCGGCGCCGGCATGGCGATCGAGGATGGCATCGTGCTGGCCGACGAACTCGGCAATGGCGGCAGTGTGGAGGATGCGCTGCAACGCTTCACCGACCGCCGTTTCGACCGTTGCCGCCACGTCATCGAGAATTCGGTCAAGCTTGGCCAGCTGGAGATGAGCCACGGCTCGCCGCTGGAACACAACCGGCTGATGGCCGAAGCCTTGCAGGTTCTTCGATCTCCGATCTGAGCGTGAATTCGCTCCCTTCGCGCAGACAGCGCGAGGGCTGCGTTTTCATCGGAACTCGGTTACCACGAGGTCGCGCCACCGTCGAGCTTGAAGTCGGCGGCGGTGACCCAGCCGGCTTCGTCCGAGGCCAGATAGGTCGCGCACCAGGCGATGTCGTCGGGCGTGCCGAGACGCGGGATCATCATCTTCGATAGTACCGTTTCCTTGAAGCCCGGCTCGTTGTCCAGGCGCGGCTTGGTTGCGCCGGTGACCACCAGCGCCGGCGAGATGGTGTTGGCGCGGATCCCGTGCGGACCGCCTTCCATCGCCAGCTGGCGGGTCATCGCCAGCACCGCGCCCTTGCCGGCGCAGTGCGCCAGCGCGCCGGAGCCGGCCAGTGCCTCGTAGGCGTTGGCCGAGGCGAAGTTGACGATGGCGCCGCCGCCGCGCGCCTTCATGTGCGGCCACACCGCCTGGCAGGCCAGGAACACCACGTCGATCTCGCCGGCCAGGGTGGCTTTCCACTGGCGCTGGTAGTCCATTTGTTCGATGAACTCGAACGCGCCCCAGGCGGCGGCATTGACCAGGATGTCGATGCCGCCCAGCTCGCGCAGTGCGGTGGCCACCAGCGCATCGACGTCGGCCGGGTTGGTGAGGTCGCAGGGATGCAGGCTGTGCAGGGTGTAGCCGGCCGTGCGCGCTTCTTCGACGGTGGCCTGCGCGGCCTCGGCGTTGAGGTCGCAGCCGAGCACCTGTGCGCCCTCGGCGAGGAAGCGCAGCGCGCAGCCCTTGCCGATGCCGCTGCCGATGCCGGTGACGATGGCGAGCTTGCCGTTGAGTCGGTCCATGGATGTGGGTCCGTCTTGAATGAGGAAAGGGAAAGGTGCGGGCCCGCGGCACAGGCGTGCACACCCGCGTGAATCAAAATTCGGCGAAAGTCTCCGCGCACCAGTCGGCGATGTAGTCGCGCATCACCGTGCCGTTGTCGGCGCCGCAGTGCTCGACCTCGAAGTCCTGCTTGGTGAACACCCGCAGATGGCGCTTGGGCGAGTTCACCGCCTGGTCGTAGGACAGCTGGGCGTTGAAGGCGGGGATCTGCCGGT
>JASGDT010000008.1:0-90367 GCA_047607085.1 Pseudoxanthomonas sp. | reverse complement strand
GCGGCGACCGCGGCGACCGCGGCGGCCCTGGCGGCCCTGGCGGCCCTGGCGGCCCTGGCGGCCCCGGGCCGCGTGGCGAAGGCGGCTTCGGCATGCGCGACCTCGACGCCAACGGCGACGGCAAGATCACCCGTGACGAAGCCAAGGCCGGCGCTGATGCGCGCACCGCCGCGTTCTTCGACCGTGCCGACCTGAACAAGGACGGCGTGATCGACCAAACCGACCGCGACCTGCGCAAGGCCGAGTTCGAGAAGCGGGCCGGGCAACGCCGTGACGAACTCTTCGCCAAGGCCGACACCGACAAGGATGGCAAGCTGAGCCGCGCGGAATTCGACGCCATCGGCCCGACGCACGCCCACCCGGATCGGCATGGCCCGCCTCCGCCGCCAAAGGCCGAAGCGCCGCAATCGTGAGTGCAATGCAGTCGTGATTCACCGGGAAGCCCGCGCCATCGCGGGCTTCCCTGTTCGTGAGGGTTGACTTCGCGGGAGGGTGACTTCCCGCACTGTGCGGGGTTGCCTGTGGGCGCGCTAGGCTGTCGGCCTCTTTCTGCGGGGCATGGCCATGCAGGCATCCGACGAAGCAACCGTTACAGCCACGCTTGCGCCGGTCGTGCAGGCGGATCGCATCCATGCGCTGGATGGCATTCGCGGCTTTGCCTTGTTCGGCATCTTCCTGATGAACGTCGAATGGTTCTCGCGGCCGCTGGCCGACCTGGGCACGGGCATCGACCCGGCGTTGCGCGGCGTGGACCATGCGGTGAGCTGGCTGGTCTATGTGCTGGTGCAGGGCAAGTTCTGGACCTTGTTCTCGCTGCTGTTCGGCATGGGGTTTGCGGTGATGCTGGGCCGCGCGGAGCAGGGCGGGCGCGATTTCGTCTTGCCGTACCTGCGACGCATCCTCGGCCTGTTGTTGTTCGGCGCTGCGCATTTCATCGTGGTCTGGACCGGCGACATCCTGCACAACTACGCGATCGCCGCCGCCGGCCTGTTGCTGATCGTCACCGGCAACTGGCGGGCGTGGCTGGGATTGTTGTCGGCGCTGCTTTCTTTCGCCGTGGCCTTGAGGTCTGGCGCGATCCTGTTTGCTGCCGTGTTCGTGGCCTATGTCGGCGCGCTGATGTGGTTGTTGCGACGCGCGTCCGCAGCACGCTGCATCGCGCTGGGCGCGTTCCTGTATTCGCTGCCGATGCTGGCCGGCCTGCTGGGAGCAGGGTCAGCGGTGGTGTTTTCGGCGCATATCCCGGCGGAAACGCCTGCACAGGTGCAGCAGCGCGAAGACCTGACGAAAAAACACGACGAGCAACGCGCGCAGGAAATCCGTCTCTACACGCAAGGCACGTTTGCCGAAGCGGTGGCGTATCGCGGCAAGCGGTTCGTCGAGGACATGCCCAAGGCCGTCGGTCTGTGCTTCAGGGCGCTGCCGATGTTTCTGATCGGCTTCGGCTTCGTTCGCGCCGGCGTCGTCGGCAATCTGCGGACGCACCTGGGCCTGTTGAAACAATTGGCGGCGTGGGGCATCCCGCTGGGGTTGGCGATGACCCTGGCCAGCGTGTGGCTGCATGCGCCGACGTTCGCGCCGGTATCTGGCCGCGACCCGCAAGCCCTGGCAGCGATGATGTTGTTCATGTGGGCGAGCCTGCCGCTCAGTCTCGGCTACTTCGCCGCCGTGGCGTGGTTGTCACAGACGGACATCGGCAGCCGCCTGCTGTCGCCGCTGCGGCCGGCCGGGCAGATGGCGCTGAGCAACTACATCGGCGCGTCGCTGGTCGGCACGTGGTGCTTCTACGGCTACGGACTGGGTTGGTGGGGGCAGATGTCGAGGCCGGGGCAGATGGGGTTCGTCGTGGTCGTGTTCGCGTTGCAGGCGGCCTTCAGTCATTTCTGGCTGAAGACCTTCCGCTACGGCCCGCTGGAATGGCTGTGGCGTTCGATCACCTACTGGCATTGGCAGCCGATGGTGCGATAGGGCAGGTCAGGGTCCGCCCGGCGCGGCATCAGACTTCCAGCGAAGCCAGGTCGCCCTTGGTCTCCAGCCACGCCTTGCGGTCGCTGGCGCGCTTCTTTGCCAGCAGCATGTCCATCAGTCCGCGGGTTTGCGCATCGTCATCGACGGTCAGTTGCACCAGCCGGCGGGTGTCCGGATGGATCGCCGATTCGCGCAGCTGCGACGGGTTCATCTCGCCCAGGCCCTTGAAGCGGGTCACGTTGACCGCGCCCTTGATCCTCTCGCGCTCGATCTTTTCCAGCAGCAGGCGTTTTTCTTCCTCGTCCAGCGCGTAGAACACCTGCTTGCCGACATCCACGCGGAACAGCGGCGGCATCGCCACGAACACGTGGCCGGCGTTGACCAGCGCCGGGAAGTGGCGCAGGAACAGCGCGGAAAGCAGGGTGGCGATGTGCAGGCCATCGGAATCGGCGTCGGCGAGGATCACGATCTTGCCGTAGCGCAGGCCGGAGATGTCGTCCTTGCCCGGATCGCAGCCGATGGCGATGGCGAGGTTGTGCACTTCCTCGGAACCGAGCACGGTGCCGGAGGCGACTTCCCACGTGTTCAGGATCTTGCCGCGCAGCGGCAGAATGGCCTGGAAATCCTTGTCGCGCGCCTGCTTGGCGCTGCCGCCGGCCGAATCGCCCTCGACCAGGAACAATTCGGTGCGCGACAGGTCCTGCGAAATGCAGTCGGCCAGCTTGCCGGGCAGGGCCGGGCCCTGGGTGACCTTCTTGCGCACGATCTGCTTTTCGGTCTTCAGCCGTGCGCTGGCGCGTTCGATCGCCAGTTGCGCGATCTTTTCGCCCAGTTCGACGTTCTGGTTCAGCCACAGGCTGAAGGCGTCGTGCGCCGCGCCTTCGATGAAACCCGCCGCCTGGCGCGACGACAGGCGCTCCTTGGTCTGGCCGCTGAACTGCGGGTCGGTCATCTTCAGCGACAGCACGAAGGCGACGCGATCCCACACGTCTTCCGGCGCAAGTTTCACCCCGCGCGGCAGCAGGTTGCGGAAATCGCAGAACTCGCGCAGCGCATCGGTCAGGCCGCTGCGCAGGCCGTTGACGTGGGTGCCGTGCTGCGCGGTCGGGATCAGGTTGACGTAGCTTTCCTGCACCAGTTCGCCTTCCGGTATCCACGCTGCGGCCCAGTCAACGACTTCGGTGTCCTTTTTCAGCGTGCCGACGAACAGTTCCGGCGGCAGGATTTCCGCACCGGTCAGCGCGCCTTTCAAGTAGTCGCGCAGGCCGTCCTGGTAATGCCATTGCTCGCGCTCGCCGCTGGCTTCGTCGAACAGTTTGACGGTCAGGCCGGGGCACAGCACCGCCTTGGCGCGCAGCAGGTGCTTCAACGCGCGCAGGTTGAACTTCGGCGTGTCGAAGTATTTGGGGTCGGGCCAGAAACGCACGCGGGTGCCGGTGTTTTTCCTGCCGACCGTGCCGACCACTTCCAGCGGCGTGGCGCGGTCGCCGTTGCGGAAGCTGATGCGGTGTTCGCTGCCTTCGCGCTTGATGTGAACCTCGACCAGCGTCGAAAGCGCGTTGACCACGCTGACGCCCACGCCATGCAGGCCGCCGCTGAAGGTGTAGTTGTTGTTGCTGAACTTGCCGCCGGCGTGCAGGCGGGTCAGGATCAGTTCCACGCCGGGGATTTTTTCTTCCGGATGGATGTCAACAGGCATGCCGCGGCCGTCGTCGCTCACTTCGCAGCTGCCGTCCTTGTGCAGGGTGACCTCGATTTCGCCGGCGTGGCCGGCCAGCGCCTCATCGACCGCGTTGTCGATGACTTCCTGCGCCAGGTGGTTGGGGCGACTGGTGTCGGTGTACATGCCGGGGCGGCGCTTGACCGGATCCAGGCCGGAGAGGACTTCGATGTCGGCGGCGTTGTAGCGTGAACTCATGAACGGTCGGCGGTGCTTGCGAAAGCGGGAAGTCTGCGGCCTTGGCGCGATATTTGCACGTTCAGTGCGCGGTGGGCGGGCTTGCGCTATGGTTGCGCTGGTTTTGACGGGTACGACCGCAAGGAGAACCAACCATGACCCAGCGCAACAAGTGGATGATTCTGGCTGCTGCCGCAGCCGCCATCGTGGCCACCGTGGCCATGGCGCAGCCGTCCGGGCAAAGCGTGGACGCGGGCAAGAAGGCGGGTACGCAGGACGACAACCGTTCCGAAGAACAGAAGCGCGCCGACCGTCGTGCCGCCAATGAAAAACTGGCCGCCGAGCGCGCCAGGGCCAGGCAGGACGGGCAGGGCCAGCATGAAGAGGAAGAAGAGGCGAAGAGGAAGCCCTGATCCGTGCCTTTGCAGGCCAATGACAGACCACGACGCCCCGGCTTGCCGGGGCGTTGGTGTTTGGGCGAGGGCTTTTGCGGGAGCGGCTTGCCGCCACAAGGACCGCAGCGACCTTCGTCGTGGCCGCAAGCCGCTCCCGCGAGTCGCTCCCACGGTTTTGTCGGCAAGCCGCCAAGCCGGTAAACTATGGCTTTCGGGAGGCCCGGTGCCATGACCCCCCACAATTCCGTTACCCCCCTGGTTTTCGTCACCGGCGGCGTCGTGTCCTCATTGGGCAAGGGCATCGCCGCCGCGTCGCTGGCCGCTATCCTCGAAGCCCGCGGCCTGCGGGTCACGATGATGAAGCTGGATCCGTACATCAACGTCGATCCGGGCACCATGTCGCCGTTCCAGCACGGCGAGGTCTATGTCACCGACGACGGCGCCGAAACCGACCTGGACCTGGGCCACTACGAACGCTTCGTCCGCACGCGCCTGAGTCGCAGGAATTCGGTCACCACCGGTCGCATCTACGAAAACGTGATCCGCAAGGAACGCCGCGGCGACTACCTCGGCGCAACCGTGCAGGTGATCCCGCACATCACCGACGAAATCCGCCGTTGCATCGACGAGGCCACCGAAGGCTTCGACGTGGCCCTGGTGGAGATCGGCGGCACTGTCGGCGACATCGAATCGCTGCCCTTCCTCGAAGCCATCCGCCAGGTCCGCACCGAACGGGGTCCGGACAAGGCGCTGTTCATGCACCTGACCCTGGTGCCGTACATCGCTGCCGCCGGCGAGCTGAAGACCAAGCCCACCCAGCACTCGGTCAAGGAACTGCGCAGCATCGGCATCCAGCCCGACGTGCTGCTGTGCCGTTCGGAACAGCCCATCCCCGACGGCGAGCGCCGCAAGATCGCGCTGTTCACCAACGTGCCCGAGCGCGCCGTCATCAGTGTGCAGGATGTCGATGTGCTGTACCGGATCCCGTTCGGCCTGCACGAGCAGGGCCTGGACGATTTCGTGGTCGAACGCCTGCGCCTGCCGGCCAGACCCGAGGCGGATTTGAGCGAATGGGCCGCAGCGGTCGATGCCACCGTGCATCCGCTGGATGAGGTGACCGTCGCCGTGGTCGGCAAGTACGTTGACCACCACGATGCCTACAAGTCGGTTGGCGAAGCGCTCAAGCACGGCGGCCTGCGCCAGCGCACCCGCGTCAACCTGAAGTGGCTGGAAGCGCAGGACCTGGAAGGCAGCGACATGTCCGCGTTGAAGGACGTCGATGGCATCCTCGTGCCCGGCGGCTTCGGCGACCGTGGTTTCGAAGGCAAGGTGCTGGCCGCGCAATACGCGCGCCAGACCGGCGTGCCGTACTTCGGCATCTGCTATGGCATGCAGGCGGCGGTGGTTGACTACGCGCGCCATGTCTGCGGGCTGGAAGGCGCCAACAGCACCGAGAACGACAAACTCTCGCCGCACCCGGTGATCGGCCTGATCACCGAATGGCGCACCGCCAGCGGCGAAGTGGAAAAACGCGACGAGAAATCCGACCTCGGCGGCACCATGCGTCTGGGCCTGCAAGAGCAGCGCCTGAAACACGGCACGTTGGCGCGCGAACTCTACGGCAAGGACGTGGTCGCCGAGCGCCACCGCCACCGCTACGAATTCAACAACCGCTACCGCACCCAGCTGGAAGACGCCGGCCTGGTGATTTCCGCCAAGTCGATGGACGACCTGCTGGTGGAAATGATCGAGCTGCCGCGCAGCGCGCACCCGTGGTTCCTGGCCTGCCAGGCGCACCCGGAATTCCTTTCCACCCCGCGCGACGGTCACCCGCTGTTCGTCGGCTTCATCCGCGCCGCGCGCGAGCGCAAGGCCGGCGGCAAGCTGTTGAAAGAAGCGCGCGCCTGACAGGCAACGAGCAAAAGCTTTTGTCCGCAAAGAACGCCAAGCACGCAAAGGCAGTCCATTGAAGCCAATCTTTCCCACTTTGCGTCCTTTGCGCCCTTCGCGGACAAAAATGCCTTGCATGTATTCAAGAATCCCGAACTCCTCCACACGACAGCCCACATGACTGCCATCGCCAAGATCCACGCCCGCGAAATCCTCGACTCGCGCGGCAATCCCACCCTTGAAGCCGAAGTCACCCTCGCCGACGGCTCGTTCGGCCGCGCTGCCGTGCCGTCCGGCGCATCCACCGGCACCAAGGAAGCCGTGGAGCTGCGCGATGGCGACAGGACCCGCTACCTGGGCAAGGGCGTGCGCAAGGCGGTGGAGAACGTCAATACCTTCATTGCCACCGCACTGAAGGATTTCGACGCCAACGATCAGGAGGGCCTCGACCGCCGCATGATCGATCTGGACGGCACCGAGAACAAAGGCCGTCTGGGCGCGAACGCGCTGCTCGGCGTATCGCTGGCCAACGCGCACGCGCTGGCCGCCGGCAAGAAAGTGCCGCTGTGGCGACATCTGAGCGACACCGCCGAATCGCGCGTGGAACTGCCGGTGCCGATGATGAACATCATCAACGGCGGCGCGCACGCCGACAACAACGTCGATTTCCAGGAATTCATGGTGCTGCCGGTCGGTTTCGGGTCGTTCTCCGAAGCGCTGCGCGCCGGCACCGAAATCTTCCACGCACTCAAATCCGTGTTGAAGGGGCACGGCCTGAGCACGGCGGTCGGCGACGAAGGCGGCTTCGCCCCGGATTTCCGCAGCAACGTCGAAGCGCTCGACACGATTCTGGAAGCCATCGGCAAGGCGGGCTACACCGCAGGCGATGACGTGCTGCTGGGCCTGGACGTGGCTTCCAGCGAATTCCACGACAACGGCAAGTACCACCTGGTCGGCGAGAACAAGCGCCTGAGCAGCGAGCAGTTCGTCGATTTCCTCGCCGACTGGGCCGCGCAGTATCCGATCGTCACCATCGAAGACGGCATGGCCGAGGACGACTGGGCCGGCTGGAAGGCGCTGACCGAGCGCATCGGCAACAAGGTGCAACTGGTCGGCGACGACCTGTTCGTCACCAATCCGCGCATCTTCAAGGAAGGCATCGAATCCGGCACCGCCAACGCGATCCTGATCAAGGTCAACCAGATCGGCACCCTGACCGAAACGCTGGAAGCCATCGCGATGGCGCACCACGCCGGCTACGCGGCCATCGTTTCGCACCGCTCCGGCGAAACCGAGGACACCACGATTTCCGACATTGCGGTCGCGACCACCGCAACGCAGATCAAGACCGGCTCGCTGTGCCGCAGCGACCGCGTGGCGAAATACAACCAGTTGCTGCGCATCGAGGAAGCGCTGGGCGGCAAGGCGCGCTATGCAGGCCGCAACGCCTTCGTTTCGTTGAAGCAAGCCTGACCGGAGCTGACGGCGGAATGCGCGGCCGGGCTTGGGTGCTGTTGCTGCTGCTGGCGCTGTTGGCGTTCCTGCAGTACCAGTTCTGGTTCGGCCGCGGCAGCAGCGGCGAAGTGTCCGCGCTGGCCAACCAGGTCGAGCACCAGAAGCGCGAGAACGACGGGCTGAAGGAACGCAACGCCGCGCTCGCCGCCGAAGTCGAAGACCTCAAATCCGGCGAAGCGGCGGTGGAGGAACGCGCGCGCAGCGAACTGGGCATGATCAAGCCCGGCGAAAAGTTCTACCGCGTGGTCGAAACGCCGGGCACTGCACCGGCGAACGTCGAAGCGCCGGCCAACACCGAGGCAACATCGCCATGACCCGCGGCCCGTGGGCGGTAGTGCCCGCTGCCGGTCGCGGTGCGCGCTTCGGTGGGCAGACGCCGAAGCAATACCTCGACGTGGCAGGCCAACCCTTGCTGGCCTGGACGCTGGCCGCGCTGCTCGCGCATCCGCTGGTCGAGGGTGCGGTGGTCGTGGTGTCGGAAAACGACGCCGACTGGCCCGGCTGGAATGAGTTTGCCGGCAAGCCGCTGCTGACCGCGATTGGCGGCGCAACGCGCGCAACCTCGGTTTTGGCCGGTCTGGAGGCCTTGCCAGCCGACGTGCGCGCCGACGATTTCGTGCTGGTGCACGACGCGGCGCGGCCCAATCTTTCATTGGACGATCTGCACGCGCTGATCGAACGCGGCCGCGAAGACCCGGTCGGCGCGATCCTCGCCGCGCCGGTGCGCGACACGCTCAAACGCGCCGGCGACGACGGCGGCATCGACGCCACCGAACCGCGCGAACGCCTGTGGCGCGCGCTGACCCCGCAGATGTTCCGCCGCCTGCAGTTGTCCAAGGCACTGGACGATGCGGCCAGGGCCGGCGTCGAAGTCACCGACGAATCGATGGCGATGGAACGCCTCGGCGCGCGCGCCTTGCTGGTAGAAGGCCGCGAGGACAATTTCAAGATCACCACGCCGGCGGATCTGGCGCGGTTCCAGTTCATCCTTTCGCAACGCACATGACCCATATCCGCATCGGCCAGGGTTTCGACGTCCATGCCTTCGGCGACGGCGACCACGTCATGCTCGGCGGCGTGAAAATTCCACACGAACGCGGCGTTCTGGCGCACAGCGACGGCGACGTGGTGCTGCATGCGTTGTGCGATGCGATGCTTGGCGCGCTGGCGCTGGGCGACATCGGCGTGCATTTTCCGCCCAGCGACGACCATTGGAAGGGCGCGGACAGCCGCGCCTTCGTCCGCCATTGCAATGCATTGATTGCGGAACAAGGCTGGCAAGTCGGCAATTGCGATGTGACCGTGATCTGCGAACGCCCCAAGGTCGGCCCGCACGCGCACGCCATGCGCGAGGTCATCGCACGGGACCTGGGCATCGCCCTCGGCGCCGTTTCGGTCAAGGCCACCACCAGCGAGAAACTCGGCTTCACCGGCCGCGGCGAAGGCATCGCCGCACAGGCGGTGGTGTTGCTGGTGCGCGCGTGAGCGAATCATTGCCTAGGGCTTTTGGCGAATCCGTCCTCACCGCGAAAATCCGCAGCACGCCGGAAGATTTCCGCGTGGAGGAACTGCCGGCCTTCACGCCGACCGGCGAAGGCGAACACCTGCTGCTGACCCTCGAAAAGCGCGGCCAGAACACCGCCTTCGTGGCGAAGGCATTGGCGAAATGGGCGGGCATCCCCGAAATGGGCGTCAGCTACGCCGGCCTGAAAGACCGCGACGCGGTGACCCGGCAATGGTTCAGCGTGCATCTGCCGAAGAAGATCGCACCGGATTTCGCCGCGTTGAACATCGAAGGCGTGACCCTCATCGAACACGTCTGGCACAACCGCAAACTGCCGCGCGGCGCATTGGCCGGCAATCGCTTCGTGCTGGTGTTGCGCGAAGTGGCGGGAGAACGCGAGGCCATCGACGCCCGGCTGGCCGGAATCGCGACGCGCGGCATCCCGAACTGGTTCGGCGAGCAACGCTTCGGCCACGATGGCGGCAACATCGCCAAGGCGCTGGCGATGTTCGGCGGCAAGCGCGTGAAGCGCGACGAGCGTTCGATCTACCTGTCCGCCGCACGCTCGGAACTGTTCAACCGCGTGCTGGCCGCGCGCGTTGCCGGCGACAACTGGGACAAGCCGCTGGACGGCGAAGTGTGGATGCTCGACGGCAGCCGCAGCGTGTTCGGCCCGGAACCGTTCAACGACGCACTGGCGCAGCGCCTGCGCGCATTCGACATCCACCCCAGCGGCCCGCTGTGGGGCGCGGGTGAGTTGCGCAGCCGCGATGAAGCGCGGCGCATCGAACTGGCGGCCATCGAGGATGAAACCGCGCAGCGCCTGCGCACCGGCCTGGAAGTCGCCGAACTGAAACAGGAACGCCGCGCATTGCGGCTGAAGGTAGCGGGATTGGCATGGGAATGGCCGGACGCAACGACCTTGAGGCTGTCGTTCGCCTTGCCGCCGGGCAGTTATGCGACGGCGTTGTTGCACGAGTTGGGGACGGTCTGAATCCTGCTTTTGCCCGTCATTCCCGCCTTCGCGGGAATGACGGGCAAAACATCACACGTGCCGCAACAACACCAGCACCGCGCCGGTGCCGCCCTGATTCGCGGGCGCGGAATGAAACGCCAGCACGTCGTTGCGCTGGCGCAGCAGGCGGTCGATCAGGTTCTTCAGTACCGGTGCGCCGTCGGCCTGCAAGCCCTTGCCGTGGATGATGCGCACGCAGCCGAGGTCGTGGTCGTGCGCTTCCTTCATGAATTGCCGCAGCAGGGTTTCGGCTTGCAGGGCGGTGGCGCCGTGCAGGTCCAGTTCGTCCTGCACCGAGAACTGGCCGCGCTTGAGCCGGTTGAAGGTGTGCGAGGGCAGCGCGTCGCGCTTGTAGCCGAGGGGGTCGCCGGCTTGCAGCATGTCCAGCCCGCGCTGGGACATGCCGTTCAGGAGCGTGCTGCTCCGCAGCTCACTTCGTGCGTCGATTTCATCGCGCTCGGCCATGCGCGCACGCGGTTTCGGCGGCGGCTTGCGCGGCGGCGCGGGCGCGGCGGCCAGCGGCCTGACCGGGCCGATGGCATCGCGAAACAGGGCCGCGTCGTCGTCGGGAAGTTTCGACATGCGGTACAGGTTAGCGCCGGAATTGCGTGTCGCAAGCGGGCCGGCGGCCATCGGCTTCCGGTATCATGGCCGGCCATGAGGCAAGCCTTTTCCGCATGAGAATCCTGGTCAGCAACGATGATGGCGTCGATGCTCCCGGCATCCACGCACTGGCCGATGGCCTGCGCGCCGCAGGGCACGAAGTCTGGATGGTCGCGCCGGACCGCGACCGCAGCGGCGCGAGCAATTCGCTCACCCTGGATTTGCCGATCCGCACCAAGCGGCTGGATGCGCACACGATCCGCGTCAACGGCACGCCCACCGACTGCGTGCATCTGGCGCTGACCGGGATGCTGGATTTCGAGCCGGACATCGTGGTTTCCGGCATCAACAATTCGGCCAACCTCGGCGATGACGTGATCTATTCCGGCACGGTGTCGGCGGCGATGGAAGGGCGCTTCCTCGGCCTGCCTGCCGTGGCGGTGTCGCTGGTCACGCGCGACCACGCCGGCCAGCATTTCGCCACCGCCGCGCGTGCGGCGGTCGAAATCGTTGCGCGGCTGATCGCCGATCCGTTGCCGTCGGACACCATCCTCAATGTCAACGTGCCCGACCTGCCGTGGGATGAAGTGGCTGGTTTCGAAGTCACCCGGTTGGGTAATCGCCATCGCTCGGAACCTTGTTTGCCGCAACGCGACCCGCGCGGCGGCACCGTGTATTGGATCGGCCCGGCCGGGCCGGAGCAGGATGCGGGCCTGGGCACCGATTTCCATGCCGTGCGCACCGGCAATATCTCGATCACGCCGATCCAGGTGGATTTGACCCGCTACCAGTCGCTGGACAAGGTTTCGCACTGGGTCGGCGGGCTGACCGTGGCGCTGGAGAACGGCGCATGATCTCGCGCTTGCGCCTGCAACCCGAAGCCGTTGGCATGGGCATGACCTCGCAGCGCGTGCGCGACCGGCTGGTGCAGCGCCTGCGCGACGGCGCGCATCCGGGCGGCGGCATCGTCAACGAGAGCGTGCTCAACGCCATCCGCACCGTGCCGCGCCATTTGTTCATCGACGAGGCGCTGGCCTCGCGCGCCTACGAGGACACCGCGCTGCCGATCGGCCACGGCCAGACCATCTCGCAGCCGTGGGTGGTGGCGCGGATGACCGAGGCCTTGCTGGAAGGCGCGCCGAAAAAAACCACGCCGCTCAAGGTGCTCGAAATCGGCACCGGCAGCGGCTACCAGGCCGCCGTGCTGGCCGCGCTGGGCCTGGAAGTGCATACCGTCGAACGCATCGGCGACCTGCTGCGGCAGGCGCGCAAGCGTTTCCGCACGCTGGGCCTCAACGTGCGCAGCAAGCACGACGATGGCCGCATCGGCTGGCCGGAACACGCGCCGTTCGATGCCATCCTGGTCACGGCCGCCGGCCCGGCGCTGGTGTCGGCATTGGTGGAACAACTCGCGGTCGGCGGTTGTCTGGTCGCGCCGGTGGGTGGCGCGGGCTCGCAATCGCTGGTGCGCCTGACCCGGCGCGAAGAGGGCGGCGTCGATCAGGAAACGCTGGCGGCGGTCAGCTTCGTGCCGCTGCTGTCGGGCACGCTGGACTGATGAAACTTTTCGGCCCCTTGTACGAACGCGCGATCGGCTGGTCGCAGCATCCGCGCGCGCCGGCATTGCTGACGGTGCTGAGTTTCTTCGAGGCGATCATCTTCCCGGTGATGCCCGAGGTGATGCTGGCGCCGATGGCGCTGGCGCAGCCGAAGCGCGGCTTCTGGTTCGCCACGTTGAGCCTGGCGGGCTCGATGGTCGGTGCGATGGTCGGTTATTTCCTCGGCCATTACGCCTTCGCCGCGCTGAAGCCGTTGTTCGCGACGCTGGGCATGTTGCCGGCGATCGAATCGGGCATCGTCACCGTGCAGGCCAAGATGGCCGAATCGCCATGGGCGGTGTTCGCGTTCCTGGTGCTGGGCGGTTTCATGCCGATCCCGATGAAGGTGTTCACGTGGGCTTCGGGTATCGTCGGCGTGCCCATGCTGCAATACGTGCCGAGCATGCTGATCGGCCGGGCTAAGCGCGTGTATCTGCTGGCGCTGGCGATCCGCCTGGGCGGCGAGAAGGCGCAGGCGGCGCTGCGGCGCTGGATCGAGCCGGTCGGCTGGGCCGCCACGCTGTTGCTGGTTGCGCTGCTGGGCTGGTTGGTGTGGAAGGCGAAATTCGCTGGATGACGCACTCGCAAGAAAGAGGATGAGCAGACGGATGAAGCGCGCACGCAAGGCTTGGCCCCACATTATTCCTGTTCTGGCGCTGTCGCTGGCGGCGCTGGCCGCTTGTGGCACCAGCACGGTGGTGCGTTCGCCGTCGGCATCCGCCGCCAGACCCGTTGTTTCCCAGCCCAAGTACGGTGCGACCACCCAGGTGCAGAAGGGGCAAACCCTGTACCGCATTGCGGTCGGCAACGGCATCACGCCGCTGGACCTGGCGTTGTGGAACAACATTCCGCCGCCTTACACGATCTACCCGGGGCAAAGCCTGCGCTTGTATCCGCCGGGTGCTTCGGCGGCGACCAAACCGACGACGATTGCATCGACCGCCAGGCCGGCAACGACGACCACGCCATCGCGTCCGCCAACGGCCACCGTTTCGCAGGCGCCGAAGCCCGCCACATCCAGGCCAGCCGGCAACTTCAACTGGCGCTGGCCGACCGACGGCCAGATCGTCGGCACCTTCGCCAGCGGCGACGCCACCCGCCAGGGCATCGACATCGCCGGCAGCACCGGCCAATCGGTGCGCGCGGCCGCCGACGGCACCGTGGTGTATTCCGGCGCCGGCCTGGTGGGCTATGGCGAACTGATCATCGTCAAGCACGACGAGCAATGGCTGTCGGCCTATGGCCACAACCGCAAGCGCCTGGTCAACGAAGGCCAGATCGTCAAGGCCGGCCAGCAGATCGCCGAGATGGGCCGCAGCGGCGCCTCGCGCGACATGCTGCACTTCGAGATCCGCTACAACGGCAAGCCGGTCGATCCGCAGGATTATCTGCCGAGGAAGTGATGGCGACCGACGGCATCCGGTTTTCCGACGAGGAAAAGGCGGCAATCGTCCGCAAGCTGCAGTTGTATTTCTCCGAGGAACTGGACCAGCAGATCGGCCGTTTCGACGCCGAATTCCTGCTGGATTTCTTCGCGCAGGAAATCGGTGCGCATTTCTACAATCGCGGCGTGCAGGACGCGCAGGCCGTGCTGTCGGCCAGGCTGGATGACATCCAGGACATGCTTTACCAGTTGGCAAAACCGACGGAACTGCGGCGTTGAATGCCGCTACGCGCCGAGCAGGAACCCCGCCGCCACCCGCCGTCCTTCGCTGGCCAGCACGTTGAAGGTGCGCGCGGCGGCGGCATTGCTCATCACTTCGATGCCCACGCCACGGGTCAGGCAGGCGGCCATCGCGGCGGCGGGCGGGAACACCTGCCGCTCGCCAGTGCCCAGCAGCACCAGTTCCGGGTTCAGCGCCAGCAGCGGGGCCAGGTGTCCGGCGGTCAGCGCCCCGGCGGATTCGGCCGGCCAGGCCTCGATCAACTGCATCGGCGAGAGGATGAAGCTGGCCGTCAGCACGCGGTCGTTGACCCGGGCGCTGTGTCCGTCCGCGCCGCGCAGGACATAGGCATAGTCGGGGATTTCGCGGTTCAGGTACATGGGGAAGCGGGTTCGGGAATTTGGAAAAGCGACGGGCCCCACGCCGCGGATTACGTGCGCGGCAACACGATCTGCCGCTTTTCCCGGGCCGGGCGGTACAGGATGGCGACGTGGCCGATGCGCTGCACCAACGCGGCATCGGAGTGGCCGACGATCTCGGCGATCAGCGCGTCGCGGGCTTCGCGGTCCTCGGCGGCCACCTTCACCTTGACCAGTTCGTGGCGTTCCAGCACTTCGTCCAGTTCGGCCAGGAAGGCCGGGGTGACGCCCTTGCCGCCGGTCTGCAGCAGCGCCTTCAGGTCGTGGGCCTGGCCGCGCAGGAAGCGGTTCTGGGCGGCGGTGAGGACGGTGGGCATGCGGAAAAACAGGTCGTGATGGGGGTTCAGGGTATCATGGCCGGCCATTTCACCCACCACTTCCGGCCTTCCCCATGACGCGGGGAAGGGGCGAATCCGCATGGCCACCCGCAGCAAATCCAGCCAGCGCTGGCTGAAGGAACATTTCTCCGATCCCTACGTGAAGAAGGCCCAGGCCGAGGGGATGCGTTCGCGCGCAGCCTACAAGCTGGAAGAGTTGGTCGCCCGCGACCGACTGTTGAAGCCCGGCATGATCGTCGTCGATCTGGGCGCGGCCCCCGGCGGCTGGTCGCAGTACGTGCGCCAGGCGCTGGGCGACAGCGGCCGGGTGGTGGCGATGGACATTCTGGAGATGCCGCCGCTGGCCGGCGTGGAGTTTCTTCACGGCGACTTCAGGGAGGACGGCGTGTTATCGCAACTGGAGGCGATGCTGAACGGGCAACCGGTGGACCTTGTTTTGTCGGACATGGCCCCCAACAAGAGTGGCATGGATGCGGTGGATCAGCCACGGGCGATGCATCTGGCCGAATTGGCGATGGATTTCGCCGACGGCCATCTCAAGCCCGGCGGTGCGTTCCTGATCAAGTTGTTCCACGGCACGGGTTTCGACGACTACGTCCGCGAGCTGCGCAAGCGCTACGACAAGGTCGCGATCCGCAAGC
Source organism: Pseudoxanthomonas sp. (assembly GCA_047607085.1). GTDB lineage: Bacteria > Pseudomonadota > Gammaproteobacteria > Xanthomonadales > Xanthomonadaceae > Pseudoxanthomonas_A. Next base: position 74,920 of record JASGDT010000008.1, on the reverse strand, counting down.
CGGACGCCTCGCGCAAACGGTCGCCGGAGGTCTATGCGCTGGGGCAGGGCAAGCGGCCACAGCCGCGATGAAGTAAGGTAAGCACACGAGGAACACCGGGAAACGAGATGAGGATGAACGACTTGGCCAAGAATCTGTTGCTGTGGGTGGTCGTCGCCGTCGTGCTGATGGTGGTGTTCCAGAGCTTTTCGCCGAACCGCGGCGGCGGCACGGGCGCGGGCGAAATCGCCTATTCGGATTTCCTGCAGGAAGTGAACAGCGGCCGTGTGCAGTCGGTGCAATTCACCAACGACACCACGCTGGCGACCAATGCCATCGCCTACAAGCGCGCCGACGGCACCACCGCCACCGTCTATGGCCCCAAGGACGACGACCTGATCAACGTGCTGGTCAACAAGAACGTGGTCGTGACCCGCGAAAAGCCCAGCAGCGGCGTATCGCTGGCGGCGATCCTGATGAATTTCCTGCCGGTGCTGCTGATCATCGGCTTCTGGATCTTCATCATGCGGCAGATGCAGGGCGGCGCCGGCGGCGGCAAGGGCGCGATGTCCTTCGGCAAGTCGCGCGCCAAGTTGCAGGGCGAGGACCAGATCAAGGTGACCTTCGCCGACGTGGCCGGCTGCGACGAGGCCAAGGAGGAAGTCGGCGAACTGGTCGAATTCCTGCGCGATCCGTCCAAGTTCCAGAAGCTGGGCGGCAAGATTCCGCGCGGCGTGCTGATGGTCGGGCCGCCGGGCACCGGCAAGACCTTGCTGGCCAAGGCGATCGCCGGCGAGGCCAAGGTGCCGTTCTTCAGCATTTCCGGCTCGGATTTCGTCGAGATGTTCGTCGGCGTCGGCGCATCGCGCGTGCGCGACATGTTCGAGCAGGCCAAGAAGCACGCGCCGTGCATCATCTTCATCGACGAGATCGACGCGGTCGGCCGCCATCGCGGCGCCGGCCTGGGCGGCGGCCACGACGAGCGCGAGCAGACGCTGAACCAGCTGCTGGTCGAAATGGACGGCTTCGAGGGCGGCGAAGGCGTCATCATCATCGCCGCGACCAACCGCCCCGACGTGCTCGACCCGGCGCTGCTGCGGCCGGGCCGCTTCGACCGCCAGGTGGTGGTCGGCCTGCCCGACGTGAAGGGCCGCGAACAGATCCTGCGCGTGCACATGCGCAAGCTGCCGCTGGCCGACGACGTCGATCCGATGACGATCGCGCGCGGCACGCCGGGCTTCTCCGGCGCGGACCTGGCCAACCTGTGCAACGAGGCCGCGCTGTTCGCCGCGCGCGCCAACGAGAAGGACGTGCGCATGGAGCAGTTCGACCGCGCGCGCGACAAGATCCTGATGGGCGCCGAGCGCCGCTCGATGGCGATGAGCGAGGAAGAAAAGACCAACACCGCCTACCACGAGGCCGGCCACGCCATCATCGGCCGGCTGGTGCCGGACCACGACCCGGTTTACAAGGTCACCATCATCCCGCGTGGCCGCGCGCTGGGCGTGACCCAGTTCCTGCCCGAGGGCGACCGTTACAGTTCCACCCGCGAAAGCCTGCACAGCCGCCTGGCCACGCTGTATGGCGGCCGCGTCGCCGAGGAGCTGATCTTCGGCACCGACAAGGTCACCACCGGCGCGTCCAACGACATCGAGCGCGCCACCAAGATGGCCCGCAACATGGTCACCAAGTGGGGCCTGTCCGACGAACTCGGCCCGATCGCCTACGGCGAGGAGGAGGACGAAGTGTTCCTGGGCCGCTCGGTGACCCAGCACAAGAGCGTTTCCGACGAAACCGCGCGCAAGATCGACGAAGTGGTGCGCGAGATCCTCGACAACGCCTATACCCGCGCCAAGACCCTGCTGACCGAGAACCTCGACAAGCTGCACCAGATGGCCAAGCTGCTGCTGGAATACGAGACCATCGACGCGCCGCAGATCGACGCGATCATGGAAGGCCGCGACGTGCCGCCGCCGGCGGACTGGGGCAGGAGCGACAAGGCCCGCAAGCCCCCGCGCCCGCCGACGCCGATCGGCGGGCCGGCGGCGCAGACGTGATGGCCGGATAACGGGAAGAAGGAAACGGGAGGCCAAAGCTGCCTCCCGGCGGATTCGAGATGACGGCACCGGAGACGGTGCCGTTATCATTTCTCCGGTCTCGTCTCCCGTTTCCCGCCATGTTCGACACCACTCCGCAAATCGACTGCGCTGGCCGCATCCTCAAACTCGACCAACCTCGGGTAATGGGCATCGTCAACGTCACCCCGGATTCGTTTTCCGATGGCGGCGCGCACGCCACGCTGGAGGCGGCGGTCGCGCATGGGTTGAAACTGGCCGGGGAAGGCGCGGACCTCCTCGACGTCGGTGGCGAATCGACCCGGCCCGGCGCGCAGGAAGTGCCGCTGGACGAGGAATTGCGCCGCGTGGTGCCCGTCATCGAACGCCTGGCGAAGGAAACCGCTTTGCCGATCAGCGTGGATACCTGCAAGCCGGAAGTGATGCGCGCCGCCGTTGCCGCCGGCGCCGGCATGGTCAACGACATTTGCGGCCTGCGCCAGCCCGGCGCGCTGGAGGTCGTGGCCGAACTCGGCGTGCCGGTCGTGATCATGCACATGCTGGGCGAGCCGCGCACCATGCAGGACGCCCCCGACTACGACGACGTGGTCGGCGAGGTGCACCGCTTTCTGGCCGAACGCATCTTCGCCGCCGAAATGTCGGGGATCGCGAAGAAGAACATCGTCGTCGATCCCGGTTTCGGCTTCGGCAAGACCACCGCGCACAACCTGGCGTTGCTGGCGCAGTTGCGGCGTTTCACCGAACTGGGCGTGCCGGTGCTGGCGGGCTTGTCGCGCAAGCGCAGCATCGGCGAACTCACCGGTCGCGACGCACCGGCGCAGCGCGTCGCCGGCTCGGTCGCCGCGCACCTGATCGCCGCGCAGAACGGCGCGGCGATCCTGCGCACGCACGACGTCGCCGCCACCGTCGATGCATTGAAGGTGTGGAACGCGGTCGCCGCGACGCCGCAGCCGCGCAAGGACGCGAGGCCGGCCATCGCGTGGCCGGACGATTGATGCCTGCCGACGCCCGCCCGCTCGCCATCGCCTTGATGGGCCCGACCGCATCGGGCAAATCCGCGCTGGCGCTGGAATGGGCGCAAGCCTGCGGCGGTGAAATCGTCAGTGTTGACTCGGCGCTGGTCTATCGCGGTCTGGACATCGGCGCGGCAAAACCGACTGCCGAAGAACGCGCGCTGGTTCCGCACCATCTGATCGACCTGCGCGAGCCGTGGCAGCCGTATTCGGCGGCGGAATTCGCCAGCGACGCGCGCACGGCGCTGGAGGACATCGCCGCGCGCGGCAAGCTGCCGATCCTCGCCGGCGGCACCGGCCTGTATTTCCAGGCTTTGCTGCACGGCCTGTCGCCGATGCCGCAGGCCGATGCCGGCGCGCGTGCGGAAATCGCCGCACAGGCCGAAACGCTCGGCTGGCCGGCGCTGCACGCGCAACTGGCGCGGATCGACCCCGACGCGGCGCGCCGGATCCAGCCGACCGACCCGCAGCGCATCCAGCGCGCGCTGGAAGTGTTCCGCCTCAGCGGCAAGCCGATCAGTGCGTGGCAACGCGAAGCCGCACCCGCGCGCTTCCCGTTCCGTGTGCTGAAGCTGGTGCTGGTCCCGCGCGACCGCGCCGTGCTGCATGAGCGCATCGAACGCCGCTTCGACGCGATGCTGGCGCAAGGCTTTCTCGACGAAATGCAGCGGCTGCGCGCCTTGCCGGAACTGCGAGCGCATCCGGCGGTGCTGGATTTGCCGGCGATCCGCGCGGTCGGCTACCGGCAGGCGTGGGAATATCTGGATGGCGTGACCGGCGCGGCGGAATTCCGCGACCGCGCCATCTTCGCCACCCGGCAACTGGCCAAGCGCCAGCTGACCTGGCTGCGCGGCGAACTGGACGCTCGCTGGTTCGACCCGCAACACCGCGGCGACGCCCTGCGCGAGGCACGGGACCTGTTTCTGGGGCGCGGCCCGTGACTTGCGTGCTGGACGCAAGCGCCGCGTTGTGTAAGATCGCGCAACCGGGCGGCGCGTGGGGAAAACGCTGAGCCGCCCGGCAATAGAACAACGAGCCTTCATGGAGAAGGCCAGGAGCACGAAATGTCCAAGGGGCAGTCCTTGCAGGATCCTTTCCTGAATGCGTTGCGGCGCGAGCGGGTGCCGGTGTCGGTGTATCTGGTCAACGGCATCAAGTTGCAGGGCACCATCGAGTCCTTCGACCAGTTCGTGGTGCTGTTGCGCAATACCGTCAGCCAGATGGTTTACAAGCATGCGATCTCGACGGTGGTGCCGGCGCGCAACGTGCGCGTGGGGTCGCTGGCGCAGGGCGATGAAGCCGGCGAAGCGGCGGCCGACGAGAACGAATGACCTTCCCTGCCGGTTTGCGGCGTGGGTTCGCCATGCGCATAAACGCGCATGGCAGGTTCTATACTCCTGCACGAACCGGACCGGGAGGCGTGCATGGAATCCGCATCGGGCAAGGGTCGCGCGTTGCGCGCGGCGGGGCATCTGCTCTTCGCGTTGTCGGTCGTGGCCGTGCTGGCCATCACCGGCTGCAAGCGCAACCAGGGCGGGCAATTGCCCGAGGCCAGCGGTGAAACGATCGTCATCAAGCGCGAACGGGTCGAAGGCTTCGGCGTGGTCGCGATGTACCCGGATCAGAACGACGGCGACTTGACCCTTGCCATCGAATTCAGCCGCGCGCTGGTGCAGGATCAGGATTTCGACGCGGTGTTGCACCTGACCGACGACAAGGGCGCGGTGGTGCGCAGCAGTTGGGTGCTGGACGACGAGGACCCGACGATCATCCGCTGCCCGTCGGTGGAGCCGGCGCGCGAATACACGGTGAAGATCGACACCGGCCTGCAGGCGGCCGACGGCTCGAAGCTGGCGGAGGCGATCGAGCGCAAGGTGCAGACCGGGCCGATGAAGCCGGTGGTCGGCTTCGCCTCGCAGGGCAGCGTGCTGCCGGCGCGCGACAGCCGCGGCCTGCCGGTGGTGGCGTTGAACGTGCCGGAAGTCGATGTGCAGTTCCTGCGCGTGCGCGAGGACGCATTGCCGCGGTTCTTCGCCCAGTTCCGCAACGGCGAAATGAACGATGGCTGGGACCTGGATCGCAGCTACAACGGGCGCAAACCGCTGGGCGAGCTGGCCGAGCCGGTCTATGTGAACCGCTTCGCGCTGGACGGCAAGCCCAACGAGCGCGTGCTCAGCTACCTGCCGATCGCGCAGATCAAGGAATTGCAGGAACCGGGCCTGTACATGGCGGTGATGCAGCGGCCCACGCAGTTTTCCGGCGGACTGACCGCGACCTATTTCACCGTGACCGACCTGGGCCTGCACGTGCGCGCCTACAAGGACACGCTGTTCGTGCATTCCGCATCGCTGGCCAACGGCGAGGCCATCGGCAAGGCGGAACTGAAGGTTCTCGACAAGAAGGGCCAGGTGGTGCTGAAGGGCCGCACCGACGGCAACGGCAATGCGCTGCTGAAGTACACGCTGGACAGCGCGCATGTGCTGGTCGCCAGCCGCGGCAAGGACCCGGCGATGCTGCCGTTCAACCAGCCGGCGCTGGATTTGAGCGAATTCGCGGTGGCCGGGCGCAAGGATGCGTGGTTCGACGTGTTCGCCTGGTCCGGTCGCGACCTGTACCGGCCCGGCGAAACCGTGCGCGTGTCGGCGCTGTTGCGCGACCACGACGGCAAGCCGGTCAAGGCCGGGCAGCCGCTGTTCCTGCGCTTGAAGCAGCCCGACGGCAGGACCTTCCGCGAGACGAAATTGACGGAAGGCGAGCAGGGTTATTTCCAGTTCGAGCAGGCCATTCCCGCCGAAGCGCCGACCGGGCGCTGGCAGGTGGAATTCCGTACCGACCCGACCAGCAAGGACGTGGTCGAAGGCATGAACCTGCGCATCGAGGAGTTTCTGCCCGAACGCCTCAAGCTGGATCTGTCCGCGCCGAAAACCCTGGAACGCGGCAAGCCCATCGCCTTGCGGGCCGATGCCGCCTACCTGTACGGCGCGCCGGCCGCCGGCAACCGCTTCACCGCCAGGCTGGCGGTGGCGGTGGAACAACACCCGATCGACAACCTGCCGGGCTGGTTCTTCGGCGACCCGCTGGTGTCGCTGCCGCGCGACGCCAGCGACGTGGTCGATGGCGAATTCGACGCCAGGGGCCATTTCGCCGAGGACATCGACTGGCCGGACGAGGTCAAGGGCGATACGACGGTGGCGGCAAGCATCGCCGGCAGCGTCCATGAAAGCGGCGGGCGCACGGTCAACCGCGTGCTCAAGCGCGTGCTGTGGCCGGCGCAGGCGCTGGTCGGCGTGCGTCCCCTGTTCGAGGACAAGGAGGGATCCGGCGCGAACGTCGATGCAGGTTTCGAGATCGCCCGCTACGACAGCGCCGGCAAGCGCGTGACCGGCAAGGGCCTGAAAGTGGCGCTGGTGCGCGAAGTGCGCGAGTACCACTGGAGCTACGACGAGGACACCGGCTGGAAGTACGACTACGTGCAGCGTTTCGATACCGTCGGCGAAAGAACCGTCGATGTCGGCGAGACTGCGGCCAAGGTCAGCTTCCCGGTGGAGTGGGGCGGCTACCGGCTGGACGTGACCGACCCGCAGAGCGGCCTGGTCACGCGCTATCCGTTCAACGCCGGCTGGGGCTGGGACGACGAGAACCGCGGCCTGGATGCGCGCCCGGACAAGGTCAAGCTGGCGCTGGACAAGACCAGTTACCGCGCCGGCGACATGCTCAAGGTGACGATCACGCCGCCGCATCCGGGCAAGGGCCTGCTGCTGGTCGAGAGCGACCACCTGCTGTACGTGCAGGAAGTCGATGTGAAGCCCGGCAGCAGCTTCAAGATACCGGTCACCGGGGACTGGGAACGGCACGATGTCTATATCACCGCGCTGGTGCTGCGCGGCGGCAGTGCCACCTCGAAGATCACCCCGGCGCGCGCGGTCGGCGTGGCCTTCGTGCCGATGAACCGCAGCGAGCGCAAGATCGCCGTCGGCCTGAACGTGCCCAGGCTGATGCAGCCCGAGCAGGATTTGCCGGTGACCGTCGGCGCGCCGCAACTGGCCGGGCAGGTGGCGCACGTCACCGTGTCGGCGGTCGATGTGGGCATCCTCAATATCACCCGCTATCCGGTGCCGGATGCGAACGGCTGGTTCTTCGCCCAGCGCCGCCTGGCGGTGGATGCCTACGACGTGTACGGACGGGTGATCGAAAGCTTCGACGGCAGCAACGCCAAGCTGCGTTTCGGCGGCGACATGGGCCTGGGCGCGCTGCCGCAGGCGCGGCGGCCGACCGCGCAGGTGCAGACCGTTGACCTGTTCTCCGGGCCGGTGAAGCTGGACGCCAGGGGCATCGCCAGGATTCGCCTGAAAGTGCCGGATTTCAACGGCACGTTGCGGGTATCGGCGCTGGTGTATTCGGATGGAAAATACGGCAGCAAGGATGCCGAAACCATCGTCCGCGCGCCCATCGTCGCCGAAGCCAGCGTGCCGCGCGTGCTCGCGCCGGGCGACCGCAGCATGGTCACCCTGGACGTGCAGAACTTCACCGGCAAGGCTGGCGCATTCAACGTGCGCGTGGAAGGCATCGGCCCGCTGGCGGTGGGCGAGGGCAGCCGCAGCCTGCAACTGGCCGATGGGGTGAAGAACACGCTGTCGTTCCCGCTGGTCGCGAAGGAGGGCTACGGCGTGGCCCGGGTGCGCATCCGCGTGGACGGCAACGGCAGCAGCTACAAGGTGGATCGCAAGCTCGACGTGCCGGTGCGCGCCGGTTGGCCGGCGGTGGTGCGCACGCAGGCGCGCGTGGTCGATCCGCTGGCGCCGATCACGATGGGTGCGGGCTTTGCCGACGGGCTGATGGACGGTTCGGTGAATGCGCGCATGGTGGTCAGCGCGTTGCCGCCGCTCCCATTCGCCGCCGCGCTGGAAGACGTGCTGAAGTATCCCTACGGCTGCATCGAACAGACCACCAGCAAGGGCTACGCCGCGCTGATCCTCGATGCGCCCACCGCCGACCTGATGGGCGTCAAGGGCCTGACCGCGGGCAAGCGCCAGGAACGCATGGAAGGCGCATTCGGCCGCATCGCCGCGATGCAGGTCAACAACGGCAACTTCTCGATGTGGGGCGGCGATGGCGGCTTCGTCGTGCCGGGCATGACCGCCTATGTGGCCGAGTTCCTGCTCGACGCGCGCGAAGCCGGCTTCGCCGTGCCGGAAACGGTGCTGAAGAAGTCGCTGGACCGCCTCAACGAAGACCTGCTTTCCGGCGGCGACCAGTACTATGGCCAGCAATACCGCAAGCACCTGCAGTTCGCCTCCAAGGCCCACGCCGGCTACGTGCTGGCGCGGGTCGGACGCGCACCGCTGGGCACCTTGCGCGCGATGTACGACAACGACCGCAAGGACACGATGAGCGGCCTGCCGCTGGTGCAACTGGGCATTGCGCTGACTCTGCAGGGCGACCGCAAGCGCGGTCAGCAGGCCATCGATGCCGGCTTTGCGCTGGACGACGGCAACCGTCCGTCGTGGCTGGGCGATTACGGCAGCGTGCTGCGCGACGACGCGCTGATGCTGGCGCTGCTGCGCGAACGCAAGCTGGACACGCCCGACTACGCCGGCAAGATGGTGGCGCTGGGGCGCACGCTGGACGAACGCCGCAAGCGTCCGTGGTTCTACCTCAGCACGCAGGAACAGATGGCGATCGGTCGCCTCGGCAAGGCGCTGCTGGGCGATGGCCATGCGAAGACCCTGTCCGGCACCTGGCGCATCGGCGGGCAGGAAATCGCGGTCGGCGACAAGCGCATCACCGCGCAGGGCTTCGACGGAGCGACCCTCGCCCGGGGCGTGAGCTTCGATCCGCAAGGCACGCCGCCGGTCTTCGCCAGCCTGGAAATCGCCGGCATCCCGCGCACGCCGCCCGCCTACGACAATCGCACGATCGGCGTGGAGCGCAAGTACTTCACCACCGCCGGCAAGCCGTGGACGGGCGGGACCCTGAAGGAAGGCGAGGCGCTGATCGTCGGCGTCAGCATCACCGCCAACACCGACATGGCCGACGCGCTGCTGACCGACCTGCTGCCAGCGGGATTGGAGATCGAGAACTTCAACCTGGGCGATGCCGGGCAATGGGCCGACGTGGTCGTTGACGGCATCAGCATCAGCGACCGCGAAAGCGCCGCGGACGTGCAGCACGAGGAGTTCCGCGACGACCGCTACGTCGCCGCGCTGAAACTGAGTGGCGGCGGCACCGCCCGCGTGTTCTATCTGGTGCGCGCGGTGACGCCGGGCACCTATCTGGTGCCGCCGTCATTGGTCGAGGACATGTATCGCCCCGATCTGCGCGGCGTGGGCAAGGCGGCACCGGCGGTGATCACGGTGGTGCAGCCTTGAGCGCCGGGATTCGGAGTCGAGTCCTCCTTCCCGCAGGCTGGCAGGAGGGAAGCGACCCGCATTTTCCTCCCCGGGCCGTTTCAGACGTCAACGCCGCCAGGCGGCCGACAGCGTGAGTGAATTTTCCGTGTAGTCGTTGGTGAAGCCCGAGGTCGTGCGGTCGGAGTGTTGATAGGCAAGGCGGACGTACCACTTGCGGCTCATCTGCCGGGTCAGGGCCACACTGGCGCTGCGGGAGGTGTCGCTGCGATCGATGCCGTCCATTTCGCGCTTCTGGTACAGGCCGGCGAGCGACAGGGTCAGGTCGGGGTGCAGGCGGTAGTCGAGATAGACACCCAGCGCGTTCACGTCCTGGTCCAGACCATTGCCGGCCAGATAGCGCAGGCGATCGGAATAGGGCGAAACCTGCACGTTCATTCGCTCCCCTTCGTAGGCGTACGACAGCGACAGGTGGCGTTGCTTGAACGATTGCGGGCCGATGCCCAGGCTGGGGTCCACCGGGGTTTCGAGGATGGCGCCATCGCTCTGGCCACGTTGCTGGATCAGGTAATTGGCGGCGTCGGAGAATTCGTGGTTGAGCGTTGCGCCCAGCGTGCTGCGTGGCGCGATTTCCCATTTCAAGCGCGCGCGCAGCAGCGGCGCGGAGGAATCGCCGCGGTAATTGTCGGGCTTGATCCGGGAATAACCGGCTTCCAGATCCAGCCGCAGCCGGGACAGTTGGCTGCCGTATCCGACGAAGGCGTCGTAGCGGCGATAGTCGTAGAAGGCGCCGGCGTCGTCGTTGGCGGTCTGCATGGCGTCCAGGTGCATCGTCAACGTGTCGCCATTGCCCAGCAGGCGTTCCAGTGCCAGTGCGGCGGTGTAGCGGTCGCCTCCGAATTCGCTGCTTTCCTCGGCATAGGTGTTGGTGTAGCGCAGGTCCAGCGTGCCGCCCAGCGCCTCGTTGAAGCGCGCACGGAAACTGGGGCCGGCGGTGAACACATTGACCTGTTGCTGGTTGTCGGGCGTGTAGCTGTCGAACTGGTCGATGCGCTGCCGGCTGGCCACGTCGGAAACGATGAAGTCGATGCGCTCGGGCAGCAGTTTCCAGGTGGCGTTGCCGGCCAGTCCGCCTTGCAGTTGATCGTCGTAGGTGCCATTGAGGTAGTGCGGATAGCGCAGGTTGCCTTCCAGCGCCAGTTGCAGCGCCGAGCTGTCCTGGGTGGCGTTGAAGTTCAGTTCCGGGGACAGCACGGTGTCGCCGACCTTGTCGGTATCGCGTAGCCGGATGTTGTCGCTGTGCTGGAGCGAGGCGCCGAGTTCGTATTCAAGCTTCACTGCCTGCGCGGGGCCAGTGGCGGTGAACAGGGCTGCGGCGAGAAGCGATGGCAGCCGTGCGCGTTCGCATGCCAGGCATCGTTGCGGCTTCCGGCTTGTCGTCTTCATGGTCGTCAAACGCCCTGGTTGAACACCACGCCGGCGAACTTGCGTTCGTCGAAGTTGGCGGCGGCTTCGGCGATGGCGTCGGGGGTGTCGTGGCCGTAGCCGGCAACCAGCAGCACCACGTCGGCCAGGTCGGCCAGGATGCGTGCGTCGGGCGCGCCGCGCACCGGCGGACCGTCCAGGAAGATGTGGCTGCCGGGCGCGCGGCTGCGCAGGGTGTCAACCAGCAGCCGCATGCGGTTGGACGAGAAGTGTTCGGCGCAGGTTTCGCGCGATGCGCCGGCCGGCAGCAGCTCCAGCCGGGCCACGCCGGTGGCGTGCAATACGTTGCCAATGTCGGTTTCGCGGTGTTCCAGGTAGTCGATCAGGCCGCCGCCGGCGGACTTGATCTGCATCGACTTGTCCTGCGATGGGTTGCGCACGTCGCAATCCACCAGCAGGGCATGCCGGCTTTCGTCGAAGGCCATCGCCGCCGCCAGGTTGCGGGCCACGAAGCTGCCGCCGGAGCCGCGCGACACCGGCGCGACCAGGGTGACGAAGTTGCCGGCGACGCCGGCCGTGGCCAGCAGCCGCGTGCGCAGCGCGCGGAAGGCATCCACTTCGCTGCGCTCCTGCTCGGAGCGGTAGATGGTGTTGCGATCTTCCAGTTGCAGCGGAGTGAGGCTGCTGCTGGCGGTGCGGGCAGCGATCGCGGTGCCAGCGGCATCATGTGGGGCGGGAACGGATTTGAGCGCGAGGTTCATAGCACGTCCAGGGTCTTGAGTGCATAGGCGAGCCCGTAGAACAGCGGCACGCAGGCAACCAGCGCCAGCGCCAGCAGCAGCTTGCGGTAGTCCTGCCTGCGTCGGGCTCGGGTGCGATAGACCGGGATGTCGCCGATCACGTTCAGCCCGGTTTGTTGTTCGATCTGTTGCACGGTGCGTGCACGCGGGTCGAACTTGATCAGCGCGAACAGCAGCGACAGCGGCAGCAGCAGGCCCAGCGCCAGTCCGGAACCGGCCACGTGCATCGTGCGCAGGCCGCTGGGGCGCAGCGGCATGGCCGCCGGCTCCTGGATGCGGAAGCTCAGGCCGCGCCGTTCGGCGTCCAAATTGCGCGACACGCGGGCGTTTTCGCGGCGCTTCAGCAGGTCCTGGTAGAGGTCGCGGTTGACTTCGTAGTCGCGGGTCAATTCGGCCAGCTTGCTTTCCGAGGATGCGATGCGGTTGCTGCGCGCCATCTCGGCGGCCAGCATCGATTCGGCGCTGGCGATGCGTGCGGCGGTGGCGGCGCTTTGCCGGCGTGCTTCGGCCAGCTTGCTTTTCAATTCGGCGTACAGCGGGTTGAACGCCGCCGGCCCGTCCAGCGATTGGCCATTGGTGGCCAATTGCGGTCGTGCTTCCTCCCGGCGCAGTTCTTCCTGCAGGTCGGCGATCTGGTGCTGCACGCGGACCACGTCGGGATGTCGGTCGGTAAATTGCAGCAGCAGGCGGTCGCGGTCGGATTGCAGTTCGGCCAGGCGCGCGCGGAACTGGCCGGCGCGGGTCTGCACCAGGGTGATTTCGTTCTCGCCGGACAGTTGCGATTGCAGCGCCGATTCCTGCGAGCGCATGTCGATCAGGTCCATGCGTGCGGTTTCGATGATGCGGCGCAGTTCGCCGATGCGGGCGTTGACGTCGGTATCGGTGCCGGGGCGGGCGTCGGGGGTGTTCTGGCGGAAGGCCTCCAGGTCGGATTCGGCCTGGGTCAGCTTGTCGTGGTATTGCTCCACCTGCGAATCGATGAAAGCGTAGGCCTCGCTGCTCTCGCGTTCCTTGGTGGCCAGGCTTTCCTGGATGACCAGGTCGGCCAGGTGCTTGGTGACATGGTAGGCGCGTTGCGGATCGGAGTCGGTGTAGGTGATCTGGATCAGGTTGGGGCGGGTGTTGGTGACCAGGGTGCGGCCGGTGATCTTCTCGATCAGTTTTTCCTGTTCCAGCGGGGTGGGATTGGCATCCATCCAGCCGCCGACTTTCAGGATTTCGTCCATCACCCGGCGGCTGAAGGCGACTTCGCGCAGGATGCTGGCGCGATCGACCACGCTGGTGGCGACGGCGCGGCCTTCCATCAGCGGCGCGATGATGTTGCGGTCCTCGACGAAGATGCTGGTCGAGGACGAATACTTCTTCGGCAGCAGCACGCCCACCAGCAGGGCCAGCAGGGCGATGCCGGTGAACAGGCCGATGAAGGAAAGCGGGCGACGGCGGATTTCCTTCATGCCGATCGGCAGCATCGACAGCAGTTGCGAGCCGGGCTTCTCCGCCCCCGGCCAGGCCAGCAGCGAGGTGTTCACAGGTTGCGCTCCGGTACGGTGATCACATCGCCCGGGGCGACCGCGAAGTTGGTGGACAAATCGCCGCGGTTGAGGATGCGGTCCAGGCGGACTTCGTAGTTGCGGGTGGCATCGCCTTCGGCCTCCTTGCGGTACAGGCTGGAGCGGTCGGGCGCGGCGAAATCGGTCAGGCCGCCGGCAGCGAGCACGGCATCGAGCACGGTCATGCCCGGCCGATACGGGATCGATACCGGTTGCCGCACCGCGCCGGTGACGCGCACGCGCGAGAGGAATTCGTGGCTGCGCAATTCGGTCAGGATCACCGCCACCTGCGGGTCGCGGACGTAGGCGCCCAGCCGCTGCTGGATGTCCTTGGCGACTTCGTCCGGCGTGTGACCACCGGCAGCGACATCGCCGATCAGCGGCACCGAGATATTGCCGTCCGGCCGCACCGGCACGGTGATGCCCAGTTCCGGGTTGCGCCACACCGTGACCTGGACCCGATCATCGACACCGATGTGGTAGGCATTGACGGCCTGTTGCTGCGGTTCGGGCGGTGGCGTGCGCAGGCCGCCGGAACCGGCGCATGCGGCCAGCGCCAGTGTCATGAATGAAGCGACACATGCTGCAAATGAGCGGTTCATCCGGGCGATCCATGAAGAGGGATTGCCCAGTACAACGTGGGTGCCGGCCGGGACCGGCCAGATGCATCGCAATCAGGCCCGGTAAAAGCCCCGATACCAGTCCACGAAATGGCGCACGCCTTCGTCCACCGGGGTGGCCGGCGCGTAGCCGGTGTCGCGCTGCAGGGCCGACACGTCGGCGGAAGTGTCGGCCACGTCGCCCGGCTGCATCGGCAGCAGGTTCATCTGCGCCTTGCGGCCCAGGCATTGCTCCAGCACTTCGATGTAGCGCAGCAGCGGCACCGGGTGGCCGTGGCCGATGTTGTAAACGCGATATGGCGCCGACGAGGTGGCCGGCGACGGCTGCAGCGGTTCGTATGCGGGATCCGGGCCGGGCACGCGGTCCAGCGTGCGCAACACGCCTTCGACGATGTCGTCGATGTAGGTGAAGTCGCGGCTGTGGTGGCCGTGGTTGAACACGTCGATCGGCCTGCCTTCAAGGATGTTCCGGGTGAACAGGAACAAGGCCATGTCCGGCCGCCCCCACGGGCCGTACACGGTGAAGAAGCGCAAACCGGTGGTCGGCAGGCCGAACAGGTGGCTGTAGGTGTGGGCCATCAATTCGTTGGCCTTCTTGCTGGCCGCGTACAGGCTGACCGGGTGGTCAACGCTGTCTTCCACCGCGAACGGCAGCTTGCGGTTGGCGCCATAGACCGAGCTGGACGAGGCATAGACCAGGTGTTCGATCTCACGATGGCGGCAGGCTTCCAGCACGTTGACGAAGCCGGTGATGTTGCTGTCGATGTAGGCGTGCGGGTTTTCCAGCGAATAACGCACGCCGGCCTGCGCGGCCAGGTTGACCACGCGCTGCGGCTTGAAATCGTCGAAGGCCCGTTCCAGCGCGGTGCGGTCTTCCAGCGCGGCCTGCATGAAGCGGAAGTTGGTCTGCGGCAGCAAGCGATCCAGCCGTGCCTGCTTCAGCGCGGGATCGTAGTAGGCGTTGAGGTTGTCGAAGCCCAGCACCTCGTCGCCGCGCGCCAACAGGCGTTCGCTGAGGTGGTAGCCGATGAAGCCGGCCGCGCCGGTGACCAGGGTGCGCATGGGTTTTCCCTTACAGGCAATCGTCGATGTCTTCGCGCGGCAAGGCGCGCTTGACGTCGAACAGCACCGTGCCGGGCTTGCCGAAGGAGCGCACGCCGGCTGCGCCCAGCGCGATGAAATCGCGGTGCGGCACCGCCAGGATCACCGCGTCGTAGTGGTTTGATTGCGGATGTTCGACCAATTCGATGGCATATTCGTGTTGCGCCTGCGCCGGGTCGATCCACGGGTCGTGCACATCGACATTGACGTTGTAGCTGCGCAACTCGGCGATCACGTCGATCACGCGGGTATTGCGCAGGTCCGGGCAGTTTTCCTTGAAGGCCAGCCCCAGCACCAGCACCTTCGCACCGGCGGTCCGGATGCCACGCCGCTGCATCAGCTTGACCGTGCGCCGGGCCACGTGCGCGCCCATGCCGTCGTTGATGCGGCGGCCGGCCAGGATCACCTCGGGGTGGTGGCCGATCTGCTGCGCCTTGTGGGTCAGGTAGTAGGGATCCACGCCGATGCAATGGCCGCCGACCAGGCCGGGGCGGAACGGCAGGAAATTCCACTTGGTGCCGGCTGCTTCCAGCACTTCGTGGCTGTCGATGCCCAGCTTGTGGAAGATCAGCGCCAATTCGTTGACCAGCGCGATGTTGACGTCGCGCTGGGTGTTCTCGATGACCTTGGCTGCCTCGGCCACGCGGATGCTCGATGCCTTGTGGGTGCCGGCGCTGATGATGTTGCGATACAGCGCATCGACGAATTCGGCCGCGGCCGGCGTGGAGCCGGACACCACCTTGACGATGTTCTCCAGCCGGTGCACGTCATCGCCGGGATTGATGCGCTCGGGGCTGTAACCGGCGAAGAAGCCTTCGTTGAACGTCAGCCCGGAGGCGCGCTCGATGATCGGCACGCAGACTTCCTCGGTGGCGCCGGGATACACGGTGGATTCGAAGATCGCCACGCCGCCGGTGCGGATCGCGCGGCCCACGGCTTCGCTGGCCACTTCCAGTGGGCGCAGGTCGGGACGCTTGTATTCGTCGATCGGCGTGGGCACGGTGACGATGAACACGTCGCAGCCGGCCAGCGCCGCCGGGTCGTCGGAGAATTGCAGTTGCGTGGCTGCGTGCAGGGCGTCTGCGGCGGTTTCGCGAGTGTGATCGTGGCCTTCGCGCAGTTCGGCCACGCGCTGCGCGTCGATGTCGAAACCCAGCACCGGCTGCCTCCGGCCAAAGGCCACGGCCAGCGGCAGGCCAACGTAGCCGAGGCCGATCACGGCAATGCGGGCCTGGTCGGGCGCGGGCAGGGGGACGGTCATCGGCGGGGCATTCCCAGGCGGTCGAGGCTCGCAATTCTAGCCGTTGCGCTGCGGTGCGACGATGCGCGGGGCAGTTGCGGGCTGCAGGCCATGACCGGCGGCGGGCGGCTTTGTCGTATTCTGGAAAAGGTATCCGGGTTGAAGGTCCGGTTAATTTCGTTTCGCTCGTCATCCCGGCTTGCGCCGCGATGACGGATCGAATTGCTCCGGTCTTTGTCGCGACAAAAAATAACGAGGTCAGGATGCGGATTCTGCTTTGCGGCGGCGCCGGCTACATCGGCGCACACACCTGTGTGGAATTGGCCGGCCGCGGCCATCAAGTCGAAATTGCCGACAACTTCTGCAACAGCTCGGCACAGGTCCTGCCGCGCCTGCAACGGATCACCGGCAGCGAAGTCACGTGCCATCGGCTGGACGTGCGCGACAAGCCGGCGCTGGCGGCGCTGTTCGCGCAGGGCCGCTACGATGCCGTGGTGCATTTCGCCGCGCTGAAAGCCGTGGGCGAATCCTGCGAGCGCCCGCTGGACTACTTCGACAACAACATCGCCGGCACCATCCACCTGCTGCAGGCGATGCGCGAAAGCGGTGTGCGGCGGCTGGTGTTCAGTTCATCGGCCACCGTCTATGGCGACCCGGATCGCGTGCCGGTGCGCGAGGACGCGCCACTGGGCGTGACCAATCCCTACGGCCGCACCAAGCTGGTGATGGAACAACTGATCGGCGACCTGTGCGCGTCCGACCCGGCGTTTTGCGCGGTCAACCTGCGATATTTCAACCCGGTGGGCGCGCATCCGTCCGGTCTGATCGGCGAAGACCCGTCCGGCATCCCCAACAATCTGATGCCGTACATTTGCCAGGTGGCAGTGGGCCGACGCGAAAAACTCAGCGTGTTCGGCGGCGATTGGCCCACGATCGATGGCACCGGCGTGCGCGACTACATCCACGTCATGGACTTGGCGCGCGCGCATGCCGACGCGCTGGATTTCGTCATGCGCGGAGACCGCAGCGCCACCTTGAACCTCGGCACCGGCCACGGCGTCAGCGTGCTGCAACTGGTACAGGCCTTCGCCAAGGCATCCGGCCGCGACGTGCCTCATGAAATCGTCGCCCGCCGCGCCGGCGATGTGGCCGAGGTCTATGCCGACCCGTCACTGGCGCAGCGCCTGCTTGGCTGGAAAGCGCAACTGGACGTCGATGCCATGTGTCGCGATGCCTGGCGTTGGCAGTCGATGAACCCGCAAGGGTACGGAGCGTAGTTGGTTGCCGGAACCGGCCACCGGCAAGCAGGCAGCACTCACTCCAGCAAACAATCCACGACGCTGCCGGGTTGCTTCATCCACGTGAAATGGTCCGCCCGCGCACCCAGCTGCCGGCTGTTCAGCACGATGATCTTCGACTGCGCCGGCGCCAGCTTGCCGGTCAGCGCGACCAGCGAATCGCGCGGCGCCATCCAGTCCTTTTCCAGCGCCACGCCGTGGATGGGGATTGCCAGTTGCGACAGCGCTGACTCCAATAGCGTGTCTTCCATGCCGGTGGCGCGATAGACCCCGCTCAGGCCCACGCGCGCCCAGTCGCGGATCAGGCCGCGCGATTCCATGCCGCCGAAGCGAAGACGGCGGCCATTCAAACGGCCGCGCCGTTGCGCCAGCCACGGCAGGAACCGGTACAGCAGCGGCAGCCCCCAACGCAGCGGCGCGGGAAAGGCCCGCCAGTACGGCGTGCCGCTGGCAACCAGCCACAATTGCGCGAACGCACCGGCCTGCAGCGCCGCGAAGCACGTCGCCAATTGCCCGCCCAGGCTGTGCCCGCCGATGCAATGCGCGATGCCGGCATGCGCCTGCGCCATCGCCGCGTGGCTTTGCGGCAGGTCGGCTTCGAGGATTTCGCGATATGCCCAATCGTTTTCACGGTCCGGGCGCAGGTTGCTGCTGCCAAGGCCGCGCCATTCGTGCAGATACACGGCGATGCCGCGTTCGGCCAGTGTTTCGGCAAAGGGCAGGTAATGCTTCGCCGCCACGCCCAGCGCCGGCAGCCACAGCAACGCGGCCCGTGGCTGCGCAGGCAGCACGGCGATCAGTTTCCATTCGTGGCCGTCGGCGGCGGCCAGCGGGATTTCACGGGTTTGCGCGCTCATTGCAAGGCCGCGGCGCCGAAGTGGTCGAGCACCAGCACTTCGCCGCGCCCCGGCCGGTAGCCCGCGCGCAGCGCGCGGTGGATGTAGTCGGTGGCGACGCGCACGGCGTCGGCCATCGGCAAGCCGCGCGCCAGGTTGGCGGCAATGGCCGAAGCCAGCGTGCAGCCGGTGCCGTGCGCGTCGATGGCCAGCCGCTCGTGGATGAATTCGGCGCGGGCGTCGGCCGCTTCGTAGCGGTCGATGACGTGATCGCCTTCGTGCAGATGGCCGCCTTTCAGCAGCACCGCGCGCGCGCCGAGTCCGCGCAGTGCGGCGGGTGCGGCGGGCGCATCGGCAATGGCATGGCCCAGCAGCAACTCGGCTTCCGGGATATTCGGGGTGACGATATCGGCCAGTGGCAGCAGCCGCGTGCGCAGCGCGTCCAGCGCATCGTCCTGCAACAGCTTCGCGCCGGACGTGGCCACCATCACCGGGTCCAGCACCACGAAACGCGGCTTGTGCGTTTCCAGTGCATCGGCGACCGCATCGATCGCCTCGGCATTCGCCAGCATGCCCAGCTTGACCGCGCCAATGTCGAAATCGTCGAAACAGGCGTCGATCTGCGCGCGCAGGAATTCCATCGGCGGCACCTGTACTGCGGTGACCCCGCGGGTGTGCTGCGCGGTCAGCGCGGCAATCGCACAAAGCCCATGCACGCCGTGCGCGGCAAAGGTCTTCAGGTCGGCCTGGATGCCCGCGCCGCCGCCGGAATCGGAACCGGCGATGGTCAGTGCGGAAACGACGGAGTTCTGGGGCATCGGGCTATTATGCCGCCGCAAAGGCCGCTTTCGGCCGATGCCGGGCCGCGAGCCATCGGGCAGCGCGGACTCAGGTCGTCCGGTCGCCGACCAATGCTGCCGCCAGCGCTACCGCCGCATCGTAATCGGCGACGAAATGCAGTTTTCCTTCGCCCGGATGCACGCCCATTTGCGCCAGCACCTCGCGCGGCTGCGGCTGCAGTCCCGACAGGATCACCTGCGTGCCCTTGCGGCTGCAGCGTTCGATCAACTGGCCAATCGCGGTGGCGCCGGACGCATCGACCATCGGCACCAGGCGCAGGCGCAGGATGAATGCCCTGGGTGGTTGCGGATAAGCGTCCAGCACGGCATCCAGGCGATTGGCAACCGCGAAGAACAGCGGCCCGGCGATGCGGTACGCCTCGACGCCGGGCGGCAGGCGCGCGCGCTGGTTTTCGTCGTCGTCCGGCATCCCGGCGATGGATTCCATCTCGACCACCGTGCTCATCCGGTGCATGAACAGCAGGGCGGCCAGCACCACGCCGACTTCGATCGCCACGGTCAGGTCGAACATCACCGTCAGCGCGAAGGTCAGCAACAGCACCACGCGGTCGCCGACCGGGCCGTGCAGCAGATGGCGGAAGTTCTCGATCTCCGCCATGTTCCAGGCCACCACCAGCAGCACGGCAGCCAGCGCGGCCAGCGGTACGTAACGTATCAGCGGCGCCAGCAGCAGCATGAATGCCAGCAGGAAACCGGCGTGGAAGATGCCGGCCAGCGGCGAACGCGCGCCGGCGCGGATATTGGTCGCGGTGCGGGCGATGGCCCCGGTCGCAGGCAGGCCGCCGAACAGCGCCGAACCGCAGTTGGCCACGCCTTGCGCGATCAGTTCGGTGTTGGAGCGGTGGCGGCGGCCGGTCATGCCGTCGGCGACCACTGCCGACAGCAGCGATTCGACCCCTGCAAGGAAGGCGATGGTGAACGAGCTCGGCAGCAGTTCCAGCGTGCGCTCGAACGGGATGTGCGGGAAGTCGAAGATCGGCAGTCGCGCAGGGATGCTGCCGAAGCGCGTGGCGATGGTTTCCGCGGGCAAGGCCAGGCAGGAACTCAGCAGGGTGCACAGCAGCAGCGCAATCAGGAACGCGGGCCACGACGGTTTCCAGCGGCGCAAGCCGAAGATCACCGCCAGCCCCAGCGCCGCCAGCCCCATCGCCACCCACGAGAAACTGCCGATGTTGCCGGCGAAGGCGGACAGCCGGGCGAAGAACTCGGCGGGCACCGCCCCCATCCTGAGGCCCAGCACATCCTTGACCTGGCTCAGCACGATGCTGACCGCAATGCCGGCGGTGAAGCCGGTGATCACCGGCTGCGGCATGTAGCGCATCAGCGCGCCCAGCCGCAGCACGCCGGCAACGATCAGCATCAACCCGGCCAGCAGCGTGCACAGGATCAGGCCGCCGTAGCCGAACTTCTGGATGACCACGAACACCACCGGGATGAACGCCGCGGTCGGCCCGCCGATCTGCACCCGCGACCCTCCCAACGCCGAGATCAGGAAGCCTGCGACGATGGCGGTATGCAGGCCCTTTTCCGGTTCGGTGCCGCTGGCGATGGCCAGCGCCATGGCCAGCGGCAGCGCGACCACCGCGACGGTCAGGCCGGCGACCAGATCATGGCGCAGGTCGTCCAGGCGGTAACCCTCGCGCAGCACGCTGAACAACTTGGGTCGGAAGGTTTCGCGCAGATCGAACAGGGCTGACATCAGGCGGGTTCCTTCAGGCGTACGCCACCACGCTGGTCCGGTTTGCAGGGCAGGCAGCCGGCGCGCGCGGACTTGGCGCGCTTGGGTTTGTAGTGCATAGGGGCCCTCCTCGCGGATCGGCAGGCGCCGCGTGCCGGAAACGAAAAACCGCTCCGGTTCAGGGAGCGGTTTGCCATGTTCTTTCCCTGCGGGACATGTGCGATCCAATTGAACATGGGCTTGGCCGTCGATTCAATTGGTGGGCGGTACAGGGTTCGAACATGTGACCCCTACCATGTCAACGGGATTTTTGACCCCATCCAATCAACGACATCCGTAATAAGTGATTGATTTGTAGCGACATGATTTAATGCGACGTTTCGCGATATGATGCCATTTGCAGTTACCGTGCAGTTACGGGTTGAAAATGGCTACCGAAAAACTATCGAAAAAGCTGTCCCCTGCCGTGGTCGAGGCGTGCAAACCAGAAGCCGACCCCTACCGGGTATGGGACACCATTGTCCCGCAATTGCATCTACGTGTGCAGCCATCGGGCGTGAAGTCCTGGAACGTGCAATGGAGCCGAACCAGTAGCCGGTCGCTGGGCAAGTGGCCGGGCGTTACCGTGGAGGCTGCGCGCACGAAGGCGAAGGCGGCGCTTGTCGAAACCGATACGCACGGCGCACCCGTGGCCGTCATCGAGGCCAGCAAGCCGAAGCCGCAAACGCTGGGCGATTTCATCAACGACCATTACGCGACATGGGCCAAGGCGAACCAGAAGGCCGGGCAAGCGACCGTTGACGCTCTCCAATCCGTCTTCGGCAGCCTGTACAAGCACGAACTTGCCGACCTGTCTCCGTTCGATTTTGAGCGCATCAAGTCCAAGCGGCTGAAGGACGGGATCAAGCCGGCAACCGTCAACCGCGACTTGTCCCGCATCCGTGGCGCGCTGTCCCGTGCGGTGGATTGGGGCATGATCGACAAGCACCCCATGAAGACCGTCAAACAGGCCAAGGGCACCGACGATAGCCGCGTGCGTTACCTGACCCCTGCCGAGGATGCGCGGCTGCGGAAGGCACTGACAAAGCGCGAGGACAAGCGCAGGGAGAGCCGGCAGCGGCACAACGCCTGGCACGCCGAACGTGGCAGCGCCGGGCATCCCGTCTGGCCGGATGACGGGTTTACCGATTACCTGTTGCCCGTGGTGCTGGTGGCGCTGAACACCGGGATGCGGCGCGGCGAACTGCTGGGCTTGGAATGGGGCAACGTCAATTTGCCGGGCAAGCTGCTGACCGTCACAGTCGGCAACGCCAAGAGCCGCAAGGCGCGCCATATCCCGTTGAACGCCGAGGCGCTGGACGTGTTGACGCGATGGAAGAAGCAGGCGGCGAAGGATGCGCGGCTGGTGTTTCCGTCGCCGAAGACAGGCGGACGAATGGACAACATCAACACAAGCTGGGAGGAAATCTGCGCCGAAGCCAAGCTGGAGGATTTCCGTTTCCACGACCTGCGGCACAGCTTCGCGTCCCGGCTGGTCATGGCCGGCGTTGACCTGAATACCGCCCGCGAATTGCTGGGGCATTCGGACATTCGCATGACACTGCGTTACGCGCATCTTGCACCGGACAAGCTGGCGGACGCGGTGGCGAAGTTAGGCAACAAGATTCCGGCGAGGGCCGGATAAAGCGGTGGGCCGGCCTGTTACAGGCAACCGGCCCCACCTTCCACAACCGTTCCAAAGGAGAACGACTATGGCCAGAGCAAGTATGTCACCACAGGCCCGGCGTGGACTCGCTGGCCCGAAAGAGTATTGCGTGGTTGTCACGGTGCCGGCAGACAACGGCGCCATGATCACCGCCCCCATTGATCGGCAATTGCGAATCGGCGCATTTCCCGTTCGCGGCACACGATTCCAAGCGAGGAAAACGCTGTCCCGAGTCATAAGCGCGTATCCCGACGCGAAGATTTGGGCTTGTCGGGATCTCTGACATGCCCACCAAGCGGCCAAGCAAGGAACTGCGCGATCACCCCTTCATCCTCGGCGGCCGGGTGCATTCGCGCCTGGTCGCCATGGAGGGACTTGTGGCGCTGATGAGGAACGCGAATGGAGTGGCATTTTCTGCTTGCAACCCGACTGAGCGTGAAGCTGTCTTCTGCGCCTTCGATGTACTGCTCCGCGATGCCAAGCATACGATCGGCGCCATGAACGAGTTGGCCGGATCTCCCGCCATGGATGGAGATGAATCGAAGTGAACACCATGCGACCAACGAAGAAAGCCCCTGCCAAGGCGGGGGCTGCTGACATTCCTGCGGGCTGGGGAACTGCGCCAAAGCGTGCAGCGCGTGCACAGAAGCAAGTTGGCAAGTTCACCTTAACGCGCGCGAGCATGGTTTCAATGGGAGCTATTGCGCACACCACGCAAGGGCAGCAGATCGTCGCGCGATTCTGCGCAGCCGTCGAGCGCAAGCAAACTCCCGACATGAAAACCCTGCTGCACGTCGCTGCGGGACTGGCACCATTGGTTAGTTTCACAGACCTAGAAGAAGCGATGCACGCAGTGGCCGCTAAGCTTGGGGTTATCAAGCGTCAGGGTAAGAGCAAACCTGACGGTGTTGGTGAATTAGCACCTTTGGTGCGCAGCGTCATCGAATGGCAGGACGCTGTAGCTGCCGGCGCAGATTCAGTAGCTGCACGAAAACAAATAGCAGATGACCATGGGATCGGTGATCGAGCCATGCGGAACCGGATCAAGGACTACGCAGGAATGACTGATGACTTCCGCCAGCTCTTCGCTGTAATGACGAGCCTGGAAGTGAAACTCCGGAAATAATGCTTCCGCCCCCTGCTGGGCTATCAAATCACTGCACCGTCGCGAAAGCGACATATCGCAAGGTGCAGTGATCGTGACAAAACTTGAACCCCTGAAGCTGTCCGTACAGCAGATCGCCGAATTGACCGGCGAATCCATCCCGACCATCTACAGCGCCATTCAGGCCGGAGACCTAGGTACGTTCCTGGTCGGGCGTCGCCGGTTTGCGCGGCCCGAGGCTGTCCGGGCATGGATTGACCACCTGGAAGCACAGAGCAACGCCGGCAGGCCCGTGAGTTACCGCAGCCGTGAAGCGCTGGCCGACCACCGCGAGGTGGCCTGATGGATGTCGCCACGCAAATCGAAGCGATGCGCGCGCTGTATCGCCAACCTGATGCCGACGACCTGCGCCGGCAACTGCCCGACCTGGCCGATACCGTCCACGCGCAACTGATGACCTTGCACGCCATGCCCTGTGAGTCGGGCTGCGAGAGCCTGACCAACACCCTGCACGGCATCCGCGCCCATGTGCTGCAACTGGCGGACGCGATCCACCGGGAGGTGTCCGAATGAGACACCAAAACGAACGCGCCCCGGCTGCTGGAAACAGTCGAGGCGCAAGCACTTACGCGGGCGGCGGGGTGCATGGCAAGGGTAGCACTTACCACGTCGCACACGCTACCGCCGAACCGTTGCTGCACCGATTGGAAGGCGTCCAGAAGTCCCGCAACGGCTGGCGCGCAAAGTGTCCGGCCTGCGGTGGCCAGTCCCGCAAGCTGACCATTGCCGAACGGGACAACAAGGTGTTGCTCCACTGTTTCGCCGGCTGCGCAGCTGGCGACGTGCTCGCCGCCATCGGGTTGACCTGGGCGGACATCATGCCGCCGCGCCATTGGCCACCGACACCACAGGAACGCGAGAGGATGCAGCGCGCCATCCGCGAGTCTGGTTGGGCCGCAGCGATGGAGGTGCTGCCGCTGGAGGTTCGCGTGGTGCTGATTGCCGTGCGCGAGCTTGCCGATTGGCGGATCCTGTCCGTGGAGGATGATGCACGGCTTGCCCTGGCACTGTCCCGGATCGAACACGCAGACAATGCCTTGGGTAAGGCTGAATCGTGGCGTCCTGACCACGTACACAGTCCGGCGCGGCTGGTGCAAATCAAGCAGCAGATAGTCGATGCGCTGCGCCGTGAGATTCAGACAGCCGAGGCCGCATTGCAGGTAGCCGAAACGGCGCTGGCCGAGCATCTGGCGAAGGCGGCGGCATGACAGTCTCCACGCTTGAACAGCGCGCCCGCGAAACACTGGATGAAGCGATCAGCGTCGATGATGTTCGCGCCACGGATTCGGAGGGAAAGCCGCGCAAGCAATCCGACATCCTGCTTGACATTGGCAAATGTCATGACCTTTTCCACGCGCCGGATGGAACTGCTTACGCGCGCGACGGGCTGGCCGTGCATGCCATCGAAAGCGGCGACTATCGCAACGTGCTGGCAGAGCGCTTTTACGCGATCACCGGCAAGGGCGCGAATCGCAACAGCATCGCCGACGCGATCACCACGCTTTGCAGCATCGCCAAATTCCGAGGCGACAAGCGTGACGTATGGCTCCGCACCGCGCGCAGCGATGCCGGCCTGGTATTGGACATGGGCCGCGCCGATCATCGCGTGATCGAGGTGGGCGCGGACGGCTGGCGCTGGAGTAACACGCCGCTGATGTTCCGGCGCACCGCCGGCATGGGCGAGTTGCCCGGGCCGAAAGAGCCGGACTTTGCGCGACTGTGGGATCACATCAACATCACCAAGGAGCATCGTCCGCTTGTGGCCGGCTGGTTGCTGGCCGCATGGCGTCCGGGTGCACCCTGCCCGATTGTGTTTCTGTCCGGCGAACAAGGCACAGGCAAGAGCACGGCGGCGCGCATGTTGCGCAGTCTGGTCGATCCATCCGCCATTCCACTGCGGGCACCGCCTAAGGAACTGCGCGATCTGCTGGTTGGCGCGCGCAATGGCTGGGTTTTGACGCTGGACAACCTGAGCGCAATCAACCCGCAGTTGTCGGATGCGCTTTGCCGCGTTGCCACTGGCGGCGCGATCAGCGAACGCACGCTTTACACGAACACCGACGAAACGCTGGTCGAGGTGCAGCGGCCAGTTATCTGCAACGGCATCGAAGATCTGGCAAGCCGCCCCGACCTGGCCGAACGTGGCCTGCATGTTGAACTTGAAGTCATCCAGCACCGCCGGACGGAATCGGAACTGTGGCGCGGATTCAATGCCGATGCGCCGCATATCTTCGCGGCGATTTTGTCCGGACTGGTGGCTGCGATCCGCGATCACGAATCCATCAACATCGGTAACCCACCACGCATGGCTGACTTTGCGAAATGGGCGGCTGCTGGTGTCGGCGAACTCGGGTT
This sequence comes from Pseudoxanthomonas sp., assembly GCA_047607085.1. GTDB lineage: Bacteria > Pseudomonadota > Gammaproteobacteria > Xanthomonadales > Xanthomonadaceae > Pseudoxanthomonas_A. The sequence goes on along the minus strand of JASGDT010000008.1, from coordinate 48,873 downwards.
CACCGCCAAGGACTTCATCGAGGCCTATCGCGTCAACCTTGACGCCGGCATGGGTGGCGGCATCGAAGGCTCGCCGATCGGCGTGGTGTTGCTGGGCTTCATCCGCAACCGCCGCGCTTGGGAGGGCACGGCGGCGGCACTGCTGGCCGCTTTGGCCAGTGCGGCGGATGATGCTGTGACCCGCTCGCAGGCATGGCCTCGGTCGCCACGCGGACTGTCCGGCACGCTTCGCCGGCTTGCCCCGGCGCTGCGGCTGCAGGGCGTGGAGATCGAGCAAGACCGTTCCGCAACAGCCCGCACGATCCGGCTTTCGTGCAAGGCCCGGAATCAACCGTCACAACCGTCACAACCGTCATTCTCGGGGGCTGGCAATGACGCAAATGACCGTCATGACGGTCAAAACCCAGCCTTGCACGACGATTGCCCGGCCTGCGGTGGCGAGGGCTGCGACTGGTGCGGAGGTGAGCAATGACCGCCGTCCCACTGGAAGAGGCCGCGCAGGCGCTGGCGGTTTCCACCACAACGTTGCGCCGCATGGTGGAGGCTGGATGCCCTACCGCGCGCCGTGGCCGGCGTGGCCGTGGTTGCCGGACGCTATTCGACCTGGATGCCTGCCGCGCATGGCAGGCCGCCCAGCATGCCAGCCACGCCGCCGCCGAACAGGCCGCGCGCGATGCCGTTCACGCCTTCGCCGCCGGATTGCCCGAAATACTGGCCGCCGCCGCCGCCGAGGCGCACCGGCTGGCACCGGACAAGCGCGGCGCAGCATGGCCACTGGTTACCGGCTGGCAGCTTGGCATCGGCGCGATCCATGACCGATTGCAGGCAGCAGGCATCGCCGCCGCTGATCCGCCGATTCCGGAGGAAATCGAACGCCTGCTGCAAATCGCCACGCGGTGAACGATTTTCCAGCGCGCGCGCAATCTTCATTCAACCCGGCGCGATGCCGGCTAACCCCAAGAGAAGGAAAACGAAATGGATCCGCTCCAAGCTGCACATCTGTCACGCGCGCAAAGCGCCATCATCGCGGCTGGCGTTGCCGACAATCACGCGCAGCGCGTCGATGCGTTTTTTGAGGTTGCAAAGGCGCTGGCCTGCAACCGCGACCACGCCACCGCAATGCGTGTGATGGAGAATTCACCCCGCGCGCAGGTGGCCGCCTTCGCAAAAGCTGCCATGACTAGTGGTGATGGCTGGCCCACAGCGGAAGGACAGACGTTGGCCGAGGCGTATCTCGCCAGCATTGCCCCGCTGTCGTTGTTGGATGGGCTGGCCAAGTACGCGCGCATCCTGCCGCAACGGCTGGAACACGTCTTGGTGGCGTCCGATGCCGTGGCCAACATCGCGACCGAGGGCGCACCCAAGCCGGTTATCACGCCGGCGTTGTCGCTGGAGGAAGCGCAATCGTACAAGCCGGCGGCGATCATCGCCTTGACCCGCGAGTTTGAACTCGCAACAGGCGTTGCATCTGGCCGAAAACTACTGGAACGCGAACTGACGGCGGCAATCCTGCGAGCAATGAATCAGGCTGTCGTCGGACACTTCACGCCGACCGCCACCGCAGTCGCTGCCACAGGCGAGCCGCTGGCCGATCTGCGCGCAGGCCTGCAAGCTTGCGCCGCCAGCCTGGGCTATGTGGTGGCATGCTCCCCCGGCGTGGCCGCTGATCTTGCGACGCGAAGCGAGGCACGAAACATGACGGTTGCCGGTGGCACGTTTGTCGAAGGCGTGGAGGTTGTCGGCGTCGAAGGCCAAACCGGCCTGCTGATCGTTCCGGCATCGGGTGTCGCACTCCGCGACGAAGGCCTGCAACTCCGTGGCGCATTGCACGCCACCATCGACATGCGCGAGACACCACAAAGCCCGGCGCAGCAAGTGAGCCTGTGGCAGGCCAACACCATCGGGCTGCTGGCCGAACGACTTTTCGCCATTGGTGGCACTGCGCAAGCGGTACTGGTCGCGGAGGACTGACATGCGCCACGACCACCAAACGTTTTTGCGCGTGAAGGCGGTCGGCGACGCTGCCGGCATGATTTTCGAAGGCTGGGCAACGCGAGGCCACGAAGACCGGCAGGGCGATATCGTGATGCCTGGTGGCGCACGCTACGAACTGCCGCTTCCCGTGCTTGCCCATCACAACCACGATCAACCGGTTGGCGCGATCACTTCAGCCACCGTCACGGCTGCCGGCATTCGCGTCAAAGGTAAGCTTGCCGCTGGCGTCACGGCTGCGGTGGAACTTTGGGAGCTGCTGAAGACCGGCGCGCTGTCCATGTCCATCGGCTTTCGTGTCTTGGAATCATCGCCGCGCGGTGGTGGCGGCCTTCGCTTCACGTCCTGGGAATGGTTGGAAACTTCCCTTGTCTCCGTGCCGGCCTGTCCCGGTACGGCAGCGGTAGCAATCGGAAAGGGCATGGCGTACCGCACCGAGCCGATGGCGCAGCCTGCGGGAAAGCCTGTTGTTCGCCGCGCGTCGGTTCGGGAACTTGAACCGCAGCGACCGGGCGAAACGGAACTGCAGGTTCTCTATCGCCGCTTTGATGCGATTACCGCCGAACTGCCGGTGGACATTGCACGACAATGCGACTTCAGGCGCACCGGCACGCAAGGGAAGCGATTCACGCTCGTGAACGCTTTCGGGACTGTTGTGGCGTCTGCCAACATGGAAACGGGCATCGTCACTATCGGCGAACCTGCATCGTCAGTGCCTGCGCCTGCCAAGAAACAGGTCGGCGGCTTCGCACGAAGGGATGACGTGCGAACCGCATTGAAGGCGGCTGGCCGGTACGTTCGGGAGCAAATGAACGCATCCGAGGAACGACTCACCGCCCGCATTACGGAGCTTGAATCGAAGCTGCAAGAACTATCCGACGATGGCCTGCGGTATCGCGGTTTCTGGCGCGATGGAATGTCTGCCAAGCGCGGTGATGGCTTCACTCATGACGGCAGCTTGTGGCGTGCGAACCGCACTACAGAACACGCGCCGAGCAATGAATCATCCGATTGGGCCGTATTGGCCCGCAAAGGGAGGGATGCACGATGACGATTCAATCCTTGCCGCTGACCCGGCAACAAGTCGAAGATATGGCCAACCCGAATTCGGATTGGCTGCGGATGACGAAGGAACAGGAGGCGTTCATCGCAGGCACACCGGATGGATTTCTTTGTCACCTTTACGATGACGCGATCCTGCGGCTTAGCCATGCCGAATTTGCCGCAATGATGGGAGAGGCGTGGCATACCGCAACGCTCGCTGCCGCAAGTTTGCTGCTGGGCCGAAACGTGGGCATGGAAGCCGTACTCAATGGTGGCCTGAACGTCGTCATAGATCCGCCGGAGGTTGGACAGACCTTTGTCCGCGTGACCTGCACCGATGACATGGGCCGCAGCGCAAGCGGCATCGGCATGATTCCCGACCCGAGGGCGCACTGACATGACGGCTGACGCCAGCACCGACCGCGCCACGCAAGGGCAAAATCTGGACGCGCTCGCACGCAAGTGCGGACTTCGCATTCGGACTGCCGAGACACGAAAGCAGGCCCATGCTCGCGGTGGATCGTTCGCCGTCTTTCGTGGGCCGTTTCTTGAGTACGCGAGCAGCGACCCGATGGCGATCAAGGCCTGGTTGCACACGCGCGCGTAACTCACCGGGGGGGGGCATTGAAAATATTTCGATCATCTCCGGCGGACACCGCCATCCGTACTCATTTGTAGATTTTTTCCTTGTTTTTCAGTATTTCATCAAATAACAGGACGAATGGAGAACGGGGATTCTCCTTGATGTCATAGGAGTCACATCATGCTGACAGGCCGCCTAGTAGCCTCCCGACCCGTCGAGGTCGTCATTGAGTCTGCTCCACACTGCGCCAAACGTGCGCCTGGTGCGGATATCCATTTCATGTTGTGCAACCAAGCCGTGACGATCGATCTACGCATTTCCGCCGATGAAGCACGGGAGGTGGCCTGTGCGCTGATCAGCACTGCCAATGAGGTTGATTGCATGCCCGGCCAAGAGGGGCGCTGATATGGGCCGGCTGCGCGAAGAATCAGAAAGCTGGATCGCTGCGATTCTTGCGATTCTGAAAGCCGGTGGCGCGACCGACTATGCAATAGGGCAATACCTGGCCGACCTGGGCACTTGCCAACGCAAAAGGCCACCCGTCCAAGGTGGCCTTTTCTGCTGTTACCCTGCTGTTACGGGGAAAGCATGGTTCGTTTCGATTCGGATCTAGTTTCCACAAAACCCCTTATTTTCAAGGGCTTAAGTGGTGGGCGGTACAGGGTTCGAACCTGTGACCCCTACCATGTCAAGGTAGTGCTCTACCGCTGAGCTAACCGCCCTTCGCGTGGCGGGCGAGCCGTCACGGAGCCGCGCATTCTACCTGCCTCGGACGATGCGGACAAGCCGGCGGGCAGGGCGGGGGCCGGTGCCTGCCGGCGTTGCGGTGCTACAGGGCGAGACTGGCGCTCCTGAGCTGCTGGATCTCGTCGCGCAGGCGCGCGGCGTCCTCGAATTCAAGGTCGCGGGCGTGCTGGTACATGCGTTGTTCCAGTTCGCGCAGCTTGGCGGCGAGTTTTTCCGGCGACAGCGCGGCGTAGTCGGCGCGGTCTTCGGCCACGCGGCGAAGCTTGCCGCGGTTTTTTTCGGTGGCGGCGTCGCTGCGTGCGCCTTCCAGGATGTCAACGATGGGCTTGGCCACCGACTTGGGCACGATGCCGTGTTCGGTGTTGTATTCCATCTGCTTTTCGCGGCGGCGGCTGGTTTCGTCGATCGCCGCCTGCATCGACTTGGTCATGCGGTCGGCGTACAGGATCGCCTTGCCGCGCAGGTTGCGCGCGGCGCGTCCAATCGTCTGGATCAGCGAGCCGGTGGAACGCAGGAAGCCTTCCTTGTCCGCATCGAGAATGGCGACCAGCGACACTTCCGGCATGTCCAAGCCTTCGCGCAGCAGGTTGATGCCGACCAGCACGTCGAACTTGCCCAGGCGCAGGTCGCGGATGATCTCCACGCGTTCCACCGTCTCCACGTCGCTGTGCAGATAGCGCACCTTGACCCCGTGCTCGCCGAGGTATTCGGTCAGGTTTTCGGCCATGCGCTTGGTCAGCGTGGTCACCAGCACGCGGTCGCCCCAGGATACGCGCTCGTGGATTTGCGAAAGCAGGTCGTCAACCTGGCTGGTGACCGGGCGGATTTCCACCTCCGGATCCACCAGGCCGGTGGGGCGCACGACCAGTTCCACCACTTCGCCGTTCGACTCGCGCAACTCATACGGTCCGGGGGTGGCCGAAACATAGATGCTGCGCGGCGAACGTGCTTCCCATTCCTCGAAGCGCAGCGGGCGGTTGTCCAGCGCCGAAGGCAGGCGGAAGCCGAATTCCACCAGCGTCTCCTTGCGCGAACGGTCGCCCTTGTACATCGCGCCGATCTGCGGAATGGTGACGTGCGATTCATCGACCACCAGCAGCGCGTCGGCCGGCAGGTAGTCGAACAGGGTCGGCGGCGGTTCGCCCGGCGCCTTGCCGGTCAGGTGCCGCGAGTAGTTTTCGATGCCGCTGCAGAAGCCGACCTCGGCCATCATTTCCAGGTCGAACTGGGTGCGCTGCGCCAGCCGCTGCGCTTCGACCAGCTTGTTGGTGGCGTACAGCTGTTCCAGCCTTTCCTTCAGTTCGATCTTGATGGTGTCGATGGCCGCCAGCACGCGGTCGCGGGTGGTCGCATAGTGGGTTTTCGGATAGACGGTGTAGCGCGGAATGCGGCGCAGGGTTTCGCCGGTCAGCGGATCGAACAGCGACAGGTTCTCGACTTCGCCGTCGAACAGTTCGATGCGCAATGCCTCCACATCGTTTTCGGCCGGGTGCACGTCGATGCTCTCGCCGCGCACGCGGAAGGTGCCGCGCTGCAGTTCGTATTCGTTGCGGGTGTATTGCAGCGACACCAGGTGGTTGATCAGGTCGCGCTGGTCGATGCGTTCGCCACGCGACAGGATCAGGCGCAGCGACAGGTAATCCTCCGGCGCGCCCAGGCCGTAGATCGCCGACACCGTGCCGACCACCAGCACGTCGCGCCGCGACAGCAGCGCCTTGGTCGCCGCCAGCCGCATCTGCTCGATGTGCTCGTTGATCGAACTGTCCTTCTCGATGAAGGTGTCGCTGGACGGCACGTAGGCTTCCGGCTGGTAGTAGTCGTAGTAGCTGACGAAGTATTCGACCGCGTTGTGCGGGAAGAACGCCTTGAATTCGCTGTAGAGCTGCGCGGCCAGGGTCTTGTTGTGCGCCATCACCAGGGTCGGCTTCTGCACCTGCTGGACGATGTTGGCGACGGTGAAGGTCTTGCCCGAGCCGGTGACGCCGAGCATGGTCTGCTTGGCCAAGCCGGCCTCGAAACCCTCGGCCAGGCGCGCGATCGCCTGCGGCTGGTCACCGGCGGGCGAGTACGGGGAAACAAGCTGGAAACGTTCGGTCATCGGCGTGGGGTGCGAAGCGACTGACCAGTATAGCGGCGCGTCGGATGACGTCGCGCCGGATGACATCCGCGTCAGGAAAATTCCTACACCATTGCGCTGCTTCCGCCGATGCCGGCGGTGGGCATGCACAACGATGCTGGAGGCGTCCCATCCACCCGGAGAACGCCATGTCCCGCATTCACGGTTCCCCCCTTTCCGTTCGCCGCCCGCGCGGCGTCACCCTGATCGAATCCGTCATCGTCATGGCCATCGTCAGCCTGGGCCTGGCGCTGGGCTTGCCGTCTTTTCGCAGCCTGGTCGAGCAGCAGCGCACACAGACCGCGATGCACCTGCTGAGCGCCGGTTTCGCCTCGGCGCGGATCGCGGCGGTCAGCGGAAACACGCTGGTGACCGTCTGCCCTTCCAATGGCCTTGGCGGTTGCCGCAGCGGCAGCGACTGGAGCCAGGGCTGGCTGATCTTCCGCGACCCGCGCGGCACCGGGCAGCCGGCCAGCGCCGCCGCCATCGTGCGCGAGGAGAGCGCATCGCTGGATTCCTCATTGCGCTTCGTCTCCACCCAGGGCCGTCCGCGCATTCGCTTCCTGCCGGACGGCCGCAGTGCCGGCAGCAACATCACTGTCACCCTGTGCCGCGGCGGCGAATCGCTGGGCCAGGTGGTGGTGAACAACCTGGGCCGCGTGCGCAGCACCCGCCCGGGCGACTCGAAGTATTGCGCCGGCTGAGCCGCGCCTGCGGCCGACGACGCAAAGGCTTGCCCCATGCCATTCCCGCCCGTACAATTTGCGGCCCCGCCCGAATAGCTCAGCCGGTTAGAGCACTTGACTGTTAATCAGGGGGTCGTTGGTTCGAGTCCAACTTCGGGCGCATATTGCATTCCGGAACAGAAGGCCGCGCATCGTCGCGGCCTTTGTCTTTGTCCGGCAGCAGAAAACGCAAGGCGCGATCTTTGTCTTGCATCGTCGTGGTGGTGCGGCCATGGCCATGCTGCATGGCCTCTTGTGGCTTTGGATTGGTATTTGAATGCTGCGGTGCAAGGTGTCGCTTTGCCGTGCAGGCACGTACGCTGCGCGGCGGGTGCGTGGATGCGTGCCCGGCAATGGTATCGTCCATCGAGAATTTGCCTGTTGCCGAGACGGCAACGAAGCCTCCCAAGTCACGCCTCAGGGCGCCAACCAGAATCCAGTCCATGACGACGCAGAAGCCGCAACAAACCCGCTGGTCGCAGTTCGGTGTGCTCATCACCGTGTTTTTCTTCTGGGGCTTCGTCGCCGCCAGCAACGACATCCTGATCCCGGTGTTCCGCAAGGCGTTCGACCTCACGCACACGCAGAGCCAGTTGGTGTCGTTCGCGTTCTACATCGCCTACACGGTCGGTTCGCTGATCTATTTCGCGGTGTCCAAGGCGGCCGGGCAGGATCTGTTGAACAAGATTGGCTACAAGAATGGCATCTGTCTGGGCCTTGTAATTTCGGCGTTGGGTACCTTGCTGTTCTATCCGGCGGCGAATTTGGGTTCGTTCGCGCTGATGATCTCGGGCTTGTTCACCGTCGGCCTCGGGTTTTCGTTGCAGCAGATCGCGGCCAACCCGCTGGCGATCGTGATGGGCAATCCGGCCACCGGCGCGCAGCGTTTGACGATGGCCGGCGGCATCAACAATTTCGGCACCACCATCGGCCCGCTGCTGGTCAGTCTGGCGATCTTCGGCAGCGTTGCCGCCGGCAATACCGAGGCCAGCATCGAAAGCGTCAAGGTTCCCTATCTGGTGCTGGGCGTGGCCTTCATCCTGGTGGCCCTGATGATCAAGTTCTCATCGGTGCCGAACAAGATCGATCTGGATGCGGTCAGTGCGTCGGAGGCGCAGGACGAGGGCAAACTGATCCACAAGAAGTCGGTCTTCGCCTATCCGCAGTTGGTGCTGGGCATGATCGCGATCTTCGTCTATGTGGGTGTGGAAGTGAGCACCGGCGCGCACTTGCCGGCGTATCTGGAAGAACATCTGGGCGTCTCGACGGCGGCGGTGGCGCCGTTCGTGTCGTTGTATTGGGCCAGTTTGATGATTGGCCGCTGGACCGGCGCGGCGGGGGCGTTCGAGATCGGCGGCGGCGCGAAGAAGATGCTGGCGCTGATCCTGCCGTTCATCGCCTTTGCGGTGTATCTGGCGGTCAATGCGGTCCTGGGGCACGACGTGGCGCAGTTCTACGGCTACGTGGGCGTGATCGTGGCGCTGATTGCGGTGACCCTGTTCAGCGGCGGCAACCCGGCGCGGATGCTGCTGTATTTCTCGCTGTGCGGTGCGGCGGCGCTGGCCGCCGGCATCCTGGGCGATGGCAAGTTCAGCGTGATGGCCTTCATCGCTTCGGGCCTGTTCTGCAGCACGATGTGGCCGTGCGTGTTCGCGCTGGCGATCGCCGGGTTGGGCCGCAATACCAACAAGGGCAGCAGCCTGTTGATCATGATGATCATGGGCGGTGCGCTGATTCCGCTGGCGCAGGGCAAGCTGGCAGATTTTGCCGGCATCCACGCCAGTTTCTGGGTGGGCGTGGCCTGCTTCGCCTATCTGGCTTTCTATGCGCTGCGTGCGTCCAGCGTGCTGAAGAAGCAGGGCATCGACCTGGACAAGCTGGAAGCCGAAGGCGGGCATTGATCGGCTTGCCCGCGACATGCGAAACCCCGGCCCGGTGCCGGGGTTTCTTTTACCGCAACGGTTCGGCGCGGGCGTAGCTTCCCGGCGCGGTCCGCCTGCGCCAGTCGTCGGCGGGGTTGTCGAGCAGGGACAGGCCTTCGACCTGATATTCGCAGCCGACCAGGGTCATGCCCTGCAGCCCCGGTTGTTGCAGCCGATAGACCAGCAGTGCGTGGTGGGCGTCCAGCGCATCCGGCAGCAGCGCCTGGCCCAGCCAGGCATCGACGCGGGCGGCAATGTCGGCATCCTCGCCGGGGAGTGCCAGCATCACCCGGTTGGCGGCAATGACCACGGCATCGCCGTGCTGGCCCCAGGCGCTGGCCGGGTCGGCCAGCCGGTACAGGTCCATGTCGGGATTGGAATACTGGCGCTCGGCCTGGGTGAAGTCCTGCGGGCGCTCCCGGCGCAGGCGCGGCAGCAGGTTGGGCAGTTGCGTGTCGTCGAGGCGGCAGGCCAGGGCGGCGGCGAGCAGGTCCGTATCGCCGGGGAGCATGGCCGGGGCGGTGATGTTCTCGGCCGGGGGTTGCTGTGCTTTTGCCGTGCCGGTCAGGCCCGGCAACGCCCACAGCAGGGCGATGGCCAGACTCAGGCGGACGGGCATTCCTGTTCCAGATGTCGAGATTGAGCTTCCGAATTTCATATTTTGTTCCAATATGGGAACAGTCAATCGGTTCCGAACCACTTATTGCGAAACGGGTTTCGGCGCATCCTGCGGCCACTGAATCAACCGGAGGCTTCCCATGATCACCTTGCGACCGGCCAATGAACGCGGACATGCCGACCACGGCTGGCTGGATACCTGGCACAGCTTTTCCTTCGCCGGCTACCAGGATCCGGCGCACATCCACTGGGGGCCGCTGCGCGTCATCAACGACGACCGCGTGGCCGCCGGCCGTGGTTTCGACACCCACGGCCACCGCGACATGGAAATCGTCACCTACGTGCTGGACGGTGCGCTGGGGCACAAGGATTCGATGGGCAACGCCTCCAGCATCGTCCCCGGCGAAGTCCAGCGCATGAGCGCCGGCAGCGGCGTGCAGCATTCCGAATTCAATTACAGCGACGGTGGGCAGACCCATCTGCTGCAGATCTGGATCATCCCGGACAAGTTCGGCGTGACCCCGTCCTACGAGCAGAAAACCTTTGCCGATGCGGAAAAGCGCGGCAAGTTGCGGCTGGTGGTCAGCCCGGATGGTGCGGAAGGTTCGGTGACCATCCACCAGAATGCGCGCATGCATGCCGGTTTGTTCGATGCTGGCGAAAAAGCCGAACTGGCGCTGGCCGAAGGCCGCCTGGGCTATGTGCACGTGGCGCGCGGCGAAATCGCGGTGAACGGCCATCGCCTGTCGGCCGGTGATGCGCTGCTGATGCAGGACGAGCCGGCGGTGACACTGGCCGATGGCCGCAATGCCGAGGTGCTGGTGTTCGACCTGCCCGCGTCGGGGTGGGAGCCGGCGAGAGGGTGATGGGCTGTTGGTTCATGCTTGAAGGCGCCGCTGTTCCGGCAACAACCAGGAACCACCAACCAGCACCCACGCCTTAGAACCTGTTCAAAGTCTGTCGCGAGCGCCGCCAGATGGTGCGTGGTGGAGCGCAGGAAGCGCAGCGTATGCGTGATACGTGAGCATTCCGAGCACCGCACGCGCGCCATCTGGCAAGCGCAGCAAGACTTTGAACAGGTTCTTACTGCGGCATCGCCTCGCACTGACGCCAGCGCACCGGTTCGTTGCTGCCGGCGGGTGGATTCATCTGCACGCGGGTCAGGGCCAGATTGGGGTGCAGCGCCAGTTCGGCGCAGACCAGCGACCAAGCGCGCTCCTCGCTGGCGGTTCGGTCCACAGCCAGGGTCGAACGCGAAATCCAGATGCCGCGCAGCAGGCCGTCGATACTGCCAAGTGAACGCGACACCGCCACGCGTTCCTTTTCCAGTTCGGCTTCGGTGGGCGGCGTGGTGGATGCAGGCGCGGAAGCGCGTGCCGGAGCTTGCCTTGGCGCAGCAGCGGCGGTGGTCGTGGCGGGAGGATGGCCGACCGGCGTCGTCGTGGCGGCGACTGGCGCGGCGGCAGCCGCGGCTCGTGCCGGTGCTTGCGCGGCAGGTTCCGACAAACCGGACAGCAGCAAAGCGCCGATGGCACCGATGGCGATCGCCGCCAGCCAGGCAATGCCGGTATGACGCTTGGCGCGTGCGGTGGCGCCGCCGACCACCCGCGTATGCAGGTCATGGTCGAGCAGCGGCTTGATCTCCGCCCACAGGCGCGGGCCGGTGAGGACTTCGATGCCGTGGCGTGCGGCTTTTTCGCGGCCTGACGGATCGATGCTGCCTTCGGTCACCAGTACGCCGCCCTGCGCGCCACGCAGGCGCAGGTCTGCGGCGATTTCATCGACCGTGGCCGCGCCGATGCGGTAGGCCGAACCGTGCTTGCAGGCCACCAACAGGGAGCTGCCGCCCTTGTCCAGCAGGAAAGTGGTGTCCTGCGCGCGCGGTTCGTCGCCTTCGGCCACGACGGGCCGCCGGTAGCCGCGCAATTCCATCGCTGCCAACACCAGGCGGGAGAACTCGCGCCAGCGCATGCCAGCCAATGCCAGCAGGCCGGCGGCGGATTCATTCTGGCGACGGCGAACCAGCCAGAGGTAAAGGGTGGCGACTAGGCCAACGAACAGGGCAAGGGCGAACCCGAAGTACCAGGCGGGCATGTAGGCAGGGCGTGTGTTGCGTGGGAAATTCCGGGCCGGGGATTCTAGCCGGATATGCCTTCGGCCGGGATGGGAAGGCGGACACAAAAATCGCATGGAGCGATGTTGGCGTCACATCATTGATGGCCCGGAGCGTTGCCGGCATGAATCGCGGGCACGAAAAAGCCCGCCAGTCCGAAGTCGTAAGGGGAGGGGAGCATACGTGCTTCGTGTGGACTGGCGGGCTCGTTGAAGAAAGCTACGCCCTTGGGTGCTGCTTTGCAACAGGAAATTTCTATCAAGCCGACTGTTTGCTGAACAGCACCTTTTGTGGTTTTTCAGGCACCTTTTTGGCGCAAATGACCGGCGATGGCAGCGAGTGCGCCGCAGCGGCGAGACTGTTATTTGCGGGGATCCCGGGTTCTGCCGAATTTCTCTTCCAGCACCCGGCGGATTTCCGCTTCGATCGGGCCCTGCATCATCGACAGCATGAAGCCGAGCTTGGCGTTGACGCGGACTTCCTGCGTGGTCAGTTCGATCCGGCCATCGACGCCGGAGCGGTTGAAGCGCAAGGTGTCGCCGGACCAGTCGCAGCGGCAATCGAAGCGTTCGGCCAGCTTGCGCGCCACGTCATCGACGACGGCGCGTGCTTCCTGCGGGCTGCGGTTGTGCGGGTGGCGGATGTCGATGCTGGACATGTTCGGCAGCGGGCGAGGGCGGATGGCGCATTGTAGATGTGCGCAAACTGGTAGTCTTCGCGCCACGTGGAAAAGTTGCGCATTCATTTCAAGCAAGGCCAGCAGGCCGATTGGCCGCTCGAACCCGGCGTGCACCGCTTGGCGCGCGGGGCAGATGGCGTGGCCGGTTTTGGCGTGACCGGCGTGCCACTGGCGCAATTCTGTGCCGACAAGCGCGGCCTGTGGTTGCAGGTGGCCGACGGCAACGACAACGGTGTGCACGTCAACGGCCGGCCGGTGCGGCGCATGGCCTTGTTGCGTGCCGGCGATACCTTGCATGTCGATGGCGTGGAGATGCAGCTTCGCAGCCAGGCCCGGTCATTGCCGGCCAATGCCGGCCAGGCCATGCGGGAAGACGCGGACGACCCGTGCATGGTCTTGCGCGGCGTTGGCGGCCCGCTGCACGGGCGCAGTTTCCCGCTGACCCGCCCCTGCGAAGTTGGCAGCGCCGAAAGCGCGGATATCCGCATCGACGAAGCCGGGGTGGCTCCCCGGCACCTGCGGCTGCAGCGGCAGGGCCGGCAGGTATTGCTGACCGGCCTGACCTCCGAGCGCAGCGTCTGGGTCAACGGCGTGGCGATCCGCGATGCCCTGTTGTCGGCAGGCGACCAGGTGGTGTTCGCGCCGCAGGCGCGTTTCGTGGTCGAAATGCCGTGGTCGCCGGCGATCGCGCCGGTACCGGTGCCTGTCGCCGAAACCGACGACGCCCCGGAAATCGAGGCCGCGCCGCTGCGGCAGTCGGTCAAACGTTGGCCGTGGCTGTTGCTGGCGGCGCTGCTGCTGGGGACGGGCCTGAGTGCATTGCTGCTGTTCGGACGGGGCTGAGCACGCAGCCGGGAACGTTGGCAGCCGTTGTGCGGCACAATAGCCGGCCCCGAATTCCCCACCGCCCCGCATGACCCGCCTTTACAACTTCAGCGCCGGCCCGGCCACCTTGCCCGAGCCGGTCCTGCGCCAGGCCCAGTCCGAAATGCTGGAATGGAACGGCATTGGCGCTTCGATCGTCGAGATCAGCCACCGCAGCGCCGAATTCATCGAAGTCGCGGCCCGCGCCGAAGCCGACCTGCGCAAGCTGATCGCCATTCCCGACGACTACGCGGTGCTGTTCCTGGCTGGCGGCGCGACCACGCAGCAAGCCTTGCTGCCGTTGAACTTCGCCCGCCCCGGCGGCAGCGCCGATTACGTGGTCAGCGGCCACTGGAGCAAGACCGCGATCAAGCAGGCCAGGCCCTACGTTGGCATCAGCATCGCCGCGTCGTCGGAAGCCGGCGGCTTCAGCGGTGTGCCGCCGCGCGATTCATGGCAGTTGAACCCCGGCGCGGATTACGTCCACATCACCGCCAACGAAACCATCCACGGCGTCGAATACCGCGGCGACGCGCCGGACGTCGGCAAGGTACCGCTGTTCGCCGATTTCAGTTCCAGCATCGCCTCCGAGCCCATCGACGTGTCGAAGTACGGCCTGATCTACGCCGGCGCGCAGAAGAACCTCGGCCCGGTCGGCATTGCCGTGGTGATCGTGCGCCGCGACCTGCTGGAGCGCGAGGGCCAGCCGCGCGCCGACATCTTCGATTACCGCTCGCATGCGGCGAAGGATTCGATGCTCAACACGCCGCCGACGTGGAACTGGTACCTGCTGGGCCTGACCGTGAAATGGATGCTGGACGAGGGCGGCGTGGAAGAATTCGCGCGCCGCAACGCCGAGAAGGCGCGGATCGTTTATGAAGCCATCGACGGTTCCGGCGGTTTCTACCGCAACCATGTATTGCCGGAATTCCGCTCGCGCATGAACATACCTTTCGTCTTGCCGGACGAAACCCTGACCGCGCGCTTCGTGGCTGAATCGAAGGCCGCCGGCCTGCTGGCGCTGAAGGGCCACAAGGCCGTCGGCGGCATCCGCGCCTCGCTTTACAACGCCATGCCGGTCGCCGGCGCGCAGGCGCTGGCGGCGTTCATGCACGAATTCGCGCAGCGCAATGGCTGAAAAGCAGTTTTGTCCGCAAACAACGCAAAATACGCAAAGGAAAGCTGTTGAAATCCAAACCATTCACTTTGCGTTCTTTGCGTCTTTTGCGGACTGAATGCTGTGTTCGAGCATTTCTCAAGACACGAATGATGGAAGCATGATGGCCACCAAGCCGAACAAACCTGCGAAGAAATCCTCGAAGACATCCGCGCCGAAAACAGCCGCGCCAGCCGAAGCGAAACCGGTGCTGGCCGACGTGCGCGCCAAGATCGACGGCATCGACCGCCAGATCCAGGCGCTGATCGCCGAACGCGCCGCGTTCGCCCTGCAAGTCGGCAAGGCCAAGGGCAAGCTGGCGCAGGCGGTCGATTACTACCGCCCCGAGCGCGAGGCGCAGGTGTTGCGCATGGTGGTGGACCGCAACGAAGGCCCGCTGCCGGATCAGGTGCTGGTGCACGTCTTCCGCGAAATCATGTCCGCCTGCCTGGCGCAGCAGGAGCCGCTCAAGATCGGCTACCTGGGCCCGGAAGGCACGCACAGCCAGCAGGCGATGCTCAAGCACTTCGGCCGCTCCGCCCACGGGCTGCCGCTGGCCAGCATCGAGGAAGTGTTCCAGGAAGTGGAAAACGGCAACGCCGATTTCGGCGTGGTGCCGGTGGAGAACTCGGGGCAGGGCACCATCCAGGTCACGCTGGACATGTTCCTGACTTCGCAATTGAAGATATGCGGCGAAGTCGAACTGCGCGTGCACCAGTATTTGCTGTCGCGCAGTGGCCATCTTGAGGACATCGAGCGCATCTACGCGCATCCGCAGTCGTTCGCGCAGACTTCGTCGTGGCTGCGGGCCAACTTGCCGAAGGCGGAGAAGATCCCGGTTTCCAGCAACGCCGAAGGCGCGCGCCGCGCGCGCGGCGCCGACGATGCGGCGGCGATCGCCGGCGAGAGCGCGGGCCACGTCTATGGCCTGAAGAAGGTGGTAATGACCTCGATCGAGGACGACAAGGACAACACCACGCGCTTTCTGGTGATTGGCCGTTCGATCTTCCCGCCGTCGGGGCATGACCGCACTTCGGTATTGGTTTCCATCCACGACAAGCCGGGCGCGCTGTTCGACGTGCTGAGCCCGTTCGCGCGGCACGGGATCAGCATGAACCGGATCGAGTCGCGGCCGTCGCACAATGCGAAGTGGGAATATGCGTTCTTCATCGACCTGGCCGGGCACGTGGACGATCCGGCGATGAAGGAGGCGATGGCGGAGTTGAAGGGCCATGTGGCGCAGGTGAAGGTGTTGGGTTCGTATCCGGTGGCGGTGCCTTGACAATGACGGGCAAGCACAACTGGATCGCATCGCGCGGCAAGCCGCTGGCCGGGGCACTGGACATTCCCGGCGACAAGTCGGTGTCGCATCGGGCGGTGATGTTCGCGGCGCTGGCCGATGGCGTGTCGAAAATAGATGGTTTCCTCGAAGGCGAGGACACCCGCGCCACCGCCAAGGTGTTCGCGCAACTGGGCGTGCGCATCGAAACGCCGTCGCCGTCGCAGCGCATCGTGCATGGCGTCGGCGTCGATGGCTTGCAGCCGCCGCAAACGCCGCTGGATTGCGGCAATGCCGGCACCGGCATGCGCCTGCTGGCCGGGCTGCTGGCGGCGCAGCCGTTCGACAGCGTGCTGGTGGGCGATGAATCGCTGTCGAAGCGGCCAATGCGCCGTGTTTCCGACCCGCTGGCATCGATGGGTGCGCGCATCGACACCGGGGCCGGCGGCCTGCCGCCGTTGCGCATCCACGGCGGGCGCACGCTGCACGGCATCGATTTCGCCTCGCCGGTGGCCAGTGCGCAGGTCAAGTCGGCGGTATTGCTGGCTGGCCTGTATGCGCAAGGTGAAACCACGGTGCGCGAACCGCATCCCACGCGCGATTACACCGAGCGCATGCTGTCGGCCTTCGGCGTCGAGATCGAGTTCTCGCCCAGCTATGCCAGGTTGCGCGGCGGCCAGCGACTGTGCGCGACCGATATCGCGGTGCCGGCGGATTTCTCGTCGGCGGCGTTCTTCCTGGTCGCAGCCAGCATCGTGCCTGGCAGCGAATTGCGCCTGCGCGCGGTGGGCCTGAACCCACGCCGCACCGGCCTGCTGGCCGCGCTGCGGCTGATGGGCGCGGACATCAGCGAGGAAAACCGCGCAGCGCACGGCGGCGAGCCGGTCGCCGATCTGGTGGTACGGCACGCGCCGTTGAAGGGCATCGAAGTGCCGGTGGAGATCGTGCCGGACATGATCGACGAATTCCCGGCCTTGTTCATCGCTGCCGCCTGCGCCGATGGCCCCACCGTGGTGCGCGGCGCGGCCGAATTGCGGGTCAAGGAATCCGACCGCCTGGCCGCAATGAGCGCCGGCCTGCGCACGCTGGGCCTGCGTGTCGATGAAACCGACGACGGCGCGACGATCTTCCCCGGCCCGCTTGGCGGCGGCAGGATCGACAGCCACGGCGACCACCGCATCGCGATGAGTTTTGCCGTGGCCGCGCAGGTGGCATCGGGCGAAATCGAAATCGGCGACGTGGCCAACGTGGCGACGTCGTTTCCGGATTTCGACGGCTTGGCGCGTGGCGCGGGGTTCGGGTTGCGGCCTGCCTGACTTGCCTTAGAACCTGTTCAAAGTCTTGCTGCGCTTGCCAGATGGCGCGCGTGCGGTGCTCGGAATGCTCACGTATCACGCATACGCTGCGCTTCCTGTGCTCCACCACGCGCCATCTGGCGGCGCTCGCGACAGACTTTGAACAGGTTCTTAGCCGAAAGAAGAGGCAGTTCCCAGCCCTTACCGCTGCAAGTCGAAGCTGATCGGAATATCGACGCTGGCCGCCATCGGCTGGCCGTCGCGTTGCGCGGGGGTGAAGCGCCATTGGCGCACGGCGTCCTGCGCGGCGCGATCGAGCACGCGCGAACCGCTGCGCTGGACGAAATCGACGTGGGTGGCGTTGCCGTTGGCGTCCACCGCCACGCGCAACAGCACGGTGCCGGTGTCGCCGCGACGCATGGCCGAAGCCGGATATTGCGGCGACGGGCTTTGCGCGGCGATCGGCGTGGGCAGGCTGGAGTTGCCGGGGCTGGCGATGGGTGCAGTCGGAACGGGGGCAGCCGGAATGGCGGCGGCAATCGGTGCGGGTGCGGCCGCGGGCTCGGATGCGGGCGGCGTTTCCTCGATGGCGACCGGTGGCGGGATTTCTTCCTGCGGCGGCGCGGTTTCGTCCTTGGCGGATTGCGGGCGGGGTTCTTGCATGCCGCTGGCGCTGTCGTCGCCCGGCAGCGGGGCGGGCAGGGCCTCGACGCCTTCTTCGCCGGCCCTGGCTACCGGTTCGGCCGTGTAGAAGCCGTCGTCGCGGCCCAGCCACCAGACCAATGCGAACAGCAGCAGGCCGATGCCGGCGGCAATGCCGGCGATGCGCAACGCGCTGCGCGGCAGGCGGAAAACGAGGTGGGAATCGGAAGATTGTTGCGAACGGACGGGCATGGGGTTTTCCTCGAATCGCGTCGATTCTGGCATAGCCAGGGTGAACGGTGCGGGCAGGCTGTCCGATAAAAAGCGATAATCGGCAACCATTTCACGTCCCCGTTTCGCCATGCTCGATCCCGCACTGCTTCGCAACCAGCCCGCCGAACTCGCCGAACGCCTGCGCACCAGTCGCGGCTTCACCCTTGACGTGGCCGCGCTGGAATCGCTGGAAGTCCGCCGCAAGCAGATCCAGGTGCGCACCCAGGAATTGCAGAACCTGCGCAACACCAAGTCCAGGGCTATCGGCCAGATGAAGGCCAGGGGCGAGGACACCACGGCGATCATGGCCGAAGTGGCCGGTTTCGGCGACGAGTTGAAGGCTTCGGAAGTCGAACTGGACGACATCCGCGCGAAGATCGACGCCATCGCCCTGGGCATCCCCAACCTGCCGCACGAAAGCGTGCCGCCGGGCGAAGACGAAACCGGCAACGTCGAGCAATACCGCTGGGGCACGCCGCGCAGCTTCGATTTCGAGGTGAAAGACCATGTTGACCTGGGTGCGCGCAACGGCTGGCTGGATGGCGAGACCGCCGCAAAACTCAGCGGCGCGCGCTTCACCGTGCTGCGCGGGCAGCTGGCGCGGCTGCATCGCGCGCTGGCGCAGTTCATGCTGGATTTGCACACCGGCGAACACGGCTACGAGGAAACTTCCGTGCCGGTGATCGTCAACGCCGACAGCCTGTACGGCACCGGCCAGTTGCCGAAGTTCGAGGAGGACATGTTCGCTACGCAACTGGGCGAGCACAAACGCTACCTGATCTCCACTTCGGAAATCTCGCTGACCAATATCGTCCGTGACGAGATCATCGAAGACGCGGCGCTGCCCAAGCGCATGACCGCGCACTCGCTGTGCTTCCGCAGCGAAGCCGGCAGCGGCGGCCGCGACGTGCGCGGCATGATCCGCCAGCATCAGTTCGAGAAAGTCGAAATGGTCAGCATCGCGCGCCCGCACGAAAGCGCCGACGAGCACGAACGCATGACCCGCTGTGCCGAAGCCGTGCTGGAAAAACTCGGCCTGCCGTACCGGCGCATGCTGTTGTGCAGCGGCGACATGGGGTTTTCCGCGACCAAGACCTACGATCTCGAAGTCTGGCTTCCTTCGCAAAAGACCTACCGCGAGATTTCCTCGTGCAGCAACTGCGGCGATTTCCAGGCACGGCGCATGCAGGCGCGCTGGCGCAATCCCGCCACCGGCAAGCCCGAACCGCTGCACACGCTCAACGGCTCCGGCGTGGCCGTGGGCCGCTGCCTGATCGCAGTGATGGAGAACTACCAGAACGCCGATGGCAGCATTACCGTGCCCGAGGTGCTGCGCCCGTACATGGGCGGCGTGGAGCGCATTGCGTAAGGCCGCCTGCCGCACGTCGGCGGGCGGGCAGGGCACCCGGCTTTTGAGGAGCTTTTGTTGTCATGGCGGGACAATCCCGCTTTAATGCGTGCAATCGTTCCAAAGTCTGAACCCGCGCCATGCAGGACCTCAACGATCTGTACTACTTCGCCATGGTGGTTGACCACGGCGGCTTTGCCGCCGCCGAGCGCGCGCTGGGCATACCCAAGTCGCGCCTGAGCCGCCGCATCAGCCAACTGGAAACCGATCTGGGCGTGCGCCTGCTGCAACGTTCCACTCGCCGCTTTGCGGTGACCGACGTGGGCACGAGCGTGCATCGCCACGCCCAGACCATGCTGGCCGAGGCGCAGGCCGCGCGCGAAGTGGTCGATCGCCTCAGCGCCGAGCCGCGCGGCGTGGTCCGCGTCAGCGTGCCGGTGGCGGTGGCGCAGATGCAGTTGCCGAGAATCCTGCCGCAATTCCTCGACAAGTACCCCAAGGTGCGGCTGCAACTGCACGTCAACAACCGCCGCGTTGACATCATCAACGAAGGCTACGACGTGGCCCTGCGCGTGCGCGCCAAACTCGACGACGACGGCAGCCTGGTGATGCGCAGCTTCGGCCAGATCCAGGAACTGCTGGTCGCCAGCCCGAAATATCTCAAGCGCGCCGGCCGCCCGCAGAAACCCGAAGACCTGTCCGACCACGTCACCCTGAGCATCAGCGAAGACGAAGCCCGCCAGCGCTGGAACCTGCACGGCCCCGACGGCGAAGTGCGCCGCATCGAGCTGCAACCGCGACTGATGGGCTTCGACTTCCCGCTGCTGCAGGCGATGGCCAAGGACGGCTACGGCATCACCCTGCTGCCGGAAACCGTCTGCGCCGAAGCCGTGCGCAAGGGCGAACTGGAAGTGGTGCTGCCGGAATGGTCGCTGCCGCAAGGCATCTGCCACGCCGTGTTCGCCAGCCGCCGCGGCCTGCTGCCGGCGGTGCGCGTGTTCATCGACTTCCTGGCCGAACACCTGCCCCGGCAGATCGAGGAATCGCGGCTGGACTGCGGTGGCAAGTGTGCGGAAATGGCCGGCAAACCGTCATCCGCAGTGGCGGTGGAGGCCTGATGCGCCACTTCGTGCGAAAATGCGTGCCGTCGCGTTGGCATCAACAGGCGCAACACGAACCACGGGAGTGTGTCCGAGCGGTTCAAGGCACCGGTTGTGACCCCCGGAGGTTGCGGCGGCACAGCCGCCGGTCAAACCGGCAGACGGCACGCAAGCACCGGGCAGAAAAAAACATTCGGAGAGATGGCCGAGCGGTTTAAGGCACCGGTCTTGAAAACCGGCGAAGGGTCAAACCTTCCGTGGGTTCGAATCCCACTCTCTCCGCCACCCTGCAAGGAAGAAAGCCACATGCGCTTGATAATGCTCTCTTCGATGCTCGGCTTTGCGCTGGCAGCCTGTTGCACCACGCAGGCACCACGCGCCGCTCCGGCTGCGGAATTGCAGGGCGACGCGGCGCGACCACCGCAGGCGGTCGGCTGGGTGCGCAGCGAACTGTATTTTGGCGTGGGCGCGGAAGGCGGCACGGGCGAACGGCCGCAGGAGGCACCGATAGACGAAGCGCACTGGCGTGCTTTCCTCGATGCCGAAGTGACGCCACGCTTCCCTGACGGGTTGACCGTGCTCGACGGCTACGGCCAGTGGCGCTTCAAGGACGCGCAGGAGCCGAACCGGCTGCGAACCAAGATACTGGTGATCCTGCACGAGGACACGCTGCAACGGCGCGCGGACATCGATGCGATCCGGTCGGCGTGGAAGCGGGCGACCGGGCACGAGTCGGTGTTGTGGGCGCGGGAGCAGATCGAGGTTTCGTTCTGACGGCGGAAGCCATGTCTCTCATTGCGGGATCGGGCCTGCGGTTATTGATCCAGGAAAAACGGGCGGGGACGAATGGCGAGTTCGGCCTTACACTCGTTCGCCCCTTCCGCTTCCGCCCCGCGCCGCATGCCCGATCCGATCCCGGTTCGTCGTCCCCGGTGGTTCGTTGCCGCCGACCTCAACGGCTTTTTTGGCCTGGCTGTCGATAACCTGTCGATCCTGGGCTTCATTTCCAGTGTCCTGGTCGGCGCGTTCGGTGTCCCGGCCGACGTCGTGTTCGGGAAGATGTTCCCCGGCACCGCGCTGGGCGTGCTGCTCGGCAACCTGGCCTATACGTGGATGGCGCGGCGGCTGGCGGCATCGAGCGGTCGCGATGATGTCACCGCGATGCCGCTGGGCCTGGATGCGCCGACCAGCATTGGCATGGCTTTGCTGGTGCTGGGGCCGGCGTTCATCGGCTTCAGGTCGCAAGGACTGGACGAACATGCCGCCGGCATCGCCACCTGGCAACTCGGCATGGCGTCGTTGGTGGTGATTGGCGTGTTCAAGCTGGCGTTGTCGTTCGCCGGCGACTGGGTCACGCGGGCACTGCCGCGCGCGGCGCTGCTCGGTTCGATCGGCGGCGCGGCGCTGGCCCTGCTGGGCTTCCTGCCGCTGGTGGAACTGCTGCGTGCCCCGGTGGCCGGCTTCGTCACCTTCGGCCTGCTGCTGTACGTGCTGGTGGCGAAGGGCAGGTTGCCGGTGAGGATGCCGGGCGTGCTGTTCGCGCTGCTGGTCGGCATCGCATTGCATTACGGGCTCGGCATCGCCGGGCTTGGCGCGCCCGGGTTCGCACTGCCGCAGGCGATGCCGCTCGGGTTCACCCTGCCGCTACCGACGCTGGGCTTCCTCGCCGGCCTGCCGCACGCCGTGCCGTACCTGCCGCTGCTGCTGCCGTTCGGCCTGCTGATGGTCGTCGGTGGCATCAACGTGGCCGAAAGCGCGCGCGCGGCCGGCGACGACTACCGCACCCGCGACGTGCTCCTGGTCGAGGCGCTGGCGACGTTGGTCGCGGGAGTCTGCGGCGGTGTCGCCCAGACCACGCCCTACATTGGCCAGCCGGCCTACAAGCATATGGGTGCGCGCAGCGGCTACACGCTGTTGACGGGGCTGTTCATCGGCCTGGGCGGCGTGTTCGGCTACGTCTCGGGGCTGGTGCAATGGCTGCCGGTGGCGGTGCTGGCGCCGATCATCGTCTATGTCGGCCTGGATATCGCCGTGCAGGCCTTTCACGAAACATCGAGAAAGCATGCCACCGCGGTGGCGCTGGCGTTCCTGCCGGCCATGGCCTACCTGTTGAGCATCAAGTATGGCGTGCTGTCGCCGCAGCAGGCGGCCGGATTGTTCGGGAAGTCCGAAGGCTACGGCTTCTCCGATTTCGCCACCATCGCCACCCTCGGCAACGGCTTCATCATCACCGCGATGCTGTGGGCGGGCGCGCTGGTTGCGCTGATCGAGGGCCGCGTGCGGCTGTCGGCGCTGATCCTGCTGGTCGCCGCGGCCTTCACGCTGTTCGGCGTGATCCACTCGGTTGATCCGCGGGGTGGCGTTTACTGGCCATGGACACTGCATGGCCTGCGCGCCGCCATCGTCTGGCAGTTCGCTGGGGCCTATGTCGTGCTGGCGGTGGTGCTGTGGCTGCTGTCGTTGCAACCGGGTCCAGCATCGGCGAAATGATCCGGCTGGCGGTCCAGCAGTGAAAGGACGACTTCGGACGGGCGGCACGACTTCGTGCCGTTCGGGGTGACGAGGATGGGGCGGTTCACCAGGATCGGGTGCGCCAGCATCGCTTCGATGATCGATTCTTCCGGCACGTCAATGCCCGGCAGGCCCAGTTCGGCGGCCGGCGTGCCTTTCTCGCGCAGCAGGTCGCGCGGTGTCGCGTCCATTGCGGCCAGCAGTTCGTCCAACTGCGCGCGCGTCCAGCCGGTCTTGCGGTATTCGACAACGGTGGGGGCGTAACCGGCGGCACCGATCATCGCCAGCGCCTTGCGCGAGGTGCCGCAGTCGGGATTGCGGTAGATCGTGATGGGGAAGGCATCGGTGCTCATCTCGGGTGATCCTTCGCGGGGTCACGGTTTCGACGACGCCTGCCGTGCCAACCGGCTCATCAGGATCGCCGCACGCTTGGCCTGGCGCGGCAGGCTGGCAAGATCCGCCGTTTCGCCCGGCGCGTGGCTGCCACTGCCGGCCACGCCCAGGCCGATCAGGCTGTCCACGTCTTCGGCGACAAAGCCGATGTCGCCGGCACCGCGTTGCAGCGGATCGAGTTCGGCCATTTCAGCCAGGCCCAGGTCGCGGTTGATTTCGTTCAGCGCGGCCAGCAGGGCGCGATTGCCGGCGGTCGGCGCAACCGGTGGGTAGGCTTCGTCGAAGATGATTTCCGCGCCGGTGTGCGGCAGGTGGCGGGAAACGATGTCCTGCATCTTCGCTTTCACGCGGTCGGTCTGTTCCTGGCTGAGCGTGCGGAAATCGCCGATGGCCACGGCGGTGGCGGGAATGATGTTGCCCTTGCCGGTGGCGGCGATGCGCACGTTGTCGGCGTCCAGTTCCGCGCTTTGCCCGCCGCCGAGCAGGCCCACGTTGAAGGTCAGGTTGGGCTCGGGCAGCTCGCTGCGGAAGGCAGCGATGATCCGCGCCAGTTCGAACACCGCGCCGTCGCCCAGGTCGTCGGCGAAGATCAGCGAACTGTGGCCGGAGCGGCCGCTGGTGGTCAGCTTCCAGCTGTTCGACGAGCGCCGCGCAATCGAGCCCATGTCGCGGTCGCCGTCTTGCGAAAGCCCTTCGAAATCCAGCGCCACGTCGGCGCGCTTGCCGGCGGCGACCAGGTCGGCACGCGAGATTTGCATCGGCGAGCCGGCATCTTCCTCGTCGCCGGTCAGCACCACTTCGATATTGGCATCGGCCAGCGTGCCGGCCGCGTGCATCGCCTGCAGCGCGGCCAGCATCACCACCACGCCGCCCTTGTCGTCGGCCACGCCGGGGCCGGTGGCGATGTCGCCATTGCGAACGAAGCCGGTGAACGGCGAATCCGGCTCGAACACGGTATCCAGGTGGCCGATCAGCAACAGCCGCTTGCCGCCGGGCTTGCCGGCGTGGGTGGCGATCAGGTGGCCGGCGCGGTTGGCTTTCGGTGTCGGTTTCCATTCCACTTTGAAGCCGAGGGCTTCGAATTCCGGCCGCATTATTTTTGCGACGGCTTCAACGCCGGCGAAGTTCATCGTGCCGCTGTTCTGTTCCACCAGCTTTTGCAGCAGCGCAATGGCGCGCTCCTGACCGGCATCGACGTGGGCGCTCATGGTCCGTTCCGGCGCGGACAGGCCGGGTGCCGCAAAAGCGGGCACGGTCAGCAGTGGCAACAGGGCGAAGGCGAAAAGACGGCGGCGGTTCATTGACGGTTCCATGCAATGCGACGGGGCAGGGCAACGATAACCGATATGGTTCGCGGCATTCATGGTTTTGCACCTTTCGCATGCATCCAGCGGTGGCGCGGGCAGGTGATATAACCCCGGTTTCGTGATCCGTTGCGGCAGGTGTATGAAACAGCATGAAGTGGATGGGCGCGCCGGCCCTAAGCCGATACGCCGGTTCCGGCCGGCGGGCCGGGCGACGGCTTTCCGGCTGCTCGCCGCGGCTCTGCTGGTGGTCTCGCTGCCGGGTTGCCTCGTCACCCCGTACCGCATCATGGCGCCGCCGGTGCCGGTGGTGAAGCATAAGCGGGTTTATCAGGCCTACCGTATCCTCGAGCGCGGCCATGATGCCGATGGGGTGGAGACGGCGGAGGCCGTGTCGTGCTCGATCTTCGCCAGTGACCGGAAGGCGTTGCGCTCGGATTGGCAGGGGACGCGTTACGGTTCCGCCGAGTTTGCCTGCCTGGCCGCGCGCCGCCAGTGGGTCGTGCATTTCCGTCGCGAAGGAAAGCAGTGGCGGTTGCCGGCATCGGAGGCCTCGTCGTCGCAGCCGTTGCTCGATATCCCGGCGGCCGAACCGGGCCAGTCGGCCTACATTCTGTGCTTGTCCAGTGGCAGCAGGCTGATGTCGCTCAACACGAGTCTGAACGACAGCACCGCGACAGTGGACACGCAGATGCGCTGGTGCCGCGATTTCGTGCCGCCGGCGGCGAAGTAGCGGGCAGGTTCGGCGCGGACAGGCCAGCACCCGTGCACGCATCCGAATGGGGACGATTGCGCCGGATCATGGCGGTGGCCCCCGAGGGCGATAATGGGAATAAGGTGGCGGTGGCTGAACGAGCGTCGGTGCCGGGCTTGAATCACGTCGCCGCAGCCGCATCTGGAACAGTATCGCCGGCGTCGCCGGCCCCTGATTCGGGATGACCCCATGCGGATGGACAAACTGACTTCGCGCTTCCAGCAGGCACTGCAGGACGCGCAATCGCTGGCCGTGGGCCGCGACCACAACATCATCGAGCCGGTGCACGTGTTCAGTGCGCTGCTGGAGCAGAACGGCGGCAGCACGCGGCCCTTGCTGCAACAGGCCGGCGTCAACCTGCCGGTGCTGCGCGACCGCTTGAACGACGCGCTGGACAAGCTGCCCAAGGTGTCCGGGCAGGAGGGCAACCTGTCGATCGGCAACGACCTCAACCGCCTGCTCAACCAGACCGACAAGCTGGCGCAGCAGCATGGCGACGCCTTCATCGCCAGCGAGTGGTTCGTGCTGGCCGCGGCCGACGACAAGGGTGCACTGGGCACCACGTTGCGTGCGGCCGGCGCGGACAAGCAGAAGATCCAGGCGGCCATCGACAAGATTCGCGGGGGCGAGAGCGTGCAATCCGAGAACGCCGAGGACCAGCGCCAGGCGCTGGAGAAATACTGCATCGACCTGACCGCGCGCGCCGAATCCGGCAAGCTCGACCCGGTGATCGGCCGCGACGAGGAAATCCGCCGCACCATCCAGGTTCTGCAGCGCCGCACCAAGAACAACCCGGTGCTGATCGGCGAGCCCGGCGTCGGCAAGACCGCGATCGTCGAGGGCCTGGCCCAGCGCATCGTCAACAACGAGGTGCCCGAGGGCCTGCGCAACAAGCGCGTGCTGTCGCTGGACATGGGCGCGCTGATCGCCGGCGCCAAGTTCCGCGGCGAGTTCGAGGAGCGGCTGAAGGCGGTGCTCAACGACCTGGCCAAGAACGAGGGCCAGATCGTCCTGTTCATCGACGAACTGCACACGATGGTCGGCGCGGGCAAGGCCGAAGGTTCGATGGACGCCGGCAACATGCTCAAGCCGGCGCTGGCGCGCGGCGAACTGCACTGCATCGGCGCGACCACGCTGGACGAATACCGCAAGTACGTCGAGAAGGACGCCGCGCTGGAACGCCGCTTCCAGAAGGTGTTCGTCGGCGAGCCGAGCGTGGAGGACACCATCGCGATCCTGCGCGGGCTGAAGGAGAAATACGCCGTGCACCACGGCGTGGAAATCACCGACCCGGCCATCGTCGCCGCGGCCACGCTGTCGCACCGCTACATCGCCGACCGCCAGTTGCCGGACAAGGCCATCGACCTGATGGACGAGGCCGCCAGCCGCATCCGCATGGAGATCGACTCCAAGCCGGAAGAGCTGGACCGCAAGGAGCGCCGGTTGATCCAGCTCAAGATCCAGCGCGAGATGCTGAAGAAGGAGAAGGACGAGGCCTCGCAGAAGCGCCTGGCCGACCTGGAAGCCGACATCGAGCAACTGGAACGCGAATTCGCCGACCTCAACGAGGTGTGGAAGTCGGAGAAGGCCGCGTTGCAGGGCACCACCAGGATCAAGGAGCAGATCGAACAGGCCCGGCTGGAGCTGGAGGCCGCGCAGCGCGTGCAGGACTACGCGAAGATGAGCGAGATCCAGTACGGTACGCTGCCGGCGCTGGAGAAGCAGCTCGCCGCCGCGCAGGAGGCCGAAGGCAAGGAATTCAAGCTGGTGCAGGACCGCGTCACCGCCGAGGAGATCGCCGAGGTGGTCAGCCGCTGGACCGGCATCCCGGTCAGCAAGATGCTGGAAGGCGAGCGCGAGAAGCTGCTGAAGATGGAGGACGCGCTGCATGCGCGCGTGGTCGGCCAGGACGAGGCGATCAAGGTCGTCTCCGACGCCATCCGCCGCTCGCGCGCCGGCCTGTCCGACCCAGGGCGTCCGACCGGCTCGTTCCTGTTCCTCGGCCCGACCGGCGTCGGCAAGACCGAACTGTGCAAGGCGCTGGCCGAGTTCCTGTTCGACAGCCAGGACGCGATGGTGCGCATCGACATGAGCGAGTTCATGGAGAAGCACGCCGTCTCAAGGCTGGTCGGTGCGCCGCCGGGTTATGTCGGCTACGAGGAAGGCGGCTACCTGACCGAGGCGGTGCGCCGGCGTCCGTACAGCGTGATCCTGCTCGACGAGGTCGAGAAGGCGCACCCGGACGTGTTCAACATCCTGCTGCAGGTGCTGGACGACGGCCGCCTGACCGACGGCCAGGGCCGCACGGTCGATTTCCGCAACACCGTGATCGTGATGACCAGCAACCTGGGTTCGCACCAGATCCAGGAACTGGCCGGCGACGATTCACCCGAGGCCTACACGCAGATGAAGGCCGCGGTGATGGGCGTGGTGCAGGCGCACTTCCGCCCGGAATTCATCAACCGCCTCGACGACATCGTGGTGTTCCATCCGCTGGACAAGGCGCAGATCAAGTCGATCGCGCGCATCCAGTTGGCTGGGCTGGAGAAGCGGCTGCACGAGCGCGGCATCCGCCTGGAACTGGACGACAGCGCGCTGGCCCTGCTGGGCAACGTCGGCTTCGACCCGGTCTATGGCGCCCGCCCGCTCAAGCGCGCGATCCAGCAGCAACTGGAGAATCCGCTGGCGCAGAAGATCCTGGCCGGCGAATTCGGCAACGGCGACGTGGTGAAGGTGCGTGCCGAGGGTGGACAGTTGGCGTTCGCGAAGGGTTGACCCGGGGGATCGACCCGGCGGAAAGGAAACGGGAGCCTTGCGGCTCCCGTTTCCTTTTTCGTCATGCCGCTCTCAACAACACCGGAAACCGCGTCCGCCGCCGAAGCGGGCCTCCTGGCGCTCGCGGAAGAAGGTCTTGTAGTCCATCGGTTCGCGATCCGGGTGTTTCTCCAGCACGTGGCGCACGTAGTTGTCGTAGTCCGGCACGCCGCAGCACAGGCGCGCGGTCTGCACCAGTCTTCGCCACACGCGCTTGTGTGTGGCGAAGTGGTTGACGGGGACCAGTGCGGTGCCCATCACAGCCAGGCCTTCTGCTGTTCTTCGGTCAGCACCACGCGCGGGGTTTCGCGGTCGCTGCGTGCCGGGTTGCGGCGCGCTTTCAGGATCGCCGCGATCGAGTAGAACAGCACGCTGATCACCACCAGCAGGAACAGCGCGGTCAGCCCGGCGTTGACGTAGTTGTTGGACATGATCTGCTGCATGCTGCCCATGTCCTTGGACGGCGCGATCAGTTCGCCGGCCTGGATCGCCGCGCGGTACTTGCCGGCCTGCGCCAGGAAGCCCACCTTGGGATCCGCGTCGAACAACTTGATGAAGCCGGCGCTGATCGTGCAGATCAGCAGCCACGCCGTCGGCACGATCGACACCCAGGCGTAGCGGTCCTTCTTCATCTTGAACAGCACCACCGTGCACAGCATCAGCGCGATGCCGGCCAGCATCTGGTTGGCGATGCCGAACAGCGGCCACAGCATGTTGATGCCGCCCAGCGGGTCGGTGACGCCCTGGTACAGGAAGTAGCCCCACAGCGCCACGCAGCCGGCGGTGGCGATCACGTTCGCGCCCCAGGATTCGGTCCTGCGCAGCGACGGCACGAAGTTGCCCAGCAGGTCCTGCAGCATGAAGCGCCCGGCGCGGGTGCCGGCATCGACGGCGGTCAGGATGAACAGCGCCTCGAACAGGATCGCGAAGTGATACCAGAACGCCATCGCGCCATCGCCGATGGGCAGCGCCGCATGCAGGATCTGGGCGATGCCCACCGCCAGTGTCGGCGCGCCGCCGGCGCGGGAGAGGATGCTGTGCTCGCCGATCTCCGCTGCGGTGGCGGTGAGTGCGTCGGGGGTGATCATGAAGCCCCATTCGGAGACCTTGGCGGCAACTGCGACGGCATCGGTACCGACCAGCGCGGCGGGGCTGTTCATCGCGAAATAGATGCCCGGTTCGATCACCGACGCGGCCACCATCGCCATGATCGCCACGAACGATTCCATCAGCATGCCGCCGTAGCCGATGTAGCGCGCGTGCGATTCGTTGGCCAGCAGCTTGGGCGTGGTGCCCGAGGAGATCAGCGCATGGAAGCCGGACACCGCGCCGCAGGCAATGGTGATGAACAGGAACGGGAACATCGTGCCCTTCCACACCGGGCCGCTGCCGTCGGCGAACTGGGTCAGCGCCGGCATCTTCAGCGCCGGCATCACGATGAAGATGCCCAGCGCCAGCGCCAGGATGGTGCCTATCTTGAGGAAGGTGGAAAGATAGTCGCGCGGGGCCAGGATCAGCCACACCGGCAGCACCGCGGCAACGAAGCCGTAGCCGATCAGCATCCACGTCAGTTGCTTGCCGGTGAAGGTGAAGGCCGGGCCCCACACCGGATCCGCGCCGACCTTGCCGCCCACCCAGATCGCCAACAGCAGCAGGACGATGCCGATCACCGAGATCTCGCCGATCCTGCCGGGGCGCAGGTAGCGCATGTAGATGCCCATGAACACCGCGATCGGGATCGTCGCGAAAACGGTGAACGTGCCCCACGGGCTTTCCGCCAGCGCCTTGACCACGATCATCGCCAGCACCGCGAGGATGATGATCATGATCAGGAACGCGCCGAACAAGGCGATGGTGCCGGGCACCTGACCCATTTCCTCGCGCACCAGGTCGCCCAGCGAACGGCCGTCGCGGCGGCTGGAGATCACCAGCACCATGAAATCCTGCACCGCGCCGGCCAGCACCACGCCGGCGATCAGCCACAGCGTGCCGGGCAGGTAGCCCATCTGCGCGGCCAGCACCGGGCCGACCAGCGGGCCGGCGCCGGCGATCGCGGCGAAGTGGTGGCCGAACAACACGTGCTTGTTGGTCGGCACGAAATCCAGACCGTCGTTTCGGGTGTGCGCCGGCGTCGCCCGGGCGGGGTCCAGGCCGAGCACCTTGTCGGCAAGGAACAGGCTGTAGTAGCGGTAGGCGACCAGATAGATCGAAATCGCCGCAATCACTATCCACAGCGCGTTGACCGATTCGCCGCGCCGCAGCGCCAGCGTGCCCAGGCAGAATGCGCCCAGCAGCGCGAGCGCCGCCCAGGCGATCTTCGAGAACCCTTTCATGCGTGCTCCTCCGATGATTTGCGTTGCATAGCGTGGTTGCCGCCGCGCCGCCGGTCAATGTGAAGTCGGCGATTCCGGCTTCGACTTTGGTCTAATGTGGCGACAGGCGCCATCTGCGGCGCAGCATCACAGCCAGCGCACCCGCTTGAACAGCCAGTACAAGCCCACGCATACGCCCGCCACGCCGACGATCATCAGCGGGTAGGCGTAGGGCTTGTCCAGTTCCGGCATGCGGTGGAAGTTCATGCCGTACCAACTGGTGATCAGGGTCGGCGCGGCCAGCAATGCGGCCCACGCGCCCAGGCGCTTGACGATCTCGCCCTGCGCCAGCGTCACCATCGACTGGTTGACGTTCATCGCCGTGCCCAGCATGTCGCGCATGCCGTCGATGCTGTCGTTGACCCGCACCGCATGGTCGAGCACGTCGCGGAAATACAGTTTCACCTCGTCCGGGATCAGCGGGTGGGTGCTGCGGACCAGTTGCGAGAGCACGTCCTGCAACGGCGCGACCACGCCGCGCATGTCGGTCAACTGGCGTTTCAGCCAGTACAGCCGCACCAGCAGGTCGCGGCGGAAGGTCTCGCTGAAAACGTCCTTTTCCAGCCGGCCCAGCCCGTCCTTGAAGGTCTGCACCACCGGCAGGTAGTTGTCCACGATGAAATCCAGCACCGCGTACAGGGCATAGGCCGGGCCCAATGCCAGCAGTTCCGGCTCGCGCTCCACCCGCGCCCGCGCCGGCGCGTAGGACAGCGAGGCGTCGTGGCGCACGGTGACCAGGTAGCGCGGGCCGAGGAAGGCCTGGGTCTCGCCATAGGCGATGCGTTCGCCCTCGGTCTGGACGGTATGCACGGCCACGAACAGCGAATTGCCGTAGGCCTCGACCTTGGGCCGCTGGTGCGCCTTGCTGGCGTCTTCGACCGCCAGGTCGTGCAGGTGGAATTCCTCCTGCAGCTTGTCCAGGATCTCGTCGGCCGGCTGGTACAGGCCCACCCAGACGAAGCTGCCGTCGTCGATGGCCAATACCTCGCTGATGTCGTCCAGGCCAATGTCGCGCCGCTGGCCTTGCTTCGAATAGGCGCAGCAGTTGATGACGCAGTCGGGCAGGTTGGGTGCGTTCATGCCGCGCATGGTGAAGCGGTGCGGCGGTCGAGGCAAGCAATCAACGCCTCCCCTGCGGATGCAGGGGAGGTTGGGAGGGGGAAGATCAGTGCGCCACGAAGCGGATCGCCTGCCCGCCACCCGGTGCCAGTTTCAGCGTCAGCGTATCGGCGGCAGTCACCTCGCGCTGCTCGATGACGATGCTCTCGCGCTTGCCCTTCCAGTCCGCATCCGGGCCATCGCGGTAAATTTGCGCGGTGTAGGTGCGGCCCTTGTCCAGGAACGCCAGCGGCACCTGCAATTCGCGCGGGTTTTCGTCGCTGATCGAGCCCAGATACCAGTCCTCGCCACCCCGCGGCTTGCGCGCAATCGTCACGTAGTCGCCAACTTCGCCATTCAGCGCCCTGCTGTCTTCCCAATCGGTGGGCACGTCCTCGATGAACTTCAGCGGGCCGGGGTTGGCTTCGTAGTTCTCCACCAGGTCCGGCACCATCTGGATCGGGCTGTAGATCACCACGTACAGCGCCAGTTGCTTGGCCCACGTCGTCGCCACGCCGTCGGGTGCGCGCGTCTTCATGCCGAAGATGCCCGGCGTGTAGTCCATTGGCCCGGCCAGCAGGCGTGTGAAGGCGAGGTTGGCCTCGTGCTCGGGCGGGTTGCCGGGCTTGCCCCAGGCGCTGAATTCCATGCCGCGCGCGCCTTCCCGCGAGATCCAGTTCGGATAGGTGCGGCGCAGGCCGGTGTCCTTGATCGGCTCGTGCGAATTGATCGCCACCTGGCGCTTGTACGCTTCGGTCAACACCCTGAGGTGATGGCGCGACATGTCCTGGCCTTCGTGCCAGCCGTAATGCACCTTGCCGTCGCGGCCGATCACCTTGGCCTGGCTGGCGTCGGCCACGTAGCCGGTCTTGACCACGTGCACGCCCATCTTCTGGTCCAGGTCGAAGGCCGCTTGCATCTGCGATTCGTAATGCGCGGCATTGGCCGAGGTTTCGTGGTGGCCGATCAGTTGCACGCCCTTCGACTTGGCATACGCAGCCAGTTTCGGGAAATCGAAGTCCGGATACGACTGGGTGAAGCTGAAATCCTCGCCGTTGCCGAACCAGTCGCCGTCCCAGCCCACGTTCCAGCCTTCGACCAGCACGCCGCCGAAGCCATGGCGCGCGGCGAAGTCGATATGCTTGATCACGTTGTCGTTGGTTGCGCCGTGAATTGCGCCGGAGGCCCAGCTCTTCTGCTCCAGGTGCATTTCCCACCACACGCCGGCGTACTTCATCGGCTTGAACCACGACACGTCGCCGAGCTTGTTCGGCTCGTTCAAGTTCAGGATCAGCGACGAATCGGCCAATGCGGCGGCGTTGTCGCCCAGTTGCAGCGTGCGCCACGGCGTGACGAACGGCGCATCGCGTTCGACCTTGGCGAAGTTGCCGCTGCCGGGCGTCAGCGCGGCCTTCAGCCGGCGGCCTTCGACCCGTTGCAGGTTCATGCCGGAATAGTCCACCAGCGCCGCTTCGTGGATCGACAGATGCGTGCCATCGTCGAAGCGGAAGGTGATCGGCGTCTGCGCCGCGCCGACTTCCTGCACCGGCGTGCGGTGGTACAGGTATTCCTCGCGGTTCCATTCGAAGGCGGGGATCCACCACGCGGTGGCGTCGCGGGCCAGGTTGAATTCGGTCAGCTCCTCGCTGATCTTCACTTCCTTGAAGCCGGGCTGCTCGGGGAATTCGTAGCGGAAGCCGACGCCATCGTCGAACACGCGGAACACCACGTCGATGTGGCGGAACGGCTTGTATTTCTCGGTCAGCCTGACCCGCATCTGGTTGTAGCGGTTGCGCACGAAGCGGCGCTCGCCCCAGGGTTGTTCCCAGGTTTCGTCGAACCTGGAGAATTGCGGCTCGCCCGGCATCAGCCCGCGGTCCAGCTTCTGCACATCGACCAGCAGGAAGCCCAGCCGCGATTCGGCGATCACCGGCTTGCCGTCGCGCGACACCGTGTAGCCGGGCTTGCCGTCCGGGTCGGACAGGAATTGCACCGAGATGCGGCCATCGGGCGAAGCGACCACCAGCGGCGTCGCGGCGGTGGCAAGGGCGGGGAAGGCGATGGCGGCCAGCACGAGCAGTCGGGTCAGCATGAAAGAGTTTCCGTGGTGGATGACGGCGCGGATGCGAGCGCGCGTGCCGCATCCTGCGTTGTCGGCTGCGATGCGACAAGCTGCATTGCGCAATGGCTTGATGGCCCGAGTCGCGTGCTTTTGCTCGTCATTGCCGCGAAAGCGGAAATCCAGCGCCTTTGTTTTTCAATGACTTGAAAGTCGCCGGATTCCCGCTTTCGCGGCAATGACAAGCAGGAAACGGTTTTCTTCAGCGCTTTCTGAATACGTATGCGACCGCCACATGCACCGGCAGCAGCAACGCAACCCACGCGCGGTTTTCCTGATGCGGGAACACGAACGGCAGCCAGTGCAGGAACCACGCCGCTGACGCGGCCACTGCGACCACGGCGGCGATGCGCCGCGGCCACGCGCCGGGTTTCTTTCCGCGCAGCAGCGCCCAGCCCGCCGGCAACAAGGCCAGGCACAGCGGGTTCAGCAGCAACAGGTTCTGGTTGGCCCATGCGGCGCGGTGCGCGGTGAAGATCCACAAATACAGCAACAGGGCACCGCCGATGCCGCACAGCAGCCACAGCGGCAACAACGACGCGGAGAGCAGACGCGGATGCCGGCGACCGCCCAGCACGATGCCGGCCGCCACCGCCAACCCGGCCAGCAACCACGGCCACCAGCGGCGCGGCCGTTCCGCCGGTTCCGGCGCGATGCGATGCGGCAGCACGTCGGTTTCCTGAAGCACCAGCGGGCGGCCGTCGATGTTCTTCGCCTCGCGCAGGCTGTCGGCCAGCCGCATCGGCACGAAGGCTTCGTCCCAGCGCGTCAGCGGCTTGTCCGCATACGGCCCCAGGCCCAGGTCGAAACCGATCCACATCCACGCCGCCGGCGAAGCCAGCCGCACCGATTCGCTGCGGAAGCTGTTGCCGCGAGAGCGCGCGGACAGTTGCCGCTTCAACGCGCCGCCCAGCGCCTCGTCGATCGCGTCGCGCACGCGGGTGGCGCAGTTGTTGGTGAAGTAGTCGTAGGGATAGCGCGCGTTCTCGGGCAGGGCTTCCTCGGCCAGCGCATCGGCCAGCGCCTGCGCCTGTTCCGGGCGCAGGTCGAGCCATTGCACGGTCGCGCCGCGGCCTTCGTCGCGGTAGGAGGCCATGTCCAGTTCGAAGGGCAGGGCGACCAGGTAATACATCATCTCGCCGCGCGCGAAGCGGCCGGCGAAGTCGGCTTCGGTCGGGTCGAAGGCGCCGAAGTTGTAGCTGGTCGCCTCGCCGGTGGCCTCGTCGGCCACCACGATGGCGTCGTGGCCGAAGCGCTCGAAGAAAATGTCGCCCGGCGCCATCGTCACCACGCCGACGCGCGGCGCGGCATGGGCGGCGAAGGCGAGCAGCCAGAGCATGCCGGCGAAAAGGAATTTCCTGGCGAGGGGCGCGGCGGCTTCGGGCATTTCAACCGTCGGCAAGCACGGTCACGTGGAACGCATGCACCCGCCGCGCGTCGGCCTTGGCCACGCGGAAGGCGAAGCGGCTCAGGGTCAGCTCCTCGCCGGTTTCCGGCAGGTGGCCGATGGCGGCGGTGACCAGGCCGCCGATGGTGTCGTATTCGTCGTCGTCGAAATCCGCGCCGAAACGCTCGTTGAAATCGTCGATCGGGGTCAGCGCATCGACCACGTAGCGGCCATCGGCCTGCGCGGCGATGAGCGTGGCGGCGTCCTCGGCCTCGTCGTGTTCGTCGTCGATCTCGCCGACGATCTGCTCCAGCACGTCCTCGATGGTGACCAGCCCGGCCACGCCGCCGTATTCGTCCACCACGATCGCCATGTGGTTGCGCGACAGGCGGAACTCCTTCAGCAGCACGTTGAGCTTCTTCGATTCCGGGATCAGCACCGCCGGGCGCAGCAGCTCGCGGATGCCGGCCGGGCCGTTGTCGGCGACCACGCCGCGCAGCAGGTCCTTGGCCAGCAGGATGCCGAGGATCTCGTCCTTGTCGTCGCCGTGCACCGGGAAGCGCGAATGGCCGGACTCGACCACTTCCTTCATCAGGTCGAGGAACTTCGCCGACGCCGGCAGCGACACCATCTGCGCGCGCGGGATCATCACGTCGCCGACGGTCAGCTCGGCGATTTCCAGTGCGCCTTCCATCATCCGCAGGGTGTCGGCGGCGATCAGGCCGTCTGCGTGCGCGCCGCGCAGCAGTTCGCGCACGTCGTCGCGGGAACTGGGTTCGCCGGAAAAAGCGGAACTGAGGCGTTCCAGCCAGCCGCGGCGTCTCTCGGGAATTTTCTCGTCGGTTTCCGACGAGGGACTACTGTCGTCTTCGGACATTATGCGTGCGGGAATTCGGGCGGCACCCGGTAGGCGGGCGTCGCGGGCAGTCTATCAGGATGCCGGCGGGGCGGCGTCTGGCGTGGCTTCGGCAGGGGTTTCCGGCGCTTCGTCTTCCATCAGGTCGCGCCCGTAGCTGCAACCGGCCAGGGTCTTGCCGGGGTGCGAGTCCACGTTGGCGACGCTGAGCACGGCCGATTCGTACAGCGCCTTGCCGGTCCGCGGGTCGGTGGTTTCGACGCCGCGCACTTCCCTGCCGAACATCGCCTTCTGCGGCGTGTCGATGGCCGTTTCCAGTTGCAACTCGTGCGCCAGCGGGCGCGGGTCGGGCAGGTCGAGCACGGCGACGATGCCTTCGCCGGAAAAGGCGATGTGGCGGGTGTCGTGGCCGAACACGCGGATCGGCGCGATCAGTTCGAATTCGGTCATGAACAAGTTGGCCTGCGGCAGCGGTTTCCAGCCCAGGGCGACGGCTTTCAGCGGGTCTTGCAAGGCCGGGGCCAGCGCGAGGAAGTCCTCGATCTGTGCGCGGCATTCGATCAAGGCCGGCAGATCGGGGGTGGGTGACGCTTCGCCGGCGCTTGCGTGGCCGGTCAAGGAGAGCAGCGAGAGTATCGGCAGGAATGCAGGCTTCATGTGTCAATCCTCGATCGCATACGGATCGTCGATGCCCAATCCCGCCAGGATCTCGCGCTCCAACTGCTCCATCGCCTCGGCTTCCTTGTCGTCCATGTGGTCCCAACCCAGCAGGTGCAGCGCGCCGTGCACGGTCAGGTGCGCGTAGTGCGCGGTCAGCGGTTTCTTCTGTTCCTTCGCCTCGCGCGCCACCACCGGCGCGCAGATCACCAGGTCGCCCAGCAGCGGCATCTTCACGCCCTTCGGCAGCTTGACGCCCTCGGCGATTTCCGCCGGGAAGCTCAACACGTTGGTTGCGTAGTCCTTGCCGCGGTAATGGCGGTTCAATGCACGGCCTTCCTTCGCATCGACGATGCGGATGGCCAGGTCGGCTTCGAGGATGCGGCCCTTCAATGCCGCCGCCACCCACTTGCGGAAACTGACTGCCGCCGGCAAACCGGCGCGGGGCAGGGCGTAGCTGACGGCGACTTCGAGACGGACGGGGCCCTGGGTCATGGCGCCGGTCCCGTTTCCGTGTCCTTGCCGTCGCGCGCATCGTAGGCGCGCACGATCTTCGCCACCAGCGGATGCCGCACCACGTCGCGGGCGGTGAAGAAGCTGAAGCTGATGCCGTCAACGCCGCGCAGCACTTCAAGCGCGTCCTTCAGGCCGGATTTGACGTTCTTCGGCAAGTCGATCTGGGTCAGGTCGCCGGTGACCACGGCGGTGCTGCCGAAGCCGATGCGGGTCAGGAACATCTTCATCTGCTCGATGGTGGTGTTCTGCGCTTCGTCGAGGATCACGAAGGCGTCGTTGAGCGTGCGCCCGCGCATGTACGCCAGCGGCGCGATCTCGATGACGTTCTTCTCCAGCAGCTTGACCACCTTGTCCACGCCCAGCATCTCGTACAGCGCATCGTACAGCGGACGCAGGTAGGGATCGACCTTCTGGGTCAGGTCGCCGGGCAGGAAGCCGAGCTTTTCGCCCGCTTCCACGGCGGGGCGTACCAGCACCAGCCGCTGCACGCGCGCGTCGTTCAACGCCTCGACCGCGCTGGCGACGGCGAGGAAGGTCTTGCCGGTGCCGGCCGGGCCGATGCCGAAGTTGATGCCGTGGGTGGCGATGGCGTGCAGGTAGGCGGCCTGGTTGGGCCCGCGCCCACGCACGGTGCCGCGCTTGACCTTGATCGCGACTTCCTGCGGCTCGTAACCGGCGATGCGTTCGGCGGCGTGGGTCACGTCGGCGGTGCCCAGGCGCAGGTGGATGGCCTGGCTGTCGAAGGTTTCGTGCGCAGCATCTTCGTACAGCGCGCGCAGCAGTTTTTCGGTGGCGGCGACGGCGGCTTCCGGGCCGGTGACACGGAAGATGTTGCCGCGGTTGGCGATTTCCACGCCGAGTTTCAGTTCGATCTGGCGCAGATGCGCGTCGAACGGCCCGCACAGGTTGGCCAGGCGTTCGCCGTTTTCCGGTTCCAGCACGAATTCGCGCACGGCCGCGTCCATCACGCCGCTTCCGCGCCGTTGATCGCCACGCGCCCGCGCAGCGAATTGCTCAGCGCTTCGGTGATGACGACATCGACGAATTGGCCGACGAGCCGCAGATTTCCGGGAAAATTCACCGAACGCATGTTCTCGGTCTTGCCGGTCAGTTCGTTCGGGTTCTTCTTCGACGGGCCTTCGACCAGCACGCTTTGCACGCTGCCGACCATCGCCTGCGAGATGCCCAGTGCGTGTGCGTTGATGTGCTTTTGCAGGCGATCCAGCCGCGCGTGCTTGGCTTCGCTGGAAACGTCGTCCGGCAAATCCGCCGCCGGCGTGCCGGGGCGGCGCGAGTAGATGAAGCTGAAGCTCTGGTCGAAGCCGACGTCCTCGATCAGTTTCATCGTCTTCTCGAAATCGGCGTCGGTCTCGCCGGGGAAGCCGACGATGAAATCCGAGCTGATCGAAATATCCGGCCGCACCGCGCGCAGCTTGCGCAGCTTCTGCTTGAACTCCAGCGCGGTGTAGCCGCGTTTCATCGCCGACAGGATCCGGTCGCTGCCGCTCTGTACCGGCAGGTGAAGGAAGTTGGCCAGCTTGGGCACGTCGCGGTAGGCCTCGACCAATGAATCGGAGAATTCCAGCGGGTGCGAGGTGGTGAAGCGGATGCGACCGATGCCGTCGAATTCGGCGATGGCGCGGATCAGCAAACCGAGATCGGCGACTTCGCCATCGCCATACGGGCCGCGATAGGCGTTGACGTTCTGCCCCAGCAGGTTGATCTCGCGCACGCCCTGCGCGGCCAGTTGCGCCACTTCGACCAGCACGTCCTCGAACGGACGGCTGACCTCGGTGCCGCGCGTGTAGGGCACCACGCAGAAGCTGCAATACTTGCTGCAACCTTCCATGATCGAGACGAAGGCGCTGGGGCCTTCGGCACGCGGTTCGGGCAGCTTGTCGAACTTCTCGATTTCCGGGAAGGAGATATCGACCTGCGGTCTTTTCTGTTCGCGGCGGGCGCGGATCAGCTCCGGCAGGCGGTGCAGGGTTTGCGGGCCGAACACCAGATCGACATACGGCGCGCGCCTGACGATGGCTTCGCCTTCCTGCGAAGCCACGCACCCGCCCACGCCGATGATGACGTCGGCATTGGCCTGCTTCAGCGCCTTCCAGCGGCCGAGCTGGCTGAACACCTTTTCCTGCGCCTTCTCGCGAATGGAGCAAGTGTTGACCAGCACCACGTCGGCTTCTTCGGGGTTGTCGGTCAGCTCCAGCCCTTCGGACTGCGCCAGCACGTCGGCCATGCGCGCCGAGTCGTACTCGTTCATCTGGCAGCCGTGGGTCTTGATGAACAGCTTTCCACGCGCGGGCGAGCCCGCACCTGGCTTGCCGCGCACATCCTGCGGCGGGTGCGCCGCGAGGGGAACGAGAGCGGGCGGGGTCACGGCGTTGCCGGCCGTGTCGGTCGATTCGGGGGCTTGCATCCCGTGCATGGTGCTTAATCCAGGCGGGTTGGCGGGCGGAAGCGGGCATTTTACGGGTTCCCGAGCCGGAAGCGCGGGTGGCGGCAGCGGGTCGGGCCGGATTTGCGTCGGTTCGGCGTTTGTTTTGTCAGGCGGGCGTGACCGGCTGCCGATTTCGAGGAATCCTTTGGTGGACAAGCACTTGGCAAGCCAGCGCGAATCCGGGAGACTGCGCGGCATGTGGGGAAAGTCGTCATTGCTGGGGGTCTTGCTGGCCTGTGTCGTGCTGCCCGCCAGCGCGGGCACGCTGTACAAGTGCGAAAGTGCCGATGGCGTTCCGGCCTATGTCAGCAAGCGCATCAAGGGCGCGCGCTGCCAGGTGGTGACCAGCTATGTCCCGGATCGGCGTTCCCTCCGTCCGGCAGCCGCGTCAGCGCCGGCAACGGGCGTCACCACGCTGGCGACTGCCGCGGCAAAGCCAGTCGTCGCCACACCGGCGGCAGTTCCCGCCAGCGCCGCACCGCGCCGGGTCAGCGGTCAGGTCTATTCCTACGTCCAGGACGGCGTGCGCCATTACACCAGCACGCGGCCGGTCGGCGCCCGCGTCGCCAGCCTGCGCACCATCAAGTACAGCTACATCGAAACCTGCTATGCCTGCGCCAACCCGAGCGTCAATTTCGGTGCGATCCGGCTCAATACCGCCGCCTTCCAGGCCGAGATCGCCAACGCCGCGCGCGAATTCGGGGTGGAGGAATCCGTGGTGCGCGCGATCATCCATGCCGAATCGGCCTACCGCCCCAATGCGGTGTCGCGGGTCGGCGCACAAGGCCTGATGCAGCTGATGCCGGCAACCGCCAGCCGTTTCGGTGTCAGTGACGCCTTCGACCCCGGCCAGAACATCCGGGGCGGCGTGCAATACCTGTCCTGGCTGCTGAAGCGCTATCGCGGCGACCTGAGCTTGGCCGCAGCCGGCTACAACGCCGGCGAAGGCGCGGTCGATCGCCACGGTGGCGTGCCGCCGTACAAGGAGACCCGGCTCTACGTGCAGCGCGTGGCGCAGCTGGCCGAGCGCTACCGCGGCGCGGCGGGCGGTTCGCACTGACCTGCAGGGCGTCTCCGGGCCGCATGCAACTCATTGATTCATGAGGCGATGTTGTGGCAGCTTTCGCGCATCCGTTACACTCGGCGCGGTTTCGGAATTCATGGCCCGTGGGGAAGCACCACGCGGGCCCTGGCAGCCAGATTAGCTACCTGAAATACCGACAGCGGAGGGCCGGATGGCCAACGATGGGGTGAACGGGCCCGAAAATACGGGCCGACGCCGGTTCCTGACCGCGACCACGGCGGTGGTCGGGGCAGTGGGGGCCGGATTTGCCGCAGTACCTTTCATAAAGTCGTGGAACCCGAGCGCCCGTGCCCAGTTGGCCGGCGCGCCGGTGACTGCCGACATCAGCGGCTTGCAGGAAGGCCAGCGCATGAT
Source organism: Pseudoxanthomonas sp. (assembly GCA_047607085.1). Taxonomy (GTDB): domain Bacteria; phylum Pseudomonadota; class Gammaproteobacteria; order Xanthomonadales; family Xanthomonadaceae; genus Pseudoxanthomonas_A. Next base: position 7,712 of record JASGDT010000008.1, on the reverse strand, counting down.
CCTGGAATGGCGCGGCCAGCCGATCTGGATCGTCAAGCGTTCCAAGGCGATCCTCGACGCCTTGCCGACCCTGGACGGCCGCCTTCGCGACCCCGGATCGAAGAACGTCGATCAGCAGCCGGCCTACATCAAGGGCGAACTGCGCTCGATCAAGCCGGAAATCTCGGTGCTGGTCGGTCTGTGCACCCACCTGGGCTGCTCGCCGGAAATGGTCGCCGAGATCAAGCCCGAGCCCTACGACCCGGAATGGAAGGGCGGCTATTTCTGTCCCTGCCACAAGTCGCGTTTCGACATGGCCGGCCGCGTGTTCCAGGGCGTGCCCGCGCCGCTGAACCTGCTGGTGCCGCCGCACCACTACGTGGACGACAACACCATCGTGATCGGCGTGAACCCGGAAGGAGCGGCCTGACATGTCTGCCAATCCCATCAATGGCCGCATCGGCCAGGCCGTGAGCGGCCTGCAGGACTGGTTCAACCAGCGCGCGCCGGCGTTCCTGCCGTTCTACCGCAAGCACATGACGGAGTACTACGCTCCGAAGAACTTCAACATCTGGTACATCTTCGGGGTGCTGTCGTTCGTGGTGCTGGCCAACCAGATCCTGACCGGCATCTTCCTGACCATGCACTTCAAGCCGAGCGCGGCGGAAGCCTTCGCCTCGGTCGAATACATCATGCGCGACGTGGAGTGGGGCTGGCTGATCCGCTACATGCACAGCACCGGCGCGTCGATGTTCTTCATCGTGGTGTATATCCACATGTTCCGCGGGCTGATGTACGGCAGCTACCAGAAGCCGCGCGAGATGGTGTGGATCCTGGGCATGCTGATCTACCTGGTGCTGATGGCCGAAGCCTTCATGGGCTACGTGCTGCCGTGGGGGCAGATGAGCTTCTGGGGCGCGAAGGTCATCATCAGCCTGTTCGGCGCCATTCCGGTGATCGGCAACGGCCTGACCGAATGGATCATGGGCGACTATCTGCCCAGCGATGCCACCTTGAACCGTTTCTTCGCCCTGCACGTCATCGCGCTGCCGCTGGCCCTGCTGCTGCTGGTGGTGCTGCACGTCGGTGCGCTGCACGAGGTCGGCAGCAACAACCCCGACGGCGTGGAAATCAAGAAAGGTCCGAAGGGCAACCGCTGGTCGGAGAAGGCCCCGGCCGATGGCGTGCCGTTCCACCCTTACTACACGGTCAAGGATTTCTTCTACGTCTGCTGCTTCCTGGCCATCGCCGCGTTCGTGGTGTTCTTCGCCCCGGCGCTGGGCGGCCTGTTCCTGGAACACGACAACTTCACCGAGGCCAATCGCCTGGTCACGCCCGAGCACATCAAGCCGGTGTGGTACTACACGCCGTTCTACGCGATGTTGCGGGTGGTGCCGCACAAGCTGTCGGGCGTGCTGGTGATGTTCGGCGCGATCGCGGCGCTGTTCTTCCTGCCGTGGCTGGATCGCGGCAAGGTCAAGTCGATCCGCTACCGCGGGCTGGGCTTCAAGGTCGCGCTGGCGGTGTTCGCGATCAGCTTCGTCTGGCTGGGCAAGATCGGCAACGGCCCCGGCACCGACATCGTCGAGACCTACATCGGCCGCGTGCTGACGGTGCTGTATTTCGGCTACTTCATCTTCCTGTGGGTCTATACGAAGTTCGGCTTCGAGAAGACCAAGGCCGTGCCGGATCGGGTGACCATGCATGAATAAGCTGCCGGGAACAGGGAACAGGGAGTCGGGAACCGTGAAAACCTTTCTGCTCGGCATGGCCTTGGCGCTGACGTCGGCCACCGCGTTCGCCAGCGAAGGCGGCGGACTGCAGCAGGCCGGCAACGACCTGGGCGACCGCGCCTCGTTGCAACGCGGCGCGCAGCTGTACATGAACTACTGCTCCGGCTGCCATTCGCTCAAATACCTGCGTTATTCGCGCATGGCCGAGGACCTGGGTCTGAGCGAAGCCGAGGTGATGGACAACCTGAACTTCACCGGGGCCAAGTTCGGCGAGCAGATCCAGGTGGCGCTGCCGGTGGAGCAGGCGACCAAGTGGTTCGGCAAGATGCCGCCGGATTTGAGCCTGATCTCGCGGGTGCGCGGCAGCGACTGGGTCTATACCTACCTCAAGTCGTTCTACGCCGACGACTCGCGTCCGCTGGGCTGGAACAACAAGCTGTTCCCCAACGCCTCGATGCCGAACCCGCTGTGGCAACTGCAGGGCATCCAGCATGCCGAATACGGCGAGCCGGACAAGGCCACCGGCGAGCGCCCGGTCAGCGGCCTCAAGCTGTCCCAGCCGGGGCGGTTGTCGGCGGACGAGTTCGACCGCAGCGCGCGCGATATCACCAACTTCCTGGCTTACGCTGGCGAGCCGGCCGCGCTGAAGCGCGAAAGCATGGGTACCTGGGTGGTATTGTTCCTGGCGGCGCTGGCCGTGCTGGCCTGGTTGTTGAAGCAGGAATACTGGAGCGACGTGCATTGATTGACCGTGGCGACCGCCGGCAAAGGGCCGGCGGCGTCGTGCGGCCGGCGGATTCCGGCTGCGGGAGGGCCTGAATGGCTGTGAGTCCACGCATGCGAAATACCTTGACGCTGTTTTCCGCCACCGACGACGTGCTGTGCCATCGGGTGCGCTTGGTGTTGTCCGCCAAGGGCGTGACCTACGATCTGGTCGAAGTCGATCCGCAGAACCCGCCGGAAGACCTGATCGACCTCAATCCCTACCATTCCGTGCCCACCCTGGTGGAGCGCGACCTGGTGCTGTACGCCGCCAGCGTGGTCAGCGAATACCTGGACGAGCGCTACCCGCACCCGCCGCTGATGCCGGTGGATCCGCTGTCGCGCGCGCGCCTGCGCCTGGCGATGCTGCGCATCGAGCACGACTGGGTGCCGCAGGTGCAGGCCATCCAACTGGGCAACAAGGCCCAGGCCGAGGCCGCGCGCAAGCGCCTGAAGGAACTGCTCACCGCATCCGTGCCGCTGTTCAAGGCCAGCAAGTTCTTCCTCAACCCGGAAATGAGCCTGGCCGACTGCGCGATGGCCCCGATCATCTGGCGCCTGGAAAGCCTCGGCATCCCGCTGCCGAAGGACGGCAAGGCGATCGAGGACTACGGCAACCGCATTTTCCGCAACCCCGGCTTCGTCCGCAGCCTGACCGACCAGGAAAAGAAACTGCGCGAGATTCCGGCATAAACACAAAGCGGCAAGTCGCGCGCCTTTGGTGCGCTGTCGGGCCGGCTGCGCCGCAAGGGGTAAGGAATGCATTCTCTCGTCCTCGCAGCTCCGACGGTGCGATTGGCGGCTCACGCAGCGACCGCCGGCATGCCTTTGCGTAAACTGCCCGAATGACCGATTCGCAGCCCCGCATGACCAGCCACCGTCCGTACCTGTTGCGGGCGCTGGCCGAATGGATCGCCGACAACGGCATGACCCCGCACCTGCTGGTCGATGCAACCCAGCCCGGCGTGCAGGTGCCGGCCAGCGCGGTCAAGGAAGGCAAGGTGGTGCTGAACATCGCCCAGCGTGCGGTCGCGCACCTGGTCATCGACAACGACGAGGTCGCCTTCAGCGCGCGCTTTGGCGGTGTCAGCTACCCGGTGCGGGTGCCGATCCCGGCGGTGCTGGCGATCTATTCGCGAGAAACCGGGCAGGGCATGGCCCTGCCGGAGGACGTCAACGCCGCGCCGAACCCCGACGGCGACGATACCCCGCCGCCCGACGCGCCCACGCCCGACGACACGCCCCCAGCCGGCAAGCGGCCGTCGTTCCTGCGCGTGGTCAAGTAAGAGCGCGCCGAAGGGGGCGCGTCCGCAGCACAGCGAAGCGCAAAGCGTCTGTCCGCGAAGAGCGCAAAGTACGCAAAGACAAGGGGAGTAAGGCGCGGTCGGCTTCATGGCCAATCCTTTGCGTCCTTATGCATGCGTCCTTTGCGGACGCAATACCGTTTCAATGCACCCGCTCGAACGGCACCACCGTCGGCTTCACCGGCCCGACGAATGACGCCAACCGATCGCCGCGCAGCACCAACCGACCGGTGTGGCGGTCATCGCCGCCGCAGGAGTACTCGAAGCGGAACGTCCGCTCGAAACCGAGCCGCCCGTCCTCATTGCGGCACAGGCGCAGGCCGTCGGCATGCACGCTCTGATCCAGCCACAGCACGCCGGCCGCTTCGCAGGCGTTGCGGCCCATTTGCGTCGCGCGTTCGGCCGCTGCGCGCGCGGCGTTCCAGTACCCGAACACGGCGGCGGCGGCAATGAGCAACAGGATCGGGGTCATGGCGGCGGGCCAAGCTTCATCGACAAATCGATTGCCTGCACGTGCTTGGTCAGGCCGCCGATGGAAATGAAATCGACGCCGTCCTCGGCGATGCCGCGCAAGGTTTCCATCGTCACGCCACCGGAGACTTCCAGCGGGACACGCTTTTCAGGTGCCAGCCCGCCTGCGATGCGTACGGCTTCGCGGCGAGTGGCGGCGTCGAAATCGTCGATGAGTATCCGTTCGCAGCCTTCGGCCAGGGCTTCTTGCAGTTGCGCCAGCGTTTCCACCTCGACGATCAGCGGCAGCGCCGGCTGCGCCGCGCGCGCGGCGCGGATGGCGGCGGTCAGCGAGCCGGCGGCGCGCACGTGGTTTTCCTTCAGCATCACCGCGTCGAACAGGCCGATGCGGTGGTTGCGCCCGCCCCCGCAGCGCACCGCGTACTTCTGCGCCAGGCGCAGGCCGGGCAGGGTCTTGCGGGTGTCCAGGATGATTGCCTTCGTTCCGCGCGCCGCATCGACGCAGGCGGCGGTGGCGGTGGCGGTGGCTGACAGCGTCTGCATGAAGTTCAGTGCGGAACGCTCTGCGCTGACCAGTGCGCGGGTGCGGCCTTGCAGGGTGGCGAGCACGGTGCCGGATTGCACGCGCTCGCCTTCGCGCACGCGCCAGTCGATGACCACGTCCGGGTCCAGCGCGCGATGGGTGGCGTCGAACCACGGTCGCCCGGCGACCACGCAATCCTGCTTGCACAGCAGATAGGCCACATCGGACGTGTCCGGCAACAACGCGGCGGTCACGTCGCCGTTGCCGAGATCCTCGGCCAGCGCCGCCGCAACATTGGCCAGCACCCCCTGCGGTGGTGGCGGCTGGATCGCTTGCGCGCCTTGCATCGGGCTCATTTCGCCGGGAAATCCGCGACTTGCGCGGTGGCGATGCCTTCTTCGACCAGCAGCACCGGGATGCCATCGTCGAGGCGATAGACGGTCTTGCGATCGCGCGTGACCAGCGCCTGGCGCAGCGGGTCGCGTTGCGGGGCATCGTCGATGCGCTTGAGCTCGCCGCCGGCAATGGCGCGGTTCAGTGCGTCCAGCCCGGCAGCTTCCAGCAGGGCCAGCGGCTGGCGCGAAGCCGGGCAGCAGAGAATGTCGAGGAGTTTGCGATCCATGGGTGGGGCGGGAATGAAGAGCCGTAAGGAGCAAAAGCGTAGCACTTCGACGGCTTTCCACTTCCTGTTTCCCATTCTCCATTCCCGAATATCGCTAAAATGCCCCTTTGCAGACCGAGGACGGCCATGACCGCCACTGGTTCCAACAACGCCGCCGCTGCGCTGGTCGGCATCGTGATGGGCTCCCGCTCGGACTGGGAAACCATGCAGCACGCCGCCCAGAAGCTCGATGCGCTGGGGGTGCCCTACGAGGTCAAGGTGGTGTCCGCGCACCGCACGCCGGACGTGCTGTTTGCCTATGCGCAAACCGCCGCCGCGCGCGGCCTGCGTGCCATCGTCGCCGGCGCCGGCGGCGCGGCGCATTTGCCGGGCATGCTGGCGGCCAAGACCGCCGTGCCGGTGCTGGGCGTGCCGGTGCAATCGAAGGCGTTGAACGGGATGGATTCGCTGCTGTCGATCGTGCAGATGCCGGCCGGCATCCCCGTCGCGACCTTTGCCATCGGCAACGCCGGCGCGGCCAATGCGGCATTGTTCGCCGCCGCGCTGCTGGCGGCCGATCACCCGCATATCGCGAAGTCGCTGGGTGAATTCCGCCAGCGTCAGACCGATGACGTCATCGCTGCCGACGATCCCCGCGCATGACCACGGTCGGTATCCTGGGAGGCGGGCAACTGGCCCGCATGCTTGCGCTTTCCGGCGCGTCGCTGGGCTTGCGCTTCCTGGTGATGGACACCGTTGCCGACGCCTGCGCCGGGCAGTTCGCGCCGCTGCTGGTCGGCGACTACCGCGACGAGAATGCGCTGGCCGAATTCGCGTCGAAGATTGACGTCGCCACCTTCGATTTCGAGAACGTGCCGGCCGAAAGCGCCGAATGGCTGGCCGCGCGCGTGCCGGTGTTTCCCAATCCGCGCGCGCTGGGCGTCGCCCAGGACCGGCTGGTCGAAAAGAGCCTGTTTCGCGAACTGGGCATCCCGGTCGGCGAATTCGCCGCCGTGTCCACCCGCGAAGAACTGCAGACGCAGGTCGCACGCATCGGCGCACCGTGCATCCTCAAGACCCGGCGATTGGGCTACGACGGCAAGGGTCAGTTCCGCATCAGGACCGATGCCGGCATCGACGCAGCGTGGGAGGCCTTGGGCGCGCAGGCGGCCACGGTTGGCCTGATCGTCGAAACCTTCATCCCGTTCCAGCGCGAAATCTCGGTGGTCGCCGTGCGTGGCCGGGATGGCGAATTCCGCGCCTGGCCGCTGACCGAGAACTGGCACGTCGATGGCGTGCTGTCCGCCAGCCTGGCCCCGGCCCACGTCGATGCGGGGTTGGCGCAAGCTGCGCTGGCGCATGCGCGGAAACTGGCCGAAGCGCTGGATTACGTCGGCGTGTTCGCGCTGGAACTGTTCGTGCGCGATGGACAGCTGCTGGCCAACGAAATGGCTCCGCGCGTGCACAATTCCGGTCACTGGACACTGGAAGGCGCGGAGACCTCGCAATTCCAGAACCACCTGCGGGCGGTGCTGGGCCTGCCGTTGGGCAGCACGCGCATGCTGGGCCATGCCTGCATGCTCAACTGGATTGGCGAGATGCCCGCGCGCGACGCGGTGCTGGGGGAGGCCTCCGCCCACTGGCACGACTACGGCAAGCAACCGCGCGCCGGCCGCAAGGTCGGGCATGCGACGCTTCGCGCGGATACGCCGGACGAACTGGCCGAAGCCCTGGGCCGCGTCGGCGTGGCGCTGGGCCGCCAGGCGCAAGTCGCGCCGGTGGTCGAGCGGCTGTCGCATTCGTAGTGGCGGGCCGTGGCGGCGCCTGCCCACGGCCGGTCACGCAACCTTCGGTACAATTCGCGCCATTCAAGTGCCGGGGCCACGCCATGACCAACAAGAAGACGCAGCCGGCGGTGGACCGCATCCAGGCCATTGTCGATAGCCAGCCGATCGTGCTGTTCATGAAAGGCACCCCGCAATTCCCGATGTGCGGCTATTCCAGCCGCGCGGTGCGTGCGCTGGAACAGGCCGCATCCGGGCTGGAAGGCACGGGCGTGTTCACCGTCAACGTGCTGGAAGAGCCCGAAATCCGCGCCAACCTGCCGCGTTACTCCAACTGGCCGACCTTCCCGCAGTTGTTCATCCACGGCGAACTGATCGGCGGCTGCGACATCACCCTGGAACTGCTGGAATCCGGCGAGTTGCCGCGCATTGTCGCCGAGGCCGCCGCGCCGTGAGCCTGCACGCCTTGCCCGTTGCCGCCTCGCCGGGCGCGCTGGCCGGCCGCGTGGTGCTGATCAGCGGCGCCGCTGGCGGCCTGGGGACCGCCGCCGCGCT
>JASGDT010000007.1:0-61905 GCA_047607085.1 Pseudoxanthomonas sp. | reverse complement strand
GCGACGGGCACGCTGAGCAACGTGGTGACGGCGACGGTGCCGCCGGGCGGCACGACGCCGGACCCGACCTGCACGACCTGCACGACCGAGCATGAGGTGGTGGCGCCGTCGATCACGGTGGCGAAGTCGGCCAACCCGGGCAGCGGCGCCGAAGTGCGCGCAGGCGACACGATCACCTACACGCTGACGGCGACGGTGGCGAACTCGGCGACGACCGAGGTGCTGACGCTGACCGACACGCTGGGCGCGGGCCTGACCTTCGGCGAAGTGACCGATGCCGGCAGCTTCAGCTGCAGCGGTTCGCTGACCTGCACCTTGCCGGCGGGCACGCTGCCGGGGACTTACACGGTGACCTACACCGCGACGGTGGATGCCGACGCGACGGGCACGCTGAGCAACGTGGTGACGGCGGCGGTGCCGCCGGGCGGCACGACGCCGGATCCGGTGTGCGATACCTGCGGCACCAGCCATGAACTGACTGCTCCACGCGTGACGATCAACAAGAGCGCCAACCCGGCCAGCGGCGAGCAGGTGTATGTCGGCGACACCATCGAATACACCCTGACGGTGGCGGTGGAGAATTCGGCCACCCGCGCGCTGGTGACCCTGACCGATACCCTCGGCGCCGGCCTGGCCTTCGGCGAGGTGACCAATGCCGGTCCGTTCGCCTGCACCGCGGCCAACCCGCTGGTATGCACGCTGCCGGTCGGCACCGTGCCGGGCAGCTACACGCTGGTCTATACCGCCACGGTCACCGCCGATGCCGGCAGCACCGTGCGCAACGCGGTGACCGGCGAGTCCGGGGACGGCCAGGATCCGCCCGAATGCGGCGTCTGCGAGACCGAGCATGATGTCGCCAGCGAAGCGCAGCTGCGCATCGTCAAGACGGTGGGTTCGAGCAGCGTCAACATCGGCGACCTGGTCCGCTACACGCTGACGGTCGAGAACGTCGGCGCGACCAACGTGACCGATGCGACCATTGTCGATACCCCGCCGGCCGGCTTCAGCTACGTGGCCGATTCGATGGCGGTCGCCGATCGCGACGGCGCCTTCACCCTGACCGGCACCTACCCGTTGCGCATCGGCGGCGTCGACATCGACGCCGGCGAAACCGCGACCATCGTCTACCTGCTGCGCGTCGGCGCCGGCGTACGCCCGGGCGTTCACCAGAACCGCGCGGTCGCCGTGGACGAGACGGATACGCCGATCTCCAACGAAGCCACCGCCCAGGTCACCCTGGACAACGATCCGCTGCTGGACGACAGCCTGATCTTCGGCACGGTCTTCGACGACCGCGACGGCGACGGCTGGCAGGATCGCGCCGACCTGAGCGAGGTGAAGGTGCAGGGCGGCTTCGCGCCGGGCGCCTACGTGCCGAACTCGTCGACGATAGATCACGGCGACGGCCCGCAGCCGCTGGCCGACGCCAGCGCCCCGCTGCTGCATGGCGTGGACGTGGGTTCGATCGCGGCCCGCCAGTCCGAAGCCGATCCGGTGGAGAAGCATCGCGTGACGATCCGTCAGCGCCTGACCTCGCCCGACTTCAGCGACGACTTCGTGCTGACCTCGGCCCAGGGCGTCAGCGTGCGCATGGCCGCCGACGGCAGCACCGCGGTCGAGAAGTCCGGCGAAGCGGCCAAGGGCCTCAACAGCGCCGCACCGACGGTGCAGCGCACGGTGTCCGCGGTCGATGGCGGTTACGAGGTGGCCTACGTCATCTCCAACGAAGGCATCGACGAGCGCGGCATCCCCGGCGTGCGCATCGCCTCGGTGGAAGGCCTGCTGATCGAAACCGACCAGTACGGCCGCTACCACCTGGCCGACGTGCAGGGCGGCGATTGGGGCCACGGCCGCAACTTCCTGCTCAAGGTCGATCCGGCGACGCTGCCGGCGGGCAGCGAGTTCACCACCGAGAACCCGCGCGTCCGTCGCGTCACCCCGGGCATCCCGGTGCGCTTCGACTTCGGCGTCAAGCTGCCGGTGCAGGTGCTGCCGGGCGGCGAGGAGAAGATCGAGCTGGAACTGGGCGAAGTGATCTTCACCCCGGACAGCGCCGAGGTCCGCGACGCCTACCTGCCGGTGATCCAGCAGGTGGCCGACAAGGTCGAGGCGTACCACGGCGGCGAAGTCGTCATCGTGGCCGACGGCGAAAGCGAGGCGCTGGCCTTCGCCCGCGCGGCGGCGGTGCGCGACGTGCTGCAGACGCGCGTCGGCGACGAAGCCAAGGCCGGGCTGAACGTGGTGCTGCGCACCCGCGTCGACGACCCGCACAGCATGGTCGCCGGCGTCAACGCCAGCGGCGCGTTGCTGGGCACGGTGCTGTTCGACACCGACAAGTCGGCGATCCGGCCGGAGTTCGAAGCCCTGCTCGACGCGGTCGCGAAGCGGCTGGACGCGATGGGCGGCGGCGTGGTGGTGCTGGTCGGCCATACCGACGTGCGCGCCTCGCACGCCTACAACACCGCGCTGGGCCTGCGCCGCGCCACCGCCGTGCAACAGGCGCTGGCGAAACGGTTGAGCCCGGAGGTGCGCGCCAGGGTGCGCGTGGAGTCAAGCAGCGATCCGACGGCCCCCGTCGGCACGGAACGCAAGTAAGGGGGAACGGACCATGAAGAAGAAACTGCTCGATACCACCCTGGTCGGCATTCTTGCCGCGATGAGCGCCGCTGCGGCGGCGCAGGAAGCGGCGCCGGCGTCCGAAGCCGCGCCGGCGACTGCGACTGCCCCGGAAACCGCGCCGGTGCAATGCGCCGACGGCGCCTGCAAGGACGCCAACGGCGAACTGCTGTTCCGCCTGCGCACGCGCAGCTACGACCAGCCGGTCACCAGCGGCACCGACAAGCAGTCGTCGTCCGCGGCGCTGCAACCGGATCGCCGCGTGTCGATCGCGCTGGAGCAGCCGGGACGCGCCACCATCAACGGTGCGTTCTCGCTGCAACTGCCCGGCGGCGGCGTGATCTGGGCGACCGAGGACCCGGCGCTGGGCCAGCCCGAACTGACCATCTCCGGCCCGTCGCTGGTCGCCTTCGACGCCGGCCGCATCGCCGAGCCGGTGCGCTTCTTCGTGCGCAGCAACTACGTCGCCTTCGCCAAGCGCTACGAACTGACCCTGTACCGCGGCACCGACGGCGATCTGGTGTCGCCGGTGGCGAAGCTGGACCTGCCGGTCGCGGCCACCGCGCAGAGCGAGTGGGACGGCGCCCTGCCGGCCAGCCTGCGCCTGCGCGCCGGCGACGAGCTGGTCTATGTGCTGCGCGCCTACGACGCCGAAGGCAACTTCGACGAAACCTATCCGCGCAAGCTGCAACTGGTGCGCCCGGACGAAGCCCAGCGCGCGCGCACGCAACTGCGCGAGAGCGTGGAGAATTCGCTGGGCACCGCGTTGAGCGAGGACGATGCGGAAACCCAGTCGCTGGTGGACGACGCCTTCTCCGGCAACGGCCTGCGCCAGCAGAACATCCCGGTGTACGGCTCGCGCATCCGCATCCAGGGCCGCAACCTGCCGGAAGGCTACGCGCTGAGCATCGACGGCCAGAACTATCCGGTTGACCTGGAGCGCAAGTTCGTCGCCGAGTACTTGGAGCCGGTCGGCCAGCATCGCTTCGACATCGCCCTCAAGGGCAAGGACGACACGCCGGTGCTCCAGCATGCGCTGGACGTCGATGTCACCGGCCGCTACTTCTTCGGCACCGCGCTGGCCGACGTCACCGTCTATCAGAACGACGCCAGCGGCAAGGGTGCCGATCTGGCCCGTGCCGGGCGCGACGACGACATCCTCAGCGACGGCCGCCTGGCGTTCTACGGCAAGGCCAAGTTCAAGGGCAAGTACCTGGTCACCGCGCAGGCCGACACCGAGAACCGTCCGCTGGACCAACTGTTCAGCGGCTTCGGCAAGGCCGACGCGGAGGACGTGTTCCGCAGCCTCGACCCGGACCTGTACTACCCGACCTACGGCGACGACTCCACCACCTATCGCGACGTGGACACCCAGGGCCGCTTCTACCTGCGCATGGACTGGGACAAGAACGAGGCGCTGTGGGGCAACTTCGCCACCGGCTTCACCGGCACCGAATACGGCCAGTACGTGCGTTCGCTGTACGGCGCGGCGCTGAACTGGCGCTCGCGCATGGCCAACCGCTGGGGCGATGCGAAGACCGAGTTGCGCGCGTTCGGCTCCGAGGCGCAGAGCGTGGCCGGCCACAGCGAGTTCCTCGGCACCGGCGGCAGCCTGTACTACCTGCGCCACACCGACATCCTGCCCGGTTCGGACCAGGTGGTGCTGGAGGTACGCGACACCACCACCGGCCTCGTCGAATCGACGGTCACCCTGTTGCGCGGCGCGGACTATGAAATCGACGATTTGCAGGGCCGCATCCTGCTGACCCGTCCGCTGGCGCAGATCACCCGCGAGAACGTCGCCAGCCTGACCCGCGATTCGGCGCTGGACGGCTACGAGCAGCGCCTGCTGGTCGATTACGAATGGATTCCCAGCGACTTCGACGCCGACGACGTGACCGCCGGCGTGCGCGGCAAGCACTGGTTCGGCGACCACGTCGGCCTGGGCGCGACCTATGTTGACGAGAACCGCGCCGGCGAGGACTACACGCTGGCCGGCGCCGACCTGACCCTGCAGGCCGGCAAGGGCACCTACCTGAAGGTCGAGCACACCCGCACCGAATCGACCAGCACGCCGGTGTTCTACTCCGACAACGGCGGCCTCAGCTTCACCCGCCTCAACACCGATGGTCCGCGCGAAGGCGACGCCACCGCGGTCGAGGCGCGCGCCAACTTCCAGGAACTGGGCTGGAGCGAACAGCCGTGGAGCGCCGGCGCGTGGTGGCGCAGCGTCGATGCCGGCTATTCGGTCTCGCGCTACGACACCGGCGCGGACATCGAGGAATACGGCGCCGAGGTGCAGGGCCAGTTCACCGACAACGTCAGCCTGTACGCGCGCTACAGCCGCGCCGAAAGCGATGGCGAGGCGCTGACCCAGGCCCAGGCCAAGGCGGAATGGCGGATCGGCGACTTCGACTCGCTGGCGTTCGAGATCCGCCGGGTCGAGGAGGAGCGCACCAGCGGCGACTCCGCCGGCGTGCTCGGCGCGGCGCGCTACACCCACCGTTTCGGCACCGCGCTGGACGTGTACGGCACCGCCCAGCTCACCCTGGACGACGATGGCGGCAAGTACCTGGACAACGACGCCTACACCCTGGGCGGCCGCTACAACTTCGCCAACCTGTCCACCGTCGGCGCGGAAGTGACCGACGGCGACCGCGGCCACGCCGCCCAGGTCAGCGGCGAATGGCGGCTGTCGGCGCAACACAGCTTCTACGGCAGCTACACCTATTCGGCCGACACCACCGAGTACGACCCGCTGTTCGACACCGACGCGCAGAACGGCTGGACCCTGGGCCAGCGCTGGCGGTTGTCCAACCAGGTCAACATGTTCAACGAAAGCCAGTTCCTGAAGGATCGCGACAGCACCGGCCTGGCCCATACCTTCGGCATGGACTTCTATCCGGCGCAGGGCTGGAACACCGGCTTCACCCTGAGCAACGGCGAACTGGTCAATTCCGACGGCGGCCAGGTGGATCGCCGCGCGATCAGCCTCAGCGGCGGGCGCACCTCCAGCGACACCAGCTGGCAGAGCAAGCTGGAATGGCGCAAGGACAGCGGCGCCGAGCAGGTGACCCAGTGGGTCAGCACCAACCGCCTGAGCCACAAGATCAACGAAAGCTGGCGGATCGCTGCGCGCCTGAACTATTCGGACACGCAGGACGATCTGGATTCGACCGCCAGCGCCAAGTTCATCGAAGGCAACCTCGGTTTCGCCTGGCGCCCGTGGAACAGCACGCGCTGGGGCCTGTTCGGCCGCTACACCTACCTGTACGACCTGGCCACGCTGGGCCAGGTAGGCGGCGCGCAGTACGACCAGAAAACCCAGGTGCTGTCGCTGGAAGGCGTCTATCGCATGGACCAGAACTGGGAATTCGCCGGCAAGCTGGCCCGTCGCGAAGGCGAGGTGCGCTACGGTCGCGGCACCGGCGCGTGGTTCGATTCGGCCACCACCTTCGTCGCCGCGCAGGTACGCTACGAACTGGTCTATCAGTGGCACGCGATGGCCGAGTACCGCTGGCTGGACGTGAAGGACGGCGGCACCAAGCAGGGCTGGATGGTTGGCATCGACCGCGACATCGGCAAGAACTTCCGCATCGGCGCCGGCTACAACTTCACCGACTTCAGCGACGACCTGACCGACTTCGACTACGACCACAAGGGCTGGTTCATCAACCTCGTGGGGAAATACTGATGCTTGCGTGCCTGAGCCAGAAGACGTCGGATGCCGGCGGCGGGATGAACATCGGTGGCGACGGTCCGGGCAGGGCCGCTGGCGGTTGCCGGCGCAGCGGGCGGTTGCGCCGGCGCGTCGCCGGCCTGATCGCCGGCGGACTGGCGCTGCTGTCGGCGCCGCAGGCGTTCGCGCAGACATTCGATTGCGCGGACGGCGATTTCTACCAGATCCGCGGCAGCGGCAGCAGTTCGATCCTCAGCATCGTCAACCGCGAGAACAACCCTTATACGCTGGATACGCTGTACTCGGCCTCCACGCTCCTGAACGGCCTTGGCTACAACCCGGCCGACGATTACCTGTACGCAATCAGTTCCAGCGGTCGCCAGTTGTACCGGCTCGGATCGAGCGGCGTGCTGTTGTCGGCCATCACGGTCAGCGGCCTTCCCACCAATTCCAGCCCTACGCTTGATGCCGGCACCTTCGACCTCGCCGGGAACTACTGGGTCGCGCACAGCAACGGAGCCATCTACCGGATCGATGGCGTGACCGGCGCCGCGCCGTCGCCCTCGGCCACGCTGGTGAGCAAGGTCGCCGATACCTCGCCGCCGACGGGCTATACCGGCGTCACCAGCCTGCTGGTCGGCGACTGGGCGGTCAGCCCGGCCGAAAGCACCACCTCATATACCGTGATCTACGGCCTGCGCTCCGCCGAAAGCGGCACGGTCTATCTTTACCGGGTGGCGATCAGCAATCCGGGTACCGCCACCGAGGCCTCGGTCTCGCGCCGCGCCATCACCGGCATCACCATCGGCAATGCCATCGGCACGGTGTACCTGGACGCGAACAACGTCCTGTATGCGTACGACAACGCCGCCAGCACCACCAGCGGCTTCTATTCGATCGACGTCGCCACCGGCCTCGTCACCGCGGTCAGCGGTTCGGCCAGCACCAGCCAGAGCGACGGCGCGGTCTGCCCGCTCGCCGAGGCCCAGGTCCAGCCGACGATCGTGCTGAACAAGATCACGACCGGCGCGGCCGGCGGTGCGTTCGGGTTCACCCTGACCAACACCGGTCAGGCGACCGGCACGGTGACGACCACGGCGGCCGATACGTCCACCCAGGTCGATGGCGATACCAGCAACACCGGCGACCAGCCGTTCACCGTCAGCGCCTTCAGCACCGCTGTGACCATCACCGAGGATGAATTGTCCGGCTGGTCGCTCGCCGATGCCACCTGTTCGCTGGACGGTGGCGGCACCGTGGGCAGCTTCGACTCGGCCACTCGCAGCTATACCCTTCCGGCCAGTGCGATGGTCAGCGGCGCGGAATTCACCTGCACGTTCACCAACGAGGCCGACGAGGTTGACCTGGCGATCGAAAAAACGGCCGACGTCACCACCGCGACCAGTGGCGATTCGATTACTTACACCCTGGTGGTCACCAACAACGGCCCCGATGCCGTGACCGGCGCAGTGGTCACGGATGTGCCGGGAACGGGCCTGACCTGTGCGTCCGACAACGCGGTGACGTGCACCAGTTCGGCCGCGACCAGCGCGTGTCCCGCGGGAACGCTCACGGTGCAGAACCTGCTGGATGGCGTCGCCTTGGGCGCCCTGGGCGATGACGAAACGGCAACCTTCACCTTTACCTGCACGGTTGACTGAGCCAGGTCGCTGCCCGGTTGCCGCGCCGCCAGGGATGTTCGTGCGGCAGCGGCTGCCAGTTGCGACCCTCCGCCGCAATGAACAGTCAATCAGGACGAGAAATCAGGACAGGGGTTTGAACATGCAGCAGGACAGGAACTTCTCCAGCGTGGCGGCTCGCGGGCGCAGTCCGGCGCTCGCCGTCGCCCTGGCGGCCGCGCTCGCGGCGCTGTCGCCGGGCAACGCGGCCGCGCAAAGCGCGACCGTGGCGCAGCGCAGCTTCATCAACCTCAGTTTCGAGACCCCGGATTTGGAGACCGCCGGCTGCCGCGTCTATATCGGCGAGGATTTCGTGCCGGGCTGGACCACCACGCATGGTCTGCACGTTCAGGAAAACGTGGGTAACTGCGTCGTGCCGTCCGGCTTCGTCGCCAGCGAGCAGGCCCACATCATCGAGCTGTGGCACACGCCGCGCACGAACGGTGGCCTGACGGTCAACGCGCGCAGCGGCACGCAGCTGGCGGAACTGAACGCCGCAGAGCTCTCGCGCCTGTCGCAGAACGTCTGCCTGGTGACGGGCGATGAGATCCGCTGGCAGTTCAGCCACCGCGGCCGCAACAGCGCCACGGATCCGGACGAGATGCAGTTCCTGGTCGGAGACGATCCGATCGTGCAGGTGGGCACCACCACCACCGGCAGTGGCGGCATCACCAGCACCTACATCGGCACCGCCAGCGACGCGGCGGGGCCCAACAGCTGGCGCGACTATTCGGGCGAGTTCACCTATACCGGCGCCGGCGGCACCACCAACATCGGTTTCGAAGCACTGTCCGGCGAGGCAACGACCGGCAACTTCCTCGACGACATCCAGGTCTATCTGAAGCCGTTCATCGAATTGACCGGCGCTTCGCCCGAGACCGTCGAAGGCACCAGCGACGGCTTGCCGGCGTTGACCGTGGTCGGCACCCTGGACGATGACCTGGTCATCAACGTGTCGGTCACCGGCGGCACCGCCGTGCTCGGCACCGACTTCACCACGACCAGTGGCAGCGCCGACTTCACCGTCACCGTGCCCGCCGGCACCTACGACGGCAGCACCACGATTTCGTTGGGCCTGACGGCGATCGGAAACACGATCATCGACGGCAGCCGCACGGTCGAATTGACGCTGGTGCCCAGCCCGGACGATTACCTGATGAGTTCCACCAGCGAATGCGGCGCGTCCGCCATTGCGGAGGCCACCTGGACCCTGCTGGACGACGACCTGGACCTGGAAATCGTGAAGACCGTCGATCCCGACACGGCGGTCTCCGGCGATACCGTCGAATACACCCTGACGGTAACCCACAATGGCGGCGTGGACGGCGACGATGCCGTCGTCACCGACCCGGCCGTATCCGGCCTGACCTGTACCGCCACCAACGCCGTCACCTGCACCGCCAGCGGCGGCGCGGTCTGCCCCAGCGGGCAGACCGTGGCCGACCTGCAAGGCAGCGGCATCGTCATCCCGACCTTGCCAGACGGGGGTTCGGTGGTACTGACGTTCCAGTGCACGGTGGATTGACCTGCCCCCGTTTCCGCTCGTCACCCCGTCAAAGGCCGAGTAGCCGAGCAGGACGGGCACGCCGTGCCACACGCGTCTGCGTCGCATCCCTCACGGGGTTTTACGTGCCCTTCCTGCGCATGCCGAAGATTCATGTGTGATTAAAATCACATTCCTATCGTGACGCATACTGCCAAATGCTGGCAGGGGATGATTGGTCACGGTTCAAGCATGAAACACGGCAGGCGTTTTCTCTTGCGGACAGACGGCAAGCGGCTTGCCGCCGTGCTGGCGCTCGCACTCGCGGCGCTGGCGTCGGGCAATGCCGCTGCGCAGGTCCAGCGCGCCATGCAGAACCTCAGTTTCGAGGTTCCGGACCTGACCACTGCCGGCTGTCGCGTCTATATCAATGCCAGCCAGGTGCCGGGCTGGCAGACCAACCACGTCGATCACGCCACCGAGAACAGCGGCGGTTGCGTCGTGTCCGGCGGGTTGGGCACCAGCCCGGGACCCATCATCGAAATCTGGCGCACGCCGCGCAGCAACAGTTCCGGCGGCACGGTCAATGCGCCCGCCGGCGTGCAGATTGCGGAATTGAACGCCGCTGCCGCTTCGCGCATCTACCAGAACGTGTGCCTGATCAATGGCGAATCAGTGCAATGGGAGTTCAAGCACCGTGGCCGTGGCAGCGCCAGCACCAAGGACGTGGCCAACCTGCTGGTGGGCAACGACATCATCGCCACGGTCGGCACCACCAATACCGGCGTGTTCAATACGCCGACCGCGGTGCAAGGCTCGGTGGACACCCCCACCAACATTTCCGGCAATGCCACCTGGGTGCAATACAGCGGTACGTTCGACTATGCCGGCAGTACCGGCAGCACCAGTTTCGGCTTCGAGGCGGTGGGCGGCACGACCAGCGGCAACCTGCTGGATGACATCCAGATCAAGGTGGCCCCGTTCGTGGAGTTCACCACGGCGGCGGCGTCCACCGTGGAGAGCAGCACCAGCAACGTGCCCACCCTGCGGGTCAGCGGCAACGTGCTCGCGGCCTTCACCATCACGGTCGATGTCACCGGCGGTACCGCCACGCTGGGTACCGACTATCTGGTCAACGGCGGCTCCAGCACCAGCATGAGCATCACCGTGCCGGCGGGCGATTACGACGGCACCAGCAGCGGCAGCCTGTTCGCGCTGCCCATCACCATCGTCAATGACAGCGAAATCGAATCCAGTGAATCCATCACGCTGGCCATCGAGGAATCCAGTGATTACCTGGTCATGTCGCAAACCAGTTGCGGCGGCGATGGCATCGATGCGCATACCTACACCATTGTCGATGACGACAGCGGCATCGCCCTGACCAAGAACGCCGCCACGCCGGTGGCGGGGAGCAGTGCCGACCAGTTCAGCATCGCCTACACGATTGAAGTGACCAATCCCTCGACGACGCTGGCCGCGCAGTACCAGTTGGTCGATGCGCCCGGTTTCGATGCCGACGTGACCATCGCCGCCGCCAGCTACACGAAGAATGGCGGAACCGCGACCGCATTGTCCGGCAGCGGGCCATGGACGTTGCAATCGCAATGGGCCTCGCTGGCAGCGGGGGCAACGGATACTTATGTCGTCACCGTGACCGGCACCATCGCCGAGGGCGGCAGCGCCGGCGCGGATGCCTGCAGCGGTTCCAGCGGGGCGGGCTTGTACAACCTGGCCACGGCTACCGTGCAGGGTACCGACAGCAATACCGATTACACCGCCAATGCCTGCCAGCCGACGCCCACGCCGTACTGGGTCACGCTGGCCAAGGATCTGCAAGGGCGCGCCTCCAGCACCGACCAGGCGCAGGTGCGCATCTACGCCGGTGGCATCAGCGTGGCCACGGCGACCACCAGTGGCAGCGAATCCACCGCGACTGCCGCCACCAGCACGGTGGCCATCGCCGCCGGCACCACCTTGCAGTTCGGCGAGGCCATCAAGGCCAATGGCACCGGCAGCGATACCGCACCGAACACTTACGCCAACAGCATCAGTTGCAGCAACGTCACCAGCGGTTCCACCACCAGCCTGCCCAGCGGCGCGGGCACGGTGAGCGGCACGGCGTGGTATTGGCCGGTGCTCAGCCCGGTGGCGGGGGATGACATCAGCTGCACCATCACCAACCGGCACGCGAGCAGCGACCTGTCCCTCACCAAGGCGGTCACGCCGACCACCACGACATCCGGCGGCACGGTGACTTTCACCTTGACCGTGAACAACACCGGTGCGGCTGCCGATGGCGCCGTGGTGACCGACCCGGCGGTGAGTGGCCTGACCTGTCCCGCCACCAACACCGTTGCCTGCACCGCCAGCGGCAGCGCGGCCTGCCCCAGCGGGCAGACCGTCGCCGACCTGCAAGGCAGCGGCATCGTCATCCCGACCCTGCCGTCCGGCGGTTCGGTGGTGTTGACGTTCGAGTGCACGGCCGATTGACCGCCGGCATGGAAATGGATTCGCCTCTCCCTGCGAGGGGCTGGGCCGGAAACGGGTTTCAAGGCCCACGGGTCTGCGAATAACCTCTGCAAGTGCCTGATTTGCGCAAACTTTCCCTGATTCGAAAAGTCGCCCTAGGCCCAAATCTAGGCCCACAGTGGCGCGACACCCCGGCCAGATACCCGGAATCAGGGGGATGCAGGGCAGGGCATCAGCAGCGCCGCTCGCGCCTTTTCTGGCGTCCAAAATTCGCCCGATTCTTGCGGTTACCGATGATGCGAAGGGATGCAGCCGGTTTCCGGCATGATTCGCCCGGACTTTTCACACTCCCCCCCTGCCGCCTGCTCGGCACCGTGGCCAACCTGAAGCAGCAGGCTAACCCCGTGTTAATCCATCCCGATGCCCATGTGCAGCCCAATGAAGCGCAGCAGGGCGGCGTTATCCAATTCGGCCAGTTCGGCATCGCGCGCGGCGTAGCGGTCAAACGTCCGCCAGCGCATCCACTTCGGCTTCCACGGCTCGCCAAACAGGTCGCTGATACTGTCGCCCATCTTCTGCCGCAGTGCCCAGCGTTGGCGATGGATGCGTGCCGTCCCGCTATCCCGCTGGCTGGCATAGGTGGGCCGGGGCCGCACGGCGTCGCGGTGCCTGAAGTGTGCCAGGCCGCCCCACTTGTACAGCTTGCGCGCGCGCCTGCCGGATGCCGGGCAGTGCATGAACCAGTTTCGCCCGCCGTAGTTGTTCGGCACCGTGGACAGCCGGATAACGTCGCGTGCGTCCTGCCCGTCGGCGCGGTAGGTCAGGGTCAGCGTCCCGCCGGTGTCGCCCAGCTCGGCGCGGTAGCCAACACTGGCGACATGCTCCCGCCCGTCACGCTTCCATTCCAGCGTGCCGGCGGTAGTGCAGCCCGGTCGGATGCAGCCCGTCCGCAGCAGCCGCAGCAGATTCAGGCACAGGGACGATTCGATATGGGGACGCCAGCCGTTCATGCCGCCGCCCGAATCGCCGCCGTGCGCCGCCCAGCTTCCAAAGCCTTAGATCCAGTGCAGGAGAGCAACATCAAAAGCGGAAACCCCTATGGTGATTTCTTATAGGTGACCGATAGTCGGGCTACCAAAACAACGAAAATGGGCCTGATTAGCCCGATAGTCGGGCTACCTAGGGTCCAAAATTGATTTTGGTAGCCCGATAGTCGGGCTAATGCGGGGCTACCTAGCCCGATAGTCGGGCTAGCGTTTGCGTTTTTCGGTACAGGTGCAGGGCTGGCCCGCCAACCGTGAAACCTGCATCCAACTGCTTGCCGGAGCATGGGTCGATTGCCTGCCAAGTCAGTGCGTACAAGTTGCAGACGTGGCGGCCACCTTGCCGGGTTTTCACGATGAAGCCTGCCGCTTCCAATTCTTCTACTGCCCGCTGAAGCGTTGACCGTTGCCAGCCGCGTGCCTTCATAACCGCGTAGGACGCGCACAGATCGCCGTTGTTGTGGCCGTGGTACTGGGCCGCCAGTTCCAGCAGCAACGCCCGTGCAGCCCAATTCAGGGCCTTGTACGCGGGGCTGTCCAAAACTGCCAGTGGGACAAGGGCAAACTTGCCCGCCGTTCGGCCTTTGAGTTTCTTTCGATTGCCGGCCATTCATCGCGTCCCCTCGGCGTTGAGTGCGTACTGTGCGACGCGGCTATGGGGCCGCCCTTGGTCGTCATGCAGATGCAGCGGACGGGTCACGATGTTGTGGCCACGCTTGCGAAGCTCGAAGACGCGAACCGCCGGGGCCATGATGTTCAAGTCGCGCCGGGCTTCAATCGTCGTTACCGGGCCTTGTCGCAGGGCTTTCAGCAGGCGCGCGCGTTGTGCGTTGATGCTGGCGTCGTCGATCCGGTAGGATTGTTCCGCACCCAGCCCGCCAGCCTGTGCCACGTTGCCCGCCTTGTGCGGGCTTCGTCGTTCTTGGGGGCCGGTCATTGCAGGGCCTCCGCATCGGCCTGTTCGGCCAGCATGTCGATTGCGCTGGCCAGCTTGCGCAGCTTGTCCGCTGCTTTCTGGTACTCGCTGGCCACGTTCAACACGTCGGACAACAGGGGTAGGCGTCCGCCCGCGTGCACCTCCGGAATATCCAGCAGGCACAGGCGCAGGTAGTCGGCCAGCGGTCGCAGGCTTTGGATTTCGCGGGCAATGGCGCGCGCGGTTTCGTTGGCTTCGCTCATTGCGCACCCCCGGCAATGAAGGCTTCCACGTCAGCACGGCGATAGCGGACAGCGCGCGCGCCGAATTTCAATGCCTTGGGCCCGATGCCCTTTGCCCGCCAGTTGGCGAGCGTGCGTTCGGCTATCCGCCATTCTTTGGCGACTTCGCGGGGAGTGAGAATGTCGCCCGGCATCTTCGCGGGCTGTTGCGTCGTGTTTTGCATGGGAACCGTCCTTTATGTGCGCCGCGTGATTGCGGGGGACGGTTTGCCATTGTTGTGACACGGGGCCGCTTGAATAGGTGGTCAGGTTACGAAAACTTACCCCGGCAAAATCGGGAACCTACCCACCCCAAAACGGGGAACCTACCCACCCCCTCCGGTGGGGGTTTTCGGCGCGCCGCCTTCGCGTTGCCAGTTCGACATGGTTGCGATGCGGTCGCGCGCGCTTTCAGACAGTTCCGACTTGTTCGCCTTCAACCATTCGGAGATAGCGGCCTTCGGCGTTTTGCCCGCTGGCACGTTGTCGCGCACAGCCTCAAAGGCTTCGATAGCGGCGCGCAGTTCGTCGGGGTAGCGGGAAAGGTCGCGGGCCTGTTGCGATGCCGTAGTAGCTTGCTGTTTCCACTCATGCAACAACCCCTTTGCATCCGCCCATTGGGCAAGGTCGGCTTGCATGATTGTCGTGGCGTCGCACAGTTCAACATCATCCTGCGCGCATCTTGTGATGCCTTCATTCCAGAAATTGCCCATGCACTCTTGCGCGCGTATCGCGCCAGTGCGTACCGCCTGCAATAGTGCGTCGCGAATAACCGCCGCCCTTTGGTAATTGCCATCATGGTATTGGCGGTTCGGGATGCCGCGCGAAACGCTCACCTCTCCCATCAAGCAAGCGGCTTGTTCAATCGTCAGCGGATCAAGGATGCGGTAAGCGTCCCAATCCTCTTGATTCACAACCCACGGACAATCGTCTGTCATCTCACGCACCCTCACGCCCCTGGAAAGGAACCGCACCAGCGCCGCAGGGTTAACGGCGTTTTCGCCCCGTCGGGCTAGGTGCGGTTGTTCGGTTAAGCCTCCGGCGGCCAATTGATTGCTTCGGCCATTCCCTGTGCCTGCTCCGCAAGCGCATGTGCGCCCCAGATAGCATTTCTCATATCTTCAAGTGGAACATCCGCCACAGCGAGAGTCGCCAGCACGCCAGTTAATTGTTGGCATTTGCAAAACAGACTATCCATGGATATATCCACGGTCATTGCTATATCACCTGCCATGGTCAGACCTCCGCTTCTTCTGAACACGCCTCGGCCGCAGCTAACCCAATCACTTCTGCCATATCTTCGCGGTGCGCTAATGCACAGGTCGCCCAAATATCCGCGGCGCCAATAGCATCGGCGAGAGAATGAAGTCGCTCCGAAAGATCGCGCGCAATGGGCGCAATTTGCGCCACTGCTATCGCAAACTCCTTGTCCGTAACCACAAGCTCCCGAAGCTCGACCCATGGCTTTGCGAGCACCAGAAGACTGCACCGACGATTTCGCGTGTCATCCCGCCATCTTTCTTCAATCAAATCCATTTCCTCAAAAGTCAATATTGGCCCTTTCTGTTCAAGCTTGGCAAAGACTTCATTGGTCCAGTCCGGCTCTATTCCGGGGTCGGGTTGTACACTTCCGCTTGCCATGATCGTTCTCCTTTGGAACGGTTGTGGAAGGCGGGGCCGGGTGCCATAACACCCGGTTCCGCCGCTTACCGGGCAATGCCCGATTCTTTACAGGCGCGGCGCGATTGGCGTGGCGCCAGGTCATGGTTCGTTGAGTTCTTCATCTTTCTTCGGGATAAGGTCGCGCCGTGCGTCGTAAACGCCCTTACCCAAAATGCGGGCAAGCCTTGGGGGCAGTCGGCGCGCGATGGACTCCCCAAGCCATTCAATCAATACCGTGAAAATCGGTCTTAACAAAACCGCCAATAACACAAATATTCCAATTCCCCACGCCTTGTTGCTCATCGTTATTCCCGCATGTGGTCAATGGAAACCACGCTATTTCCTTGCCATCTCATGGGTTGCGACAGGTCACGCACTCTTGCGCGAATGGATGCCAACCACGTTGCCGCCGGTGCGCAGGCCGTCCAGATAATCCGCCCATGCCTGCATCATCTTGCGGCGTTCGGCCAGAAACTGCGCGCGGTCGTAAGCGCCACGGAGCGGGCCGCTGGCCTTGTGTGCAAGCTGGCGTTCAATCGCATCGGGCATCCATCCCAATTCGGCCAGCAGCGTGCGAGCCGTTGCCCGGAAACCATGCGCGGTCATTTGTTCGCCGGTGTAGCCGATGCGGCGCAGCGATGCCGTTACCGTGTTGTTGCTCATCGGTCGCAGGCGCGAGCGTGCGCCAGGGAAGACGTAGCGGGGTGCGTCGGGCTTGGCGGTGATGCCGCCGCCGGTCAGCGGTTGCAGGTCGCGCAGGATTGCCACCGCTTGCGACGACAGCGGCACGATATGGGCCGTGCGCATCTTCATCTTCTCGGCAGGGATGCGCCATTCGGCGGCGTCCAAATCGACCTCCGTCCATTCCATGCTGCGCAGTTCGCCGGGCCGTTGGAACACCAGCGGGGACAACTGCAACGCGGCGCGCGTGACCGGGGAACCCTGATAACCCTCGATTGCCCGCAGCAGGTCGGCAACGTCCGCCGGTTCGGTCAGCGCGGCATGGTGCCGCTCCGGCGACGGCTTCAATGCCCCGCGCAGGTCGTTGGACGGGTCGCGTTCGGCCCGGCCAGTGGCCACGGCGTAGCGGAAGATTTGGCCGGCAACTTGGCGCAGGCGCTTGGCAATGACCAATGCCCCGCGTGCTTCGACACGGCGCAGCGCGGCCAGCAGTTCCGGCGCGCGAATGTCGTTGATGGGTCGTTCGCCCAGGTAGGGAATCAAGTCGCCTTCGGTGCGCTGGCGAATCATCCGGTTCGTTTCCGGCGCGCGCTCGCCTTCGGTGTGCGTCATCCATTCGCGGGCAATGGCGGCGAAGGTGTCGGGGTTTGCCGTGATTTCAGCCTTGCGCTTTGCACCGGGGTCGATGCCATCGGCCAGCAGCGTGCGGGCTTCCTCGCGTTTCTCCCGCGCGCGCTTCAACGTCACGGCGGGGAAGGTGCCCAGTGAAAGCATGGTGCGCACCTTCGTACCGGGCCGGTAGTAGCGCAGCCGCCACAGCTTGGAACCGTTGGGGGTCACTTCCAACAGCAGACCGCCACCATCGTGCAGTGTGTACGCGGTCGCTTGTGGCTTGGCGTTGGCAACTTCGGAAGGGGTCAGTGGCTTGGTCAGCTTCGGCATGGTTTTGGGCCTAGGCCCTCAATGGGAGGGCATCCTAGGCCCAAACCTAGGCCCAAAATTGGGGGATGTCTAGGGATACCGAATGACGTTACAGGAGGCTAGACAACAAAAAACCCCTGAAAATCAGGGGTTTAGTGTAGTTCCGGGATGTTGCGGGATAAAGAAATGGCGTCCCCACGGGGATTCGAACCCCGGTCGCTACCGTGAAAGGGTAATGTCCTAGGCCTCTAGACGATGGGGACGCGGTAAAACTTTTTCCGACCAGACGGGCCTGTCGTCTGGAGTTGGTGGAGCCAGGCGGGATCGAACCGCCGACCTCCTGCATGCCATGCAGGCGCTCTCCCAGCTGAGCTATGGCCCCACAGGGCTGGAAAGCGCGCCATTCTATCGGCGCTTCCGGGTTCGCGCAAGCTTTTGCGCGAACCGCGCGGCCGGCGGCGCGGGCCGATGCGGTCGTCGATGTCCGGTCCGGCAGGTCAGTGCTGCATCTGCCGCAGTTTTTCCAGCTTGGCCTGGTAGCGGTTGCGCTTCTCGCCGACGCTGAGGTCGTGCGCCAGCGCCAATTCCTTGCCGGCCTGGCGGCTCCTGCCCTGGTACAGATGGATGCGGGCCAGGGCGAAGTGGAACAGGTGTTCGTTGCCGTCCAGGCGCACGGCGCGGCGGTAGTGCTGCAGCGCCTGGGCAAGATCGCCGCGCTGTTCCGCCTGCTGACCGATCAGGTACTGGTGGAAGGGATCGTTGCGCAGGATGCGTTCGGCGCGCCGCTGCCACCAGGCGCTGCGTTCGGTGTTGCCTTCGCGCCGATAAAAGCCGACCAGGTTGGACAGTGCGCCGGTGTGCTTGGGGTTGTACTTCAGAGCGGTGAGGAAATCCTGTTCCGCCGCGTTGCGGTCGCCGCGGCGCTGCGCCATCACGCCGGCGTTGTTCCAGACCGCGGCGTGGCTGTCGTCGGAGGCCATTGCCGTGCGCAGCCAGACCTCGCTGGCGGGATCGCCGGCGACCGCCAGCTCCATCGCGCGATTGTTGTAGTAGAACGACAGCAGGCGGGCGTCGTCGATGCGGTGCGGCATGGTGTGGAGCAGCAGTTCGTCGCTGGCGACGTCGATGGTGTAGAGGCGGCCATCGACCATCACCCCGGTGTTGACGTGATTGCTCTGCATCACCAGGTTGCCGTCGGCTTCGTCCCATGACAGGGCGCGGTCGATTTCCTGCGCAAAGGCAGGCAGGCCGGCTTCGCGCGCCAGCGCGACGCTCATCAGGGTGAAGGTCAGGCAATTGGCGCGGCGCGTGCGCAAGGCCTGTTCGACGGTGTAGCTGGCGTCGGGCTGGTACTCCATGCCCAGCCCGGTGTTCTTGTCGAACATGAAGGCGAGCAGCCGGTCCAGCCGCGCCTTGGGGCCACGGGCGGGCGCGATCACCTGCGTCTGCAACATCCGGCGCAATTCCGCCGGGATCGCCAACACCTGTTCCGGGGCGGGCGGGATTTGACCGGAATCGACGATCGCCGACGCAACTGCCGGCGGCGGCGGCGCTTCGATCGCCGGCGGCAAGGGCGTGGGCAAGGCAAGCGCCACGGCGAGCAGGAAGTTGGCCATCTTCGTACCCTCCACCGGCTGGGCGGTCCGGTCGCCGCCAGTGTATGCCCCCCATCGCTGTCGGCAAGTGCAGATATTGCGATGCAGGGGCGTCCCGGCTACCGTGCCGCACCTCTCCACGAAAACGGGAAATACCGATGATCCAGCGCCTCGATACCGGCAAGCGCATGTCCGAAGCCAGCATCCACAACGGCATCGTCTATCTGGCCGGGCAGGTGGCCGACAATGCCGAAGCCGACGCCACCGGGCAGACCCGGCAGGTGCTGGCCGCGATCGACGCGCTGCTGGCGCGCGCCGGCAGCGACAAGAGCCGGATTCTGCGCGCGCAGATTTTCCTGGCCGACATCGGCGACTTCGCGGCGATGAACGTGGCCTGGGACGAATGGGTCGCCGCCGGCCATGCGCCGGCGCGCGCCACGGTCGAAGCGAAGCTGGCCGATCCGGCGTGGAAGGTGGAAATCGTGGTGACGGCGGCGGTTTGATTCTCGCGACGCGAGACGGATTGCGGCTACAGTCGCTTTCCGTCCCGCCGAAAGATCGCACCGTGGCCAAGCCCGCCAGCAAATCCCGTACCGCCTATGTCTGCGCCGAATGTGGCGCGTCCTCCAGCAAATGGCAGGGCCAGTGCGGCGAATGCGGGGCGTGGAATTCGCTGTCCGAATTCGTCGTCGAGCCGGCTGCCGCCGCGCAGCCGGCCGCACGTCGCAGCAACTGGGCCGGCAAGGTCGAAGCGCCGAAAGTCACTGCGCTGAAGGACGTCAGGCATTCGGAAGAAGCGCGCGTCTCGACCGGCATCGGCGAACTGGACCGCGTACTCGGCGGCGGCCTGGTGGAAGGCGCGGTGGTGCTGGTCGGTGGCGACCCGGGCATCGGCAAATCGACGCTGTTGTTGCAGGCGATGGCGAAACTGGCCGCGAGCCTGCCGGTGCTGTACGTCACCGGCGAAGAGTCGCTGGCGCAGGTCGCCGGCCGCGCCGTGCGCCTGGACTTGCCGCTGGACGGCCTGAACGCGCTGGCCGAAACCGGCATCGAGAAAATCCTCGACCACGCGTGCGCTGCGCAGCCGAAGATCGTCGTCGCCGATTCGGTGCAGACGCTGTGGACGGAAACGCTGACCGCCGCGCCCGGCTCGGTATCGCAGGTGCGCGAGAGCGCCGCGCGGCTGGTGCGTTACGCGAAGGAAACCGGAACCGCCGTGTTCCTGGTCGGCCATGTGACGAAGGAGGGCGGCATCGCCGGCCCGCGCGTGCTCGAACACATGGTTGACGCGGTGCTGTATTTCGAAGGCGAAAGCGGCAGCCGCTTCCGCGTGCTGCGCGCGTTCAAGAATCGCTTCGGCGCGGTGAATGAATTGGGCGTGTTCGCGATGGGCGAAAAGGGCTTGAAGGAAGTGCCGAACCCTTCGGCGATCTTCCTGTCCGGCGGCAGCACGCGCCAGCCCGGTTCGTGCGTGATGGTCACTCGCGAAGGCACGCGCCCGTTGCTGGTCGAAGTGCAGGCGCTGGTGGATGCGTCGCCACTGAGCAACCCGCGCCGCGTCGCGGTGGGCATGGAGCAGAATCGCCTCGCGATGCTGCTGGCGGTGTTGCACCGCCATGGCGGGATCGTGATCGGCGACCAGGACGTGTTCGTCAACGTCGTCGGCGGCATCCGCGTGCAGGAAACCGCAGTCGATCTGCCGCTGCTGCTGGCGGTGTTGTCGTCGTTGCGCGACCGGCCGCTGCCGGAAAAGACCATTGCCTTCGGCGAAGTCGGCCTGTCCGGCGAGATCCGCCCGGTGCCCAACGGCGAGGAGCGCCTGCGCGAAGCGGCGACGCACGGCTTCAGGCGCGCCATCGTGCCGAAAGCGAACGCGCCGAAGTCCAGCGCGTTCAAGGGCATGGAGGTGATCGCGGTGGAGCGGCTGTCGCAGGCCCTGGAAGCGGCGGCGGATTGAAGGATCTGTCAGCGGGAACTCGCTTCAAGGCGGGTTCCCGACATCGCATCAATGCCCGCCGCCCGGCGGCGCGCCGGCTTTCGCGGCGAACGGCGGCTTGGCGAACCACAGGAAAACGATCACCGCCAGGAAGATGATGCCCAGCAGGTGGAAGATTTCGTTGAAGCCGATCTGCGCCGCCTGCTGGCCGATCTGCTGGTTCAGCATCGCCGCGCCGCGTTGCAGGTCGCCCTGGCCCAGTTGCGCCGCCAACTGGCGCACGCCGTCGTCGTGGGCGCCGATGTGTTCGGTCAGTTGCGCGTGGTGGATGGTGCTGCGCTGGTTCCAGGCCCACGTGGTCAGCGAGGCGGAGAAGCTGCCGCCCAGGGTGCGCACGAAGGTGGCCAGGCCGGAGCCGGCGGCGATTTCGTGCGGTTCCAGGTCCGACAGCAGGATGCTCAGCACCGGCATCATGAACAAGGCCACGCCCAGGCCCTGGATCAACTGGATTTCGGCCACGCGGTGGAAATCCACGTCGAGGTTGAAGCCCGCGCGCAGGAAACTGGTGAGGGCCATCACCATGAAGGCGAAACTGGCCAGCAGGCGCAGATCGAAGCGCGACGCGTACTTGCCGACGAGCGGCGTCAGCAGCACCGGCAGGATGCCGATCGGCGCGGTGGCAAAACCGGCCCAGATCGCCGTGTAGCCCATGTTCCGCTGCAACCACAGCGGCACCAGCAGGCCGATCGAGAAGAACGCCGCATAGGCCACCACCATCGCCACCGTGCCGGCGGCGAAGTTGCGGTGGCGGAACAGGCGCAGGTTGACGATCGGATCCTTCTCGGTCAGTTCCCAGATCACGAACACCGCCAGTGAAATCGCCGCGACGATCGACAGCACGACGATATGGGTGGAATGGAACCAGTCCTCGTCGTTGCCCAGATCCAGCACGATCTGCAGCGCGCCCACGCCCAGCACCAGCATCGCCAGGCCGATGTAGTCCATCTTCGGCTTTTCCAGCTTTTCGGGCCGGCTCTTCATCTGCCGCCGCACCGTCACGCTGGCGAAGATGCCGATGGGGATGTTGATGAAGAAGATCCACTCCCACGAATAGTTGTCGGTGATCCAGCCGCCCAGGATCGGCCCGGCGATCGGCGCGACGATGGTGACCATGGCCAGCAGGGCGATGGCCTGGCCACGCTTGTGCGGCGGGTAGATCGACAGCAGCAGCGCCTGGGTCACCGGGTACATCGGCCCGCAGACGAAACCCTGGATGGCGCGCGACACCACCAGCATGCCCATGCTCTGCGAAATGCCGCACAGGAACGAGGCGATGACGAAGGCCATCGTCGCCCAGGTGAACAGCCGGGTTTCGCCGAAGCGGCGGGTCAGGAAGCCGGTCAGCGGCAAGGCGATCGCGTTGCTGACCGCGAACGAGGTGATGACCCACGTCGCCTGGTTGGCGCTGGCGCCCAGGTTGCCGGAAATGGTCGGCAGCGAGACGTTGGCGATGGTGGTGTCCAGCACCTGCATGAACGACGCCAGCGCCAGGCCCAGCGTGGTCAGCGCGATGCTCGGCGGACGGAATGGCCTGGGCGCGGCCACGGCTTCCGAACCTGGCGGCAGGCCGGCGTTTTCTTCCTGTTCGACGACGGTGGACATGGGGCAGGCGCTTCCGGGCGATCAGTGGCGCGTGCCGTGCGGCAGGTTCTGCGCAACGATCTTGGCGATCAGGTCGTTGGCTTCGTCCAGTTGCTTCTGGTAGGCCGCCGTGGCGAAGCGCGGTTCATCGGCCTTGCGCGGTTGCGCCAGCACCGGGCCGCTCTGGTCGCGCACGGTCACATCGACATGCGTGCTCAGGCCCAGCCGCAGCGGGTGTTCGGCCACTTGCGCAGGCGTCAGCTCGATCCGCACCGGCACGCGCTGCACGATCTTGATCCAGTTGCCCGAGGCGTTCTGCGCCGGCAGCAGGGAGAACGCGCTG
This sequence comes from Pseudoxanthomonas sp., assembly GCA_047607085.1. GTDB lineage: Bacteria > Pseudomonadota > Gammaproteobacteria > Xanthomonadales > Xanthomonadaceae > Pseudoxanthomonas_A. The sequence goes on along the minus strand of JASGDT010000007.1, from coordinate 38,957 downwards.
CCGGTGCCCAGGCCCAGGCTGGCGATCCTGCCGTCGTATTCGACGTCATCGCCGTACAGGTCGGTGCGCACCTTGACCGGCTGGCCGATGCGCATGTGCGCCAGTTGGGTTTCCTTGAAGTTGGCTTCAACCCACACCTGTTCCAGCGGCACGATCGTCATCAGCGTGCTGCCCGGTTGCACGCGCTGGCCCAGTTGCACCTGGCGCTTGGCGACGTAGCCGGACACCGGCGCGACGATCGCGTTGCGTTGCAGGTTCAAGTACGCCTGGCGCAATTGCGAGGCAGCGGCTTCGACCTGCGGTTGCTGCTGCAAGGTGGTGGCATCGACCAGGGCGCGGGTGCGCGAGAGTTCGCCGTGCGAACTCGCCAGTGCGGCTTCGGCAGAAGAAAGCAGGTCGCGTGCGTGGGCCAGTTCCTCGCGCGAGACCGCGCCGCTGGCGACCAAACCCTCGCGGCGCCTGACGTCGGCGCGGGCCTGCTCCACCGCGACCTGGCGGGCCTTCAAGTCGGCCGCGCCGGCATCGACATTGCTGAAAAGCCCGCGCACCTGGCGCACCGTGCCGGCGAGGTTGGCCACCGCCTGGTCGTAGGCCACCTGGGCGTCGTTCGGATCCAGGTGCACGAGTGCCTGGCCGGCTTGCACGTGGTCGCCGTCGTCGGCGTCGATGCTGACCACGGTGCCGGCCGTTTGCGGCACGATGCTGACCACGTTGCCTTGCACGTAGGCGTCGTCGGTGTCCTGGTGCCAGCGTGCGTGCAGGAAGTAGTACGCCAGCCAGGCGACCAGCGCGATCACCATCACGGCGAACAGGATCAGCAGGGCGCGCTTGCGCTTGCCGTTGTCGCTTGCAGGCGCGGATGCGGCGGGAGTGGAGGCTTGCGGGTTGATGGGCGAGGTCATGGCGTGGGGGCCTTGGCGAGGTCTTGCGTGGAAGCGGATGAGGTGGCGCCGAACTGCGGATCGTCGAATTGAAGCCCGCCGCCGAGCGCGTGGTTCAGGTCGATGCTGGCGGCGTAGCGCTGCGCGCGCAGGCTGGCCAGTTGTTGTTCCAGTTGCAGCAGCGGGCGCTGTGCGGAAAGCACGTCGAGTTGCGTGCCCAGGCCGGCGTGGTAGCGGCTTTCGGCCAGCTTCAGCGCGGCATCGGCGGCGTCGCGCGCTTGCGTGAGCGCGGCGGCTTGCGCGTCGAGCGAGCGTATCGATTGCACCGCGTCGGCGACTTCATGCAGCGCATCGATCACGGTCCGGTCGTAATCGGCAACGGCGAGGTCGTAATCGGCGTTGTGCGCGGCCAGGTTGTGGCGCAACTGGCCGCCGTCGAAGATCGGCAGGCTGATCGCCGGCCCACCGAAGCCCAGCGCGGCGTCGGTGCTGAACAGGTCGGAGAAGTTGGTCGCGGCCAAACCGACCAGCGCGCTGAGGTTGATGCCGGGCTTGAACTTCGCCTTCGCCGACTTGATGCCTTGCGCGGCCGATTCGACCCGCCAGCGCGCGGCGACCACGTCGGGGCGATGGCCGAGCAGTTCGCTGGGCAACACGCCGGGCAACGCCGGTGCGGGCGCGGCCAGCAATTGCGGGCGGGCGATGTCCAGACCACGATCCGGGCCGCGCCCCAGCAGCGCGGCCAGCGTGTTGCGCAGTGCGTCGATCTGCTGCTGCGCCGCTTCGGCCTGCGCCTTGGCGGCGGCGATGGCGCTGTCGGCATTGCGCAGCGACAAGGCGTTGTCGATGCCGGCATCGACGCGCTGGCGGCTGAGCTGTCGCAGGCGTTCGCTGCGCGCCTGTTCGCGTTGCGCCACGTCCAGCGCATCGAAGGCCTGCGCCAGCGCCACGTAACTGCGGGCGAGGTTGGCTGCCAGCGACAGGCGCGCGGCTTGCGCATCGATCTGGCTGGCATGGGCCTGGCCCAGCGCGGCTTCGTATTCGGCGCGCTTGCCGCCCCACACGTCGAGCGGCCACGCGAAGTCGAGGTAACCGACGGCGTTGTGCATCAGCTCGCCGCCGAGTTCATCGCCGGCCATTCCCTTCGGCAATTGCGCAATTGCATATTGCGCGCTGACCTTGACCGACGGCTTGCGCGCGACATCGGCCAATCCGGCCTGTGCTTGCGCCTTGCGCAGGCGCGCATCGGCGGCGGCGAGCGTTGGGGTGCCTTGCAGGGCTTCGCCGATCAATGCATCAAGTTGCGCATCGCCCAGCGCGGTCCACCAGTCCTGTTGGGGAAAGGCGGCTGCGCTGAGCGGCGCGCCGGCCAGGCTGCGGACGATTTCGTGGCCATCGGCAGCGCGTGGTGCGGCGGCCGGTTCCAGCCCGCCGGTGCTGGCGCAGCCAGCCAGCGCGATGGCGACGGCCAGGATACTGCCGGCCGCGAACGGACGGCGACGAGTGGGGGAGTCGGGCATGTTCAGGCTTCCGTGACGGAAAGGTTGTCGCGCATCTGTTCCAGCAGGCGGATGAAATGGTCGCGCTCGGCTTCATCCAGGTTGGCCAGGGCCACGTCGTGCACGCGCTGGCCGCACTCGTTGATGTCGCGCCAGAGTGCGCGGCCGGCGTCGGTCAGGTGGATGTGCAGGGCGCGACGGTCGGCGGGGTCGTTGGCGCGCACGATCAGGCTGCGCGCTTCCAGCTTGTCCAGCAGGCGGGTCATCGCGCCGGGGTTGACCTCGGCGGCGCGGGCCAGATCGGTGACGCTGGCAATGCCGTCGGCCAGTTTCTTGATCACCACGTACTGGCTGAAACTCAGGTCATGGCCGCTGGCGGTCAGTTCGTGCTGCAGGCGCGCCAGCATGTTGTCGCGTACCTGGCGGATCAGCAGGCCGAGGGCGGAGCCGCCGCAAGGCGCTGGTTGAGGGGGAGGCGCGTTCATGGGCAGGCATGATGCTCACCCTTGCAATATTTGTCAAGGCAAATATTGATTCGGTAATGAAATGTTGCGCTGCGCGAGTGACCGTGCAGCGCGCTCAACCGGGGCGGTTGAGCACCAGTTCCAGCACGAATTTGCTGCCAAAAAATGCCAATGCAAGCAAAATCATCGCCATCAGCGTCCAATGTACCGCTTTGGCTCCACGCCAGCCGCGTCGCCAGCGGCCCAGCAGCAGGCCGCCGAACACCAGCCATGACAGCACGCTGAGCACGGTCTTGTGCGCCAGATGCTGGGCCAGCAGGTCCTGCACGAACAGCACGCCGGTCAGCAGGGTCAGGGTCAGCAGCACGAAACCGATGGCGATGCTGCGGAACAGCAGGCTTTCCAGCTCGGTCAGCGTGGGCAGGGCGCGCAGCAGCCAGGCAGGGTGGTCGCGGCGGCGCAAGGCGCGTTCCTGCAACCACAGCATCAGCGCCAGCAGCGCGGCAATGCCCAGGGTGGCGTAGGCCAGCAGTGCCAGCCAGGCATGCAGTTGCAGCCGCCAGTCCAGCGTCGGTGCCGGCTGGTGGCCGTAGCCGTGGTAAGCCAGCAACAGCAGCGCCGCCAGCGGAAAGGTCACCACGCCCAGCGTGGCCGTGCGCGGGCGCGCGGCATACAGCGCGGTCAATGCGGCCATGCCCAGGCCGACCAGCGACAGCGCGGCGAAGAAATGCATGTCCGGCCCGCCAGCGGTGTTCAGCGCCACCCACAGGTGGTAGCCGCCATGCAGCAGTACCGCCGGCACGGCGGCCCACAGCCAGACGCGGTTGCCGCCACGCCCGGTGGTCATCGCGCGCACCAGCAGTGCGGCGGCGATCAGGTACAGGGCGGAGGCGATGAGAACGATTGTCATCGGGAGAGTGTCGCATATCGGGGCAAGGAGGCGGAAAGCCGCATGTCGCTTTGCGCGTCATTCCCGCCTTTGCGCGAATGACGCGCAATGAAGCCGAAGCCGCTTTCTCCATTCCCCGTTTCCGTCCTCCGGCCCACCGCTATAATTCCCGCCCGTTTTCGCTCCCACCGGTTTCCCGATGTTCGAATCCCTGACCCAGCGACTTTCCGGCACGCTCGAACGCCTGCGCGGCCGTGGCCGTTTGACCGAATCGAACATCAACGACGCCGTGCGCGAAGTGCGCATCGCCCTGCTGGAAGCCGACGTGGCCCTGCCGGTGGTGCAGGCGATGATCCAGCGCATCAAGGTGCGCGCGGTCGGCCAGGAAGTGCTGAAGTCGCTGACCCCTGGCCAGGCGCTGGTCAAGATCGTCCGCGACGAGCTGGTCGCGGTGATGGGTTCGACCTCGGTTGACCTGAATCTCAACGTGCCCGCGCCGGCCGTCATCCTGATGGCCGGTTTGCAGGGCGCGGGCAAGACCACCACGGTCGGCAAGCTGGCAAAACACCTCAAGGACAAGCGCAAAAAGAAGGTGCTGGTGGTCAGCGCCGACGTGTATCGCCCGGCGGCGATCGAGCAGTTGAAGACGCTGGCGCAGCAGGCAGGCGTGGGCTTCTTCCCGTCGCAGGCCGACCAGAAACCCGAAGCCATCGTCCGCGCCGCGATCGACGAAGCGAGGAAAACCTTCGCCGACGTGCTGATCGTTGACACCGCCGGCCGCCTCGCCATCGACGAGGCGATGATGGCCGAGATCAAGGCCCTGCACGCGGCGGTGAACCCGGCCGAGACCCTGTTCGTCGTTGACGCGATGACCGGCCAGGACGCGGCGACCACCGCCAAGGCGTTCGCGCAGGCGCTGCCGCTGACCGGCGTGGTGCTGACCAAGACCGACGGCGACGCGCGCGGCGGCGCGGCGCTGTCGGTGCGCTACGTCACCGGCAAGCCGGTCAAGTTCATCGGCGTGAGTGAAAAGCCCGACGGCCTGGACGTGTTCGACCCGGTGCGCGTGGCCAACCGCATCCTCGACATGGGCGACGTGGTCGCGCTGGTCGAATCGGTGCAGCAGAACGTCGATGAGGAAAAGGCGAAGAAGCTGGCGGAAAAAGTCGCCAAGGGCAGGAAATTCGACCTCAACGACATGCGCGACCAACTGGAGCAGATGCAGAACATGGGCGGCCTGTCCGGGCTGATGGACAAGCTGCCGGGCATGGCGCAGGTGCCCGAGCACCTGAAGCAGCAGGTGCAGCAGAGCCGCGAAGTGCCGCGCATGATCGCGATCATCGGCTCGATGACGAAGAAGGAACGCCGCAACCCCGACCTGCTCAACGGCTCGCGCCGCGCGCGCATCGCCGCCGGCTCCGGGGTGCAGCCGGCCGACGTCAACAAGCTGATGAAGCAGTATCAGCAGATGGAAAAGATGATGGGCAAGCTGGGCCGCGGCGGCATGAAGGGCATGATGCGCGGCTTGCAGGGCATGATGGGCGCGATGGGCGGCGGTCGCGGCTTCCCGATGCGCTGATTTCGTGGAGCGGCTCGCGCCGCTTATTCCATCCCCAGCTTCTTCAGCTTGTAGCGCAGCGCGCGGAAGGTGATGCCCAGTTGCGCGGCGGCCTTGGTCTTGTTCCAGCGGTTTTCTTCCAGCGCCTTCTGGATCGCGGTGCGTTCCATCTGCTCGATGTAGCCGGGCAGCGCGCCGGCGGGGGCGATGATCGGCGGGTCGTCCAGGGCCGGGTTGAAGGGCGCTTCGACCGGGATTTGCGGTTCGCCGCGACGGCCGTTGTTCTGCGGCAGGTACAGGTCCGGCGCGTCGATGCGCTCGCCGTCGGCCATGGCCAGCGCGCGCTCCAGGATGTTTTCCAGTTCACGCACGTTGCCGGGGAAGGGGTAACCGGCCAGCGCCGCCAGCGCGGCGGCGGTCAGTTGCGGGGCCGGGCGCTGTTGCTGCGCAGCCAGCCGCGACAGGATCGAGCCGGCCAGCAGCGGCAGGTCGGTATCGCGTTCGCGCAATGGCGGCACGCGCAGTTCGATCACGTTGATGCGGTAGTACAGGTCGTGGCGGAAGCGGCCGTCGGCGGCCAGTTCGCCCAGGTCCTTGTGGGTGGCCGAGAGGATGCGTACATCGACCGGGATCTCGGCCGAGGCGCCGACCGGGCGCACCGATTTCTCCTGGATGGCGCGCAGCAGCTTGACCTGCATGGGCATCGGCAGTTCGGCCACTTCGTCGAGAAACAGCGTGCCGCCGCTGGCGGCCTGGAACAGCCCCGGCTTGTCGGCGTGGGCGCCGGTGAAGCTGCCTTTCTTGTGGCCGAAGAATTCGCTCTCCATCAGTTCGGCCGGGATCGCGCCGCAGTTGACCGGCACGAACGGCCCGATGGCGCGCGCGCCTTGTTCGTGGATGGTGCGCGCGACCAGTTCCTTGCCCACGCCGGATTCGCCGAGGATGTAAACCGGGGCTTGCGAACGGGCGACGCGGGCGATGGTGTCGCGCAATTGCTGCATTGCCGGCGAATCGCCCAGCAGGCGGTTGGCCAGTTCCGGCGGCGGCGGCGGCGCGGGCGGGCGCTCGCTGTTGTTCAGTTCCAGCGCATGCTTGACCAGGCCGCGCAGCACACTGATGTCCACCGGCTTGCTGACGAAATCGAACGCGCCGCGTTTCAGCGCCTCGACCGCCAGTTCCATGTTGCCGAAGGCGGTGATCATCGCCACCGGCGTCTGCGGGTAGTTGCGCGCGATCTCGCCGACCAGTTCCAGGCCGTCGCCGTCGGGAAGGCGCATGTCGGTGAAGCACAGGTCGTAGCGGTTGCGCGAGAGGAGTTCGCGCGCATCGCCGAGGTTGGAGGCGGTATCCACGCGCAGGCCGATGCGGCCCAGGGTCAGGGTCAGCAGTTCGCGGATGTCGCGTTCGTCGTCAACGATCAGGGCGGTGCGGGTTTCGCTCATGATTCAAGGCCGTTTTGTCGCCGACAGTGTAACCAGTGTGCCGATACCGGGGTAGGCGCGTTGCAGCGCCGTTGCCGTACTGGCTTCGGTGGGACGCCGTGCCCTGTCGCCGGGAGCCGCTTTTCGCTCGGTCGGGGCAATCCTGCCCCGACTCGCGCGCGCGACAACATGCCTATTGCGCTTGTCGCGACCCCCGGCGACAGGGCGCGGCTTGTCGTGGCGAAAGGTTTGCCGCTTCAGCCGCAGGCGGCAAAGTCGAGGGAAATCACTCGTCCAGCAGCGATCCGGGGCCGGGCAGGGTGACCCGGAAGCAGCTGCCGCCGCCGGGAACGGCCACGTATTCCAGCGTGGCCTGGTTGCTGCGGCACAGCTCGCGGGCGATGTACAGGCCCAGGCCGGTGCCGTGTTCGGAGGTGGTGAAGAACGGGCGGAACAATTGTGCGGCGACCGCCTCGGGGATGCCGGGGCCGCGGTCGGTCACGTCGATCACGGCGCGCTGGTGTTCGCCCGGGAACACGCGCAGCCGCACCCGCGCCGGCTCGCCCGGCAGGCGACCGTAGTTCAGTGCGTTCTGCGCCAGCACGGTCAGCACCTGCTGCAGGTGGCGCGGATCGACCAGTGCCGGCACCGCGCGCGTGCCGGCGACGACTTCCAGGCTGTCGGTCTCGATCGACATCGACAGGCGGAATTCATCGACGAAGCGGCGCACCAGCGCGTTCAATTCGACATGTTCGGGCTTGGCGCGTTCGCGCCGGGCCAGGCCCAGCACGCTTTCGACCACGCCGTTGGTGCGCTGGCATTGCTGGTGGATGATCTGCAGCAGGCGGCGGTCGGCTTCGCCGATCTGCTGCGATTCCTCCAGCAACTGCACCGCGTAGTTGATTGCCGCCAGCGGGTTGCGGATCTCGTGCGCCAGGCTGGCGGAAAAACGCCCCAGCGTGGTCAGGGTCAGCGATTCGGCGCGGCGCGACACCACGCTGGCATCGTCCAGGAACACCAGCGACAACTCGCTGCCGGCCATCAGCCGGGCAAAGCGTGGCTGCACTTCCTGCTGGTCGGGGGCCAGTTGCATCGGGGTTTCGTCGTTGTCCCAGCCGTTGCGCCACATCTGCAGGCGCTGCGCCAGCTCCGCCGACAGCCGGGGCAGGTGCTGGCCGGCACCTTCGTCGTCGCCTTCGCCGGCGCCCAGCAGGGCGCTGGCGGCCTCGTTGGCCAGCTTGATCCGGTAGTCGGCATCGACCACCAGCACGCCGGTGCGCATGCGGCGGATGATCAGTTCGTTGATCTCGACCAGGCTGGCGACCTCGGCCCCGCGTTGTTCGGCCAGTTCCTCGCTGCGCCGCGTGCGCTCGCCGACCCAGCTGGCCAGGTAGCCCACCGCCAGGTAGCTGACCGTGAACATGACCACCTCGGCGAATGGCCGCTCGGTGGCGCGGGCGATGAGCAGTTCGTACAGGTATTCGGCCAGCAGCGCGCCCGCGGCCAGCACCGTCACGCGCACGCCCAGCCGTTGCGGCAGCAGCACCCCGGCGATGGCGACGTTGAACAGCAGCAGCATGGCGATGCCGGAAACCGCTTCCGGCAGCAGCCACGTGAACAGCGCCGCAATGACGATGTCAACGCAGACGCCGATCAGGGTCAGGGGCTTCAGCCAATGCGCGCGGCGGCTCAGCAGCAGCATCACCAGCGCGAAGGTCAGCGCGAACACGGTCAGCGCGATGGCCAGTTGCGGCGTGCGCACCAGGCCGACCGCGTCCACCAGCGGGCTGCCCAGCAACGCGGCCAGCAGGCCGGCTTCCAGCGTGCGGTACAGGGCGAAGAAATACAGATCCAGCCGCGATGCGGTCTTGAACTGTCCGATGCTGGTGTGTCCCTGGGTCAAACGGCGGCTCCCCGGTGCGGGCCGTGCGGGTATGGTGTGGAAAGCGGCAAGCCCGGCCGCCGCCGGCGCATGATGACGGTCACGCCGCGCCGGGCGCAAGGGTGGTTTTGCGCCGCAGCAATGCATCGGCGACAATGGCGGGCCCATCCGCCGCCGCCGGCCCGGTAGCCACCGGCTCCGCCGCGACGTGATGCGTTTTCGTTCTTCCCACACGGTGACGCATGAATTTCCACGAATATCAGGCAAAACAACTGCTTGCCGAATACGGCATCCCGGTTCCGGCCGGCAAGGTCGCGGCAACCCCGGACGAGGCGGTCGCCGCCGCCCAATCGCTCGGCAACGGCCCCTGGATGGTCAAGGCCCAGATACACGCAGGCGGCCGCGGCAAGGCCGGTGGCGTCAAGTTCTGCAAGACCGTCGATGACGTCAAGGCCGCTGCCGGCAAGATGCTCGGCACCAGGATGGCCACCTACCAGACCGCCGGCGTCGAACTGCCGGTCAACCTGGTGCTGGTGACCACCGCCGGCGAGATCGTCAAGGAACTGTACCTGTCGGTGCTGGTCGATCGCGGCACCAGGACCATCACCTACATCGCCTCGTCCGAAGGCGGCGTGGAAATCGAACAGGTCGCCGCGCAGACCCCGGACAAGATCCACACCCTCAACGTGGATTTCGTCGAAGGCGTGCAGGGTTACCAGGGCCGCGAGTTCGGCTTCAAGATGGGCCTGAACGCCAAGCAGGCCGGCCAGTTCGCCAGCATCATGGTCAACCTTTACCGCATCTTCAACGAAAAGGATCTGAGCCTGGTCGAAATCAACCCGCTGGCGATCCTGGACGATGGCAACCTGTACGCGCTGGATGGCAAGTTCAACAGCGACGACAACGCCGGCTTCCGCCACAAGGACCTGGTCGCCCTGCGCGACACTTCGCAGGAAGACCCGACCGAAGTCATCGCCTCCGAGCTGGACATCAACTACGTCACCATGGACGGCAACATCGGCTGCATGGTCAACGGCGCCGGCCTGGCGATGGCGACGATGGACGTGATCAAGCTCAACGGCGGCGAGCCGGCGAACTTCCTCGACGTGGGCGGCGGCGCCAACAAGCAGCGCGTGATCGAGGCGTTCAAGCTGATCCTGTCCTCGGACAAGGTGCAGGGCATCTTCGTCAACATCTTCGGCGGCATCGTCCGCTGCGACATGATCGCCGACGGCATCATCGAGGCGGTCAAGGAAGTCGGCGTCAAGGTGCCGGTGGTGGTGCGCCTGGAAGGCACCAACGTGGAAGCCGGCAAGCAACTGCTGCGCGACAGCGGCATGGCCATCATCCCCGCCGACGACATCAACGACGGCGCGAAGAAGGTCGTCGAAGCGGTCAAGAAAGCCGCCTGATTCACCATTGATTCGGAACTGGGCTGTGCTATTTCCAGCCCCCTTGAGTCAAGGGGGCGGCATCGACGCGAAGCGGCGATGCGGGGGATGTGGAGGCATGCTTGAGTGATGTTTCGCAACGCGAAACATCACGTGGTTCCGAAGCCGATAAACAACCAAAGATTCAGAGGACTAAAACGAATGTCCGTTTTGATCAACAAGAACACCAAGGTGATCGTGCAGGGCTTCACCGGCCAGCAGGGTACCTTCCACGCCACCCAGATGGTGGAATACGGCACCCAGGTCGTCGGCGGCGTCACGCCCGGCAAGGGCGGCACCCTGCACATCGAACTGCCGGTGTTCAACACCGTGCGCGAAGCGGTCGAAGCCACCGGCGCCGACGCCTCGGTCATCTACGTGCCGCCGCCGTTCGCGGCCGATGCGATCCTCGAAGCGGCAACTGCCGGCATCAAGGTCATCGTCTGCATCACCGAAGGCATCCCCGTGCTGGACATGCTGCGGGTCAAGAACGTGCTGACCCGCAGCCACCCGGACGTGGTGCTGGTCGGCCCCAACTGCCCCGGCATCATCACTCCCGGCGAATGCAAGATCGGCATCATGCCCGGCCACATCCACAAGCCCGGCAAGATCGGCATCGTTTCGCGCTCCGGCACGCTGACCTATGAAGCGGTCAAGCAGACCACCGACGTCGGCCTGGGCCAGAGCACCTGCATCGGCATCGGCGGCGACCCGATCAACGGCCTGAACTTCGTTGACTGCCTCAAGCTGTTCAACGAAGACCCGCAGACCGAAGGCATCATCATGGTCGGCGAAATCGGCGGCGACGCCGAGGAGGCCGGCGCCGAATACATCGCCAGGCACGTCAAGAAGCCGGTGGTCGGCTTCATCGCCGGCGCGTCGGCCCCGGCCGGCAAGCGCATGGGCCACGCCGGCGCGATCGCGTCCGGCGGCAAGGGCACCGCCGAAGGCAAGTTCGCCGCGATGGAAGCGGCCGGCGTCAAGACCGTCCGTTCGCCGGGCGACCTGGGCGCGGCGATTGCTTCGCTGGTGAAATAAGCCGAAGCGTTGTCTGCTTCAAGCAAAAAGCCGCCTTCGGGCGGTTTTTTGTTGTCGCCATCCCCGGTGCGGCGACCCGCCGAAGCCAATCCCGTCATTGCGCGAGGAGCCTGTGCTGCCTTGACGCCAGGTTTTCGTGCGCATAAATTCTGCGCATCCATCCTGCGCGAGGTTTGTTGCCATGCGTGTGCGCGAAGAACATCCCGCCTACGGCGCCAAGCGCGCCGCCAATCTGAGCGTCAATGCCGAGTTGCTCGACCGGGCAAAGGAATTGGGCATCAACCTGTCGGCAACGCTGGAAGCCGCGCTGCAACAGGAAGTCCGCGTCCGCCAGCGCGAACAATGGCGGGAGGAAAACCGCGAGGCGATTGCCGAATACAACGCATGGGTTGCCGAACATGGCGTTCTCAGCCCGATGTTCAGGAGGCGCTGATGCGCCAGTTCGTCGTTTATCGCAACCGGAATGAGGATACGCGCAAGGTGTATCCCTTGTTGTTGAACATCCAGAGCGATTTGGTGGCCGATACGGGAACCCGGGTCGTCGTGCCGTTGGTGCCTGTCTCCGGCGGACGCAAACCGCCTTCCATTTCCAGGTTGACACCCGTGCTGGAAGTGGATGGCAAGCAGCATGTCTTGCTGATGCTCTTGCTTGCAGCGGTTGAAACCGCGGATTTGGGCGCAGCCGTGAGCGACCTCACCAGCGATCGCATCGCCATACTCAATGCGCTGGACTTCCTGACGAATGGTATCTGACATGCCCACCCAACTCCGCATCGCCCTGGCCCAGTTCGATTTCCCGGTCGGCGACGTTGCCGGCAACGAAGCGCGCATCGGCGATTTCATCGCGCAGGCGCGCGATGAATTCCACGCCGACATCGTGTTGTTTCCCGAGTTGGCGCTCAGTGGCTACCCGCCGGAAGACCTGCTGCTGCGGCCCTCGTTCCTGGCCGATTGCGAAGCCGCGCTGCAACGCCTTGCCGCTGCCACGCAAGGCATCGTCGCCGTGGTCGGTTGGCCGCAGAGCGCCGGCAGCGTGCTGTACAACGCCGCCAGCGTGCTGCGCGCCGGCAAGATCGAAGCCACCTATCGCAAGCGCGAACTGCCCAACTACAACGTGTTCGACGAACGCCGTTATTTCGACGTCGATCCAGACGGCGGCAGTTGCGTGTTCGAGGTGAAGGGCGTGCCGGTTGGGCTGGTGATCTGCGAAGACCTGTGGTTTGCCGAGCCGCTGGCCGACACCGTGCGCAATGGCGCGCAGTTGGTGCTTGTGCCGAATGCCTCGCCGTTCGAGCGCGAGAAGCATGCGCAACGCGATGCGCTGCTGGCCCGGCGCGTGGCCGAAAACGTCATCGAAGGGCAGGGCGTGGCGCTGGCCTATCTCAACACCGTTGGCGGGCAGGATGCGCTGGTGTTCGACGGTGCATCGGTGGTGGCCGATGGCGATGGCCAGGTGCACCCGGCCGCCGAAGCCTTCGCCGAACACTGGCTGGTGGTGGATCACGACGCCGCCACGCGCAAGTTCACCCGCGTGCAATGGCAGGCCGAGACCGACGAGGGCCGCGATTCGCTGGCCTGGCGCGCCATCGTGCGCGGCATCCGCGATTACTGCGGCAAGAACGGCTTCAAGAAAGCGTGGCTGGGTTTGAGCGGCGGCATTGATTCCTCCATCGTGCTGGCGCTGGCCGTCGATGCGCTGGGCGCGGACAACGTGACCGCCGTGCGCATGCCGTCGCGCTACACGGCGGAACTGTCGAACGACCTGGCGCAGGAGCAATGCGATGCGCTGGGCGTGACATTGCTGGCGCTGCCGATCGAAAAACCGTTCGCGGGTTTTCTCGAAACGCTGAGTGGCACCTTCGCCGGCAAGCCCGTGGATGTGACCGAGGAAAACCTGCAATCGCGCATCCGCGGCGCGCTGATGATGGCGATGAGCAACAAGTTCGGCGGCCTGCTGCTGACGACCGGCAACAAGAGCGAATACGCGGTTGGCTACGCGACCATCTACGGCGACATGTGCGGCGGCTACGCACCGATCAAGGATCTGTACAAGACCGAAGTGTTCGCGCTGGCGAAGTGGCGCAACGCGATGGGCGGCGCGCCGGTGATCCCGCCGGCGGTGATCGAACGCCCGCCGACGGCGGAATTGCGCGAAAACCAGCTCGACCAGGATTCATTGCCGCCTTACGACGTGCTCGACGCGATCCTGCTGCGCCATGTGGATCAGGAACAATCGCGCGAGGAAATCATCCGCGCCGGTTTCGACGCCGCCACCGTGGACCGTGTGCTGCGCATGGTCCGCGTCAACGAATGGAAGCGCCACCAGGCCGCGCCGGGGCCGAAGGTGTCGCGCCGCGCCTTCGGGCGCGAGCGGCGCTATCCGATCAGCAATGGTTATTCGGGGTGAGGGGATGTCGGGTTGCCGGGAAAGCGCGGGTTCCCTCCAGATACTCGGCAACCGGCAACCCGTCAATGCGTGTGGCCGGGTTCGGAATGGTCGTGGTCGCGATGCGCACCTGACGATTGCAAACTGCAGGCGTTTTCTTCCGCGTCGGCATTCCAGTCGATGCCGATGGTGGCGTGTCCGATGTTGAATTGCTCGCGCAGTGCGGCTTCCACGCGGCGGGTCACGGTGCGGGCTTCTTCGTCCATGCCGGGGCGGACGTGCAGGGTGGCCATGGTGCGGCCGGAGGTAAGTTGCCAGACGTGGACGTGGCTGACTGCGGCCAGACCGGGGACGCTGGCCAGCAGGCCTTGTTCGACCTTTTCCGGCGTGGCGTCGTCGGGTGCGCCTTCCAGCAGGATGTGCAGGGACTTGGCCAGCAGTTGCCAGGCGCTGTGCAGGATCAGGGCCGCCACCAGCACCGACAGGATCGGGTCGATCGGGGTCCACCCGGTCAGCTGGATGAAGATGGCGGCGACGATGGCGCCGATGGAGCCGAGCAGGTCGCCCATCACGTGCAGAATGGCGCCCTTCACGTTGACGTGATCGGTTCCGCCGCGGGTCATGATCCACAGCACCAGCACATTCACCAGCAGGCCGAGTACGGCGACGGTCAGCATCGGCCCGGCCAGGACGGCGGACGGCGCTTGCAGCCTTTGCCATGCTTCGTGAACGATCCAGGCGACGATGGCGAACAAGGTCACCGCGTTGAGGAAGCCCGCAATCACCTCGAAGCGCAGGTAGCCGAAAGTGCGTCTGCTGTCGGCGGCGCGGCGGCCAAAGCGGAAGGCGGCCCAGGCCAGCGCCAGCGCGGCCGCGTCGGTGAGCATGTGGCCGGCATCGGCCAGCAGCGCCAGAGAGCCGGACAGCACGCCGCCGATGGCTTCCACCACCATGAAGCCGAAGATCAGCAGGAACGACAGCAGCACCTTGCGCTCGTTGGCGCGGGTCACGGTGGTGCCGTGGTCGTGGCTGTGGTCGTGCGGGTGGGACATGGGGCTGGGGCGAAGGCGACGTTGGCCGGTTCGATCCGGGGAGGGTTTGCGCACGATAAGCGAAAGGGGCCTTGCGGCCCCCTTCAATCAGTCCTTGCGCTCGCCCACGGCGGACTTCTCGCCGGCGAAGGGGTTGAGGCGGCGGATCGCCCACGGGTAGTTGGGCCAGTCGCCGCTCAGCCAGGGGTGCTGCGGGTCGTTCTGCTGCAGCACGCGGCGGGCGTCGTCGGCCAGAGTCTTGTTGCCCAGGTGGGTATTGGCCTCGCCGATTACGGCGATGGCGTCGTACTGGTATTCGCTTTGCGGATAGGTTTCCAGCAGGTATTTGGCGCGGCTGGCGGCCGAGACCCAGGCGGTGCGGCGCAGGTAGTACAGCGCGGTGTCCAGCTCGTGACGGGCGAACTGGTTGCGCAGGCCGATCAAGCGCTGGCGCGCGTCGCCGGCGTAGCGGCTGTTGGGGTAGCGTTCGGCGACGGTGTTCAGGTCGCTGTAGCCCTGCATGGGCGTGGACAGGTCGCGACGGCTGGCGTCCAGGCGCCAGACCTTCTGCAGGAACACGGTGTCGCGGCTGGAGTTGGCCAGGCCGCGCAGGTAGTACATGTACGGGATGTTGGCCTGGGTGGGATAGGTGCGGATGTAGCGGTCGATGGTGGAGATGGTGTCTTCCAGCTTGCCCGACTTGTACTGGGCATAGGCGGTTTCCATCTGCGCCTGCTCGGTATAGGGACCGTAGGGGTACTGGGCGATGAGCGTGCGGTAGGTGGTTTCGGCCTTGGACCAGTTGCCGCGGGTCATCGCCTCGTGGCCCTTCTGGTAGATCTCCTCGACCGGCGCACCCTGCAGCGGGTCGCCTTTCTTCTTGTCCTTGCGGCAACCGGCGCCGAACAGGACCACGGCCAGGATCATCAATGCCGGAACGGTGCGGCGGAGCAGGGTGGAAGTGCGTGGGGACATGAGCAAACGCGGGCCGTGGCTGGGAATCGAGACGGCGATGATAGCCTAGACGGCCTCCGGGCCATGAACGCCCGGCCAATGTTCCCGATTTCCAGTGCCCGCATGACCGATTCCTCCCAAGCCGATCCCGCCGCCGACGCGCTGGAAGACGACGCCGGCCCGCGCAGCCTGCCGGTGCCGGCCAGCGCCGCCGGCCGCCGTTTCGACGCGGTGCTGGCCGAACTTTTCCCCGAATTCTCGCGTTCGCGCCTGGCCGAATGGATCAAGTCCGGCGACGCCCTGCTGGACGGCCAGCCGGCGCGCCCGCGCGACCCCGTGCGCGCCGGCCAGATCGCCCGCCTCGACGCGGTGCTGGACACCCAGACCCACGCGCTGCCGCAGGACATCCCGCTGAGCGTGCTGCACGAGGACGAACAGGTCTTCGTCATCGACAAGCCCGCCGGCCTGGTCGTGCACCCCGGCGCGGGCAACCCGGACGGCACCCTGGTCAACGCGCTGCTGTTCCGCGACCCGGCCCTGGCCGCGCTGCCGCGCGCCGGCATCGTGCATCGCCTGGACAAGGACACCAGCGGCGTGATGGTGGTGGCGCGCACGCTGCCGGCGCATGCCTCACTGGTGGAACAGTTGTCCGCGCGCGACGTTCACCGCCAATACCTGGCCGTGGTGGTCGGCGCGATGGTCAGCGGCGGCACCGTGCGCGCGGCCATCGACCGCCATCCGCGCGACCGCCTGAAAATGGCCGTGCGCGAAGACGGCCGCGATGCCGTCACCCATTACCGCCTGCGCGAGCGCTTCCGCGCGCATACCGCCGTCGAATGCCGGCTGGAAACCGGTCGCACCCACCAGATCCGCGTGCACATGGCGCATATCAAGTATCCGATCGTCGGCGATCCGCTGTATGGCGGGCCGCTGAAATTGCCTAAGGGTGCATCGGAAGAACTGGTTGCCGCGCTGCGCGGCTTCAGGCGCCAGGCGCTGCACGCCGAAACACTGGAATTCGCCCATCCCGCCACCGGCGAGCCGCTGCGCATCACCGCGCCGGTGCCGCAGGATTTGCTGGGCCTGATGGCCGAACTGCGCGCCGACCGCGCGGCCAACCCGACATGAGCGCGGGCCTGCTGTCTGCGGGCCTGCTGCGCGCCGATTGGCCGGCGCCGCCCGGCGTGGTCGCCTTCACCACGCTGCGCTACGGTGCCGGCGCGTCGGAAAGGCCCTTCGACCGCTTCAACCTGGGCCTGCGCAGCGGCGACGACGTGCGCACGGTGTCGGCCAACCGCAACGAATTGATCGAACGCTTCGGCCTGCCCGATGCGCCGCACTGGTTGCAGCAGGTGCATGGCACGGGCGTGCATCGCTTTCATGCCGGCGACATCGCGCCGCTGGACGGCGCGCCGGAGCCGGAAGCCGATGCGTCGGTGACTTCGGATGCCGATGTGGTGCTCGCCATCCTCACCGCCGATTGCTTGCCGGTGGTGTTCGCGGCGGAAGACGGCAGCGAAGTGGCCGCCGCGCACGCCGGCTGGCGCGGTCTGGCGGCCGGCGTGCTGGAAAGCACGGTCGCGGCGATGCGAACCGTGCCGGAAAACCTGCTGGCCTGGCTGGGCCCGGCGGCCGGTGCGCAGGCGTATGAAATCGGGCAGGAAGTCTTCGAGGCCTTCGTCGCACGTGACCCGCGTGCGCAAAGCGCCTTCGCACCGACCCGCCCAGGCCACTGGAAGGTCGATCTGTACGCGCTGGCGCGCCTGCGTCTGGGTGATGCCGGTATCGCCCCGGCCAGCATTTTCGGCGGCGGCCTGTGCACGATCAGCGAACCCGGGCGCTTCTATTCGCACCGCCGCAGCACCACAGCCGATGGAAGCGGGCGCACCGGGCGCATGGCGACGCTGGCGTGGCGCGGTGCTGCCGTGAATTCGTAAGTTGGAGAAGAGGCGCGCCTACGGCGACGCGCCGGCAAGCGCACCTTCGCGCACCTTCAGCCGGTACAGCGGCGAGCTGTGCCATTCCACCAGCACGCCGTCTTCGAAGCGCAGCCACGACGGGCCGTATTCCCACAGCGTGTCGCTGCGCAGCGACGGCGGGCCCTGGATTGCCAGCACGCTGTCCATGCCCATGCCCGGCGACAGCAGTGCCGGCAGGTGGGACGGCGTGGGTTCGGTTTCGCTGTCGCCGGCATCGCCCAGGCCCTGGCTGGCATCGTGCGCAGTGGGCCAGCACAGCCACAGCTGCCAGATGGCGATGCCGACGGCAGCCAGCCAGGCACGGCGCCTGTGGATGCCTGGCGCAGTGCCGGCATCGTCCACGCCGGCAACGTCGATCAGCGTCACCGGCACCGGCACCGGCGACACCACGTGCGCCAGTTCCGGGGCGGCGCGCACGGGCCGGGCCGGGCTGCCGGGCAGGCGGCCATGCACGGCATGGAATTGCAGCGCCTGCCGGTACAGCGAGATCAGCGCGGCCAGTTGCGGTTCGGTGGCGGGCGGCGCGTCGCCGGCCCGGTCCGGGTGCAGTTCCGCCACGCGCTTGCGATAGGCGCAGCGCAATTCCTCCAGGCTGCAATCCGGCTCCAGGCGCAATTGCGCATACAGGCGTGAGTAGTCGTTGTGCATCGTTTGCAGGGACAACGCAAACCATGGCCGCGACGGGCCACGGCCCTGCGGCTGCCGGCGGTTTGTGCATGGCCTGACCGGGATCGCGGCCGTGCTGCGTTGGTGAGGGGGAAGCAGGGCAACGCAAACCACGGGGGCAAGACCCATGCAAGTCAAGCAGACGCAGCAACCGCAAGCGGCATCCGCACCACTGATCGACTTCGACGAAACCCGCTTCGATCCATGGCGGATCCAGGCGGTCACCCATGGCCTGGTCGGGCACCCGCTGCTGCAAATGGGGGCGCTGGTCGCACTGGGCGAGCGGCTGGAAACCCGCGGCAGCATCCGCACCCATGGCAACGATGCCGCTGCCGGCACGCCGTTCGGCGAAGCGCCGCTGCTGCACCCCAACAGCAAGTCGGCCGCGGCGACGCTGTCCGATGTCGCCCACGCCAGGGCATGGATGTCGCTGCTCAATGTGCAGGCCGATCCGATCTATCGCAGCCTGGTCGGCGAGGTGCTCGACAGCATCCAGCCGGTCATCGACCGCCACGATCCGGGCATGAACAACCGCGGTGGCTGGATCTTCGTGACGTCGCCGAACACGGTGACGCCGTTCCATTTCGACAAGGAACACAATTTCATCCTGCAGGTGCAGGGGCGCAAGCGCATTTACGTGTGGGAGCCGGACGACGTGGTGGTGGCCAGCGAACCGGCGCGCGACCGCTTCCACCATTGCCACAAGCGCGATCGCCTGCAGTGGCGAGAGGAGTTCCGCGAGCGCGCCAGGGTCTTCGACCTGGAGCCGGGGCAGGGCGCGTACATGCCTTCGACCAGCCCGCACCTGGTCGAGAACGGCGATGGGCCGTCGATCACCATCAGCCTGACCTACTACACTCATGCCACCCGCCGCGATGCCTTGTTGCACAAGGCGCACGAGATGATGCGCGGCATCGGCCTGCGGCCATCGCCGGTGGGAACCAGCCCGGTGCTGGATGCGCTGACGTGCGCCAGCGTGCTGTCGGCGATGCGTTGCCGTGAATGGCTGGCCGGTTTCGCCGGCAAGCGCGAAACCGGCCCACGCGCGCGTTTCGCGCCGTTGCCGGCGGGGGCCTGAATGCCATGGCCTCGCTGCTCGACATCCTGCCGTGCCGTCCGGCGAATGCGTCGGAAATGGCGCAACCGGTGGAATTCCAGTTGCCGGCCGAGGCGACCGCCGCCTTGCTTGCGCGTGGCGAAGCCCCGGCGCAACTGCTGCGCGCGGTGTTGTCGCGGGTGCAAACGCGCCTGCTCGGCGGTGATGCCGACGACGCGGCCGGAGCGGCGTGGGCGATCGATGGCGAAACCAATGCAGACGCGGCACTTTCGCAATGGCGGCTGGATTTGCCGCAGGGCCGGATCAGCGCCACGCATCGTGCGCCGTTGACCGCGGAAGCCATCGCCATCCTCGGCCAATGCGGGTGCCGCGTGCTGGCCGCCGTGGCTGCAGGCGTGGCGCTGGACGAGACCGACATCCTCGATGCCGACCAGCGCGAACGCCTGCTTGTCGGCAGCAACGACAACGCGACCGATCACTGGCGCGATGCCAGCGTGCATGCGCGTTTCGCCGCGGTCCGCGATGCCGCGCCCGGCGCGCCCGCCGTGGTCGATGCGCGATCCGCGCTCAGCTATGCGCAACTGGACGCGCGCGCTTCGGCGTTGGCGCAGCGGCTGCGTGCCGCCGGCGTGGTGGCCGGCGAACGGGTTGCGGTGGCGATGGCGCGTTCGGCCGATGCCGTCGTTGCGCTGCTGGGCGTGTTGAAGGCTAGCGCGGCCTATCTGCCGCTGGATGCGGCGCATCCGGTCGAACGCCTGGCCTTCATGATCGAAGACGCCAAGGTGCGTGTTGCGGTGGTCGATGGCGAACACGCGGCGCTGGCGCTGCCGGATGCGGTGCAACGCATCGCCGTGGGCGCGATCGACGCGGCCGAAGCCGCTGCATCCGATGATGCAACCGTCGGCCACGACGCGCTGGCCTGCGTGATGTACACCTCCGGTTCCGCGGGCACGCCGAAGGGCGTGGAAATCCCGCATCGCGGCATCCTGCGCCTGGTGGTCGGCACGGACTACATCACGCTGGGCACGGAAACGCGCCTGCTGCACTGTGCACCGCTGGGCTTCGATGCTTCCACGCTGGAAATCTGGGGCGCGCTGCTCAATGGGGGTTGCGTGGTGGTGCACGATGAAGCCTTGCCGACCGGCACCGGCCTGGCCGCGACCATCCGCCGCCACGGCGTGACCACGATGTGGCTGACCTCGGCGTTGTTCAACGCGGTGGTCGATGACGACCCGCGCCATTTCGACGGCGTACGCGAACTGTTCACCGGCGGCGAAGCGCTGTCGGTCGATCACGTGCGCCGCATGCGCAAGGCGATGCCGCAAGTGCGGCTGTGCAATGGCTATGGCCCGACCGAATGCACGACCTTCGCAACCACCTTCCCGATCCCGGCGGAACTGCCGGAAAACACCGCTGCGATCCCGATTGGCCGGCCGATCCCCGACACCCAGCTTTACGTGCTGAATGCGCGGTGCGAACCGCTGCCGGCCGGCGTGGCCGGCGAGTTGTACATCGGCGGCGCGGGTGTCGCGCTGGGTTACCTGGGCCGCCCGGAACTGACCGGGGAACGCTTCATCGCCAATCCGTTCGCCCCGGCACGACAGGTCGGCAGCGATCGCCTGTACCGCACCGGCGACCTGGTGCGGCAAGGCGACGATGGCGTGGTCGAATTCGTTGGCCGCAACGATACCCAGGTCAAGATCCGCGGTTTCCGCATCGAGCTGTCGGAAATCGAACATGCGCTGTCGCAGCATGCCGGCGTGCAATCCTGTGCGGTGCTGGCGCGCGCCGACCGGCCCGGCGACAAGCAACTGGTCGCGTATTTCGTCGCCGACCCGTCCGTCGCCGCTGCGGCATCGGCGGCGGAATTGCGCGAACACCTGGCGGCGAGGCTGCCGGAATTCATGGTGCCGGCGCGCTACCTGCAACTCGAGGCGATGCCGGTGACCTTGAACGGCAAGCTGGATCGCCGCGCGTTGCCCGCACCGGATCGTTCGCGACCGCAACTGGATTGCGAATACGCGCCGGCCATCGATGCAGTCGAACAACTGGCCTGCGATGCCTTCGCGCAATTGCTGGAAATCGATCGCGTCGGCCGCCACGACAATTTCTTCGCGCTGGGCGGCAATTCGCTGCTCGGCCTGCGCCTGCTGGAACGCCTGCGCCAGTCGCGCATCGAACGCGGCCTGGACAAACCCGACGCGCCGGCGATCGCGCCGACCTTGCTGTTTGCGAACCCCACGCCGGCCGGGCTGACTGCCGCGCTGGGCGGGCGGGGCGGCGATGCATCGATTGCGGCGTCGCGCCTGCCGCGCGTCCGTACCGATGCATCGGCGCAAGCCGACGAACCCATCGCGATCATTGCGATGGCCGGGCGCTTCCCCGGCGCAGCCGATGTCGAAGGCTTCTGGCGCAACCTGTGCGAAGGCCGCGATTCGATCCGCTTCTTCGCCCGGGACGAACTCGACCCCGGCGTGCCGGCCGGTGAACGCAACGACCCGGCCTGTGTCGCCGCCCGCGGCGTGGTGGATGGCGTCGAATTGTTCGACGCGGGCTTTTTCGGCATCGGCCCGCGTGAAGCGGAACTGATGGATCCGCAGCAGCGCGTGTTCCTGGAGCTGTGCTGGGAATGCCTGGAGCGCGGCGGCCACGTGCCGGAGAACATCACCGGGCCGGTTGGCGTGTTTGCCGGCATGTACAACGCGACCTATTTCCAGCGCCATGTCGCCGCGCATCCCGATCTGGTGGAAAAGGTCGGCGAATTCCAGGTGATGCTGGGCAACGAGAAGGACTACATCGCCACCCGCGTGGCGCACAAGCTGGGCCTGACCGGCCCGGCGATCAGCGTGCACACGGCGTGTTCGACCTCGCTGGTGGCGATCTGCCAGGCGGCGGACAGCCTGCGCGCCGGGCAGTGCGACATGGCGCTGGCCGGCGGTGTGTCGATCAAGTGCCCGCCACGCCAGGGCTACCTGTACCAGGAGGGCTCGATGCTGTCGCCGGACGGGCGCACGCGCAGCTTCGATGCGAAGGCGCAGGGCACGGTATTCAGCGATGGCGCGGCGGTGGTGCTGCTGAAGCGCCTGTCCGATGCGATTGTAGATGGCGACACCATCCACGCCCTGCTGCGTGGTGGTGCGGTCAACAACGACGGTGGCGACAAGGCCAGCTTCACCGCGCCCAGCAGTGATGGCCAGGCGGCGGTGATCGCGATGGCGCAGGCCAATGCGCGGGTGCAGCCACGGCAGATTTCCTATGTCGAAACCCATGGCACGGCCACGCCGCTGGGCGACCCGATCGAAATCGAAGGCTTGAACAAGGCGTTCCGGCGCGGCACCGCCGATGTCGGTTTCTGCCGGATCGGCTCGCTGAAGAGCAACGTCGGCCACCTGGTCATCGCCGCCGGCGCGGCCGGCGTGATCAAGACCGCGCTGGCGCTGCGCGAGAAGCGCATCCCGGCCAGCATCCACTTCGAATCGCCGAACCCGGCGCTGGCGCTGGAGGGCTCGCCGTTCGTGGTCAATGCCGCCGATTGCGATTGGCCCGCCGGCGACGGCCCGCGCCGCGCCGGGGTCAGTTCGTTCGGCGTCGGCGGCACCAATGCACACGTGGTGATGGAAGAGGCGCCGCTGTTGCCGGCTTCCGATGTGGCACGGGGCCCGCAATTGCTGGCGTTGTCGGCGCGCACGCCGGCGGCGCTGGCGCGGGTGGCCTCGCGGCTGGCCGCGCACCTGCGCGAGGCACCGCAGGCCAACCTGGCCGACGTGGCATGGACGCTGGCGGTGGGCAGGCGTGCGTTTGCGCATCGCGTGGCAGTGTGCGCCGATGACGTGGCCGATGCGGTGGCCAAACTGGAAAGCCCGGAAACCCAGGCCGCGATCGCGCGCAGCCGCCCGGCGCGGCCCGGCGGGGTGGTGTTCCTGTTCCCCGGACAGGGCTCGCAGTACGCCGGCATGGGCCGCGAGCTGCATGCCACCAAGCCGGCGTTCCGCGACGCCTTCGACCGCTGCGCCGAGGCGTTGCGCGACGAACTCGGTTTCGATTTGCGCGACGTCGTGTTCGGCGACGATGCCGATGCGCTGTTGCCGACCTCGGTGATGCAGCCGGCGATCTTCGCCACCGAATATGCGTTGGCGAAGACGTGGATGGCCCACGGCCTGCGACCGGCGGCGATGATCGGCCACAGCGTTGGCGAATTCGTCGCCGCCACGCTGGCCGGCGTGTTCGCCTTGCCCGACGTATTGCGCCTGGTCGCGCGGCGCGGCCGGCTGAT
Organism: Pseudoxanthomonas sp.; assembly: GCA_047607085.1. Lineage (GTDB taxonomy): Bacteria > Pseudomonadota > Gammaproteobacteria > Xanthomonadales > Xanthomonadaceae > Pseudoxanthomonas_A. Next base: position 15,549 of record JASGDT010000007.1, on the reverse strand, counting down.
GCAGGCGCAACCGCCGGGCGGGATGCTGTCGGTGCGGTTGGCGGTCGATGCGCTGCTGCCGCGCTTGCCGGCGGAACTGTCGCTGGCGGCGGAAAATTCGCCCGGCGCCTGCGTCGTCGCCGGTCCCCACGAAGCGCTTGCCGCGTTCCAGGCGCAACTGGAACGCGAAGGCATCGCCTGCCGTGCGCTGCACACTTCGCATGCGTTCCATTCGTCGATGATGGACGCCGTGGTGCCGCGCTTCCGCGCCGAGGTCGAAGCGGTGCCGCGCAGTGCGCCTTCCCTGCCGATCATTTCCACCGTCAGCGGCGACTGGTTGGGCGAGGCCGATGCGCTCTCGCCGGATTACTGGGCGCGCCACCTGCGCGAGCCGGTGCGCTATGCCGCCGCCGTTGCCACCGCACTGGCATCGCCGGGTCAAACCTTGCTGGAAGTCGGTTCGCGCACCACCCTGGCCACGCTGGCGCGCCAGCACCCGGCCTTGCAGAAGCAGCACGCCGCGGCGATTTCGTCGTTGGCCGATGCGCCCGATGCCGAAAACCGCAGCCTGCGCCTGGCCGCCGGCCAGTTGTGGAGTCATGGCGTGGCCATCGACCCGGCGTGCTTCGACCGCCGCGCGCGCCGCCGGCGCGTGTGCCTGCCGTCCTATCCGTTCGAGCGTCAACGTTATTGGGTGGAAGCCGCCGTCGCGCCCGTATCCAACGTCGTCCTTCATCCCGCCATTGCCGCCGTCGCGGCACCGGAGATCGTCATGCCGCAACCTGCCATCGCCCCCGTCGCCAGCCGTCTTCCGCGCCTCATCGCGCAGTTGAAGGACGTATTCGAGGACAGTGCCGGCTTCGACCTGGCCGATGCCGACGCCAGCGCCAACTTCATCGAGCTGGGCCTGGACAGCCTGATGCTGACCCAGGTGGCCACGCAGTTGCAGAAGACCTTCAAGACCCGGATCACTTTCCGCCAACTGATGGGCGAATACGGCAGCCTGGACAAGCTGGCCGCGTACCTGGATGCGGAATTGCCGGCCGAAGCCGCCGCGCCGGCGGCGCCCGTCGCCGCTGCCGCACCCGTTGCCGCACCGGTGCCGGCGCAGATTGCCGCGCCAGCCTTCACCTTCGCCCCGGTCGCACCCGTTGCTGGCGGCGACTACGTGCGCGGCGTCATCGAACAGCAGATGCAGTTGATGTCGCAGCAACTGGCGCTGCTGGCCGGCAGCGGTGGCGCACTCGCGCCCGTCGTGGCCACCCCGGTTGCGCCAGTCGCACCGACCGCGGCACCCGCGTCGGTTGAAGCCGCTGCTGCCGCCGCTGCGCCCACCGCACCGGCCACGCCCGCGCCGCTTTCCGATGCCGAGGAAGAAGCCGCCGTCGCCCACACCAGATACGACGTGAAAAAGGCCTTCGGCGCGATTGCCCGCATCGACAACAGCGGCAACCTGCAACTGAGCGAGCATCAGCGCAAGCGGCTGGATGCGTACATGGATCGCTACGTGGCGCGCACCCGCAAGTCGAAGGAATACACCGCGCTGCACCGCCCGCACAACGCCGACCCGCGCGTGGTCAACGGCTTCCGCCCGATCACCAAGGAAATCACCTACCAGATCGTGATCGAGCGTTCCAAGGGCTCGCACATGTGGGACCTGGACGGCAATGAATACGTCGATGCGCTCAACGGTTTCGGCATGAGCCTGTTCGGCTGGCAGCCGGACTTCGTGCTCGACGCGGTGCGCAAACAGCTGGACCTGGGCTACGACATCGGCCCGCAGCACCCGCTGGCCGGCGAAGTGACGAAGCTGGTCTGCGAAGTCACCGGCCACGACCGTGCCGCCTTGTGCAACACCGGTTCCGAAGCGGTGCTGGGCGCGCTGCGCATCGCCCGCACCATCACCGGTCGCGAAACCATCGTGGTGTTCAACGGCGCCTACCACGGCATCATCGACGAGATGATCGTGCGCGGCACGCGCAAGCTGAAGGCGGTGCCGGCCGCGCCGGGCATCCTCAAGAACACCTCCGAACACGTGCTGGTGCTGGACTACGGCACGCCCGAATCGCTGCAGATCATCCGCGAGCGCGCGCACGAGATCGCCGCCGTGCTGGTGGAACCGGTGCAGAGCCGGCGTCCGGATTTCCGCCCGGTGGAATTCCTGCGCGAGCTGCGCCAGGTCACCGCCGACAATGGCGCGGTGCTGGTGTTCGATGAAGTGGTCACCGGCTTCCGCGCGCATCCGGGCGGCGTGCAGTCGCTGTTCGGCATCCGCGCCGACCTGGCCAGTTACGGCAAGGTGGTCGGTGGCGGCTTCCCGATCGGCGTGATCGCCGGCAAGCGCGAATTCATGGACGCGCTGGACGGCGGCCAGTGGCAGTTCGGCGACGACTCGGTTCCGACGGTCGGCGTGACCTATTTTGCCGGCACCTTCGTCCGCCACCCGCTGGCGCTGGCCGCGGCCAGGGCGGTGCTGGAACACGTCAAGGCGCAAGGCCCGCAACTGCAGGAAAAACTCAACGCCCGCGTCACCGAGATGGCCGACGAGATGAACGCCTTCTGCCGCGATGCCGGCGCGCCGGTGGAAGTGCGCCACTTCGCCTCGGTGTGGAAGACCTTCTTCCTCGAGGATCATCCGCTGCAGGACCTGCTGTTCGGCATGATGCGCAATCGCGGCGTGCACATCCTCGACAACTTCCCGTGCTTCCTGACCACCGCGCACAGCGAGGCGGATTTCCGCAGGATCATCGACGCCTTCAAGGAATCGATCGTCGAACTGCAGGAATCCGAATTCCTGCCGCGCCACGCCGCCACGCCGCGCACGGTGATGGACGCCGAGCAGCCGGCCGTTGCCGGCGCGCGCCTGGGCCGCGACCCGGACGGCCGCCCGGCGTGGTTCGTTCCCGACAGCAAGCGTCCCGGAAAATTCCTGAAGGTGGCCGGATGAACGCGATGCTGCGCCCGGCGCATGCCGATGCGATCGACTACGACCCGTTTGCCGGCGGTGCGTTGCGTCGCGTCGCGCCCACCACCGAGCCGCAGCGCGAGGTATGGCTGGCGGACAAGCTGGGCGAAGCGGCCTCGCTGGCGTTCAACGAATCGGTCTGCCTGCGCCTGCGCGGCCTGCTGGACGCCAGTGCGCTGGAAACCGCGCTGCACGAGCTGGTCGCGCGCCACGATGCCTTGCGCGCCAACTTCGGCCCCGATGGCGAAACCCTGTGCGTGCTGGACGATGCCGGTTTCACCTTGCAAGGTTTCGATTTTTCGCGATTGGATGCCGATGCGCGTACGGCCGCGCTGGAAGCACGCCGCCGCGCGGCGGTGGATACGCCGTTCACGCTGGAACACGGCAGCCTGTTGCGCGGCGAACTGCTGCGCCTCGCAGACGACGACCACGCATTGCTGCTGACCGCGCATCACATGGTCTGCGATGGCTGGTCGTGGTGGGTGATGGTGCGTGAACTCGGCGCGCTGTACGCGCAGCGGGCCGGCGCGGGTGGCGAGGCCTTGCCGCCTGCGCCGTCGTTCGCCGACTACGCACTGGAACAGGCGCTGCACCCGGCCTGCGCGACCCATGCCGAAGACGAACATTACTGGCTGTCGCGCTTCGCGGTGGCACCACCGCCGCTGGACCTGCCGACCGACCGCCCACGGCCGGCGCAGCGCGGTTTCGCTTCGCAACGCGAGGATTACCTGCTGGATGCCGCGCTGCTGGGCGCGATCCGCTCGATGGGCGCACGCCGCGGCGCGAGCCTGTTCGCCACGCTGCTGGCCGGTTTCGCCGGCCTGCTCGCGCGGCTGACCGCGCAGGCGGACGTGGTGATCGGCATTCCCGCCGCCGGCCAGTCGGTGGATGGCCACGACGGGCTGGTCGGGCATTGCGTCAACCTGCTGCCGCTGCGCTGCGACGCGGCGGCCGGAAAGCGTTTTTCCAGTTTCCTCGACGAAACCCAGACAGTGCTGCTGGATGCCATCGACCACCAGCGCCATACCTTCGGCACGCTGCTGAAAAAATTGCGGATCGAACGCGATCCGTCGCGGATGCCGCTGGTCAGCGTGATGTTCAACATCGACCAGGCGCTGGACCAGCAGGGCACGGCGTTCCCGGGCCTGGCGCTGGAATTCGACAGCAACCCGCGCAGCCACGAGAACTTCGAACTGTTCGTCAACGCGGTGCAGACCCGCGATGGAATGCGGCTGGAATGCCAGTACAACAGCGGCCTGTTCGACGCCGCCACCATTCGCCGCTGGTTGCGCGCCTACGAATGCCTGCTGCGCCACGCGGTGCAACAGGCCGATGCGCCCCTGGGCGAACTGCCGGTGGTCGATGCCGACGGCATGGCCGGACTGGCCGCGCTGCAACCGCCGCCGACACCGTTCCCGGCGCGCGCCGGCATGCACGAATTGTTCGAAGCGCAATGCGAACGCACGCCGCAGCGCATCGCCCTGCGTTCCGGCGAAGCGTCATCGACCTATGCGCAACTGGACGCCCGCGCCAACCGCATCGCCGCGCTGTTGCGGCAACGCGGCGTGCGCCGTGGCGCGCTGGTCGGGCTGTCGCTGGACCGCGGCACCGACATGCTGGCGGCGCTGCTGGGCATCCTGAAAACCGGCGCGGGCTACGTGCCGCTGGATCCGGCTTTCCCGCCCGATCGGCTGGCCTACATGGTCGGCGACGCCGGCCTGGCCGCGCTGGTCACCCAGCGCGATCACGCGCATCGTTTCGACCTGCGCGGCCGTCCGGTGCTGGCGCTGGATGCGATGGCCGACGAACTGGCCGCCGCATCGCCCGCACGCGTGGCCTGCGCCGATTTCGATGCCGAAGCGCCGGCCTACGTGATCTACACCTCCGGTTCCACCGGCAAGCCCAAGGGCGTGCAGGTGCCGCACCGCGCGGTGTCCAACTTCATCGTCTCGATGCAACGCGAACCGGGCATCGCCATCGACGACAAGCTGGTCGCGGTGACCACGCTGTCCTTCGACATCGCCGTGCTGGAACTGATGCTGCCGCTCAGCGTGGGCGCGCAAGTGGTGCTGGCCAGCCGCGAAACCGCGATGGACGGCGAACTGCTGGCCGCGCTGCTGCACGACAGCGGCGCGACCCTGATGCAGGCCACGCCGGCGACGTGGCGGCTGCTGATCGACGCCGGCTGGAAGGGGACGCCCGATTTCCGCGTGTTGTGCGGCGGCGAACCCTTGCCGCCGGCGTTGGCGCGCGGCTTGCTGGAGCGCTGCGGCGAACTGTGGAACCTCTATGGCCCCACCGAAACCACGGTGTGGTCCACCGCCGGCCGCGTACGCGAACCGGAGCGCGGCATTTCCATCGGCACGCCCATTGCCAATACCACGGTGTGGATCCTCGATGCGCAGAAGCAACCGTGCCCGCTGGGCGTGCCGGGCGAGTTGTGCATCGGCGGCGACGGCGTGACCCTGGGCTACCTGGGCCGCGCCGACCTCACCGCCGACCGCTTCCTGCCCGACCCGTACGGCAACAAGCCCGGCGCCTTGCTGTACCGCACCGGCGACCGCGCGCGCTGGCGCGCCGACGGCACGCTGGAACACCTGGGCCGGCTCGATTTCCAGGTCAAGGTGCGCGGTTACCGCATCGAACCGGGCGAGATAGAAACCGCATTGGCCGCTTGTCCAGGCGTCGCGCAAAGCGTGGTGCTGGTACGCGAAGACCGCCCCGGCGACGTGCGCCTGGTCGGCTACGCGGTGGCGCAGCCCGGCGCGACGCTGGACGAACGCAACCTGATCAATCGGCTGAAGGGCGCGTTGCCGGATTACATGCTGCCGCAGCACGTGGTGGCGCTGGAACGCCTGCCGCTGCTGCCCAACGGCAAGATCGACCGCAAATCGCTGCCCGCGCCGGACATCAATGCGCGCAGCGACGGCTTCGTCGCGCCGCGCAACGACACCGAACGCGGCATTGCCGCGGCGATGGCGCAGGTGCTGGGCCTGCCGCGGATCGGCATCCACGACAACTTCTTCAGTCTGGGCGGACATTCGCTGCTGGCGGCGCAGCTGACCTCGCGGCTGAACCGCGAAATGAAACTGTCGCTGGGCCTGCGCGCGCTGTTCGACGGTCCCACCGTGGCCAAGCTGGCCGAAATCGCCGGTGCCGGCGACGGAACCGGACAACGCAAGCCCATCGAACGCCGTGCCGATCAAGCGTCCGCGCCGCTGTCGCTGGTGCAGGAGCGCTTGTGGCTGCTGGAACAGTTCAACCCCGGCGCGATCACCTACAACACGCCGTCGGGCCACCGCCTGCGCGGGCCGCTGGACGCCGCAGCGTTCGCGCGCGCCTTCGATGCGATGGTGCAGCGGCAATCGGTGCTGCGCACCGCCGTTGGACTGCGCGGCAAGCAGGCTTTCCAGCAAGTGCACGACGCCATCGACACCGGCCTGCTGCCGGTCATCGATCTGAGCGATCTGGGGGAAGCCGACGCCGAAGCGCAAGCCATCGCCGACATGAACGCGCAGATCGCCACGCCGTTCGACCTGTCGCGCCCGCCGTTGTTCCGCGCGCGCCTGTACAAGCTGGCCGAAGACCATCACCTGTTCCTGTTCCTGGTCCATCACCTGCTGTGGGACGGCTGGTCCTTCGACCTGATGTACACGGAGCTGTCGGCGTTCTACGGCGCCTTCGTCGAAGGCAGGGAGCCGCAACTGCCGGAATTGCCGGTGTCCTACGGCGACTACGCGGCCTGGCACCGCGAATGGATCGAGGGGCCGGAATACGCGAAGCAGCTTGCATTCTGGCGCGAACGCCTGGGCCGCGACCGCGACGCCGACACGATGCACGCCATGCCGACCGACCTGCCGCGCAAGCCGGGCATGGCCGGCCGCAGCCGCCAGCATCGGATCGCGTTGCCGCGCGACATGGTCGATCACCTGCAGGCGCTGTCGCTGCAGATGGATTCGACCCTGTTCGTCACCTTGGTCAGCGCGTATTTCACCCTGTTGTGCGCGGTCGGCGGACAGCGCGACCTGATCGTCGCCACGCCGGTGCGCGGGCGCAACAGCGACCAGACCGAACCGCTGATGGGCTATTTCACCAACCTGCTGCCATTGCGGGTGAAGCTGGATCCGGCGCAACCGTTCGTCGAGGCGCTGGGCCAGGTCAAGGCAATGCTGCTGGACAGCTTCGCCAACCCCGACATCCGCCTGGAGGACCTGACCCGGGACCTGGGCATGCGCAGCGCCGATGGCGGTGGCCAGGTGCTGTACCACGCGATGTTCTCGTTCCAGGACGTGCGCCATCGCCCCGAGGCGTGGGGCAACGTCCGCCACGAGCGGGTGGAATTGAACGACCCGGGCGCGACCCAGGACCTGGGCCTGTGGCTGATCGAAAACAATAACGGCCTGTCCGGCGCGGTGGTCTATAACGCCGACACGCTGCTGCCGGACACCGTCACGATGCTGTGGGATCGCTATCGGGCGTTGCTGGAATCGCTGTTGCGCGACCCGTCGCAGACGCTGGCCTCACTGATGCGTTTCGATGACGGGCGGCCGTTGTTGATGGGACGCAGCCGCGAACCGGTGGAAGATGCGCCGGCGCAAATCCAGCCGGTGGCGAATCCGGCGGCAGAACCCGCCGCCGCACCGGTGCCCGCAGCGGGCACGCTGCCCACGCAAATGGCCGCCATCTGGGCCAACCTGCTGGGCCGCGAAAGCGTCGGTCTGGACGAGGATTTCTTCGCCCTGGGCGGCAACTCGCTGCTGGCCGTGCAGATGTTCCACCGCATGGCCAGGACGACCGGCGTCAACCTGCCGCTGGGGCGTTTGCTGGATGCGCCCACGCCACGCCTGCTGGCGGCGGCCTGGCGCGAAGCCGGTGCGCGCGACGACGTCCCCGCGTCGGCGTCTTCGGCCGGCGACCCGTGGGCGCCACTGCAACTGCTGCAACCGGGCAACGGCAAGACCGCGCCGCTGTACCTGGTGCATGCCATCGGCGGCAACGTCCTCAACTACCGCGTACTGGCGCACAAGCTGGACCCGTCGCTGACCATCTATGGCATCCAGTCGCTGGGCCTGGACGGGCGCACGCGGCCCCTGGCCACGGTGCCGGAAATGGCTGCGCGCTACGTGCGCGAAATCCGCGCGGTGCAGCCACAGGGCCCATACCGCATCGCAGGCGGTTCGATGGGCGGCCTGATCGGCTACGAAATCGCCCAGCAACTGCTCGCAGCGGGGCAGCAGGTGTCGTTCCTGGGCCTGTTCGACACCGCCAGCGGCCGTGTCGGCGGCAGCGGCGCGGCGGGCGAGGGTGGCGGGCGCTTGCGACATTGCCTGTCGGCATTGTCACTGCGCCGCGTACGCGATTCATTGGCTTCGCGCGCACGCATGCTGTGGTTGCGTGCACGGGTCGCGCTGATCCGTACCGCCGGCGCGGAATTGCCGCACGCCATCCGCTACGACGAAGTGCACCGCGTCCACTATCGCGCCGCCCGCGCCTATCGGTTGAAGCCGTATCCCGGCGAACTGGTTGTATTCCGCGCCAACGACCAGACTGGCCGCTTCCCCGACGCACCTACCCTGGGCTGGTCCGACTTGGCCCGCAAGGTCGAAACCATCGGCATTCCCGGCGACCACGGCAGTGTGATCGAAGCCGACGAACTGGCGCAGGCCTTGTCGCGGCTGCTGGTGGATTGAACAGGCATCAGGTGGCGGCGAAAAGTTCGTCGAAGGCCTGTTGTAGGAGGGAAGTCATGCCAAACCTTCATTCTTGACGAACGCGCGAGGCCCGACGCCTGAATTAAGCCGCGCCGCGAAGCGTCGGCTTGAATGAATCGTTAGCTGCTACTCGTAGTGTGTCCACATGCGAAGCACCTTGACGGCGTGCTCCGATTGCACCACTTCATAGACAAGTCGGTGCTGAATGTTGATGCGCCTGGAGTATGCACCAGCCAGATCACCAACCAGCTTTTCGTAAGGTGGTGGATTCTGGAAAGGATTCTCTGCAACGACAGCGAGTAGTGCTCGAGCCTTTTCTTTGAGTCCTGCAGAGGCGAGATTGCGCGCGTCTTTTTGAGCTTGCTTGGTGAAGACGACGGGCCAAGTCACCAGCCAGGCTCCGTTGCACACGCGTCAACGGGCTCGGCCATCCCGGCCTTGATGGACTCGCGCATGCCGGGAACAGAGAGCAGGAAGAGCGTCTCTTGGATGGCGCTCCAATCCTCCTCGGCGACTAGCACAGCATTGCTGCGCTTGCCGGAGATGAGAATTGGACGGTGCGATTCCGCAGCCTGATCCATGAGGCGGTACAGGTTGGCACGGGCTTCGCTGGCAGTGAGTGTGGTCATGGAACTGAACTCCAGAGAGCGGAGTTATAGCGTACGATAATACGTACGATTTTGCAAGTCCCAAGTGCGGCAGCCAATGCCTGAGTTAAGCCGACCGGCGAAGCCGGTTCGGCCTGAATGAATTGTTAGGCTTCACTTGCGGGGGGCATCTTTCTTGGCTGAGCCAACCGAGTCGGCATCAGCTGCATCCGATGCCTTCTGTGGTACTGGGCTTGGCACTGGTAAAGAGCTGGAGTTAGTTGAAGGTGTTGTAGGAGCTGAGTTCTTCCGGCTCGCCTCCAAGCTCAGATAAGCAAGCCACAAGCTGAGTGCAACGCCAATGAATCCGGCCACTTTGACAAGGGTGTTAAAGGACGCCTTAAAAGTGACTAGCTCATCGTGATGCGAAGAAAGTTGGCCATCAAGCTTTTCAATTCTCTTTTCGATTCTTTCGATCAAGAGTAAGGCCGCATCTGGCGTGGCAGAGAGCGTGGGGCCCAATTGATTTGAATATGTTACGGGATTGCTGCCACCACTCACCTTTGGCTTCTTTATCGATGTCTTGGTGGACGTTGGTCCTGCCATAGGTCAGGCCTCCGTCTTTGCTTCTCGCCTGGGGAGTTGGTCAAGGTGGTTCTTGATGACCTCGAAAAGCTCTCTTGCGCCGGTCTCTGTGATTTTAAGACGAGCAACAACCTCTCGAATTGGCTTGACAGCTTCTGGTGGGAAGGTAGGAACAGCGGAAATGGTGACCACTTCTCCAGGCTTACCGGCACCATCTGGAATATCAAACTCGCTATAGGAAATTGAAACCATATCGCTTAGGAGGTCCAACTGAATCAAGCCGTCTGAACCGGGGCCGCTTGCGATCGCAGCGTTGACCAAAGTCGCCCTCAGCCCAGCAGCCTCTCGAATTTCAATTTTTAACTTTGCCATTGTAGTTCCTCGATTGTATGAAGGGTCAATGATGATTGGATGTGAGGTCCAACGCCGGAGTTAAGCCGCGTTGCGAAGCAACGTCGGCTTGAATGAATTGTTAGGCCCTGCTCAGTGCCGAGCCCTTGACAACTGAATTATTGCATATACACTAATTGACGTATGAGCCACGACCCCGCCAAACGCCGCAAGAACCTGCGCAAGCACGGCGTTGATTTACCGGGATGCATGGAGGCATTTGATGGCCCGATGCTCACCCGTGAGGATGACCGCGAAGACTACGGAGAGCAACGGCTGGTGAGCCTGGGATGGGTACATGGCCGGGTCGTGGTGCTGGTGTGGACTGACCGAGAGGAAGGCCCAAGATTAATTTCTTGCCGAGAGGCTGAACCCCATGAACGAGAAGCGTACTACCGCGCGTACCCGCAAGGCTGACGTGCCCTACAATCCCAAGAGCAAGGCCGCGACCCTGAAATACTGGGACGGTGCCACTGCGCACACCGGTGTGGCGGAACTACGTGCCAAGCGCGGGCGACCTGCAAAGGCGGCTGAAGATCGCAAGGAGCAGATTGCGCTGCGTGTGGATAAGGAGGTGCTGGAATGGTACCGCACGCAGGGTACGGGCTGGCAGACTCGCATGAACGCGGTCCTGAAGGCGTATCGGGATGCGACGATCTAATTGCGGGGCCTAACGCCAGAATTAAGCCGCGCCGCGAAGCGGTGTCGGCTTGAATGAGTTGTTAGCCAGCAGCCCGCAACTTGGGCGCGGACTTTTCAAGTGCCTCAGCCATGCGGGTCTGCCACCCTGGGCCACTGGCCTTCCAACGGTCAATTACCTGTGGTGGTAGGCGTAGTGACAGCAGTTGGCGAGGGTTCTCAAGCTTTGGCCGCCCGCGCCGCACCAGCTTGTCACCGTGGTACAGGTCTGCATCAGCGATCCAGTCGTCCGTGATCTCCGGCAGATCCATATCAGGAGAGATGCGGGATGAGTTTTTTTGCTTCACGTTCATGGCAATGCCTCATGCTGATAATGCGCCTTGCGGTGCCGCGAGGCGTCCATGCAAAAACAACGAGCCTTGCATCAAGCCAACCAGCGGTGATGAAGCGTGGCTCGCCGTAGTCATGGCGATCGTCTGTGCGAGTGAAGTGCGGCCCAGCAAACACTTCATTGGCACGCAGCATGTCGAGGCTGCGCTCGTGCAGAGTCAGCTCGCGCTTAGTTGGGTCGCATGTGATTCGCACGAGCTTAACGTAGCTACGAAAAATGGTGCTGTCAAGTGCCGTGAACTGGCTTCTGCTGGCTAACGCCTGAGTTAAGCCGCGCCCGGAGTGGCGGAGCATGCGCTAGCGTAGCGTCAAGCGCATGCCGACGCCACGAAGCGGCGTCGGCTTGAACGAATTGTTAGGCCGCAGATCCAGATAATTACTTCAAGCGCTCTACACCAACCGCGCGAGAAATTCCGGCGACTTGCATTTTATAGCCGCCATTGTTAGTGATGGTCACCCTTGGCATGTATGAGTAGTGATAGTGGTACCAATACTCAGTCTGTTGCCAGACTTGGCCATTTAAAAGTTTAATGACCGTGTTGCCATCCCAACCACTGAACTCACCATCAACTTGAGACTGGATCATGTCTTAGCTCCTATGGCGATCAACCGTTTGACCGCCTCAGCTTGATGGTATGGCAACTCTGTCTCAAATGCTGCGACAAATTCGTGTGCGGCCTAACGCCTGAATTAAGCCGAACCGCGAAGCGGTTTCGGCTTGAATGAATTGTTAGGCACTGGTCAGTTGCACCACTGCCGCTCACATGGAACCCCATCACCGTTACCGTCCATCTTGGTATTTGGGCAATGCTTGATGAAGTATGTTGCCTCTGCGCATGAGCGCATCTGTGAACAATGTGTGCGACCGTCGCACTTGAACTGCTCCGATGGTGGTGCGGGTTGCGCGGCGTATGTAACCACAGACTCAGACACCGAAGGCTTATGCCGACCTTGCCAGAACCAAGCAACTGCTCCTAACAGAGCGAGTATCAGCAGTTTTTTCATGCCACGCTACCTCCAATGAACATGAGGGCAACGCCTGCCAGTTGCAGGAAGAAAGGATTCTTTGCAACGTCCCAGTGCAGGATAAGGAAGATCAGGGACACTGGTGCAACCAACAGACACCCAAGCCCCCACAAGATGCTGGTTTTGAACGCGGCAATCAGAGTGCCAATGGCGCCAATGACAAACACGGCCAATCCAAGATAAGTCAATAAAGTGCCCAACTCACTCTCCCCAGTGCCTAACGCCTGAATTAAGCCGACCGGCGAAGCCGGTTCGGCTTGAATGAATTGTTGGGCGGCAAAGTACCAGAAACCGAGGCAACTGGGCGCGTGAGCGCTCCCGGCCAAGTTGCCGAAACCGCTCTTGCCGCCCGAAAGCCCGGATGTCAGGGCGCGACCCCAGCCAAGCCCGGACGACCCGAAGCCGGTGAGTGCGCAAGCCGGGAACGCACAGCGACCGGAAGCGAACCTGCGCACCAGACCAACCGAAGCAAAAGCCAGCGATGCGTGAGCGCGATGGCGCGGCAAGTCAATGAAAGCTGGACGCAGCGGGAACGGCGAACAACCCGCGAACCAAGATGTTTGGCTGCCCATGAACCGACACGACGGCAACCAAGCCGACCCCACAACGCACTTGGCCGCCCAACGCCTGAATTAAGCCGCGCCGCGAAGCGGCGTCGGCTTGAATGAATTGTTAGGCTGCTTGCCGCTAGAACTTGACCTGCGACCCATAAACAACCTGCCCAGCTTTGACTTGCTGCTCCACGCTAGATATGCGAGCGTAGATCTTACGCCAGTGTCTCAGCCAATGGATAAGGAGAGGAAGTCCAAAAACAAGATAGACGATACCGGCTAGAAAAAGAGACGCGCCCAACTCTGCAGGATGGCGCCAGAGGAACAGTGCGGCAAACAATGCGCTAAAAAAGACGCCGCCTATGCCTGCTGCCATAAGCGAACGAAACCGCATGCGGCCAACAGCTATGCGGCTATCTGCCAAGTCTTGAAGTGTGAGCTGATCAGAACTGTCCATGCAGCCTAACGCCTGAATTAAGCCGCGCCGCGGAGCGGCGTCGGCTTGAATGAATTGTTAGAACCTTCCATTGGCTTGAGGTGTGTGATTGAAATCTCAGAAGCCCATGTGAAAACTTATGCCGGGATGGAATGAAAAGCGTTGATCTGCAATAAATAGCTTCTCATCTCCCGCTTTTTTTGCGAGAAGAACGGTGTAATTTTGAGTGTCAGATATGTTGGTCATAGAATCCTTTTTTGCATTTTCTATGATCTGAGGCGTTTTGACCCACTCGCTAACACTGGATGGGGAGATTGTAAAAGATACGTACCATGCGTCAGAGAGCGAGGTGCCTGATAGTGCGTTCTTGTCTTCCTGCTTGACTACGGCGATGTCTTTTATCACATATTTATCGGTGTAGCAGAATCCTTTGTAATCTGCGTCATAGGCTGACTTGCCAAGATCGGTTAGCTCATATGTGTCGCCTGACTTTTTGATCAGGTTGGCGGCGATAATGGCGTCTATGATTGACTGGTTGTAGCCAATTCTTTCTTGCTTGATTGGAATGTTGTTAAAGAGGGCGGATGTTGCGCATCCTTTTACATCAACTCTTTCAGAGAGTGTGCTTCTGATTTCATCTTCGGAGGGCTTGCTGCTGCCGCAAGCGGATAGCGCAAGTGAGATGGCTACGGCAACAGGGATGTTTCGACTCATCGTCAGGCTCCTTTCTTTGTGTGTCATGGTCTAACGCCTGAATTAAGCCGCGCCGCGAAGCGGCGTCGGCTTGAATGAATTGTTAGGGCCCTAGCCGAGCCATTCTGCCAGCGCATCACTGGACGAGTGACCAAGCATTGAGAACCCCTCCGCGTCACCGAGCTTACCGTAGCCGAGAAAGAACTGAGACAAAGATGTGCTGTAGAACAGCCATTGACCATCAAGGTGAGCGATGGCGTACATGGCATGAGGCCCGGGAGTGCGACCACAATGCTTTTGGGCCCACTCGTCGGCCCGAACCAGCACCGGAAAAGGGGCTATCAGCCGAGACAGAAGCTTGGTCTGCTCTTCCGCTATGTATGCGTCTGGGTCTGGTGCCCAGGAACATGGCGTATGACTGCCCCGAGCAAACGAGTCTTCGACAAGTTTGAGCGCCTGCGCTCTGTCCATAGGGCCCTAACGCCTGAATTAAGCCGCGTTGCGAAGCAACGTCGGCTTGAATGAATTGTTAGCCGTCAAGAGCGGCAATGTAGCGATCTTCGCGTAACACTTTTCCGCTCATGGTTATCTCCTTTGAACTTGATGCTTCAAGCTGAAACCCCGCCGCACGGTAGAATCGAATGGCTCGTTGATTGTCCGCGAGAACCCAAAGGCTTACCGTGCGATAGTGCTGTTTGATGAGGCGCTGACGTGCGCTTAGCCAGAGTGCTTGGCCGACACCGCGAGACCAATACTCCGCAGAAATATAGATCCCCTGTAGCTCACTCGCGTCGCTCGGAGCGCCAACGTCCCGGCATGCACCGAAGGCAATCCACCCCGCTACGTCGTTGGCAACGCGAGCGATAAGCACTTGAGGGGTGCCTTTGGCGATGGCGGTGCGCCAGTATTCTTCCCTGCGCTCGACTGAAAGAGCGGCAAGTGTTGCTTCTGGCACGATACCCTGATAAGCGGCCTTCCATGTCGCAACATGAATTTCCGCTATAGCGGAAACGTGTTCTGGCAGGGCTGATAAGACTTCCATTGACGGCTAACGCCTGAATTAAGCCGCGCCGCGAAGCGGCGTCGGCTTGAATGAATTGTTAGGGGGCAAACGCCGCGATTGCTGCGTAAGCACTTGCGATGAAGAAGAACACGGTACATAGCAGTGCTGCTGCTGCCGCGATAAAAGCCAGCCAGCGGTTCTTTACACCCTTGAGCACGGATGCGCCTGTAGTGACAAATACCCACACCACGAGGAAGAACGCCAAGAAGAAAAGTAGACCGCCAGCAACTACTGCGACCCAAGGTGCAATTGGAAAAACTTTGTCAGCGAAGCGCATGATTGTCACTGACCCAATCAAAAGCGCCGTGCAAGTGCCAACTTTCTCGATGTAGGAGATTGCCTCATCCCGAACGCTACGATCCATCATTTGCCTCCTAACGCCTGAATTAAGCCACGCCGCGAAGCGGCGTCGGCTTGAATGAATTGTTAGCTGCTAACAGCACGCAAACCGAGAATAAGCACGCCCACTAGCAGTAGAAGAGTTGGATAGAATGTAAGGGTAAACCCAACGGAGCGACTGGGGGCGCCGCGATG
>JASGDT010000006.1:0-5908 GCA_047607085.1 Pseudoxanthomonas sp. | reverse complement strand
GCCGGGGCCGCGCCGGCGTCGGCGCCCGGCGCGGTCGCGGCCGGGTTGGCGCCATCGGCGGCCGGCTTGCAGGCGGCGACCGCGAGCGCGACGGAAAGGGTGAGCAGGGCGATGCGCGCCGGTTTCAGGTTCATGGGAGGACTCCGTGAGGAAAGCGCGGGCGATGCCGCCGGGTCCGCCTATGAAATGATGTTTTTGTTACAGATGGATGACGCCGCCCCGGACGCCGTCGCGGTCGTCCGGCGATGCCCGGCGGAGGGGCGGGCGTGAGGGCCTCAGCGGGACGGGCCCGCCACCGGGACGTCGGGCCAGGTGTCCGCGCCGCCGCCGAGCACCTTGTACAGGGTCACGCGATTGCTGGCTTCGGTCAGGCGCAGGTTGATCAGCGCCTGCTGCGCGCCGTAGTGGGCGCGCTGTGCGGTCAGCGCGTCGAGGTAGCTGTCCGCGCCGCTGCGCCAGCGCGCTTCGGTCAGCTCCCGGCTGCGCCCGGTCGCGGCGACGTAGGCGCGCTGGGCGTCGAGTTGCTCGTCCACCCGCGCGCGTGCGGCCAGTGCGTCGGCGACCTCGCCGAAGGCGGCCTGGATCGCCTTCTCGTATTCGGCCACGGCGATCTGCTTTTCGATCTTCGCCGCATCCAGCGACGCCTTGAGCGCGCCGGCGTGGAAGATCGGCAGGCTGATGCTCGGAACGAACGACCAGGTCCGCGTGCCGGCGTCGAACAGGCTGGACAGTTCGTCGCTGGCGCGGCCGGTCGAGGCGGTCAGCGAAATGGTCGGGAAGAACGCCGCGCGCGCCGCGCCGATGTCGGCGTTGGCCGCCTTCAGCGCGTGCTCGGCATAGAGCACGTCCGGGCGCTGCAGCAGCACCGCCGAGGACAGGTTGGCCGGCAGCGGCGCCAGCGCCACCGCGTCCGCGTCGCTGTCCGCGCCCGGCAGCAGGTCGTCGGGCACCGGCGCGCCGACCACCAGTTCCAGCGCATTGCGGGCCTGCGCCAGCGCGGTGCCGTAGCTGGCGACGTCGGCGCGCGCGCTTTCCGCGCTGGCCTGCACCGAGGCCAGGTCGACGCCCGAATCCACGCCTTCGGCATGGCGGCGTTCGGTCAACTCCAGGGTTTTCCGCTGGCTTTCGTAGGTCTGTTCCGCCAGCGCCAGCAACTGCCGGTCGGCGGCCACGGCGAGCCAGTCGCCGGCGACTTCGGCGATCAGGCTGAGGCGGGTGTCGCGCTGGGTCTGTTCGCTGGCCAGATACGTTTCCAGCGCCTCGTTCTTCAGGCTGCGGATGCGGCCGAACAGGTCCAGTTCCCAACTGCTGAAGCCGACCTCGGCGCTGACGCTGCGGCCGACCTGCGAAGTGCCGGTGGTGCTGGCGGCGCTGCTGCTGCGCTGGGCGGTCTGGCTGGCGCCGGCGTCCACCGACGGCAGCAGGTCGGCGCGCTGGATGCGGTAGGTCGCACGCGCCTTCTCGATATTGAGCAACGCCACGCGCAGGTCGCGGTTGTTGTCCAGCGCCAGCGCGATCACCTGCTGCAGGCGCGGATCGAGGAACACCTCGCGCCAGTCCAGTTCGGCCACGGCGGCGGCGGACGCATCGCCGGCCGGCGCGTCGCGGAACTGCGTCGCCACCGGCGCGTCCGGGCGCTGGTAGCGCGGCGCCATGCTGACGCAGCCGGCCAGCGCGACGGCGCAGGCGCTCGCCAGGGCGAGGCGGGGAAAAATACTGACGCGGGTCATGGGTTCGTCTCCTCGCGCGCGGCGGCCTTGCCGGGATCCTTCTTGCCGGGGAACAGGCTGCGCACGATCACGTAGAACAGCGGGACGAAGAAAATTCCCAATGCGGTCGAGGCGAGGGTGCCGCCGAACACGCCGGTGCCCAGCGAATGGCGGCCGCCGGCGCCGGCGCCGGTGCTGACCACCAGCGGCAGCACGCCGAGCATGAAGGCCAGCGAGGTCATCAGGATCGGGCGCAGGCGCTGCCGCGCCGCTTCCAGCGTGGCTTCGATCAGCGACTTGCCCTGTTCCTCCAGTTCCTTGGCGAACTCGACGATCAGGATGCCGTTCTTGGCCGCCAGCCCGACCGTGGCGAGCAGGCCGACCTGGAAATAGACGTCGTTCTCCAGTCCGCGCAGCGTGGTGAACAGCAGCGAGCCGACGATGCCGATCGGCACCGCCAGCATCACCGAGAACGGGATCGACCAGCTCTCGTACAGCGCCGCCAGGCACAGGAACACGAACAGCAGCGACACCGCGTACAGCAGCGGCGCCTGCGAGCCGGCCTGCTGCTCCTGATAGGACAGGCCGGACCAGGCGTAGCCGAAGCCGCTGGGCAGCTGGCCGACCAGCGCGGCCATCTCGTTCATCGCGGTGCCGGAGCTGACGCCGTCGGCGGGCTGGCCGCTGATCTCCATCGACGCCGAGCCGTTGAAGCGCGCCAGCGAGGCCGGCGCGTAGCTCCAGCCGGTGGTGGCGAAGGCCGAGAATGCCACCATCTCGTCGTTGCCGTTGCGCACCGACCAGCGGCCGATGTCCTGCGGCAGCATGCGCGCCGCAGGCTCGCCCTGCACATAGACCTTCTTGATCCGGCCGCGATTGATGAAATCGTTGACGTAGCTGCTGCCCAGCGCGGTGGACAGGGTGCTGTTGATGTCGCTCAGGCTCAGGTCCAGCGCGCCGGCCTTGGCGTCGTCGATCTTGATGTCGAAGGTCGGCGCGTCCTCCAGGCTGCCGTAGCGCACCGATTCCAGTTTGTCGTCGTCGGCCGCCAGCGCCAGCAATTGTTCGCGCGCGGCCACCAGTTGCTCATGACCAGCGCCGCCCAGATCCTGCAATTGCATGGTGAAGCCGGAGTTCTGGCCCAGGCCGGGGATGCCGGACGGGGCGATGGCGAAGATCTGTGCGTCCTTGAACTTCTGCGCCATCGCGGCGCTGATGCGCAGGCCGATCGTGGCGGCATCGTCGTCGCGTTCGCCCCAGTCCTTCAGGCGCACGAAGCCCATGCCCGAGTTCTGGCCGCTGCCGCCGGTGCTGAAGCCGGCGACCGCCATCATCGTCTCCACTTCCGGCTGCTGGCGCACGTATTCGGCAACCTGGTCCATCACCTTCAGTGTCTGCTGCTGGGTGGCGCCGGACGGCAGCTTGACTTGGACCATCAGCATGCCCTTGTCCTCTTCCGGCAGGAACGAGGTCGGCAGCCGCCAGAACAGCAGGCCCAGCGCCGCCAGGATCGCCGCGTAGGCGATCACGCCGTACTTGCGGCGGCCGGTCAGATACGCCACGCCGCCGTGGTAACCTTGGCCGGCGCGCTCGAAACGTTCGTTGAACCAGGCGAAGAAGCGACCGAGCGGACCCTTGCCGCCGGCATGGCCGCCCTTTTCGATCGGCGTCAGGATCGTCGCGCACAGCGCCGGGGTCAGGGTCATCGCCACCAGCACCGACAGGATCATCGCCGAGGCGATCGTCACCGAGAACTGACGGTAGATCGCGCCGGTGGAGCCGCCGAAGAACGCCATCGGCAGGAACACCGCGGTCAGCACCAGGGCAATGCCGACCAGCGCGCCGGTGATCTGGCCCATCGACTTGCGCGTGGCCTCGTACGGCGACAGGCCCTCCTCGCTCATTACCCGCTCGACGTTCTCCACCACCACGATCGCGTCATCGACCAGCAGGCCGATCGCCAGCACCATCGCGAACATCGACAGCGTGTTGATCGAGTAGCCCAGCAGCGACAGCACGCCGAAGGTGCCCATCAGCACTACCGGCACCGCGACCGCCGGGATCAGCGTCACCCGCCAATTCTGCAGGAACAGGTACATGATCAGGATCACCAGCACGACCGCCTCGATCAGGGTCTTGACCACCTCCTCGATCGATATCTTCACGAACGGCGTGGTGCTGTAGGCGACGTGGTAGTCCAGTCCGGTCGGGAAGAACGGCGCCAGTTCCGCCAGCCTGGCCTCGACCGCGTCGGACACGTCCATCGCATTGGCGCCGGAAGCCAGCTCGATGCCCATGCCGGCGGCCGGCATGCCGTTGAAGCGGCTCACCGCCGAGTACGATTCGCTGCCCAGCTCGACCCGGGCGACGTCCGACAGGCGTACCGTCGCGCCGCTGTCGTCGGACTTGAGGATGATCGCCTTGAACTGGTCGGCGGTCTGCAGCCGGCTGCGCGAGGTGACCGTCGCGCTCAGCGCCTGGCCTTCGACCGCCGGCAGCGCGCCGAGCGAGCCGGAGGAGACGTCGGCGTTCTGCGCGGAGATCGCGCTGGTCACGTCCGAGGGCATCAGCGAGTAGGTGCGCAGCTTCTCCGGGTCCAGCCAGATGCGCATGGCGTACTTGGAACCCATCACCTGCACGTTGCCGACGCCGGAAACGCGGCTGATCGGGTCCTGCAGGGTTGACACCATGTAATCGGCGATGTCGGTGCCGTCCATGCTGCCGTCGTCGGAGGTGAAGGCCACCACCATGAACATGCTGCCGGAAGACTTGGTGACGGTGACGCCGGTACTCTGCACCGCATCGGGCAAACTGGATTCGGCCTGCTGCATCTTGTTCTGTACCTGCACCTGCGCAGTGTCCGGGTCGGTGCCGGAGGCAAAGGTCAGGGTCACCGACGAACTGCCGGAAGACGAACTGCTGGAGGACATGTACAGCAGGTTGTCCAGCCCGGTCATCGCCTGTTCGATCACCTGGGTAACCGAGTTTTCGGTCGCTTCGGCCGAGGCGCCGGTGTAGGTGGCGCGGATCGACACGCTGGGTGGGGCGATGTCCGGGTACTGCTCCACCGGCAGGGTGAACACCGCCAGCACGCCGGCCAGGGTGATGACGATGGCGATGACCCAGGCGAAGATGGGGCGGTCGATGAAGAAGCGGGCCATGGCGGTTCCTTATTCGGCCCTGGCCTTGGCGGCAGCGGTCGTGGTGGCCTGGGTGCCGGCTGCTTCGACCGTCACCGACTGCCCGGCCGAGACCTTGCTGCCGCCTTCGACGATCAACTTCTCGCCGGCCTTCAGTCCGCCCGTCACCACCCACTGGTCCTTGATCGCGTCGCCGACCTCGATTACCCGTTCGACCACCTTGCCGTCGTCGCCGACCAGCTTGACCGTGGCCTCGCCCTTGGTATTGCGGGTGACCGCGCCCTGTGGCACCAGGACGGCCTTGTCGTTGACCGCCATCGGCAGCACCGCGCGCACGTAGGCGCCTGGCAGCAGCAGGTGGTCCGGGTTGGGCACCACCGCACGCAGGGTGACGTTGCCGGTGCCGGTATCGACCGAACTGCCGACGAATTCCAGCGTGCCGGCGTGCTCGTAGGTGCTGCCGTCCTCCAGCACGATGTTGACCTCGACCTTGCCATCGACCATGCGCAGCGCGCCGCTGTCGAACTGCCGGCGCAGCGCCAGCAACTGCGCGCTGGTCTGGGTGACATCGACGTAGATCGGGTCGAGCTGCTGGATGGTGGCCAGCGCGGTGGTCTGTTCCGCGGTGACCAGCGCACCCGGCGTATAAGTCGAGGTGCCGATGCGGCCGGAGATCGGCGCGGTGACGCGGGTGTAGCCGAGATTGATCTTCGCCGATTGCAGGCTGGCCCTGGCCGCGACCACGGCGGCCTCGTTCTGGCGCAGGGTAGCGGTGGCGTCGTCGGCGTCCTGCTTGCTGACCGCGTCGATCGCCAGCAGGTTGGCGTAGCGTTCGGCCTGCGGGCGCGAGGACAGCACGGCGGCCTCGGCCTGGGCCAGCGTGCCCCTGGCGCTGTCGTAGGCGGCCTGGTAGCTGGCCGGGTCGATCTGGTACAGCACTTGCCCGGCCTTCACTTCCTGGCCCTCGGTGAACAGCCGCTTCTGGATGATGCCGCCGACCTGCGGGCGCACGTCGGAGACCATGTAGGCCACGGTGCGGCCGGGCAGGGTCTGCTCGGT
>JASGDT010000005.1:0-24157 GCA_047607085.1 Pseudoxanthomonas sp. | reverse complement strand
CCGCTTCGTAGGTCGGGGCTACGTCCCCGACGTGCTGTTGGCTTGCCGGCGCAGGTGTCGGGGGCGTAGCCCCGACCTACATCGAAGGCGGCGGAAATGAATCGCCGATGCGCAGCCCCCGGTGGGGATGCGGAAAGCAGGCCAGGGATGGCCTGCGGCGGCGAGTGAAGACAGGAGTCTGCCCGAGCCGAGTAGCATCCCCGCCGGGGGCTGCGCTTGTGTCCGAAGCCAGCGTACTTCAGCGCACCAGCATGAACCGACTCAAATCCGCGAATAACGCCACGACACCATCCTCCCGTCGCGGTACGGCATCACCCCGTGGAACGCGCGCGGGTCGTCGTCGAACACCAGCGGCACGAAATGGCGGTCGCCGTCCCACAGCGGCAGGTCGAGGATGCGATCCACATCGACCCATTCCAGCGCGCCTTCGGGATTGCTGGCGAAAGGCTCGCCGGAAAATCCGGTGATGACGAAAACGAAACCCAGCCAGTCCTCGCCATGCTTGCCGAAGCCCGGCCAACTGATCGTGCCACGCAAGCTCATCTCGTCGCACTCGATGCCGGCTTCCTCGCGGATTTCGCGGCGCATGCACGCCACCACGTCCTCGTCGGCCTCGATCTTGCCGCCCAGGCCGTTGTACTTGCCCAGGTGCAGGTCGCCGGGTCGCGCATTGCGATGGATCATCAACACGCGACGGCGGTCCGGCGACAACACATAGCCAAGCGTGGCGACGATGGGGGTGTAAGGCATGTCAGCCGCCCGCCATCGCCCGCAGCACGATGCCGACCACGTAGGCCAACACCGTGCCGGTGGCGTAACCCAGCGTGCCCAGCAATGCGCCGACCGGAGCCAGCGCCGGATGGAACACGCTGGCCACCACCGGTGCCGAAGCCGGGCCGCCGATATGGCTTTGCGAACCCATCGCGAAGAAGAAGAACGGCACCTTCAAAAAGCGCCCCAGCGCCCACAACAGCACGATGTGGACGCTGATCCAGATCACGCCGATCGCCATCACCCACGGATTGTCGGCCAGCGCGCCAAGCTCCATCTGCATGCCGATGCAGGCGATCAGGATGTACAGGAACAGCGTGCCGATCTTCGACGCGCCCGCACCGTCCAGCGTGCGTGCGCGGGTGAAGCTCAGGCCCAGCCCGGCGAACGTCGAGAACGCGATCACCCACACGAACGGATCATGCAGGCTGACCGTGTGCGCCCATGAAACATGTGCGCCGAACCACGCCGACAGCGGCGCGGCGACCGCATGTGCCAACCCGACCACGCCGAAGGCCACGCCGACGATCACGATCAGGTCCGACAGGCTGGCGACGCGCTCGTGCTGCGCCTGGTAGGCGGCCATGCGCTGCTTCAACTCGTCGATGGCGCGCGTGTCCGCGCCGCTGCGCGCGTCGATCCTGCCGGCGCGGCCGGCGAGGAAAATCAATACCGCCATCCACACGTAGCCGACGCCGACATCGACCACGACGAACTGGCCGAACACGGTTTCATCGACATTGAAGATTTCCTTCATCGCGACCATGTTCGCGCCGCCGCCGATCCAACTGCCGGCCAATGCGGTCATGCCGCCCCAGGTATCGCCGGCCACCGCCGCCGGGTGCAGCACGCCCATCAGCCAGAACGAGACGAACGCGCCCAGCATCACCGAGATCGAGGTGCCGAGATACATCGCCAGCACCTTCCAGCCCAGCCGCAGCACGCCTTTCAGGTCGATGGTCAAGGTCAGCAGCACCAGCGAGGCCGGCAGCAGCACGCGGCTGGCGACCGGGTTGTACAGCTTGCTCGCGCTGCCGTCGATCAGGCCGATCGAGTTGAAGATGCCGGGGATGAAGTAGCAAAGCAGCAGCGGCGGCACCACCGAATAGAACTTCTGCCACGGACCGCCGGGGCGCGAGGAGGTCCAGAACACCGCCGCCAGCGTGGCGGCGATCAGGCCGAACAGGACGATGTCGTTGTCGATCAGCGCAGGCGAAGCAGTGATGGCGATCATTCTGGTTTCCGTTCAAGCTCAAGCAAACAGGCTCAACCAAACATGTCCGACGAGGCACGTCGGGGGCGTGGCCTCGATCTACGGGCCGATATGCTGCTTCAACCAGCCGTTCACCGTGTCATGCCACAGGATGCTGTTCTGCGGCTTGAGCACCCAATGGTTCTCGTCGGGGAAATACAGGAACTTCGATTCCACGCCCTTGCGCTGCAAGGCGGAGAACAAACCGATGCCCTGCTCCACCGGGATGCGGAAATCCTGCTGGCCGTGGATCACCAGCATCGGCACCTTGAAGTCGGCGACGTGGTTGGCCGGATTGAACTTCTGGTGGCCTTGCGGGTTTTCCCACGGCGTGCCGCCGTTTTCCCATTCGCTGAACCACAATTCCTCGGTGGCAAAGCTCATCGCGTGGTTCTCGAACACGCCGTCGTGGCTGACCAGGCACTTCCACGGTTCATTCCAGTTGCCTGCGATCCAGTTGACCATGAAGCCGCCGTAGCTGGCGCCCAGCGCGCAGGCTTTGCTGCCATCGAGGAAGGCGTACTTCTGCTGCGCGGCGGCCCAGCCCTTCTGCAAATCCTCCAGCGGGCGGTCGCCCCAATGCCGGCTGATCGCGTCGGTGAACTTCTGCCCGTAACCGGTGCTGCCATGGAAGTCGATCATCACCACCGCATAACCCTGCCCCGCATAGGTCTGCGGGTTCCAGCGGTAGCTCCAGCCATTGCCGAAACTGCTCTGCGGGCCACCGTGGATCAGGAACGCGACCGGGTATTTCCTGCCTTCGACGTAGTTCCACGGCTTGACCACGTAGCCGTGCACGGTTTCGTCGTTCCAGCCGATGAAGGTGAACTGCTCCGCCTCGCCGAATTTCACTTCCGGCAACATCTCGCCGGCGCTCCGGGTAATGGCGCGCTGCGGCTGCGAACCATCGGTACTGGTGACGAACAACTGGTCGCCGCTTTGCAGCGTGTTGCGGGTGAACGCCAGCATGTCGCCAGCCAGCGCGAATGCCGACACCGTACCCTGTGCGCCAACCACATTGCGCACTTCGCCATTGCCGATATTCACCGCGAACAGCGGATGCTGGCCCAGCTCCTGCGCGGTCGTGTAGATCGTCCTGCCATCGGCGGACAACACGATGCCATCGGCGGAGGCGTCCCAGTTCGAGGCGATTTCGCGCTTCCTGCCGGTCTCCAGATCCAGCGCCATCAGCGCGAAGCGGTCGGCCTCGAAACCCGGCCGCGCCATCGCGCGGTAGTACAAGGTCTTGCCGTCTGCACCGAACACCGGGCCGGCGTCCCAGGCCTTGTTTGCGGCGGTCAGGTTCTTCGGCTGGCCGCTGCCATCGGCGTTGGCCAGCCAGATGTCGAAATTGGTGCTCCACGGCTCGCCGCGGTCGGCGGCGCGCACGCTCATCGCCACCTGCCTGCCATCGGGCGACCACGCGAAATCGGACAGGTCACCGAAAGGCTTCGACGGAATGTCGCCATGGATGCCGCCGCTGAGCAGGGTCGCCGTGGTCAACCGGCCCGCACCGCCCAGCCTGGCCGCGAACACGCGGTTCAGGCGGCCATCGTTCCACGCATCCCAGTGGCGGATGAACATGTGGTCGAACACCACGCCGCTGCTCTTGCGTGCTTCGACGTCGGCGAGCTTCTTCTTCGTGCAGCCCAAGTCGGCCTTGCAATCGGGGAACACGGCGAACACCAGCGCCACCTGCTTGCCATCGGGCGAAAGCTGGTAACCCTCCACGTCCAGCGGGTAGTCGCTGAGCTGCACCGGCTCGCCGCCTTCGATCGGGATCGAATACAACTGCATCGCGCCGGACTTCGCGCTGAGGAAATACACGCTTTCGCCATCGGCCGAAAACGACGGCGAATTGACGTTCCAGCCCTCCGGCATCAATTGCCGCGGCGGCAGCAGGTCGCGGGTCAGCAGGTTGCGCACGAACAGCGCAGTCGTGGCCTTGGTGACTTCGGCATTGACCGTGCGCCTGGCGAACACCAGCGTGCCGCCGTCCGGCGACAACACCGGCGAAGAAACGCGATCCAGCGCGACCAGGTCGCGCACGTCGAAGCCGCGCTGCGCCGCGGCCGGGAACGCGGCCAGCAGGCACAGGGAAAGGAAGGCGGCTTGCAACTTCATGCGATGCTCCGGTGGTTTCGTGTCGATTGCGTTGCAAGCAGGCGGGCCTTATGCCGACTGCTCGCCCTTCTTGCCAGTGCGGTACAGCAGCCAACCGACGAAGGCCAGCACTGCCAGGCCGATCCATTGCGCCCATGCGCCGGCATCGAACGGCAGCGCCAACACTTCGGGATTGCGGGTGATGACGATGGGAAGGGCGATGCCGATGCCCATCAGCGCCTCGCCGGTGATCAGGCCGGCGGAGAACAGCACGCCGGGGCGATGTGCACGGTCCAGCCCGGCCTCGTCGTCCGCGCGCACCTTGTGGAAACGTTCGACCAGGTGCGCCAGCAGGCCGCCGAGGAAGATCGGCACCATCAATTCCAGCGGCAGGTAGATGCCGATGGCCGCCGCCAGCACCGGCACGCGAAAACGCGAGCCGCGCGCCTTCAGCCAGCCATCCAACGCAATGGTCAGCGCGCCGACCACGCCGCCTATCGCTATCATCGTCCACGGCAATTGCCCGCCGAACAAGCCTTTCGCCACCGAGGCCATCAAGTTGGCCTGCGGCGCGGGCAAGGTCTTGGAACCGATGCCATAGGCCTGCTGCAACAGGTTCAGCACCGGGGCCATGATCAGCGCGCAGGAGAACGCGCCGATGCCCAGCATCAACTGCTGTTTCCACGGCGTTGCGCCAACCAGATAGCCGGTCTTCAGGTCTTGCAGGTTGTCGCCGCCGACCGCCGCCGCGCAGCACACCACCGCGCCGATCATGATCGCGGCCACCGCGCCCAGCGGTGCGCCATGAACCTGTGCCTGCCCATCACTGCCCAACAGCATCAGCAACACTACCGACGCAAACAGGATGGTGGCGATGGTGATGCCGGACACCGGGTTGTTCGACGAACCCACCAACCCGGCCAGGTAACCGGATACCGAGACGAACAGGAAGCCGGCCACGATCATGATGATCGTCATCGGCACGCTGACGTGCCACTGGCCGACGATGGCCTGGTACAGCGCCAGCAGCGGCAGCACGAACAACACCAGCGCCACCAGCATCCATTTCATCGGCAGGTCGCGGTCGGTTTCGCTGGTCGCGCCATGCGCCACGCCCTTGCGCGCGGCGGCGAAGCCGCTCTTGACGCCGGACAACAGCGATTTGCGCAGCGAGAACAGCGTCCACACGCCGCCGACCAGCATTGCGCCAACGCCCAGAAAGCGGATCTTCGCCGACCATATGGCAAAAGCCGCATCGGTTGCGGAAGCGCCGACGATGTCCGCCGCCAATTTCGGGTCGCTGTCGAGGAAGAAGGCGTGATACAGCGGAATGGCGATGTGCCACGACAGGACCGCGCCGGACAGCACCACGATGCCCACGTTCAAGCCGACGATGTAGCCCACACCCAGCAGTGCCGGCGACAGACCGGTGCCGAGATAGACGATCAATTTGTTGTTGGCAAAGTAACCGGCCACCGCCCAACTATCCGGGATCGCGCGCAAACCGTTCCCCGCCGCCAGTTTCACCACCGCGCCGATGGCGGCGGAAATACCGAGGATTTTCAAACCCGGGCCGGGATTCTCACCGGCTTTCAGCACTTCTGCCGCCGCCTTGCCTTCGGGGAACGGCAGCGGTTCTTCGACGATCATCGAACGCCGCAGCGGCACCGAAAACAACACACCCAACAAGCCGCCCAGGCCGGCGATGCCCAGCACCCACCAATACCTGAAATCGGGCCAGTAACCCATCAGCACCAATGCAGGAATGGTGAAGATGACGCCTGCCGCGATCGACGAACCAGCCGAAGCACCAGTCTGCACGATGTTGTTTTCCAGGATGGTGCCGCCGCCAAGCAGGCGCAACACGCCCATCGACACCACGGCGGCCGGGATTGCCGTCGCCACGGTCAGACCGGCGAACAGGCCGAGATAGGCATTGGCGGCGGACAGCACCACCGCCAGCACGATGGCAAGGACGACCGCTCGGAAAGTGAGCTGCGGCTGCGGTTTCTGGAGGTTCATGCCCGGCTCGGGAGGGTGAAGAAGGCGACAAAGTACCGGATGGAACCGGAATCGGAAAGCCTTCCGCGCCTACGAGGAAACCCGGATTTCGTCCAGCACCCGCGCCAGTCCGTCGCGCCAATCCGGCAAGGTGATGCCGAAATCGCGTTGCAGCTTCGACGTATCCAGCCGCGAATACGCCGGCCGCCGCGCCGGGGTCGGGTAATCGGCAGTGGAAATCGGCAACACCTTCGGCGCCGTCGCCAGCAAGCCGCGCTGTACTGCACCATCGAAAATGGCTTCGGCGAAGCCGTGCCAGTCGGTTTCGCCATTGGCGGTCAGGTGCCAGATGCCCGATTGCGCGGGCGATTTAGCGAGCGATAGCGCCAGTACCTGCGCGGTCACATCGGCGATCAAGGCCGCCGGCGTCGGCGTGCCGGCCTGATCGGCCACCACGCGCAATTCGTCGCGTTCGCCGGCCAGGCGCAGCATCGTGCGCAGGAAGTTCTTGCCGTGACTCGCATACACCCACGCGGTGCGGAAGATCAGGTGCCGGCCACCGGCCGCACGAATCGCCGCTTCGCCAGCCAGCTTGCTTTCGCCATAGACGCCCAGCGGCACGGTTGCGTCATCCTCGCGATACGGGCGTGTGCCTCTGCCATCGAACACGTAGTCGGTCGAGTAATGCACCAGCAAGGCACCGCGCCGCGCACAGGCCTCGGCCAGCTTGCCCGGCGCTTCTGCATTGGCGCGGAAAGCGGCATCGCGTTCGTCTTCGGCCTTGTCCACGGCAGTGTAAGCGGCGGCATTGACCACCACGTCCGGCACGATGCGTTCGACCAGCGCCGGCAATGAATCGGGCGCGTCGAAATCGATCGTTTCGCAGGATGCGCCATCGGCCAGCTTGCCATGGCGGGTGGCACAGACGACTTCACCCAATGTGGCCAGGCTGCGACGCGATTCGATACCGACCTGTCCGTTCGCGCCCAGCAGCAGGAGCTTCATGCCTCGCTCTCGAACAGCGGCAAGCGATCCTGCGCAATGTCCTTCAGGAACGGCGCTTTCTCGTCCTTGCCGGACAATTGTGGTGCTGAAACCGGCCAGTCGATGCCGATGTCGGCATCGTTCCAGCGCACGTTGGCGTCGAATTCGGAGCGATACGCATCCGTGCACAGGTAACTGAAAAGCGCACGTTCGGACAACACCACGAAGCCATGCGCGAAGCCTTCCGGGATCCAGAACTGGCGCTTGTTCTCCGCGCTCAGCACCACCGCTTCCCAGCGGCCAAAGGTCGGCGAGCCACGGCGGATGTCAACGGCCACGTCATACACCTCGCCTTCCAGCACGCTGACCAGTTTGCCCTGCGGATGCGGCCACTGGTAATGCAGGCCGCGCAGCACGCCTTGCGACGACGACGACACGTTGGATTGCACGAACTTCGACGGCAGGCCCAGTTCGGCATAACGCGCCGCGTTCCATGTCTCGAAGAAGAAACCGCGCGCATCGCCGAACACCACCGGCTCGATCACCACGCAACCGGGCAGGCCGGTTTCGATGACTTTCATTTCACCACTCCGCGCTTGAGCAGGCCCAGCAGGTATTGGCCATAGCCGTTCTTGGCCAGCGGCGCGGCCAGTTTTTCCATCTGCGCGGCATCGATCCAGCCTTGGGCGAAGGCGATTTCCTCGGGACAGGCCACTTTCAGGCCCTGACGCGATTCGATGGTTTCGATGAAGTTGCTCGCTTCCAGCAGCGATTGGTGGGTGCCGGTATCCAGCCATGCATAACCGCGCCCCATCTGCTCCAGGTGCAGCGACCCGTCCTGCAGGTACAGTTTGTTCAGGTCGGTGATTTCAAGTTCGCCGCGCGGCGAAGGCTTCAGCGACGCGGCAAAGTCGCTGGCTCGGCCATCGTAGAAATACAGGCCGGTGACGGCATAGTTGGAGCGCGGCTGCGCGGGTTTTTCCTCGATGCCGACCACCTTGCCGTCAGCGTCGAATTCGGCCACGCCGTAGCGCTCCGGGTCGCGCACCCAATAGCCGAAGATGGTCGCGCCATGTTCGCGCGCATTGGCCTGCTTGAGCAGATCGGTGAAACCGTGGCCGTAGTA
Organism: Pseudoxanthomonas sp.; assembly: GCA_047607085.1. GTDB lineage: Bacteria > Pseudomonadota > Gammaproteobacteria > Xanthomonadales > Xanthomonadaceae > Pseudoxanthomonas_A. The sequence goes on along the minus strand of JASGDT010000005.1, from coordinate 15,920 downwards.
GAGGTTGTCGCCCAATACCAGCACACTGGGCCGATCACCGACGAAATCGCGGCCGATCAGATAGGCCTGCGCAAGTCCATCGGGCGAAGGCTGCACCGCATATTCAATATGCATGCCCCATTGCGAACCATCGCCCAGCAGGGCCCGGAACAGGGCTTGCTCGTGCGGCGTATTGATCACCAGCACTTCGCGGATACCCGCCAGCATCAGCACGCTGAGCGGGTAATAGATCATCGGCTTGTCATACACCGGCAGCAATTGCTTGCTGACGCCGCGGGTGATCGGATACAGCCGCGTGCCGGAGCCGCCGGCCAGGATCATTCCTTTTCGGAGCAGGCCTTTGCGTTGGGTCATGCTGCCGTCCCGATGCGTTCAAGCCGATACGAACCATCCAGCACGCGCTGAACCCACGCCTGGTTCTGCAGATACCAATCCACCGTTTCGGCAATTCCCTGCTCGAAGGTGTATTGCGGCTCCCAGCCCAATTCGTTCTTCAGCTTGGAGGCGTCGATCGCATAACGGCGGTCGTGACCGGGACGATCGGCAACGAAGGCGATCTGGCTTTCGCGCGGCCGGCCATCGGCACGCGGACGGCGCTGGTCCAGCAATGCGCAGATGGTCTTGACCACGTCGATGTTCTGCTTTTCCGAGTTGCCGCCGACGTTGTAGGTTTCGCCTGCCCGACCCTTTTCCAGCACCGTGCGGATCGCGGCGCAGTGGTCGCGCACGAACAACCAGTCGCGCACCTGCCTGCCGTCGCCATACACGGGCAGTGCTTCGCCCGCCAGGGCCTTGGCAATGACCAGCGGAATGAGTTTTTCCGGGAAGTGATACGGGCCGTAGTTGTTGCTGCAATTGGTGGTCAGCACCGGCAGGCCGTAGGTGTGATGGAAGGCGCGAACGAGGTGGTCGGACGCGGCCTTGCTGGCCGAATACGGCGAATTGGGCGCATACGCGGTGGTTTCGCTGAACTTGCCGGTCTCGCCCAGGCTGCCATAGACCTCGTCGGTGGAGACGTGCAGGAAGCGGAACGCCTCCCTAGCCGCGCCGTCGAGACCCCTCCAGTGGTCGCGCACCGATTCCAGCAGGCCCAGCGTGCCGACCACATTGGTCTGCACGAAGGCGGCCGGGCCGTCGATCGAGCGATCGACATGGCTTTCCGCGGCGAAATTGACCACCGCGTCGGGCCGGTATTCGGCCAGCAAGCGCGCCACCAGGCTGCGGTCGCCAATGTCGCCGTGCACGAAAACGTGGTTCGGATTGCCCTCCAGCGACGCCAGCGTGTCGCGGTTGCCGGCGTAGGTCAACGCGTCGAGATTGATCACGCGGACACCACGCGGCACCGCGTCCAGCACGAAATTACCGCCTATGAAACCAGCCCCGCCGGTTACCAGCCAGGTCAACACATGCTATCTCCATCCACGCAATGATCGGCCAGCCTGCCCCGGAAGCATGTCAGGGGCCATGACTCAGAACGGGATGACTCAAAACGGAATGTCGTCATCACCGAAATCATCCGCCGGCGCCGGCTGCGCCGCCGGGGCCGTACGCCGCTGCGGCTGGCCGCCGCTGCCATGCGAACCGCCGCCTTCGCTGCGCTGCGGGCGCGATGAACGCTCATGGTTGCCGCCACCACCGCCTTCGCCACGACCGCCGAGCATCTGCATCTCGTCGGCGATGATTTCGGTCGAATACTTCTCCACGCCGTCCTGGCCGGTGTACTTGTCGTAGCGGATGCTGCCTTCGACGTAGCACTGCGAACCCTTGCGCAGGTATTCGCCGGCGATTTCGCCCAGCTTGCCGAAGAACACCACGCGGTGCCATTCGGTGCGCTCCTGCTGGTTGCCGTCCTTGTCCTTGCGCACGCTGGTGGTGGCAAGGCTGATGCGGGTGATGGCCATGCCGCCTTGGGTATAGCGGGTTTCGGGGTCGTTGCCGAGGTTGCCGACCAGGATGACTTTGTTGATGCCGCGCGCCATGGTGTATTCCGTTCGTCGTGCCCGCCAATCGCGGGAGTGGGTAGTGGAGTATAGCCGGCCTGCCCCGCGCCATCGGTATCCAGCCCGGCGTCGTGTAGGGAAATTCCGCCGCGTACCTTACAATCTGGCGACTTCCAAAGCCTTCACGCCATGCCTGTTGCAGATACTTCCCGGCCCGCCCTGACCTTGCCGCAAATTCAGGCCCTGGCCGCGCCGGACATGGCCGCCATCGACGCGCTGATCCGCCGCCGCCTGGCCTCGGACGTGGTACTGATCAACCAGATCGCCGACCACATCGTCTCCGCCGGCGGCAAGCGCCTGCGGCCGATGCTGGTGGCGCTGGCCGGCCGTGCCTGCGGCGGCGCGGCCACGGCCGATCACCACCAGTTGGCCGCCATCGTCGAGTTCATCCACACCTCGACCCTGCTGCACGACGACGTGGTGGATGAATCCGACCTGCGCCGTGGCCGCAGCACCGCCAATGCCATCTGGGGCAACGCGGCCAGCGTGCTGGTCGGCGATTTCCTGTATTCGCGCAGCTTCCAGTTGATGGTCGAACTGGACCGCATGGAAGTGATGCGACTGCTGGCCGACACCACCAACCGCATCGCCGAAGGCGAAGTGCTGCAACTGCTGCACGTCCACAACCCGGATACCGACGAGGCGGCCTACCTGCGCGTGATCGAGCGCAAGACCGCCGTGCTGTTCGCCGCCGCCACCCGACTGGGCGCGCTGGCCGCGAACGCCGACGAAGCCACCCAGCAACGCCTGTACGACTTCGGCATGCAACTGGGCCATGCCTTCCAGATTGCCGACGACGTGCTGGACTATTCGGCCGATGCCGCCGAACTGGGCAAGAACCTGGGCGACGACCTGGCCGAAGGCAAGGCCACCCTGCCGCTGATCCACGCCATCGCGCACGCGAACGCGACCGCGCGCACGCGGCTGCGCGAAATCGTCGAACACGGCGACGCCGACGCGATGCCGGAGGTGCTGGCCGCCATCCACGCCAGCGGTGGCCTGGAATACAGCCGCCAACGCGCCGGCGAATACGCCGCCGCCGCGGAACGGGCGCTGGACGGCCTGGCCGACAACGAAGCCGTCGCCGCACTACGCGGGCTGGCGCGGTACGCGGTCGAGCGTCGGCACTGACGGCTCCACGGGAGCGGCATGGCAAGGGCGGCTCCCGCAGAAAGCCTTCAACTCCCGGCCGAAAAAACCTCGTCCCAGAAGTCGTCCATCATCCGATAAGCGCGCTTGGCCGCGCGTTCGTTGTAAACGCAGTTCGGCGGGCTGTTGGCGGTTTCCAGCGCGAAGCAATGCACCGCGCCACTGAAATTGACGAACTGCCAATCTGCGCCGGCCGCGTTCATTTCCTGCTCGAAACCGGCGATGTCGCCGGCCGTGCCCTGATCGTCGGCACCGTTGAGGACCAGCATCGGCGCCTTCACCATGCCGGGCTGCGCCGGCATCGAGGTCGCCAGCCCGCCGTGGAAGGACACCACGCCAGCCACATCCGCGCCGCCGCGCGCCAGTTCCAGCACCGACGAACCGCCGAAGCAATAGCCGAACGCGCCGATCTTCGCCACGTCCAGCGGCAGTTGGCCGGCTTGCGCCTTAAGCGTGGACAGCGCGGCTTGCATGCGCGCGCGCATCGCCGGGCGGTCGGCGTACAGCGCCTTGACCTGCGCCATCGCCTGCTCCGGCCCGTTCGGGCGGATGCCCTTGCCGTACATGTCAACGACCAGCACCACGTAATTGTCGCCGGCCACCTGTTTGGCCTTGGCCAGCGCGGCATCGGTCACGCCCAGCCAGTCCGGCACCATCAGCAGGCCGGGCAGCGGGCCGGAAGCCGCATCGTCATGCACCACATAACCGCTGAACACCTGCCTGCCGACCTTCCACTCCACCGCCCTGGCCTGCTGCGTGGCGAAAGCGGATGGGGCGACGGCGGCCAGCGCCACGAACAGCAACATCGACAGAGTGCGCATTCGGTATTCCTCCGTACGTGAAGTGCCCGCAGTTTACCCCCGCGCCGGGCGCTATGATTCGCCGCTTTCGACCCCACCCAAGACATCGCCATGACCGCCCGCCTGCTGCCCCTGCTGATGCTGCTCGGCTCCAACATCTTCATGACCTTCGCCTGGTACGGCCACCTGAAACACAAGAGCGCGCCGCTGGCGGTCGCCATCCTCGCCAGTTGGGGCATCGCCTTCTTCGAATACACGCTGATGGTGCCGGCCAACCGCCTCGGCAACACGGTCTATTCGGTGGTGCAACTGAAGACGATCCAGGAAATCATCACCTTGATGGTGTTCGCCGGTTTCTCGGCCTGGTATCTCGGTCAGCCGTTGAAGTGGAACCACTACGCGGCGTTTGCGTTGATCGTCGGCGCGGCTTTCCTGATGTTCAAGGAATGAGCCTTGCAACCCGATCCTGCCGGTCGGGATGTCCTTGAACATCATCCCGTCGCCGGCAAACGCCGCGCCCGGCAGGTCCCGGCGGGCAGGAAGGTCTCATGGTCCGGACTGCATCATGCTTCGCCGCGTTCGATGCGCTTGGCGCGCGCCCAGTAGGCTTCCTGCGCCGCCAGCGATTGCCCGGCAAGCGGTTGGCCGTCGGCTTCGGCCAATTGCTCCATCGCGCGGAAGCGGCGCTCGAACTTGTGGTTGGCGTGGCGCAGCGCCGCACCAGCATCGACGCCGGCATGCCGCGCCAGGTTGGCGCAGACGAACAGCACGTCGCCGATCTCGTCCAGCAGGCGCGCCCGGTTGTCCGCCACGTCGCCCTTGGCGAATTCGGCGCGTACCTCGTCGATCTCTTCGCGCAATTTGGCGATCACCGGCTCCGGCCCGGACCAGTCGAAGCCGACCCTGGCCGCGCGCGACTGCAATTTCGCCGCGCGTTGCCATTCGGGCAGGCCACGGGCGATGCCGGCCAGTGCGGAGGTGTCGGTATCGCCCCTGGCTTCGCGCTCGGCACGCTTGATCTGGTCCCAGTTGGCGAGCACCGTGTCCGCGTCGTCGGCAGTGGTGTCGCCGAACACATGCGGATGCCGGCGCAGCATCTTGTCGCAGATCGCCCGCGCCACGTCGTCGAAGGCGAACGCGCCCTGCTCTTCCGCCATCCGCGCATGGAACACCACCTGCAACAGCAGGTCGCCCAACTCGTCCTTCAAGCCGGCCAGATCGTCGCGGTCGATCGCGTCGGCGACTTCGTAGGCTTCCTCGATGGTATGCGGCGCAATCGTCGAGAAGTCCTGCTGCAAGTCCCAGGGGCAGCCGCCTTGCGGGTCGCGCAGGCGCGCCATGATGGACAGCAGTTCGTCGATGGGGGCTTGGGGCTGGGTCATCCGGCATTTCCGCTTGGTGTCCTTGATGGCTTGCGCAAGCGCACCACCAAGCGATCAGCCGGTCAGTTGCGACAACCGCTGCACCGCCACCGAAGCAGTCGGGTAATCCAGCGTTTTCTGCCCGGCCAGTTCGTTGAGCATGCTCAAGGTGAAGCGCAGGCTGGCGTCGTCGCGCGACAGCCAGTTGTGCACCTTGGCCTCGGGCGTTGCGCCGGGCATCTTCAACACCTGGCTGGTCAACTGGCGATGGCGCGTGCACAACTCGTCGCGCAATACGCCGCGCGCGACCGCGTGCCAGCGGCCATCGACCTGCAAACCATCGATCTGCTGCAACAGCCACGGCAGGTGCAGCGCCTCGCCCACGCGGTAATGCAGCTTCGACACTTCCACCGGCTTCAGCTTGTGCGCCAGCGCGACTTCGATGATATCGCTGGACGGCTCCAGGTACGGCAGCGCCGCCATCTGCCCAGCCAGCGCCGGCGGCAGGCCCTTGGCCTTCCACTCGTGCAGGCTGGCCTCGTAGGTCGGACGCAGCGAATCCGGCAGCACGCCGGCGGCGGCGCGGATGTCGTTGTAGCCGCCGCGGTAACGCTCGACCGCAGTGGCAATGTCCGGGATCGCGCCCGGCCGGTTCAACAGCCAGCGGGTGAACGAACGCTGCAGATTCCACACCACTTGCAGCGCGTCGATCTGCACCGACTCGGGCATCTTGCCGTCGAGCGCGTCGATCTGGTTCCACAACGCGCGCGCATCCAGGGCTTCGCGGGTGATGGTGAAGGCCTTGGCGACCTCGGCCGGGCTGCGGCCGGTGTCTTCCTGCATGCGCAGCAGGAAGGTCGCGCCCATGCGGTTGATCATGGAATTGGTGATCGCCGTGGCGATGATTTCGCGCTTGAGCCGGTGCCGGCCCATTTCCGCCGTGTACTTGCGTTGCAGCGGCAGCGGGAAATAGCGCTGCAACTCGTTGGACAGGTACGGGTCTTCGGGAATGTCGGAATCGAGCAGTTGCTGGAACGCGACCAGCTTCGAATACGACAGCAGCACCGACAGTTCCGGCCGGGTCAGGCCCTGCCCGCGCGCCTTGCGCTCGGCCAGTTCGGCATCGGACGGCAGGAATTCGATCTGCCGGTCGAGCAGGCCTTCGCTCTCCAGCACCTGGATGAAGTGCTGCTTGGAACCGAGCCGCGACACGCTCATCCGCTCCATCAGGCTGATCGCCTGGTTCTGCCGGTAGTTGTCGCGCAGCACCAGTTCGGCCACTTCATCGGTCATGCCGGCCAGCAGTTTGTTGCGCGCCGGCATGGTCAGTTTTTTCGCGCGCACCACGTCGCCGAGCAGGATCTTGATGTTGACTTCGTGATCGGAGGTATCGACACCGGCGCTGTTGTCGATGAAATCGGTGTTCAGCAGCACGCCGTGCTTCGCCGCCTCGATGCGGCCCAACTGGGTCATGCCCAGATTGCCGCCCTCGCCGACCACCTTGCAGCGCAGTTCGCCGCCGTTGACGCGCAGCGCGTTGTTGGCGCGGTCGCCGACGTCGGCATTGTTCTCGCTGGCGGCCTTGACGTAGGTGCCGATGCCGCCGTTCCACAACAGATCGACCGGCGCCTTCAGGATCGCGCTCATCAGTTCGGTCGGCGTCAGCGACTTCACTTCCGCGGCCAAACCCAGCGCGGCACGCACTTCCGGCGTGATGTCGATGGATTTGAGCGAACGCGGATGGATGCCGCCACCCTTGCTGATCAGCTTGGCGTCGTAGTCGGCCCAACTGGAACGCGGCAGTTTGAACAAGCGCTCGCGCTCGGCGAACGAAACCGCCGCATCGGGATTCGGGTCCAGAAAGATGTGGCGGTGGTCGAACGCGGCCAACAGGCGTATGTGCTTCGACAACAGCATGCCGTTGCCGAACACGTCGCCGGACATGTCGCCGACACCGACGCAGGTGAAATCCTCGCTCTGGCTGTCGCGGCCCAGTGCGCGGAAATGGCGCTTGACCGATTCCCACGCGCCGCGCGCGGTGATGCCCATGCCCTTGTGGTCGTAACCGACCGACCCCCCCGAGGCAAAGGCATCGCCCAGCCAGAAGCCGTGATCGATGGCCAGACCATTGGCGATGTCCGAGAACGTGGCCGTGCCTTTGTCGGCGGCAACGACGAGATACGGATCGTCGTTGTCGTGGCGAATCACATTGTCCGGCGGCACGATCTTGCCGTTCACGATGTTGTCGGTCAGGTCCAGCAGTCCCTGGATGAACAGCTTGTAGCAAGCGATGCCTTCGGCCAGCACGGCATCGCGATCACCGCCCACCGGCGGCTTCTTGACGAAGAAACCACCCTTCGCGCCGACCGGCACGATGACGGTGTTCTTCACCATCTGCGCCTTGACCAGACCCAGCACTTCGGTGCGGAAATCCTCGCGACGATCGGACCAGCGCAGACCACCACGCGCCACCGGGCCGAAGCGCAGGTGCACGCCTTCGACACGCGGACCATAGACGAATATCTCGCGGTACGGGCGCGGCTTCGGCAAATCCGGCACCTTCGACGAATCGAACTTGAAGGCGATCGTGTGCGCCGGCTGCCCATCCTTGCCGACCTGGTAATAGCTGGTGCGCAAGGTGGCTTCGATCGCGCCGATGAAGCCGCGCAGGATGCGGTCGTCGTCGAGGCTGGCAACGCGATCCAGCAGTTTCAGCAGGGCCGCATGCACGACCTCGGCCTGCTGTCCGCGCGATTGGCTGCGCGCATCTACCAGCGGTTGCAGGATGGCGATGGTGGCTTCGTCGCCCTGCGCCAGCCCGCGCAGTTGCGCGGCGAAACGCTCCTGCCCGGCGCGGATTTCGGCCTTGCTTTCGTGGCCGGTGACCGGGTCGAAGCGCACTTCGAACAATTCCACCAGCAGCCGCGCCAGCAACGGATAGCGGCTCAAGGTTTCCTCGGCATAGTTCTGCGAGAACGACGCACCGGTCTGCAGCAGGTATTTGTAGTAGGCGCGCAATACCGCGACCTGCCGCCAGTGCAGGCTGGCGCGCAGCACCAGGCGGTTGAAGCCGTCGTTTTCGGCATCGCCGCGCCACACGCTGGCGAAGGCATCGGCAAAGGCATCGGCGCGGGCTTCGACATCGATCTCGCTGCCGGCGGCTTCGACTTCGAATTCCTGGATATAGACCGGCGCGCCGTCGATGTTCAGCCGGAACGGATGTTCGGAAATCGCGCGCAAGCCCATGTTCTCCATCAGCGGCAGCGCGTCGGACAGCGGGATGTCGTCGTTGCGGCGGTACAGGTTCAGGCGCAGGTCGCCTTCGCCTGCGACGTGCCGCGTCGAACGGTGCAGGCTGATGCGCAGCGCGCCGGCATCCTCGCCCAGCGCGGCCAGGTGTTCGACATCATCGGCTGCGACCTGGGCCGACACGGTTTCGATGTAGCCCGACGGCAGCGCGCGGCCGTAGCGCGTGGCCAGTTTCAGTCCTTCGGTTTCGCCGTGGCGCGCGATCAGCGCTTCGCGCAGGTCGTCCTGGTGGTTGCGCAGCAAGTGGGCGACGCGCTGCTCCAGGTCGGCGGTATCCACTTCCACCCGCCCGCCGGCCTTGGGCCGCACGATCAAGTGCAATTGCGCCATCGGCGATTCGCCCAGCGACACGCTGGAGTCAACCTGCTCGCCGTTCAACGCCTGCTTCAGCAACGCTTCGATGCGCAGGCGCACGTCGGTGTTGAAGCGTTCGCGCGGGATATAGACCAGCGCGGAAATGAAGCGGCCGTACTTGTCGCGGCGCAGGAACAAACGGCTGCGCACGCGCTCCTGCAGGCCCAGCACGCCCATCGCCGTGCGGTACAGCTCTTCCTCGTTGGACTGGAACAATTCCTCGCGCGGCAGGGTTTCCAGGATGTGGCGCAGCGCCTTGCCGCTGTGGCTGCTCGGCGCCAGCGCGGATTTGGCCATCACGTATTCGTGGCGGCGGCGCACCAGCGGGATTTCCCACGGCCGGCGGTTGTAGGCGCTGGAGGTGTAGAGGCCGAGGAAGCGTTGCTCGCCGACGATGCGGCCGGCGGCGTCGAATTCCAGCACGCCGATGTAGTCCATGTAGCCGCTGCGGTGCACGCGCGAGCGCGCATTGGTCTTGGTCAGCACCAGCACTTCGTTGAGCGCGTCGCTCTTGTTCAATTCGTTGGCCGCCAACGTGGCGACCGGCCGCGCCGGTGAGGTGTCCTTGCCGCGCAACAGGCCCAGGCCGGTCTGCTCGACCGGGGCCAGCACGTCGGCGCCGTCGCGTTTTTCCACGCGGTATTCGCGGTAGCCGAAGAAAGTGAAGTGGTCGGCGGCGGCCCAGCGCAGGAATTCCTGCGCTTCGCGGCGGCTGGCGTCATCGACCGGCAGGCGGCGCGTGGCCAGGTCGTCGGCCAGCGCCAGCATGTGTTCGCGCATCGCGCCCCAGTCGCCGATGATGCCGCGCACCTCGGCCAGCACGTGGCGGATGCGCGCTTCGATCTTCGGCATCTGTTCGGCCGGCTGGCGGTCGATTTCCAGCAGCATCAGCGATTCGGCCCTGCCTTCGCCCACCGCCACCAGCCGCCCTGCCTTGTCGCGTTGCAGGCGCATCACCGGGTGCCCCAGCACGTGCACGCCCACGCCCATCTCGGCCAAGGCGATGCCGACCGTGTCAACGAGGAACGGCATGTCGTCGTTGACGATCTGCAGCACCGAATGCGCCGATTCCCAGCCGTGCTGTTTCAGCGTCGGGTTGAACACGCGCACGTTGGCGCTGCCCGGCTTGCGCGTGCGGGCGAACTCCAGCATGTCCTGCGCCAACGCCGCCCATGCCTGCGGCGTGTGCTGCGGATATTCGTCCGCTTCCATGCGCCTGTAGAAGGCTTCGGCAAAGGCGACCGCCTCATCGCGGCGGTCGGCCGACAACTGCTTGCGCAATGCGGCGAATATCTGCGCGATGCCGACGGGCTGCGCTTCGGTCTTCGCTCCCGCTTTGGTGCCGGCGGCGGACTCTGCTTTTTTCGACTTGCTGCGTTGGGTGCGGGCCATGTCTTTTCGATGCCATGCATGAGGTGGCGCGGATTGTAGCGCCGCCGCGCAAAATGCCTTGCTGCTGGGCGGCATGACTTTGCGACGGATTCCTGCCATACGCACCGTGCAACCCATGCATGGGACCGTTTCGCCCCCATGTACAAATTATGAACTGGACGGTATAGTCCAGAACCATGCAAGCCACCCATCCCCCTTCCCGCACCCAATTGCCGCAACGGGTGCACCAGGCCGTGCGCGAACTGATGTGCGAGCAAGGGCTGCGCGTGAGCATGGACGCGGTGGCGCTGCGCGCCGGCTGCTCCAAGCAGACCCTGTATTCGCGCTATGGCAGCAAGCAGGCGCTGATGCGCAGCGTGATGCAGGAACACCTGGACCGGGCCACCGCCCCGCTGCACGACGACGAAACCTCCCCCGCATCGCATTCGGCGCAAGCCCTGCGGCAGGCACTGGTCGCCTTCGCTTGCGAACACCTGGAACGCCTGTCCGCACCGGAAGTGCTGGCCTGCACCCAGTTGATGAATGCCGAGGCGCGGCAATTCCCCGAAGAAGCACGCGCCATCTTCGACGACGGCCACGGCCGCCTGCTCGATTACCTGGCGCAGCGCCTGATGCGGGCAATGCGCCGTGGCCACCTGCGCCATGACCATCCGCACTTTGCCGCCGAACTGCTGCTGGGCATGATCGTCGGCTCCGATTTCGAACGGCAGCGGTTCATGACGCCACACCGCGACACCGAGGTCGCGCGCCGGCAATGGGCCGAGTTCGCCGTCGATGCCTTCCTGCGCGCGTTTACACCGGTCGCGGCAACGTCGTAGCGCGTTCACATGCCGCGGCAACCGCTCAGCCGCATCCCTGCTTCTTTTCACCGTTTCCTCCCGGAGTCCCCCCATGTCCATTCGCATCCGCCTTCCCGCCCTGTGCTGCCTCGTGCTGGCGCTGGCCGCCTGCAAGCAGCAGCAGCCGCCGCAAATGCCGACGCCCGAAGTCGATGTGGTGGTCGCCACCGCGCAGACCGTCCCGCTGCAACGCGAACTGGTCGGCCGCCTGGCCCCGTTCCGCAGCGCCGACGTGCGTGCGCGGGTGTCCGGCGTGCTGTTGCAGCGCCTGTACACCGAAGGCAGCGACGTCAAGGAAGGCCAGCCGTTGTTCCGGATCGACCCGGCCCCGTTGCAGGCTTCGCTGAGCGCGGCGCAGGCCAACCTGGCGTCGGCGCAGGCCACTTACGCCAACGCCAGGGCCGCCGCCGACCGCGCGCGGCAACTGGCCCCGCAGAAGTTCGTTTCCCGCTCCGACCTGGACAACGCCGAAGCTGCCGAGCGCAGCGCCGCCGCCGCCGTGCAGCAGGCGCAGGCGCAGGTCGCCAGCGCCCGCATCAACCTGGGCTATGCCAGCGTGACCGCGCCGATCTCCGGCCGCGCCGGCAAGCAGCAGGTCACCGAGGGCGCGCTGGTCGGCCAGAGCGACGTCACCCTGCTGACCACCATCGACCAGATCGACCCGCTGTACGTCAACTTCTCGATCGCCGCCAGCGAGCTGGAACAACTGCGCAGCGCCAGCGACGTTTCCCTGGCCGGACAGGGCCAGGCCAAGGTCACCCTGCTGCTGCCGGGCGGACGCGAATACGCCGAGCCGGGCCTGCTGGATTTCTCCGACACCGTGGTTGACCCCAACACCGGCTCGGTGTCGCTGCGCGCGCGCGTGCCGAACCCGGACAAGGCGCTGCTGCCGGGCAGTTTCGTCAGTTTCAAGGCCGACCTGGGCAGCCGCTCCAACGCCTTCCTTCTGCCGCAGGCGGCGGTGCTGCGCGACGCCGCCAGCGCCTATGTCTATGTGGTCGGCAAGGATGGCAAGGTCGCGCGCCGCAATCTTTCCATCGAAGACAACGGCAACGGCCAGTGGCTGGTCACCGAAGGCCTGAGCGCCGGCGAACAGGTCGTGGTCGGCGGCCAGCAGAAGATACAGGAAGGCGCCGAGGCCAAGGCCGTGCCGTGGCAGCCGAACAAGCCCGCCGCCACGCAACCCGCCGCCAAGGCGCAATAAGGAATCGCGGGCATGCCCAAGTTCTTCATCAACCATCCGGTCTTCGCCTGGGTCGTGGCCATCCTGATCTCGCTGTCCGGCGTGATCGCGGTGCTCAACCTGGGCGTGGAGTCCTACCCCAACATCGCCCCGCCGCAGATCACGGTCAGCGCTTCCTATCCGGGCGCCAGCGCCGAAACCGCCGAGCGCGCGGTCACCCAGGTGATCGAGCAGCAACTGACCGGCATCGACAACCTGCTGTATTTCAATTCGTCGTCCAGTTCGTCCGGTTCGGTCAGCGTCACCCTGACCTTCCAGACCGGCACCGACGCCGACATCGCCCAGGTGCAGGTGCAGAACAAGGTCGCGCTGGCCACGCCGCGCCTGCCCACCGAAGTCACCCAGCAGGGCGTGGTGGTGGCCAAGGCCAACGCCGGCTTCCTGATGGTGGTGGGCCTGCGCTCGGAAAACCCGGCCGTTGACCGCAACCAGCTCAACGACATCATCGCCGCGCGCGTGCTCGACCAGATCGCGCGCGTGCCCGGCGTCGGCAGCACCCGCCAGTTCGGCAGCGAATACGCGATGAACATCTGGCTGAACCCGGAAAAGCTGCAGGGCTACCACCTGTCGGCAACCGAGGTGCTGGCCGCGGTGCGCGCGCAGAACGTGCAGTTCGCCGCCGGCTCGCTGGGCAGCGACCCGGCGCCGGCAGGCCAGGCGTTCACCGCCACGGTGTCGGCCGAGGGCCGGCTGAGCACGCCGGAGCAGTTCGAGAACATCATCCTGCGCGCCGACAGCGACGGCGGCACCGTGCGCCTGAAGGACGTGGCGCGCGTGCAACTTGGCGCGGCCAGCTATGGCTTCGACACCAAGCACAACGGCAAGCCGGTCGGCGCGTTCGCCATCCAGTTGCTGCCCGGCGCCAATGCGCTGAACGTGGCCGGCGCGGTGCGCGCGAAGATGGACGAGTTGCAGCCAAGCTTTCCCCGCGGCGTGGAATGGTTCACCCCGTTCGAGAGCACCACCTTCGTCAAGATCGCGATCGAGGAAGTGGTCAAGACCCTGTTCGAGGCCATCGTCCTGGTGTTCCTGGTGATGCTGCTGTTCCTGCAGAACCTGCGCGCCACGATCATCCCGACCCTGGTGATTCCGGTCGCTCTGCTGGGCACCTTCCTGGGCATGTGGATCATCGGCTTCACCGTCAACCAGTTGACCATGTTCGCGATGGTGCTGGCGATCGGCATCGTCGTTGACGACGCCATCGTGGTGATCGAGAACGTCGAACGCATCATGGCCGAGGAGCACCTGCCGCCGAAGGAAGCCACGATCAAGGCGATGGGCCAGATCACCGGCGCGGTGGTCGCGATCACCGTGGTGCTGGCGGCGGTGTTCATCCCCAGCGCCTTGCAGGGCGGCGCGTCGGGCGAGATCTACAAGCAGTTCGCGCTGACCATTGCCATTGCGATGGGCTTCTCGGCGTTCCTGGCGCTGGGCTTCACCCCGGCGCTGTGCGGCAGCTTCCTCAAACAGCACGCGCCGCCGGGAGAAGGCGGCGAAGGCGGCCATCGCCAGAACGTCGTCTTCCGCACGTTCAACCGGATCTACGACAAGACCAGCCACGCCTACGTCGGCCGGGTCGGCAGCGCGGTGCGCCACGCGCCGCGCTGGATGATCGGCTTCGCGGTGCTGGCGGTGCTGTGCGGCTTCCTGTTCGCGCGCATGCCGACCAGCTTCCTGCCGGAAGAGGACCAGGGCTATGCGATGGCGATCGTGCAGTTGCCGCCCGGCGCGTCGCTGCAACGCACGCAGGCCGTATTCGAGCAGATGCGCGGACGCCTGGAGCAGCTCGAAGGCTTCGAAGGCATGATGCAGGTCTCCGGCTTCAGCTTCGTCGGCCAGGGCGAGAACGTCGGCATGGCCTTCATCCGGCTCAAGCCGTGGACGGAGCGCAAGAACACCGCGCCGGAATTCATCCAGCAGGCCAACGGCGCGCTGTTCGGGATCAAGGAAGCGCAGATCTTCGTGGTCAACCTGCCGACCGTGCAGGGCCTGGGCCAGTTCGGCGGCTTCGACATGTACCTGCAGGACCGCACCGGCGCCGGCCACGAGGCATTGGAACAGGCGCGCAACATCCTGCTGGGCAAGGCGGCGGAAAATCCCGCGCTGACCGCCGTGCGCCCGAACACGCTGGAAAACGCGCCGCAGCTCAACCTCAGCGTGGATCGCGTGCAGGCGCAGACGATGGGCCTGTCGCTGTCCGACATCTACAACTCGGTCCAGCTGATGCTGGCGCCGGTGTACGTCAACGACTTCTTCGCCGAAGGCCGGGTCAAGCGCGTCAACCTGCGCGCCGATGCGCCCTACCGCACCGGCCCGGAATCGTTGTCGCGCTTCTACACGCCCAGCGCCGCAGCCACCGACGCGGACGGCCAGCCGTCGATGATCCCGCTGAGCAACGTGGTCAAGGCGGAGTGGTCGTCCACCGCACCGTCATTGACCCGCTACAACGGCTATTCGGCGATCAACATCAACGGCTCGGCCGCGCCGGGCACCAGTTCCGGCCAGGCCATGCAGGCGATGGAGCAGATCGTGACCGACGACCTGCCGCAGGGCTTCGGCTACGACTGGAGCGGCATGTCGTACCAGGAAATACTGGCCGGCAACAGCGCCACGCTGCTGCTGGCGCTGTCCATCGTGGTGGTGTTCCTGTGCCTGGCCGCGCTGTACGAAAGCTGGTCGATCCCGGTGGCGGTGCTGCTGGTGGTGCCGCTGGGCGCGCTGGGCGCGGTGATTCTGACCCTGCTGCGCGGCCTGAACGGCGACATCTTCTTCCAGATCGGCCTGATCACCGTGATCGGCCTGGCGGCGAAGAACGCGATCCTGATCGTCGAGTTCGCGGTCGAACTGCGCCGCCATGGCCGGACCCTGCGCGACGCGGTGGTCGAAGCCGCACGCCTGCGCTTCCGCCCGATCCTGATGACCAGCTTCGCCTTCATCATGGGCGTGATGCCGATGGCGCTGTCCAGCGGCGCCGGCGCCAATGCCCGCCACGCCATCGGTACCGGCGTGATCGGCGGCATGCTGTTCGCCACCCTGCTGGGCCTGCTGTTCATCCCGGTGTTCTTCGTGGTGGTGCGGCGCATGCTGGGCGACGCGATGGACGAGCCGTCCAGCGAATACCTGGAACAGCAGCGCAGCAAGATCGATCCGCGCTGATTCGGCTGGGCTGCACGAAAAACCCCGGCGGATTGCCGGGGTTTTTGTTGCTCATCTTCATGCCGCAAGGAGTGCGCTGGCTTCGGCTCGACGCCGAGCCCTGCCGGCGCGGGCCGCTTTTCGCTCGGTCGGGGCAATCCTGCCACGACTCGCGCGCGCAACATCCCTGTTGCGCTTGTCGCGGCCCACGCCGGCAGGGCTCGGCTATCCGTAACGAAGGATTTGTTGCTTCGGTAGGTCGGGGCTACGTCCCCGACGTGCTGTTGGCTGGCCGGCGCAGGCGTCGGGGGCGTCGCCCCGACCTGCATCGAAGGGGG
>JASGDT010000004.1:0-88204 GCA_047607085.1 Pseudoxanthomonas sp. | reverse complement strand
GTCGCGACCAACCCGCGCGGTTCGGTCACGACTCACGCCGCTCCTGCGGAATCCGGCCCAGGGTCACGCGGTCGCGGCCTTCCAGATCCCGCTCGGTCGCGACTTCGGCGAATCCCGCATCGCACAACAAGCCGCGCACCGCTTCGCCCTGCTCCCAACCGTGTTCCAGCAGCAGCCAGCCGTTTGAGGCCAGATGCGCGGGCGCATCGCGGACGATTTCGCGGATCGCGTCCAGTCCGTCCACGCCGGAAGCCAGCGCCGATGCCGGTTCGAAGCGCAGGTCGCCTTCGCCCAGGTGCGGGTCGGCGCCAGCGATGTACGGCGGGTTGCTGGCGATCAGGTCGAAGCGCTCGCGGCCCAGCGCATCGCACCACGAGCCACGCCGGAACCAGACGTTGTCGATGCCATTGCGCTGGGCGTTGCCCACGGCGACGGCCAACGCGGGCTTGCTGAAATCGGTGGCGATGACCGCCGCCAGCGGGCGTTCGCTGGCAATGGCCAGCGCGACCGCGCCCGAACCGGTGCCCAGGTCGGCCACGCGCGCCGGCGCGTCGGCGGGCAGCCGCGCCAGCGCCAGTTCCACCAGCAATTCGGTTTCCGGGCGCGGGATCAGGGTGGCGGGGCCGACGTCCAGGTCCAGCGTCCAGAAGCCGCGGCGGCCGATCAGGTAAGCCACCGGTTCGCCGCCGGCACGGCGTGCGACCAGGGCGCTGAAGGCGTCGGCCTGGGCGGCGTCCAGCTCATCGCCGGCATGGGCGAACAGCCAGGCGCGGTCACGGCCGGCGGCATGGGCCAGCAGCAGTTCGGCATCGGCGCGGTCTATCACGGCCCGCGCCTGCCGCAGTTGCGCATCGATGCGGCGATGACCGGCGAGCAGCGCGGGGTTTTCGGTATCCATCTGAACGGAAAGGAATTTCTTGTCGGCTTCAAACCGCCCAGCTTACTTCCTGGGCAGTGGTTGTCTTCGTTGCCCGCAATAATGATTGAAAAAAACTATTGAAACTATCAGGCCAATTTATTTTACTGATGATGCGGCGCGTCATAGAATTGCTGCAAAGCAACACCTGCCCTTTGTTTCCTTCCCCTCCCCAACCGTTTGAATGAGGAATCCACCGATGTCCCTGATCAACACCGCCGTCCAGCCGTTCAAGGCCCAGGCTTTCCACAACGGCAAGTTCGTCGAAATCACCGAAGAATCCCTGAAGGGCCACTGGTCGGTCTTCATCTTCCTGCCGGCCGCGTTCACCTTCAACTGCCCGACCGAAATCGAGGATTCGGCCGACAACTACGCCGAATTCCAGAAACTGGGCACCGAGGTTTACATCATCTCCACCGACACGCACTTCGCGCACAAGGTGTGGCACGAAACCTCGCCGGCCGTCGGCAAGGCCAAGTTCCCGCTGGTTGGCGACCCGACCCACGCGCTGTCCACCGCGTTCGACGTGCTGATCCCGGAAGAAGGCCTGTCCCTGCGCGGCACCTTCGTGATCAACCCGGAGGGCGTGATCAAGACCGCCGAAGTGCACAGCAACGAGATCGCCCGGGACATCAGCGAAACCCTGCGCAAGCTCAAGGCCGCGCAGTACACCGCCGCGCACCCGGGCGAAGTGTGCCCGGCCAAGTGGAAGGAAGGCGCCAAGACCATCGCGCCGTCGCTGCACCTGGTCGGCAAGATCTGAGTTTTCCCTGTTTCCTTCGTCGGCCGGCTTTCTCCCCGGCCGGCGTCGGAAGCAATTCAAAACCATCGGTGCCGATGTTTTTGAATTGCTTCCGCATCAGCCGAGAATTCCCATGTTGGACGAATCCCTGAAAACCCAATTGAAAGCCTATCTGGAACGCCTGACCCGGCCGGTGCTGCTGGTCGCCGCGCTGGACGACGGCGAACTGTCGCGCGAGATGCGCGACATGCTGGCCGACATCGAAAGCCTGTCCGACCAGGTGACCTTCAGCGAACACCGCGAAGCCGGCGACCGCGTGCCGTCGTTCTCGATCCGCTCGCCGGGCGAAGACATCAAGCTGGGCTTCGCCGGCATGCCGATGGGCCATGAGTTCACCTCGCTGGTGCTGGCCCTGCTGCAAGTGGGCGGCTACCCGAGCAAGGAGGCGCCGGAATTGCTCGAACAGGTCAAGAACCTCGACGGTCCCGCTCCTGATGGCATGTTTCGCTTCGAGACCTTCTTCTCGCAGACCTGCCACAACTGCCCGGACGTGGTTCAGGCATTGAACCTGATGGCGGTGCTGAACCCGAACATCAGCCACGTCGCGATCGATGGCCAGGCCTTCCCGCAGGAAGCCGAAGCACGCGGCGTGATGGGCCTGCCGACCGTGTTCCTCAATGGTGAAATGTTCGCCAACGGACGCATGGACCTGGCCGAAATCGTCGCGAAGATCGATACCAGGGCCGGCTCTCGCGAAGCGGAAAGAATTTCGCAGAAGGAGGCCTTCGACGTGCTCGTCGTCGGCGGCGGCCCGGCCGGCGCGGCGGCGGCGATCTATGCGGCGCGCAAGGGCATCCGCACCGGCATCGCGGCCGAGCGTTTCGGCGGGCAGGTGCTGGACACGATGGCGATCGAGAACTTCATCTCGGTGCCGGAAACCGAAGGCCCGAAGCTGGCCGCGGCGCTGGAACAGCACGTCAGGCAATACGACGTGGACATCATGAACCTGCAACGCGGCGAGAAACTCATCCCCGCAGGCAGCGATGGCCTGATCGAGGTGCAACTGGCCAACGGCGCATCGCTGAAGTCGAAGAGCGTGATCCTCTCCACCGGTGCGCGCTGGCGGCAAATGAACGTGCCCGGCGAAAACGAATACCGCAACAAGGGCGTGGCCTATTGCCCGCACTGCGACGGCCCGCTGTTCAAGGGCAAGCGCGTGGCGGTGATCGGCGGCGGCAATTCCGGCGTCGAGGCGGCGATCGACCTGGCCGGCCTGGTGCGGCACGTGACCCTGATCGAGTTCGACCACAGGCTGCGCGCCGACGAAGTGCTGCAACGCAAGCTGCGCAGCCTGCCCAACGTCGATGTCATCGTCTCGGCGTTGACCACCGAGGTGCTCGGCGACGGCAGCAAGGTCATTGGCCTGGTGTACGAGGATCGCGGCACCGACCGGCCGCACATCGTGGAACTGGAGGGCATCTTCGTGCAGATCGGCCTGCTGCCGAACACCGAATGGCTGAACGGCACGGTGAAACTTTCGCCGCGCGGTGAAATCGTCATCGACGAACGCGGCCAGACCAGCGTGCCTGGCGTGTTCGCCGCCGGCGACTGCACCACGGTACCGTACAAGCAGATCGTCATCGCGATGGGCGCCGGCTCGACCGCTTCGCTGGCCGCATTCGACCACCTGATCCGCGCGTCCGCACCGGCACAGCCGCAGGCACAGGCCGCGTAACGCGGGGCACACGCACCCGGCGGCATTTGCTACCGTTGCCGGCGTCGGCTGCGGTCTCGATCCCGGGGTGCCATGTTCCAGCAACACCGCCTTGCCTTTCGTGCGCGTGCCTTGCGGTTGCTGCCTGCGTTCTGTTGCCGCATCCCGCATCTGGCCCACCGGTTGCTGGCCGCCGCGTTGTTGATGCCGGCCTTGCCGGCCGCTGCGGCAACCACGGTGGCAGGTCCCGCCTATGCGGATTCCCTGCGCAATTTCAGTTACGAACAAGGCCTGCCGCAAGCCAGCGTCAATGCCCTGCTGCAAAGCCACGACGGCTACCTGTGGGTCGGCACCTTCGGCGGGTTGGCGCGCTTCGACGGTCGCCGCTTCAGGATCTTCCATGCGGACCTGTCCGTCGGCGACCGGTCACGGCAGGCGATGACCGGGCCGGCCAGCGAGCGCATCGTCAAACTGCTGGAAGACCGCGAACGCCGCCTGTGGGTCGCCACCCAGGATGCCGGTATCAGCTTGTACCAGGATGGCCGCTTTCACCGGCTCGCGTCCGTTTGCGGCGGCGATTGCCAGATCCTGAGCCTGCATGCCGGCAACGATGGCGCGGTCTGGGTCCTGACCCCGGACGATCTGTACCACGTTGACGTCGCCACGCTGGCGGCACGCCGCCTGAGCCTGCATGGCAAGGCATTCGCGCGACTCAGCCGGACCGACGACGGCAGCATCTGGCTGGCGGGTGCATCGGGCCTGGCGCGGGTGCGCGCCGACACCGGCGGGGTCGAATCCGTCGCCTTGCCCGGCGACGACCACTGGCTCACGGAAATGGTCGCCAACGGCGCCGACCTGTGGCTGTTCAGCAGCCAGGGCCGCTTGTACCGCTACCTGCCGGCCCGCGACGCGTTGCAGCCGGTTCGCAGCGACCTGCCGGACACGACCCAACTGGTTTCGGCCGACAACGGCCGCAACTACGTTTCCGACCGCTCACTGGGCATCCGCCTGCTGGACGATGCCGGCAATGACACCCCGCTGACCGGCAGCCGGGCCGTGCATGCTCTCGTCGTGCAGAACGACAATGCCGGCAATACCTGGCTGGGCACGCCAACCGAAGGCATGTGGCGCTTGCGCCCCTCCCGGATCGGGCTGATGTCCATCGTCGCCGACGGCATGAACCGGCCGGGCCGCGCCATCACCGGCGATGGCGACGCCGGCCTGTGGTTCGGCATGGGTTGTGGCGGGTTGCACCATTGGAACCGCGACGGCGGCATGCATCCGCTGGCGCTGAAACAAACCTTGGGCGATGAATGCATCAACAGCCTGCTGCTGGACCAGCGCGGCGAACTGTGGATCGCCGCGACCAGCCAACTGGGCAAGCTGTCGCAGGGCAAACTGCGGAAGATGCTGGCCTGGCCGCGCGCGGAACTGGTCAATATCTGGCAATCCCGCGATGGCAGCTACTGGTTGAGCGATGTCACCGCCACCTGGCAGCTGCAGGTCGATGGCGACGGCAACGTCACCGGACGGCGAGCCATCGCCGCGCTGGACGGCATGAACATCGCCACCATCAGCGATTCCCGCCGTGGCGGCATCTGGCTCGTCGGCAACCGCGGCGCCTACCGGCTGCTGGACGGCAAGGTGGTAGAAAGCTGGGCCGGCGACCACGGCGACACCCGCCTGCGCCAGCTGCGCAGCCTGTTCGAGGACGACGACGGCAGCCTGTGGATCGGCAGCTATGGCGGCGGCCTGCTGCACATCAAGGATGGAAAGGTGCGGCGTTTCGACGAATCCAGCGGCATGTTCGACAACACCGTTTCCTGCCTCCTGCCCGACGACCAGGGCCGGCTGTGGCTGGCCGGCAACCGCGGCCTGACCGTGCTGCGCAACCGCCACGCGATCGACGCCAGCCAGGGACCGGATCTGTTGGCGCTGGCGGCAGACGACGGGTTGAATCCGCCGGAAGTCAATGGCGGCTCGGTCAGCACCTGTTACCGCGACGCGCGCGGCCGGTTGTGGATCAGCCTGATGCAAGGCGTCGCGATGATCGACCCGGCGCGGTTCGAGAACCTGCCGTCAAAGGCGCCCGGCGCCTACATCGAACAGCTCCGGATCGACGGCAGCAACATCGACCCGGCCGCGCCGGTCGTGCTTGGCCCCAAGGCGGCGAACCTGGAAATCGCCTATGCCGGCATCGAACTGGCGCACCCCGAACTGCTGCGCTACCGCTACCGGATCGACAAGACCGGCGACGACTGGATCGAGACCGGCAGCAATCGCACCCTGCTGCTGGCCAACCCACCGTGGGGCCGCTTCCGTTTCGAAGTGCAGGCCAGCGTGCTGGGCGGGCCGTGGTCGCCGACGGTGGCGGTGGAATTCCACCATCCGTTGCCGTGGTACCGCTACCAGTCGGTATGGTTGCTGGCCAGTCTCGCCGCCCTGCTGGCGCTGCTGCGGATGACCCGCAACCAGCACCAACCCGACGAATACCTGCACCTGCTGGAAGAAGTGCGCCTCGCGGAAGCCGAACGCCCGGTCACGCCGCCAACGGCAAGCGGATCGTGAAGCAAGTGCCCTCGCCGGGGCGGCTGTCCACCTCGATCCGCCCGTGTGCCTCGATGACCACGCGACAGGCCACCGCCAGGCCGATACCAGTGCCCTGCCCGCGCGGTTTGGTGGTGTAGAACGGTTCGAATATCCGCGCCGCGACCTCGGGCGTCATGCCGGAGCCGTCGTCCGCGACGCGGATCAGCACCTCGCCCGCTTCGACCGTCACCGACAGGCGGAATTCTCCCGCTTCGGCCAGCGCGTCGCTGGCGTTCCTGGCCATGTTCAGCAGCAGCGCCTCGAAACTGTCGCGACCCATCCGCACCCATGCCGGCGCCTCCGACGTTTCCACCTCGAAGGACACCGCTGGCGCGAACAACGGCCGCAGCAGCGGCCCCATGTCGGCCACTGCCTGGTTGGCATCGAAGCGCTCCACCGCATCCTCGTCGCTGCGCGCCAGCGCCAGCAGCTTCGAAGTCAATGCCTTGCCGCGCCGGGTGCTGGCGCCGATGCGCTCCAGCACCTGTCGCAGTTCCGGATCCGCGCCGGCCATGTCCTCGGCGCGGCGTGCATGGCCCTGCACCACCGCCAGCAGGTTGTTGAAATCGTGGGCAACGTTGGCGGCCAGCTTGCCCAGCGCATCCACCCGCTGCGAATGCAGCAACTGCTGCTGCGAACGCTCGCGCTCGCCGATCTCGGCAGCCAGCCGCCGGCACAACATCGCAAGGTCGCGATTGCGGCGACGACTGGCCACGATCTGCCCGACCAGCCGATCCAGGATCAGCGCAAGCAGCAACGAACCCAGCAACAACTGCAACAGGTTGGACAGCACTTCCTGCCGCGATTGCACGCCGGCCATGTCGCCTTGCAGGTCCACCCACGCGCCCAGCAGCAGGATCGGCACGTAACAGGCCAATGTGGCCCACACCCCGGCGCGGCCCAGCAGCAAACCGGCAAACAGCAGCGGCACGATGCCGACCACCATCACCGACTGCCCCGCCAGGCCGTAGCGATAGTTGCTCAGCCCCAGCAGCGCCAAGCCGATGAGCACCACGGCAATGGCGATCCAGCGCAGGCTTCCGTTCGGCAACATGCGGCTACCCGCACGTGAAAACCGGAAAGCCGTTACAGCGCGTCGCCATCCAGCTCGCCGGTGCGGATGCGCACCACCCGTTCCAGGTCGTGCACGAAAACCTTGCCGTCGCCGATCTTGCCGGTGCCGGCGGCGCGGACGATGGCATCAACCACGCGCTCCACCTGGTCGTCGGTGGTCGCGATCTCGATCTTGACCTTGGGCAGGAAGTCAACGACGTACTCCGCGCCGCGATACAGCTCGGTATGGCCCTTCTGCCGGCCGAAGCCCTTCACCTCGGTCACGGTGATCCCGGTCACGCCGGTTTCGGCCAGCGCCTCGCGCACGTCATCCAGCTTGAACGGCTTCACCACCGCCACGATCATCTTCATTGCAGCTCCTCCTCGGCTCCGCAAGCATAACCCGATTGCGCGCGCGCGCGCCGTCGTGTTCAATGGCGGCCACGGCGGTGCGGCCCGCACGTCGGAATTTTCCGACAACGCGGCGCGGCTTCGGCTGATGGCGGCAACCGCAACGGCGGGCCAGCCTGTACGCACTGCCGGAGACGCCCACATGATCGACCTCAGCCACATCGACGACCTCGCCCGCCGCCTCAGCGACCTGGTGCCGCCGGGCCTGCGCGAATCGCGCGAAGAACTGCAACAGACCTTCAAGGGCGCATTGCAGGCCGGGCTGTCGCGCCTGGACCTGGTCACCCGCGAGGAATTCGACGTGCAACGCGCGGTGCTGCTGCGCACCCGCGAAAAACTCGAAGCGCTGGAACGCGCGGTCGCCGCGCTGGAAAGCCGGCGCAACGACGCTTCCCCTTCCGCCCGCAACTGAGCGCCGCCGCCATGAGCCTTGCGCTGGTGCACAGCCGTGCCCGGTCCGGCGTGTCCGCGCCGCCGGTGCGGGTCGAAGTCCACCTGTCCGGCGGCTTGCCGCGCACCAACCTGGTCGGCCTGCCGGAAGCGGCGGTGCGCGAATCGCGCGACCGCATCTTCGCCGCGATTTTGTGCGCGCAGTTTGAATTTCCCGCCCGCCGCATCACCGTCAATCTCGCGCCCGCCGATTTGCCGAAGGAGGGCGGTCGCTTCGACCTGCCGATCGCGCTGGGGATACTCGCCGCCAGCGGCCAGATCGACCGCAAGGCGCTGGACGAATACGAATTCCTCGGCGAACTGGGCCTGACCGGCGAACTGCGCGCGGTCGATGGCGTGCTGCCGGCCGCACTGGCAGCGGCGCGGGCCGGGCGCAAGTTGATCGTGCCGCCGGGCAACGGTGCCGAAGCGGCGCTGACGCGCGAGGTCGAGGCTTACACCGCGCGCACGCTGCTGGAAGTCTGCGCAGCGCTGAATGGCACCAGGCAATTGCCGCCTGCCGAAGCGCCGCCGCCACAGGCCGGGCGCTTCCCGGACATGCTTGACGTGCGCGGCCAGGCGCACGCGCGCCGCGCCCTGGAAGTCGCCGCCGCCGGCAACCATCATCTCCTGCTGGTCGGCAGCCCCGGCTGCGGCAAGACCCTGCTGGCCTCGCGCCTGCCCGGCCTGCTGCCCGAGGCCAGCGAAGCGGAAGCGCTGGAAACCGCCGCGATCGCCTCGGTCAGCGGTCGCGGCCTGGACCCGGCGCGCTGGCGGCAGCGTCCCTACCGCGCGCCGCACCACACCGCCAGCGCGGTCGCCCTGGTCGGCGGCGGCGCGGATCCGCGCCCCGGCGAGATTTCGCTCAGCCACAACGGCGTGCTGTTCCTCGACGAACTGCCCGAATGGGACCGCCGCGCGCTGGAAGTGCTGCGCGAACCGCTGGAATCGGGCATGGTGACGATTTCCCGCGCCGCGCGCAGCAACGAATTCCCCGCCCGCTTCCAACTGGTCGCGGCGATGAACCCCTGCCCCTGCGGCTGGGCCGGCGACCCCAGCGGGCGCTGCCGCTGCAATCCCGAAGCCATCCATCGGTATCGTGCGCGCATCTCCGGCCCGCTGCTGGACCGCATCGACCTGCACGTCGAGGTGCCGCGCCTGCCGCCGCAGGAGCTGCGCCCCGACGCCCCACCCGGCGAATCCACCGCCGCCATCCGCACCCGCGTCGAACGCGCCCGCGCCGTGCAACATGCCCGCGCCGGCAAGGCCAACGCGCAACTGGGCCAATCGCAGACGATGCAGTTCTGCCGGCTCAACAGCGGCGACCAGGTATTGCTGGAACGCGCGATCGAACGCCTGCAGCTTTCCGCGCGCTCGATGCACCGCATCCTGCGCGTCGCCCGCACCATCGCCGACCTCGCCGGCGCCGAACACATCGCCACCGCGCACCTGACCGAAGCGCTCGGCTACCGCCGGTTGGACCGCGGCGAACAAACGCCCTGCGCCGCGTAGGAGCGGGCCATGTCCGCAACGAGGATGAAGACGACTGGCAGCCGAGAAAGGGCAGGCAAGCCTTCCAGGACCAGATGCGCGCCATCCCGCGGCGGGTGCAGTACACGGCGCAGGAGCGACACCACGGCTTCGATGAGACACTGCCGCCGCAGGATGAGAAGCTAGCGCAAGAGAAGGAAAACAAAGTCGTCGCATCGAACAACCCCACCCGAGAAACCCCATGTCCCAACCCAGCAACGAGCAACTGCTCGCCCGCAAGGCTGCCGCCACCCCGCGTGGCGTCGGCGTGATGTGCGGCTTCTTCGCCCAGCGCGCCGACAACGCCGAATTATGGGATGTCGAAGGTCGCCGCTACATCGACTTCGCCGGCGGCATCGCCGTGACCAACAGCGGCCACGGCCATCCGAAGGTAGTCGCCGCCATCGAGGCGCAGCTCAAGAACTTCACCCACACTTGCTATCAAGTCGTGCCCTACGAGGGCTACATCGCGCTGGCCGAGAAGCTCAATCAACTCACGCCCGGCACGCATGCCAAGAAGACCGCGCTGTTCTCCACTGGTGCCGAAGCTGTGGAAAACGCGATCAAGATCGCGCGCGCCTGGACCAGGCGTTCGGGCGTGATCGCCTTCAGCGGCGGCTTCCACGGGCGCAGCCTGTTCGCGGTGGCGCTGACCGGCAAGGTGGTGCCGTACAAGGTCGGCTTCGGTCCTTTCCCGGCGGAGATCTATCACGCGCCGTTCCCGGATGCGAAAATCCCGCTGGCCGACGTGAAGAAGGCCGTCGCCAACATCTTCAAGGCCGAAATCGAACCCTCGCGCGTGGCCGCGATCATCTTCGAGCCGGTGCAGGGCGAAGGCGGCTTCAACGCGATCACCGCCGAAGCGGCGAAGTGGCTGCGCGAACTGTGCGACGAACACGGCATCGTGCTGATCGCCGACGAAGTGCAGACCGGCTTTGGCCGCACGGGCACGCTGTACGCGATGGAACAGTACGACGTGATTCCCGACCTGCTGACCACGGCCAAGTCGCTGGCCAATGGCGTGCCGCTGTCGGCGGTGGTCGGCA
Organism: Pseudoxanthomonas sp.; assembly: GCA_047607085.1. GTDB lineage: Bacteria > Pseudomonadota > Gammaproteobacteria > Xanthomonadales > Xanthomonadaceae > Pseudoxanthomonas_A. Next base: position 77,774 of record JASGDT010000004.1, on the reverse strand, counting down.
AGGCCGAAATCATGGACGCGCCGGCCCCCGGCGGCCTCGGCGGCACCTACGCCGGCAACCCGCTGGCGATTGCGGCTGCGCACGCGGTGATCGAGGCGATGCAGGAAGAAAACCTGCCTGCGCGCGGCAAGCAACTGGGCGATGCGCTGAAGGCGCGATTGGAAGCAGCCAAGGCGTTCGCGCCGCAGATTGCCGACATCCGCGGCCCCGGCGCGATGGTGGCGGTGGAATTCCGCACCGCCGATGGCATGCCCGATGCCGATTTCACCAGGAAGGCCCAGGCGGCAGCGCTGGAGCGCGGCCTGATCCTGCTGACCTGCGGCGTGGACGGCAACGTGGTCCGCTTCCTGTTCCCGCTGACGATTGCGCAGGCGCATTTCGACGAGGCGCTGGACATTCTGGATGCATCGCTGAAGGCGGCGCAGTAAGCTGCCGCCATGACCCGCGGAACCCTCTACATCGTCGCCGCGCCTTCTGGCGCGGGCAAGTCCAGCATCGTCAACGCGGTGCTGGCGCGCGATGCGCAGATCGCCTTGTCGATCTCGTTCACCTCGCGCGCTCCGCGTCCGGGAGAAGTCGGCGGCAGGCATTACCACTTCGTCGATGCCGAGGAATTCCAGCACATGGTCGCCAATGGTGATTTCTTCGAGCACGCATTGGTGCACGGCGACTGGAAGGGCACCGCACGCCAATCGGTGGAGCCGCAACTGGCGGCCGGCAAGGACGTGTTGCTGGAAATCGACTGGCAAGGCGCGCAGCAGGTGAAGGCGAAAGTGCCCGACGCGGTCAGCGTGTTCATCCTGCCGCCCTCGCGCGAGGCGCTGCTGGAACGCATGCGCAAGCGCGGCCAGGACAGTGAGGAAACCATGCAGCGCCGGCTTTCCGCCGCGCGCAAGGAAATGAGCCACTACTTCGAATTCGACTACGTCATCGTCAACGAAGTCTTCGACACCGCCGTCGATGAAATGTGCGCCATCTTCGCCGCCAGCCGCCTGACCCGCGAGAAGCAACAGGCGCGGCATGAGAGCTTGATCCGCAAATTGCTTGCGCCATGAAAGCCATCTTGCTGGCGTGGTTTGTTGCATTGTTGTTGCTCGCATTGGGGGAGACGGCATGGGCGGCAACGCAGGCAAAGGCCACTCAGGCGCAAGCGCTTGAGCCACCGGCGGAGCAGTTGCTGCCAGAACATGGCGAACTGTTGCCGGCATCATTCGATCCGACGATATTGTCCCCTGCATTTCCCGAGCATGTTTCGGTCGGAGCGTCCCGACTATTCCGGGTGTTTCCTTACGGCCCGGGCGTGTATCTGCTGGTGGTGGAAATGGCGACGGAAACGATCTACGCGCCGGTGCAGAACACCACGTTATCCTCGCCATCCGCCCTGTTTCCGTCACAACAACGGTTGTGGATCTTGTTGCTGGAACTGCCGGGAGATCGTTGGCCGGAGCAAGGGCAACCAAAGGTGTTGGGTACGTTGTCGGTGCAACCTGCGTGCAGTGGTTCTTTACCGGGCGGGGAGGATGAAACCGAGTGGTCGGATGCGTTGGAATTTGGAGATCATGAGGACCTCACCGCTTCGCTGGCAATCTGGCGTTGGCAGAACGAGCCGGTGATCGAATTGGTGCGACCCAATGCCCTGGATGGCTCCGGTGGTGGATCGCATTTCGCCAATGCATGGTACTTGGCAGTGGGGAGCGACGGGGTGCATTCGGACAGGGAACTGCTGCCGCTGGTGTGCGCACCGGCCAATGCCGGTTTCTGGTCCAAGGCCAGCTATGACATGCGCGGCAACATCGACGAACCAGGCCAGGACGAAAATATTTTTTGGACCCTGCAACCGGGCGATTGGGATCCGGCGGAAACATCCCAACCACCGTTGTATCTGCTGGAATGGAACGCGGGGGAGGCATGTGTCCGTGCGCGTTACGCATACTCGGGCTGGGGTGCCAAGGGGAGCGCAAAGTATGTCGTGGAGAGGGGATGGAAGCCGGCTAGTCGAATGATACTGTCTTCTGGATCTTTCCGTCCTTGTTCACTCTCATCGGCAACTCGCTGACCAGTGGCTTCTTGCCGTTGCCGATCAGTAACAGATAGCGTCGGGCGATTGGCGTCAGTCCCGGGTTCAGCGCCAGCTCGGCCCAAGCATCCGAAATCCTGCCCTTGGCCAAGCACGGGGCATGTGCCGGGCCGCGCTCGACTTCGCGGAGATCCTTCCCGGTGTAGGCATACACGCGGATCTCCTCGTAGCGTGCCTGCGGGCCGCAATCCGGTGCCGGCACATCGGGCCGCAGCGGCCATGAGAATTCCAGCGCCAGCGCAATCAACTCGTAGGCATCCCGGCCATCGTTCACTTGCGTCAACAGGCGTGCGCTGACGGGAACGAGGTCGGGAGCCCGGTCGGGACCAGACAATTCGACCTGCTGATGGGGGGTGCCGCCATTGGCGGTGGATTTCAGCCAGGCTTGGGCCTTTCCCGTGTCGTTGTAGTCAATGCACAGCGTGAACCCGCCACGAATATCGAAAAGTTGGGGCGTCTGCGGATCGGCCAGCGGCCCGACGCAAGGCAACAACGGCATCGGCAGCGGATTGGAGGCGTCAAGTTTCGTGGGAGGGGTGGATCCTGCTGCCGTCCCCGCTGCATCCACTGCCGCCGCCGCTGCATCCGCTGCTGCATCGACGGCGGTGCCGGTATCAACAACTTGTGTTGCGGGCGTAGCTCGCCCGCTGATCGCCAGCAACAGACATGCACTGATGGCCAGCAGAGTGGAGCATGAACGAATGCGATGCATGGTGGGCGCGTTGCCGAAGCTGAACGGGGTACGGTGCTGATTATGTGATGAGTGCTGGATTTGTCCAGATGGACTGATCCTGATAGACTGCTTGCCCCTCAAATTTGTTTACCGCTGACTGAAGAGCGGTATGGAGCCCGCATGGCCCGCATCACCGTCGAAGATTGCCTGGAAGTCGTCAACAACCGTTTCGAACTGGTCATGATGGCCGCCAAGCGCGCCCGCCAGTTGGCCAACGGCGTTGATCCGTCCATCGACAACAGCGAAGACAACGACAAGCCGACCGTGCTGGCGCTGCGCGAGATCGCCGAACGCAGCATCGACAACGAACTGATCGACCGCGTCGAGAAAGCCGAGCGCGAGCGCAAGGAACGTGAGGCACTGGAATGGGCCGCCGCCGAAGTGGTCGCCGACGACGACCTGTCCAAGGGCGACGACTGAGCCCGGGGTTTCCGCTGAAAGTTTTCCCGCAACGGCCCGCCACGCGCGGGCCGTCTGCTTTTCGTTTGCCGTCTGCGGGCACACGTCATAATCTTCCGCAATGACGCCCAGCCCTGCCGCCAGTGCGATTGCCACCCCGGCCACGACCACCGCCGTGGACGATCTGCCGGACTACGTGCGCAAGTTCGCCCAGGCCGCGTCCTACCTGCCGAAGGAACAGGTGCCGCTGCTGCGCCGCGCCTGGGAAGTCGGCGCCGCCGCGCACGCCGGGCAGACCCGCAAGTCGGGCGAGCCGTACATCACCCACCCGGTGGCGGTGGCCGGCGTGCTGGCCGAACTGCGCATGGACGCCGAAACCCTGATCGCGGCGATCCTGCACGACACCATCGAGGACACGCCGCTGACCCGCGGCGAGATCGCCGCCGAATTCGGCGAGCCGGTCGCCGAGCTGGTCGATGGCGTCACCAAGCTGGACAAGCTGAAGTTCCGCGACCGCAAGGAAGCGGCCGCCGAAAGCTTCCGCAAGATGCTGCTGGCGATGTCGCGCGACCTGCGCGTGATCATGATCAAGCTGGCCGACCGCCTGCACAACATGCGCACGCTGGGCGCGCAGACCGCCGAAGCGCGCATGCGCATCGCCCGCGAAACGCTGGACATCTACGCGCCGATCGCCCAGCGCCTGGGCATGAGCCTGGTCAAGTCCGAACTGCAGGACCTCAGCTTCCGCGCCATGTACCCGTGGCGGCACGCGATCATCGACAAGCACATCAAGAGCCAGCCAGTGATGCGCCGCGAGTCGATGGAACAGATCGAACTGCGCTTGTCGCAACGGCTGGACAAGGAAGGCATCGCCCACCGCCTGGTCAGCCGGGTCAAGACCCCGTGGAGCATCTACAACAAGATGCGCACCGAGGGCAAAAGCTTCGACCAGGTGATGGACGTGTTCGGCTTCCGCGTGGTAGTCAAGACCGTGGCGGACTGCTACCACGCGCTGGGCGCGGTGCATGCGCAGTACAAACCGCTGGACGGGCGCTTTCGCGACTTCATCGCGATACCGAAGGCCAACGGCTACCAGTCGCTGCACACGGTGCTGTTCGGCCCGTATGGCTCGCCGATCGAAGTGCAGATCCGCACCGAGGAAATGGACCTGGTGGCAGAACGCGGCGTGGCCGCGCACTGGAGCTACAAGTTCGGCACCGAATCGCCCAACAGCGCGCAGAACCGCGCGCACGCGTGGATCGTCGAACTGATCGAGAACCAGCGCGCCGCCGGTTCATCGCTGGAATTCCTCGACAACGTCAAGGTCGATCTGTTCCCCGATGAGGTCTATCTGTTCTCGCCCAAAGGCAAGATCCTGTCGCTGCCGCGCAATTCCACCGCGCTGGATTTCGCCTACGCCGTGCATACCGACGTCGGCAACCAGGCCGTGGCCTCGCGCGTGGACAAGAAGCTGGCACCGCTGCGCACCAGGCTGACCAGCGGCCAGACCGTGGAAATCGTTACTGCCAAATCGGCGACGCCCAAGCCGCAGTGGCTGGAATTCGTCGTCACCAGCAAGGCGCGCACCGCAATCCGCCACCAGTTGAAGCAACTGGAACACGAAGACGCCGTGCAACTGGGCCACCGCATGCTGGACAGCGCACTGGAACAACTGGACAGCTCGCTGGAACGGCTGCCGCAGCAACGCCTGGAAGCCTTCCTCGCCGAACACCGCTATCCGCGCCTGGAAGCCTTCCTGGCCGACGTTGCGCTGGGCAACTGGATGCCGGCGCAGGCCGCGCAGGCGCTCACCGCCTTCGCCGAACTGCGCGGCGGCGGCCATTCCAAGCACGCGCAGGAAAAGATCCTGATCACCGGTCACGAACGCGGCGTGGTCAGCTTCGCCAACTGCTGCCAGCCGATCCCCGGCGACGACATCATGGGCTACCACACCGCCGGCAAGGGCATCGTCGTCCATCGCATGGATTGCCCCAACGTCACCGAATTCCGCAAATCACCCGAACGCTGGGTGCCGATCGGCTGGGATTCGAAGGTCTCCGGCGATTACGACGCCGCCCTGCTGATCGACGTGGAAAACCGCCCCGGCGTGCTCGCCCAGGTGGCCGCGACGATGGCCCACGGCCATTCCAACATTGACCGCGTCGAATACCTGGAGCGCGACATCAACGCCGCCGTGCTGCGCTTCCAGATACAAGTGCGCGATCGTACGCATCTTGCCGAAATCATGCGCCGGCTGCGGCGTTTGAGCGTGGTGCAGGGTGTGCGAAGGCAGTGAGCAGCGGCATGACTTCGGGCTGAAATTGGCGCGCAACCGTGGATCACCACAACGGGAGATGGGAAATGGGTCTTCTTGACGGACTTCTTGGCAATGCTTCAAAAGTGGATCCCGTACAGGTCCAGAAGGAATTCGAAAAGATTCTCTCGCCCGGCGAGCAGATCGAGCATGCATACAAGTTGATCCGAGATTACTTCGTTTTCACCAACAAGCGGTTCGTTCTTGTGGACAAGCAAGGTCTTACCGGCAGCAAAGTCGAGTTTCACTCGATTCCCTACAAGAGCATCACGCACTTCAGTGTGGAGACCGCAGGCTCTTTTGATCTTGATGCCGAGCTCAAGATCTGGATTTCCGGCACGGCCATGCCCATCCAGAAGCAGTTCAACAAGCATTTGAGCATCTACGAGGTCCAGAGTGTGCTTGCATCTTATGTGCTCAGGTAATGCGTCCTGACTGAAGCGGGAAGTTTCCACTCATTGCAGGCCGATCATCCTTTCGCCCCGACTCAATCCGGGCGTTGCACCTTTCACCAAAACACGAATCACGACACATGACCAAGACCATCATCAACACCACTTCGGCCCCTGCCGCCATCGGCCCGTATTCGCAAGCCGTGAAGGTGGGCAACACCGTGTATTTCTCCGGGCAGATTCCGCTGGATCCGGCCACTGGCAACGTGGTCGAGGGCGGCATCGAAGCGCAGGCGCGGCGGGCGTTCGACAACCTGAAGGCGGTGGCCGAAGCGGCCGGTGGTTCGCTGGACAGGATCGTGCGCACCGGCCTGTTTCTGACCGATCTGGCGGATTTCGCCGTGGTCAACGCGGTGATGCAGGAGTATTTCAGTGCGCCGTATCCGGCGCGTTCGACGGTGCAGGTTGCGGCGCTGCCGAAGGGTGTGGCGTTCGAGGTCGAGGCGACGATGGTGCTGGAGTGAGGCGTTCGATTTCGTCATCCCGGCTTGACCAGCCAATCGGCCTCCAGGCAAGCCGGGGCGGTTCGAAACGGCGCCTGCCATGGAGGTGAGTCCACCGCCGATGCCACGATCGACGGGGCAGGCTCGCAACCAACGGTAACCGACTGCTTTTGCCGCGTGCTTCGGATGGCATGCGCCTTCGCGAAGCACTACTCCAGATTTTGCACCTGCTCGCGGATCTGGTCGATCAGCACTTTGAATTCCACGGCGATATTGGTGGTGCGCACGTCAACGGATTTGCTGCCGAAGGTATTGGCTTCGCGATTGAATTCCTGCAACAGGAAGTCGAGGCGACGGCCGACCGGCTCGCGTTGCTTCAGGACGCGGCGGATTTCCTTGACGTGGCTGTCGAGGCGGTCGAGCTCTTCATCGACGTCGAGTTTCTGCAGCCACAGCACCAGTTCCTGCTCCAGGCGGCCGGGATCGGCCGGTTGCGACAGGTCGGCCAGCCTGGCTTCCAGTTTCTGGCGCTGGCCGGCGCGGATCTGCGGGATCAGTTCGCGCGCCTCAAGCGCGCGGGCGGCGATGGCATCGACGCGATCACCGATGGCCGCGCCGAGTTTTTCGCCTTCACGTTCGCGCGCGGCGACGAACTGATCCAGCAATTCGTCCAGCAAGGCCAGCGCCTGCGCCTGCAACTCGGCCGCGTCGATGGACTTGTTCTGCAGCACGCCGGGGAATTGCAGCAGGTCGGTGAAACCGATGCGCATGTCGGGGAAGCGCGCATGCAGGCGCATCGCCAATTCGCCCAGCTGGCCGACCACTGCCTCGTCCACCGTCAGCGATGGCGCGGCATCGGCGGCGCGCAGGCGCAGCACCAGGTCCAGCTTGCCGCGGCCGATGCGGGCGGCGACACGTTCACGCAGCGCCGGTTCCAGCGCACGCAATTCGTCGGGCAGGCGCAGGCCCAATTCCAGGAAACGGTGGTTGACCGAACGCAGTTCCCCCGCCAGCACGCCGGCGGCAGTGGCGCGCTCGACGCTGGCATAGGCGGTCATGCTGCGAATCATGGGAAAGTCCGGTGAAAAAGGACGCGAATGGTAACCTATGCGGCCCCTACGACGGACGCCTTCATGACTGTTTCAGCGCAGACCATCACCCGCCCCAGCGGCCGCCAGCCGCAGGACATGCGTGCCGTTTCGATACAACGCGGCTACACGCGGCATGCCGAAGGTTCGGTGCTGGTGGCCTTCGGCGATACCCGCGTGCTGTGCACCGCCAGCGTCGAGAACCGGGTGCCGGCGTTTTTGCGCGGCAAGGGTGAAGGCTGGGTAACGGCCGAATACGGCATGCTGCCGCGCTCCACCCACACCCGCAGCGACCGCGAAGCCGCACGCGGCAAGCAAGGCGGGCGCACGCTGGAAATCCAGCGCCTGATCGGCCGTTCGCTGCGTGCCTGCGTGGATCGCGCCGCACTGGGCGAACGCACGATCACGCTCGACTGTGACGTGTTGCAGGCCGACGGCGGCACCCGTACCGCGGCGATCACCGGCGCTTATGTCGCGCTGGTCGATGCGGTGAATGTACTGCTGAAAAAAGGCGAATTGAAAAAGTCGCCGATCGTCGGCGCGGTGGCGGCGGTGTCGGTGGGCATCTATCGCGGGCTGCCGGTACTGGATCTGGATTACGCCGAAGACAGCGATTGCGATACCGACATGAACCTGGTGATGAACGACGGCGGCGGCTTCATCGAATTGCAGGGCACGGCCGAGGGCCATGCCTTCCGCCGCAACGACATCGATGCCTTGATTGCGCTGGGCGAAAAAGGCATCGGCGAACTGCTGGCCGCGCAACGAGCCGCGCTGGCAGGTTGACTGGTTTCGCTTCGATGAAATTCTTCCGATGAAACTCGTCCTGGCCTCGTCCAACCAAGGCAAGCTGGAAGAACTGCGCAAACTGCTGGCCGATGCCGGCATCGAACTGGTCGCACAAAGCGAGCTGGGCGTGGACGATGCCGACGAAACCGGATCGAGCTTCATCGAGAACGCACTATTGAAGGCGCGTCACGCTGCCGCGGCAACCGGCCTGCCGGCGCTGGCCGATGATTCGGGCATCTGCGTGGATGCGTTGCGCGGCGCGCCGGGCATCCATTCGGCGCGCTACAGCGGCGAGTACGGCGATGCGCAAGCGAACATCGACAAGTTGCTGCACGCATTGCGCGAGGTGGCCGATGCCGATCGCGGTGCGCATTTCCATTGCGTGCTGGCACTGGTGCGGCATGCCGAAGACCCGCAACCGGTCATCGCCGAAGGCCAGTGGCGCGGGCGCATCCTGCGCGAACGCCACGGCACCGGCGGGCATGGCTACGACCCGGTGTTCTTCGACCCGCAACACGGGCAAACGGCGGCGGAAATGCCGATGGCGTTGAAGAACCGCATCAGCCATCGTGGTTTGGCCTTGGCGGAACTTCGCCGGAAAATCACCGCCGTGTCGGCGCGACCGTAGCAGCGACGCAAGTCGATCCCCAACGAACGCATGCTGATCCCGCCCGCCCTTTCCCTGTACGTGCACCTGCCCTGGTGCGTCCGCAAATGCCCGTATTGCGATTTCAACTCGCACGCGGGCAGGGGCGAACTGCCGTTCGACGATTACGTCGATGCCCTGCTGCGCGACCTGGAACACGACCTGCCGCTGGTCTGGGGCCGCACCGTGCACAGCGTGTTCTTCGGGGGTGGCACGCCCAGCCTGTTCCCGCCGCAGTGCATCGACCGCTTCCTGCAGCAAGCCAGCGCGCGCTTGCGCTTCGCGCCGGGTTGCGAAATCACGCTGGAAGCCAACCCCGGCACCGCCGAGCACGGCCGCTTCGAGGAGTACCGCAAGGCCGGCGTCAATCGCGTCAGCTTCGGCGTACAAAGTTTCGACGATGGCTGCCTGCAGCGGCTGGGTCGCATCCACGACAGCGGCGAGGCCGAAAGCGCGGTCAAGCTGGCGCAGGACGCCGGTTTCGACAACCTCAACCTGGACCTGATGTACGCGCTGCCACGGCAGACGCTGGCGATGGCCGAACACGACCTGCAGCGCGCCTTCGCCCTGCAGCCGGCGCACGTCTCGCATTACCAGCTCACGCTGGAGCCGAACACGATCTTCTTCGCCAAGCCGCCGCAGGGCATCCCCGACGACGACGACGCCTGGGACATGCAGGAACACTGCCAGGCGCTGCTGGCCGCCGCTGGCTACGCGCATTACGAAACCAGTGCCTACGCACAGCCGGGGCGGCAATGCGCGCACAACCTCAATTACTGGCGCTTCGGCGATTACCTGGGCATCGGCGCCGGCGCGCACGGCAAGATCACCCTGGGCAGCGAACAATCCATCCTGCGGCGCTGGAAGGTGAAGCACCCGACCGCCTACCTGGCCGGCGCCGGCTCGGCCGACGCCATCGGTGGCGATGAGCGCATCGCCCCGGCGCAACGGCCGTTCGAGTTCATGCTCAACGCCTTGCGCCTGCGCGAAGGCTTCAGCCTGGCCTCATTCGAGGCCGCCACCGGCCTGCCCCCGGCCAGCATCGAAACGCCGCTGCAGCAGGCCATCGACCACGGCTGGCTGCATCGCCAGGACGCAGCGACCGGCCCGCGCATCGTGCCGACCGAACTGGGCCGACGCTTCGCCAACGACGCGATCTCGCTGTTTTTGTGAGTTTCTGCTGCAAGGCAGCAAGCGGGCACGCGCCGGCAAGCCGTGTAACATTGGCAGCGGGGAACCCGCCGTCACACTTTTCATGCCGCCCATTCAGCCGAACGCACCATCCATGCTTGCCGCGGCGGATCTGCCCGCACGCGTGCGCGGCATCCTGGAAACCTATCGCAGCCAGATGATTGGCGAGCTCGGCCTGCGCGTGAACAACACCCTGGTGGAACTGGAGCAACAGCTGTTCCGGCGCGCGGAAATCGCCACCAGCAACGAATCGCAGGCGCAGCGCATGCTCACCCTGCACGTGCTGCGCCGCCAGCGCGGCGACCTGTTGCCGCGCATGCTGGAAATCCTGGAAACGCAACTGGCGCAGGTGCGTCGGCCACCGCCGAAGCCACAGGAAGACCGCGTGCGGATCGCATACAACGACCTCAGCCTGGTCGAGGACGCGGCGATGGACCGCGAGCTGGCGCTGCGCGAGATCGTGCGCCGGCACGAGACCCGTTCGCACACCGCGTTGTACCTGCTGGGCCAGCGCTTCGGCGTGCTGGCCGGCGCGCCGGCCTTCGATGCGGCGCACATCCCCGCCGGACCACAATCGCTGTGCCACGCGCTGCGCGATGCGGCAGGCGTGCTGCAACTGGACGCGGAATCGCAGTTGCTGCTGTATCGCGTGTTCGACCACCGCGCCCTGGCCAACTACGGCCACTGGCTGGAGGCGTTGAACGACTTGCTGGCCGATGCCGGCGTGCTGCCGGGCCTGGTGTTCCTGCCGGCGCGCGTGCAGCGAACGCAGCGTGCCGCCGGCCAAACCGCTGCCCCCGCCGCAGCCACCGTACCGACCGCGCTGCTGCAGACAATGGCCATGCAGCCGCTGACCGGCTGGCAAGGCCAATCCCCGCCTTCGGTATGGGCGGCGCTGTTCACCGCGCCGGACACGCCCGCCACGGCCAACGCCGCGCCACCGGCCAGCGGCGACGCGGCGGCTTTCGCCGGCCTGCGACAATTGCTTTCCGGCCACCGCGAGCGCGCCGCCGCCGCAGATCCAGGCGTGCGCAAGGTCCGCAGCGGCGGCACGCCGATGCCGACCAGCCAGGCGATTTCGGTCTTGCGCGCGCTGCAGGCGCAGCCGGTGCACACCGCGCCCGGCATTCCGCACCGGACCATCGAGGACGTGCGCGAACTGCTGCTGGCGCAGGCGCGCGAACGCCATGGCCCCGATGCGCAACTGGCGCCGCAGGACGACGATTCCTTCGAACTGCTGGGCATGCTGTACAGCGAGATCCAGCGCGAAGTGAAGCGCGATGCACCGGCAACCGAGCTGCTGGTCAAATTGCAGGCGCCGATGGCGCAGGCGGCACTGCGCGACAACAGCTTCTTCGTGCGCCCGCAGCACCCGGCGCGGGAGCTGCTGAACTCGGTCGCCGAATCCGGCGCCAACTGGCTGGACGAAGACAGCAGCGACCCGCAACTGGTGCAACGGCTGCGTCAGAGCGTTGACCACGTGGTCACCCATTACGACGGTGACGAAGGCGTTTTCGAGCAAGCCAATCGCGACGTTCAGGGCCATTACCAGATCGCCGCACGCAAGGCCGAAATGACCGAGCGCCGCCACATCGAGGCCGCGCGCGGTCGAGAGCGGCTGGAAACGGCCAAGCTGCGCGCCGCCGAAACCATCGGAGCCGCATTCAAGCAGCGGAAGACGCCGAAATTCGTGCAAGCGCTGCTGAAGCAATCCTGGGCCGACGTGCTGACCCTGACCCTGCTGCGCAACGGCGCGGAATCGTCGCAATGGCAGGACGCGCTGCACGTCACCGAACAGATTGCCGTTGCCACCAGCGGCAACGGCACCGCCGACGACGGTCTGGCGGCGCGCATCGAAACCGCACTGGCGCAGGTGGGCTACCACGAGGACGAAGCGGCGGCGATCGCGCGCCGGCTTTCACGCAGCGGCGAGGAAGAAGGCGACACTTCGCGCACCGAACTGACCGCCAAACTGAAGGCGCGCGCCCGGCTGGGCGAGCAGAACGAGGAAACCCGCCGCAAGCAACTGCCGCCACGCACGCCGCGCGAACAGGAATGCCACGACTACCTGCGCACGCTGCCATTCGGCACCTGGTTCGAATTCACCCGCAACCAGCAGGGCGATGTCGTGCGCCAGCGACTGTCGTGGTACAGCACGATCACCGACCGTGCCTTGTTCGTCAATGTTCGCGGACAACCGGTCGGCGAACACTCGCTGGACAGCGTGGCCCGGCTGATGGCGCAGCGGCAGGCACGCGTGGTCACCGAGGATCGCGGCCGCCTGATCGACCGTGCCTGGCAAGCCACGCTGGGCGCGCTGCGCAGCCTCACCGGAGGCAGGCCATGAACGATACTCGCCGCGCCCCGCGCCACAGCGTGCGCCACCCGATCCCGGTCAGCGACGCGATGACCGGGGAAACCATCGGCCGCATGGCCAATATTTCCGCAACCGGCATGTTGCTGGTGTCGGCCAGTGCACTGGTCGAAGACGCGCTGTACCAGTTGCAGTTCGTGCTGGACAACGGCTCCGGCCGCAGAACCCGCATCGATGTGGGTGCGCACGTGCAATGGATCGGCCCGGCCAACACGCCCGGACAAGCCTGGGTGGGGCTGCGCTTCCTGACCGTATCCGATGCGCATGCCGAACGGCTGCGGCAATGGATGACGACGCTGGATGCCTTGCCCGGCTGGCCTTGACCTGCGTTCTGCGCGCAGAATGGGGGCTTTCCCGCAAGCCGCTCGCCGCCGATGAACACCGCCAATTCCGCCGATCCCGCTGCCCTGTATCCCGCCCATCTGGCCGAACTGAAGCGCCGCGCCGACGAGGCGCTGGCGCGTGGCGGCTTCGATCATCTGGTCGTGCCCAGCGGTACCCAGCACTGGCAGGTGTTCGACGACCGCGATTATCCCTACGCGGTGAATCCGCAGTTCAAGCATTGGGCCCCGCTGACCAGGTTGCCGCATTCGTGGCTGGTGCATACGCCAGGCAAGAAGCCGGCGTTGATTTATTTCCAGCCGCGCGATTACTGGCACGTGGTGCCGGACGCGCCCAGCGGATGGTGGGTGGAGCACTTCGACATTCACGTGATCCGCAATCCCGACGAAGCGTTGCCGCTGCTGCCGCAGCCGGCCGCGCGCTGCGCGATCCTTGGCGAAGCGCAGAGCGCGCTGGGAGATTACGCGCCGAACAACCCGCCCGCGGTCATCGACTACCTGGAATACCAGCGTTCGTACAAGACCCCCTACGAGATCGCGCTGATGCGCGAGGCGCAGCGCATCGCGGCGCGCGCGCATCGCGCCGCCGAGGCCGCGTTCCGCGAAGGCCGCAGCGAATTCGACCTGCACATGGCCTATTGCGCCGCCGCGCAGCAGGACGCCAACGACCTGCCCTACGCCAATATCGTCGCCTTGAACGAACACGGCGCGGTGCTGCACTACACCGACCTGGACCGCGCGCCGCCGGCGCCGATCCGCAGCTTCCTGATCGACGCCGGCGCCAGCTTCTGCGGCTACGCCAGCGACATCACCCGCACTTACGCGAAAGACCCCGGCAGCGAATTCCGGTCGATGATCGATGCGGTCGATGCCGCGCAGGTCGCGATGGGCAAGGCGGTACGCGCCGGCGCCGATTACAGGCAGTTGCACATCAACGCGCACCTGCAACTGATGGCGATCCTCAAGGACTTCGGCGTCATCAAGGTATCGCCGGAAACCGCGCTGGAAAGCGGCCTGAGCTTCGCCTTCTTCCCGCACGGTCTGGGCCATCCGCTGGGCCTGCAGGTGCACGACGTCGCCGGTTTTGCCGCCAGCGACCGCGGCGGCCGCATCGAACGTCCGCAAGGCCACCCCTACCTGCGCATGACCCGCGTGCTGGAGCCGGGCATGGTGGTGACCATCGAGCCGGGCGTGTATTTCATCGACATGCTGCTGGAAGACGCCAAGGCAAAGGGACTGGGCGACCAGATCGACTGGTCGCGCGTCGATGCCTTCCGCCCGTATGGCGGCATCCGCATCGAGGATGACGTGCTCTGCACCGAAGGCGAACCGGAGAATCTGACCCGGCCGGCGTTTGCGGCGGGGTAATCCGGGGTTTCCTCTCTCCCGGGGGAAACCTCAGGACGCCATGAAGGCTTCGATCTCGTCCGCGCTGCGCGCCAGCTGGTCGGTCAGCACGCGATGGCCGGCTGAGGTGACCAGCACGTCGTCCTCGGTGCGGATGCCGATGCCGCGCCATTTTGCCTCCACCGTCGCGTCGTCCGGGCGCACGTAGAGACCCGGTTCGATCGTGAACACCATGCCCGGTTCCAGCAGGCGCGATTGCCCGTCGATGCGGTAGTCGCCCACGTCGTGCACGTCCAGGCCCAGCCAGTGGCCGCTCTTGTGCGGGCAGAAGCGCTTGTAGTCGCCGTCGGCGATGAGTTTTTCCGGCTTTCCTTTCAGCAGGCCCAGCGACAGCAAGCCATCGACCAGGGTTTCGACGACGGCAACGTGGCCGGCTTCGTAAGGCACGCCGGGCCGCACCTGCGCCAGCGCCGCCTGCTGCGCCGCACCGACCAGATCGTGCAGCGCGCGCTGTTCCTTCGTGAAGCGACCATCGACCGGAAAGGTGCGGGTGATGTCGCTGGCATAGCCGCGGTATTCCGCACCGGCGTCGATCAACACCAGTTCGCCGACGCGTGCACGCGCATTGTTGGCGGTGTAGTGCAGCACGCAGCCGTTGTCGCCGGCGCCGACGATGCTGGCATAGGCCGGCCAGGCATCGCTGGCGCGGAACATGCGCTCGATCTCGGCCTGCAATTCGTATTCGTGCATGCCCGGCCGCGCCGCGCGCATCGCCGCTTCGTGCGCCTTCACGCTGATGTCGGCGGCCTGCTGCATCAGCTTGATTTCGTCCTTCGACTTGAACAGGCGCATCTCGTGCAGCAGATGGCCCAGTTCCAGGAATTCATGCGGCGGCTGCGCGCCGTGCCGCACCTGCGCGCGCACGCGGTTGACCCAACCGATCAGCTTTAGGTCGAAGTCGGCGTCGCGGCCGAAGTGGTAATACACGCGCGAACGGCCTTCCAGCAGGCCGGGCAGGATTTCATCCAGATCGGCGATGGGATACGCATCGTCCATGCCGAAGGCATCGACCGCGCCTTCCTGGCCGCAGCGCGGCCCGTCCCAGGCTTCGCGCTCGGCATCGCGCTCGCGACAGAACAGCAGTGCCTCGCCATGCTTGCGCCCCGGCACCAGCACCAGCACCGCCTCGGGTTCGGGGAAGCCGCACAGGTACCAGAAATCCGAATCCTGCCGGTACGGGTAATGCGTGTCGTGGCTGCGCACGCGCACCGGCGCGGCCGGCAACACCAGGATGGCGTCGTCGCCGGCCATGCGCATCAGCTGCTTGCGGCGTCTGGCGAATTCGGTGGCGGTCAGGCCGGTAGCGGCTTTCATCTGGCTCCTGGTTGCGGATTCCTGGTTGTCGGACAGACGCCAGCCCCGGATTCCCTCCCGCAACCAGAGACCGGCAACCGAACACCCTTCAATTCAACTTCTGCCGATGCCGTGCCGCCATCACCACGTCGCCGTGCAGCAGCAAGGCGGCGACACGGACGAACTCCTCGATCTCGGCCAGCGCGTCCTCGTCTTCCTGTTCGTCGTCGCTGTCCTCGGGCACGGCCTGCGCCAGTCGCGCCAGATCCTGCAAGGCTTCCTCGCTTTCCGCGGACAGGCGCGGCTGCGCACCGGCGGCCAGGCCGAAGCCGCCGAGGAAGCCGCGACACCATTCGAACAAGGCACCGGCGCGTTCGGCCAGCGGCGCGGCGGCATCCGGCAGCAACAGTTCGAAACCGAAACCGCGATCCTCGAACTGCGTCGCCGTGACCTTGCGCAATTCGTCCAGCGCGCTGCCCGGTTCCGGCGCGGAAACGGCCGGATCGGCCAGCACCTGCGCCAGCCAGTTGCCGTCAGCGTCGCCATTGCCCGCCAGCCAGCCGCACAAGGCGCCATGCAGTTCGCTGGCGTCGATGCCCAACGCCAGTCGCCGCAGTGAACGGGAAACGTCATCAAGTGAAGGCAATTCGGACATGAACGCAATCTGCGCAGCGGATCGGCCAAGGCTGCCGGGAAAAGCGAAGTGTAGCAATTCGTCCGCAGCAACCGCTTGTTGACGGCGCGCCGGCACGCCTACACTGCGCCATCGTCGGCCGCTCCCCGCGCATGGGTATTCGATGGATGATCCTGCCACCGTCGCCTGGGTCGCAACCGGCACTGCACCGGCGCACTGGGCGTGGGCGCTGCTGACGCTGGCGATACTGGTCGGCGCATTCGTCGCGGTCAGCCGCTTGCGTCAACCCCGGCAGCGCGCGGCACGACCCGCCGGACCCGGCATCAACGACGACCGGCTGACCATGGCCTTGTGGGCTTCCGGCGAGCTGTACTGGGAATACGACCTGGGCAGTCGCCATCTGCATTACCTGCGCCCGGACGAGAACCAGGATACGGCCAATGGCCTTGCCCTGCATGTCCGCGAAGGCAACCTGCCGCCGATCCATCCGCAGGATCTGGACCTGCTTACCCAGGCGCTGCGCGATCACGTGCGCGGCATCAATCCCTTGTTCCTGGCCGAAATCCGCGCGGACCTGTCCGGCAACGGCACCTGGACCTGGGTGCGGATACGCGGGCGCACGGCCGTGCATGGCGCCGATGGCCGCGTGCTGCGCATCGCCGGCGGCGCCCGCGACATCAGCACCATCCGCAACACCGAGCATGAACACCGCATCGCCAGCGAAGTCATGCGCAGCATGAGCGAGGCGGTGGCCGTGCTGGACTGGGAGCGCAACTTCATCGCGGTCAACCCGTCGTTCGCCCGCATCACCGGCTACGCCGGCGAAGAGATCATCGGCAAATCGTTCCAACTGCTGAACAGCCCGCAGCACGACGATGCCTTCTTCCAGCGCATCCGCAACGAGGTCCAGCGCGAAGGCCGCTGGACCGGCACGCTGTGGATATTGCGCAAGGACGGCGAAGAGCTGTTGTGCCAGGTCGAAACCAACGTGGTGCCCGACGTCAGCGGCCAGCAGCGGATATCCGTGGTGGTGTTCAACGACATCACCGAGCAGAAGCGCGTGGAGCAGGAACTGCGCTACCTGGCCAACTACGACACCCTGACCAGCCTGCCGAACCGTTCGCTGCTGTCCGAGCGCCTGTCGCGCGCGATCGTGCGCGCAAGGCGCGTAAACAACAGCATCGCCGTGCTGTTCATCGACCTGGACCGGTTCAAGGACATCAACGACTCGCTGGGCCACGCCACCGGCGACCGCATCCTGCGTGCCGCCGCCGCGCGCGTGCAGCAGACCGTCGGCATCCAGCACACCGTGGCCCGGCTCGGCGGCGACGAGTTCACCGTGGTGCTGGAAGACATGTCCGCCGCGCACGAGGCCGAGCAGGTAGCGCAACGGATCATCGATGCGTTCAACGTCCCGCTGGCCTTCGGCGAACGCCTGGACCTGACCATCTCGCCCTCGATCGGCATCAGCCTGTACCCGGAACACGCGCAGGTGCCGACCGACCTGCTCAAGCATGCCGACACCGCGATGTACCAGGCCAAGGCCGCCGGCCGCCACACCTGGCAGATGTATTCCGAGGCGATGGACGAGAAGATCCGCCGCCGTGCCATCCTCGCCGGCGGCCTGCGCCGCGCGCTGGAACGCGGCGAACTCACCCTGGTCTATCAGCCGCGCCTGTCGCTGCGGCGGCAGCAGATCGTTGGCGCCGAGGCGCTGATGCGGTGGAACAGCCACGAATTCGGCGAAATCGAACCGTCGCTGTTCATCCCGCTGGCGGAGGAATCCGGGTTGATCCTCGACTTTGGCATCTGGGCGCTGCGCCAGGCCTGCCAGGCACTGCACCGCTGGCACGGTGCCGGCCTCGACCAGATGTGCATGTCGGTCAACGTGTCGGCATTGCAACTGCAGCGCGGCGACCTGCCCGACGTGGTCGCGCAGGTACTGGCCGAAACCGGCCTGGACGCGCGCTTCCTGGAACTGGAACTCACCGAGAGCGTGATCATGTCGCAGTCCGAACAGAACGCCGGCGCCCTGCGCGCCTGCCGCGACCTGGGCGTGTCGCTGGCGATCGACGACTTCGGCACCGGCTATTCGTCGCTGGCCTACCTGAAGCGGTTGCCGATCACCACCTTGAAGATCGACCGGGAATTCATCGGCGACCTGACCCGCGACAGCGACGACGACGCCATCACCAGTACCATCATCGCGATGGGCCATTCGCTGTCCAAGACCGTGGTCGCAGAGGGCGTGGAAACGGCCGAACAACTGGATTTCCTGAGCCGGCAACTGTGCGACGAAATCCAGGGCCACTACGTCTGCCGCGCCCTGCCGGCGGAGCAGTGCCTGGACTTCATCCGCGACTACTACCCGCAATCTGCCATCCATGCGGCGGCATCATGAACCCCGCCGCCCTTGACCGCCGCACGGCCCCACGCCTAAGGTGATGCGCATGGATCACGACGCCCTCCTGGAACAGTTGCGCGCCCTCGCCTCGCGGGTCCAGGAACTGGCCGACCGCTGCCAGCGGCTGGCCGACGAAAACCGCAGCCTGCGCGGCCAGCAGGAACAACTGGCCGGCGAACGCCTGCAACTGCTGGCCAAGAACGAACAGGCGCGCTCGCGGGTCGAGGCGATGATCAGCCGGCTGAAATCGCTGGAGCAGCACACATGAGCAACAGCGAAGCGGTCAACGTCCACATCCTGGATCGCGAATACGCCATCGGCGTGGAACCGGGCGAACGCGGCAGCCTGCTGGCCGCGGCCAAACTGCTGGATGGCAAGATGCGCGAAGTACGCGGCGGCAACAAGATGGCCGCCATCGACCGCGTCGCCGTGCTCGCCGCGCTGAACCTGGCCCACGAACTGCAACAACTGCGCGATGCGTCCGGCACGCGCGAGCGCGAACTGGCGCGGGTGCTGCAAGACATGAACCACCGGCTGGACCGGGCACTGGGAACCTGATCCGGTCATTTGCCTCCAAGCCGACGAACGGCTTTTGCATTCGCCATCGCATCGCTATACTCCTTCCACATCCTCTGCCGTGTTCGACAGCACGCGCAACATTCGCCTTGTCCCTTAATGACGACCACGGGACGGCAGCGGTAGCCGGGAGCGCAGGTCCGCCACGCAGCGGGAAGCCCGATGGCTCCAAAGCCTTCCCACTTGAACCCCGGGTTCAAGGTCGTTTCGCGGGCATCGGCATGGTGGAGGATGCATCGATTGCGCAAAGGCGCCCGGCTTTCGACAAGCACGCGGCGCCTTTGCTTTTCCAGGGACGCAAAAGCGCGATGCCGTAGAATCCGCGCATGTCTTCCCTGCCCGCTTCCACCGGCGACGACCGCGCCGCGCTGCGCCGCGAATTGCGCCAGCGCCGACGCGCCATTCCCGCGCCGGCACGCATCGCCGCCGCCGATGCGCTGGCCACGCGACTGCTGGCGCTGCCATGCCTGCCCAGGCACGGCTACGTCGCCGGCTACTGGGCCAGCGATGGCGAAATCGCCCTGCACGCCATCCAGTTGAAGCTGCCGCCCGGCCTGGTCTGGTGCCTGCCCATGTTGCACGGCGAGGAACTGCGCTTCGCCCCGTGGCGGCCAGGCGACGCCCTGGTCAGCAACCGCTACGGCATCCCCGAACCCGACGTGTCGCCGGCCAGCGCGCTGGAACCGCAAGCCCTGTCGCTGGTGCTGATGCCGCTGGTCGGCTTCGACGCACGCGGCCATCGCCTTGGCATGGGCGGCGGCTGGTACGACCGCACGTTCGCGTTTCGCAAACTTGCGCCCGCGCCGCCGCATCTGGTCGGCGTCGGCTTCGAGATGCAGCGCGTCGATGCGCTGGCTGCGGAAGAATGGGACGTGCACATGGACATCGTCTGCACCGAACACGCCACCCACCCCGGAGCCATCGCGTGAGCCGCCGCAAGCACTACTGGCTGATGAAGTCCGAACCGGACGCCTTCTCGATCGACGCCCTGCAAAAGGTCGGCGTGGAGCCATGGAACGGCGTGCGCAACTACCAGGCGCGCAACTTCATGCGCGCCATGCAACCCGGCGACGGCGTGCTGTTCTACCACTCCAACACCGCCGTGCCCGGCATCGTCGGCGTGGCCGAAGTCGCCAGCGAAGCGTATCCGGACCCGACCCAGTTCGACCCGAAATCCGATTACTTCGACGCCAAGAGCACGCGCGAACAACCGCGCTGGGATCTGGTCGATGTGAAGTTTGTGAAGAAGCTCAAGCGCACCATCGCACTGGATGAAATCAAGGCGCAGGCCGACACCCTCGGCGACGGTTTCACCCTGATCCAGCGCGGCAACCGTCTGTCGGTGCTGCCGGTAACGGCGGCGCAATGGAAATTGCTGTTGTCTCTGGAATAGTTTTTGCTCGTCATTCCCCGTTCCCCACTCACTGCCCCCATGTCCGAATCCAAGCGCCTGGCCGGCGAAAAGGCCATCGAATACGTCGAGGACGGCATGATCGTCGGCGTCGGCACCGGTTCCACCGTCGCGTTCTTCATCGACGCACTGGGCAGGATCAAGCACCGCATCGCCGGCGCGGTGTCCAGCTCCGAACAAAGCACCGCGCGGCTGAAGGCGCTGGGCATCGAGGTGCTGGATCTCAACCACACCGGCCCGCTGTCGCTGTACGTCGATGGCGCCGACGAATGCGACCCGCACAAGCGCCTGATCAAGGGCGGCGGCGCGGCGCTGACCCGCGAGAAGATCATCGCCGAGGCCAGCGAGAAATTCGTCTGCATCGTCGATCCGAGCAAGCAGGTGCCGGTGCTGGGCCGGTTCCCGCTGCCGGTCGAGGTGATCCCGATGGCGCGCAGCCTGGTCGCGCGCGAAATCGTGGCGAAGACAGGCGGCCAGCCGGTGTGGCGCGACGGCACGGTCACCGACAACGGCAACGTGGTGCTGGACGTGCACAACCTGTCGATCGTCGATCCGGTCGGGCTGGAGCGCGAACTGAACCAGATCCCCGGCGTGGTCAGCGTGGGCCTGTTCGCCCGCCGCCCCGCCGACGTGGTGATCGTCGGCGGCGAACCGCCAAAGGTGTTCTGACCTGTCGCCTACCCGGTCTTCGGCGCACTTCCCAACGCATCCACCAATTCACCCACCAGTTGCCGCCGCTGCGGCGGCAGCGCCAGATAGGCGTTGATGGTGCGGCGCTCGTGTACGCCGATGCCCGGCCACGCGGCCTGCGCCTCGGCCACGCGGCTCGGTTGCTCCGCGCCGAAACGCAACTCGTGCGGCCTGACCCCGAACAGTTCCGAAAGCACCTGCAGCTTGTCCTGCTCCGGGATCGCATCTCCGCCCGTGAGACGCCACCGCGCGATACTGCCGGCCCAATGGCTGCCGGCGCCGCGCCGTGACTTTGCGTTGCCTGTTCGTTGATTTCAATTCGTTCTTCGCCTCGGTCGAGCAGGAGGACGACGCGCACCTGCGTGGCAAGCCGGTCGGCGTGGTGCCGGTGCTGACGCCGACCACCTGCTGCATCGCCGCCAGCATCGAAGCCAGGCAGCACGGCATCGGCACCGGCACGCGGGTCAGCGATGCGCTGGAGAAGTCTCCGGGCATCGAACTGGTCGAAGCGCGGCCGGCGCGCTACGTCGAAGTGCATCACCGGCTGATGGACGCCATCGCCGATTGCATCCCGCACGACAAGCCCGCTTCCATCGACGAGGTGCCGTGCTGGCTGATCGGGCGCGAGCGCCAGCGCGACAACGCGGTCGAGATTGCGCGCAGGATCAAGCGCCGCATCGCCGATGAATTCGAATGGATCACCTGTTCGATCGGCATCGCGCCGAACCAGTTCCTCGCCAAGACCGCCTCGGACATGCACAAGCCCGACGGTCTGGTGGTGCTGGAGCAGGCCGACCTGCCGCAACGCCTGCACGCGCTGGAACTGCGCGATTTCTGCGGCATCGGCCCATCGATGGAGCGCCGCCTGCACCATGCCGGCATCCGCAACGCCGAGCAGCTTTGCGCCGCCAGCCGCGAACATTTGCGCGCCGCCTGGGGCAGCGTGGAGGGCGAGCGCTTCTGGATGCAGTTGCGCGGCCACGAACTGCCGCCGCGCAAGAGCCAGCGCGGCTCGCTGGGGCATTCGCACGTGCTGGGGCCGGAGTTGCGCAGCTTCGACGGCGCGCGTTCGGTGCTGTTCAAGCTGCTGGCGAAGGCGGCGATGCGCCTGCGCAAGGACGGTTTGCTGGCCGGCGGCATGGCCATCCGCATGCGTTTCGTCGGGTTGGAAAACCGTTTCGAGCGCGACCTGCAGTTCGCCGCACTCGACGACACGCCCACCTTGCTGCATCTGCTCGGCGAACAACTGGCGCAACTGCAAAAACACATCGCGGCCAAGCGCTGGAACCCGAAACGCAACCCGCCGCTGTCGGTCGCCGTCACCCTGACCGGCCTGCAACAGGCCGGCAACGTCACCGGCGAACTGATGCAGCAGCGCAGCCGCGCACGCGACATGAGCCGCGTGGTCGATGCGATCAACCGCAAGTACGGCAACAACTCGGTGTATTTCGGCGCGATGCAGCACGCTGTGGAACTGGACGCGGCGCCGATGCGGATCCCGTTCCAGCACGTACCGGAAACCGGCAGCGAGCAGGATGTCGTCACCCGCAAGCGCGGCGCGCGCACCGAAAGCGCCCGGCAGAAGGACGCCGTGCTGGACGAACTGTGGCTGCTGCGCGAACGCCAGACCCGGAAGATGGCCGAGAACGCGTACCGCGAAGTGCAGCAGCGCAAGCCGAAGCCGCAAGGCGCGGAGCCGTTCAAGGCCGGCGCCGGCGGCTGGGGTGCGCGCGGCAAGCCCGAGCCGGAGGGCGGAACGCGGCCGTTGTTCTGATCGCCATGCGTGGCGGGAAGCAGGTTCTTCTCTGTGCCCACTGGCACCGGTCCCGACCCGGTCCGGGACCGTGAGCCGCATGGATGCGGCGAGCGAGCCCCCATGGATGGGTTCACGGCGTGTCCCGGACCGGGTCGGGACCGGTGCCAGTGGGCACAGAGAAGAACCGATAAACTAGCCACGATACGTTTACCGGAACCCGCCATGTCCCTGCTCCGTCCACTCCTGCTGCTCTCGATGCTCTTGCTCAGCGCCTGCGCCAGCGCCGGCAAACCCTGGGTGGAAATCGGCGGCGAGCGCTTCCAGGTCGAGATCGCCGACGACGACGCCGAGCGCGCGCGCGGGCTGATGTTCCGCGACCGCATGGAAGCCGACCACGGCATGCTGTTCATCCACGAGCAGGAGGAACCGCAGGCCTACTGGATGAAGAACTGCCGCATCCCGCTGGACATCCTCTACTTCGACAACCAGCACAAGCTGGTGGCGCAGCAGCGCGACGTGCCGCCATGCTCGGCCGGCAACGGCTGCCCGTCCTATCCCAGCAAGGCCCCGGCCCGCTACGTGCTGGAACTCAACGCCGGCCAGGCCGCGCGGCTGAAGCTGGAAGACGGCGCGCTGCTGACCTTCGGCAAGGGCATCGCCGCGCCCGCGCCGGCCAACTGAACATTTGCCGGAGAAATCCACTGGCAGGGTTGATTGTCGCGGCGAATGACCGCACAGTTCGGGCATGGGGGAACATCGCCTCACATTGCCGGATTGGAACGCCCTGGCCAGCATGGCCGACGACACCGTGCCGCTGCTCGGCACCGCGCTGCTGATCGCGCGCGACGAATACCCTGACCTGGACGCCCGCCAGTACGACACGCTGGCGCAGACCCATGCCGAACACCTGCGCGCCGAAGTCGAAACCATCGAGCCGTGGCCGCTGAAGATGGCGGCGATCAATCGCCATTTGTTCGACGAACTCGGCTACGGCGGCGACCACGACGATTACTACGACCCGCGCAACAGCTACCTCAACGAAGTGTTCGAGCGGCGGCTGGGCAACCCGATCTCGCTGGCGATGGTGCAGATGGAAGTCGCGCGGCGGCTGGGCGTGCCGCTGGATGGGGTGTCCTTTCCCGGCCATTTCCTGGTGCGCCTGCACGTTGACGACGGCATCCTGGTGATGGATCCGTTCAACGGCGGCCGCCCGCTGGGCGCGGACGAACTGCGCGAGCGCGCCAAGCCGCACCTGGGCGGCGACGTACCCGACGACAACGCGCTGTTGCAGATCCTCGACCCTGCCAGCCACCGCGCCATCCTGATCCGGGTGCTGCGCAACCTGTACGGCGTGTATGCCGAACGCGGCCAGTGGGACCGCGCCGCGCGCAGCGCCGACCGCGTGCTGAAGCTGACGCCCGACCAGCCGGAAGCCCTGCGCGACCGCGGCCTGGCTTACCAGCGGATCGACTACGACCGCGGCGCGCGCGACGATCTTTCCAGGTACCTGCGCATCGCCCCGCAGGCGGCCGATGCCGATGCCATGCGCGAACGCCTGGTCGAGTTGAGCGCGCGGCCGGCACGGATGCATTGAGTGCATCGCAGGTCGGGGATGCAACCCCGACCTACAAAATCGCGGATGGCAGATCTGCCGCGATCATCTCCAGCGTCTTCGCCAGCGCGCCGCGCCCGCGCTCGACCAGTTCGCGGCCGGCGGTGGCCATCGCTTCGCGCCTGGCCGCATCGCCCAACAAGGTTCCGATGTGCACGCCGACGGCATCGGCATCCGCGCCGATTTCCAACGCGCCGGCTTCCTGCAGCCGTTTCGAGATCTCGACGAAGTTGTGCAGGTGCGGACCGACGACCATCGGCGTGCCGACGGCGGCCGGTTCCAGCAGGTTGTGGCCGCCGATGGCCTGCAGGCTGCCGCCGACGAAGGCCACGTCGGCGCAAGCGTAGAACGCCATCAGTTCGCCCAGCGTGTCGATCACGAACACGTCGCTGTCCGCGCGCGGCCATTGGTCCTGCCTGCGCGTGGCCACGCGCAGGCCCGCCGCGCGTGCCTGCTCGGCCACGCGCGGGAAACGCTCGGGGTGGCGCGGCGCCCACAGCAGCAACAGGTCCGGCCAGCGTTTGCGCAGGCGCGCATGGATCGCCAGCACCGCCGCTTCCTCGTCCTCGTGGGTGCTGGCGGCGATCCACGCCGGACGCGGCGCGTGCGCGTGGAAGTCGGCGTCGAAGACGTCCAGCCCGGCCGGTGCGGCGATGTCGAATTTCAGGTTGCCGGTATCGACCACGTTTTCGCGCGGCGCGCCCAATGCGACGAAGCGCTTGCCGTCGATCGGCGACTGCGCACCGATGCGGCGCAGCGTGGGCAGGACCCGCGCAATCAAGGGCGCCAGCACGCGATAACCGCGCAGCGAGCGCGCCGACAATCGCGCATTGAGGATATAGGCGGGAATGTCGTGGTCGTGGCAGCCGAACAACAGGTTCGGCCACAGTTCGGTCTCCATCACCAGCGCCTGCCGGGGGCGGAAATGCCGCAGGAACCGCGACACCGCGCCGGGCAGGTCGTAGGGAACATAGACGTGCTGCACGCCGTCGCCCCACAGCGCGCGCACGCGTTCGGAACCGGTCGGGGTGATCGTGGTGATCAGCCAGCGCAGATCCGGGCGTTGCTGGCGCACGGCATTGACCACCGGCACGGCGGCGTTGACCTCGCCCACCGAAACCGCATGCAGCCAGATGTCCACCGGCTGGGCCGCGCCGGAATACAGCCCGTAGCGCTGGTCCCAGCGCTGCAGATACTCGCCGAAGCGCAAGCCGCGCCAGATCAGGTGATAGACGGTGAACGGCATCGCCAGATATACGGCGGCCGAATACAAGCCACGCAGGAGCAGTTCGGTCACGTCCTTTCGCATCGCCGACAGGATAACCCGGCCGGCCGGCTACAATGCCGCGATGCCAGCCGATACCGACAAGCTCGCGGACCCGGGTTCGCCGCCGCTGGGCCCGCGCGAATGGCCGACCTGGCTGGGCGTCGGCCTGGCCGCGTTGGCGGCGCGGCTGCCGTGGGGCTTGCAGCGCTGGCTGGGCAGCGCCGTGCTGGGCCCGTTGCTGCGCGTGGCACTGGGTTCACGCCGCAAGGTGGCACAGCGCAATCTGGAGCTGTGCTACCCGGAGTTGGACGCCAAGGCGCGCAACGCCCTGCTGCGGCTCAATTTCGAGGAACTGGGCATCGGCTTGTTCGAATTCGCGCGCGCGTGGTGGGGCAGCGTCGAGCCGCAACGCCGGCAACTGCGTGTCGAAGGGCTGGAACACCTGGCTGCCGCGCGCACGGGCGGGCGCGGGGTGATCGTGATTTCCGGGCACTTCACCACGCTGGAAATCGCCGCGCGGCTGATGTGCGACCACGCGCCGCTGGCCGGCATGTACCGGCCGCATGCGACCGGCGCGATGGAGTGGGCGGTCAAGCGCGGCCGCCTGCGCTACGCGCAAGCGATGTTCACCCGCGACGAATTGCGCCCGGCGCTGAAGCACCTGAAACAAGGCGGTTTGCTGTGGTTCGCACCGGACCAGGACACGCGCCGCGGCGACAGCGTGTACGTGCCGTTCTTCGGCCGCGCCGCGCACAGCCTCACCTCTACCCACCAGCTTGCACGCCTGAGCGGCGCGGCGGTGATCGCGTTCTCGCACGTGCGCCGCGACGACGGCGGCTACGACTTGAAGCTGTCGCCGGCGTTCGCCGATTTCCCTTCCAGCGACGCAACCGCCGACACCGCGCGGGTGATGGCCGTGATCGAAGCCATGGTGCGGCAAGCGCCTTCGCAGTATCTGTGGCTGCATCGCCGCTACAAGCGCCAGCCGGGCGACGCGCAACAGGGCGACATCTACCGGTAAACGTCGGCCTCGCCCGGCGGGCGGGTCTTGAAGCGGCGATGCACCCACAGGTATTGCGCGGGGTGTTCGCGCACCACGTTTTCCAGTTCGGCCATGTAGCGTGCCGCGTCGGCGGCCGGGTCGCCCGTGGGCCAGCCCGGCCAGGTCGGCTCCACCCGCAGTTGGTAGCGGCCTGCATCGTCGCGATGGAACCGGAACGGCAACACCACCGCATTGCCGCGCTTCGCCAGGTCGGGCGTTGCGGTCAGCGTGGCCGCGGGCACGCCGAAGAACGGCACGAAGGCGTTCTGGTAGTTGAAGTTCTGGTCGGCCGAATAGGCAACGATGCCGCCGCGCGACAACGTGCGCAGCAAGCCACGCATGTCCTTCTTGCCGAGGGTGCCGGCGAACACGCGACGACGCGCGTCGTCCATCAACGCTTCGATGCAGGCGTTGTTGTTGTGGCGGACCAGTACATGGATACGCTCGCCCAACGCTTCGCCCAGCAGCCGCGCGCACAGTTCCGCGTGCGGGAAATGTCCGCCGAACAGCAGCACGCCCCTGCCCGCGGCGCGCGCGGCGCGGATGTGTTCCAGTCCTTCGACGTCGGCCAAGCCGCGCAAGCTGCGCGATGGCGCATACCAGCCGCGCAACAGCTCCAGTGCGCCGGTGACGGTGTTGCGCAGGTTGTCCCTGACCATGCGCTTGCGCCCGGCCGCGTCCAGTCGCGGGAAACACAGATCGATATTGATCCGGGCAATGCGCCGGCGCTTGCCCAGCAGCGGCCACAGCAGCCACGTCAACATGCCGCCCAGAGCCAGCAACACGCGCTGCGGCAGGCGCGCGACGCCGATAGCCAGCAGGTTGGCCGGGCCGACGAACCAGCAGCGCCGCGCCCGGCGTTCAGTCATCTTCGCGCGCGAGCAGGCTGCCCGCGTACAGCGCCGCCAGCAGCAGGGTCAACCCGCCCCAGAAGGTCGCGTAGAACGCCAGGTGGGTGTTGAACGGGAACACCGTCACCGCCAGCGCCAGCATCGCCGGCCGTGCGCGCTCCCGCGCCGCCGCCGAGACGTAACGCCATGCGCGCCACGCCAGCGCCGCGCCGGCCAGCCACAGCAGCAGGCCGAATGTGCCGGTTTCGCTGAGGATTTCCAGCACGATCTGGTGGGCGTGGTGCGCCGGGCCGGTGCCCCATTCCGGTTTTTCCGCAGGCGCCGGATCGCAGGCGGGGAAGGCATTGCGGAAGTTGCGCGCGCCGACGCCGTTGAACGGATGCTCGCGCCCCATGCACGCTGCCGCACGCCAGATCCGCGCCCGGCCGGTCAAGGCGACATCCATGTTGTCTTCGCCGCCGGCCAGTACGGCGGCGCTGCGCTGGATGCGCTGGTGGAACTGCGGCGAGGCCGCATCCAGGGCAACCAGTGCCAGCACGCCAGCGGCGAACAAGCCCAGCAGCCATTTCCACCCCAACAGTCGCCAACCGGAAAACAGCAGCACCAACGCATAGGTCAGCCACGCCGCGCGCGCGCCGGCCAGCAATACCACCAGGCCGATCGCCACCGCCACGACCAGCCAACCGGCCCGGCCAAAGCGGCGGCCGGAGGCGAACAGCGCGAACGGCGACAGGCTGGCCAGCACCAGCCCCAGCTTGAGATTGCACGGGCCGAGCACGCCGCTGAGGCGGTCAACGGCGGCGATCTGATCGGGGCGGCACATGCCGTGGCCGCTGATCGCCTGCTTCAACTGGTCGATGCCCCAGAACAGCGGGCTGGTGCCGAATGCCGCTTGCAGCAGCGCGTCGAGCGTCCACACGACAACGATCACCGCCAACCCGCCGAAGGTGATGCGCCGCCCGCGCGCATTGGCGACGGCGGTGGCCACCAGCCACAGGAACGGCAGGTAGCGCAGATCGACCAGCGATTCCTTCATCGCGCGGCCGTGATCGACCGCATCGAACGCGGATACCATTTCCGGAAACCAGTAGGCGAAGAACAACACGCTGGTCAGCGCCCACGCCGCGCCACTGAGCATCCGCGCGCCGCCGCGGAAACGCACCAGCAGCAGCCGCACGACCGCGGCCAGCGCACCCAGCACCATCACTCCCTCGGCATAGCCCGGCGCCGGCCACAGCGCAACGAAAAACAGCACCCAGATCGGTGCCCAGCGCCAGCCATGGGCGGTGGTTTCAGCGGCAGTCGGGTTGGAGGGCATCGTTCCGGGCAAGTTCTTCGTAGAGGGCCAGCGTCGCGTCCTGCATCGCACGCAAGGTGCAGGGCATGGTAGCCAATGGCGACGGCGGTTGCGCCAACAAGGATTCCGCGGCGCGCAACAACGCTGCCGCGTCGAACGGCGCGACAGCGCCTTGCGGCTGCAATTGCGCCAGCAGTTCGCCCACGCCGCCATGTGCCCAGCCCAGCACCGGCCGGCCCACCGACAGCGCCTCGATCACGGTGCGGCCGAAGGCTTCCGGCTTGCGCGAAAGCTGCAACACCAGGTCGCTGGCAGCATAGGCATCGGCGATGCGCGCAGTCGGCGCGGTGAACGCAACCGCCTCGGCGATGCCCAACCGGGTCGCCTGGTTTTCCATCTCGGCAATGTAGTCCTCGCGCCCGCGCTCGCGTGCACCCGGCAGCCACAATCGCGCATCGGGGCCGGCATGGCGCAGGCCGGCGAGCAGATGCAAGGCATCGACGTGCCCCTTCAAGCGCGTGCCGCGCCCCGGCAGCAGCAACAGCGGGCCATCGCCGCCCAGTTGCGGATGTTCCGCCGCCATCTGCGCGCGCGCCGCCGCATCGGGCCACGGCGCACGCGGGAATTGCGCGGTGTCGATGCCGCGCGGGATCACCCGCAGCCGGGCCGGGTCGGTTTGCGGATAGTGGCGCAGCAGGTAATCGCGCACCGTGTTCGACACGCATATCACCCGCTCGCCGCGCGCCATGATGCGGCTGTAACGGCCCGGGGAATTCAGCCCATGCATGGTGGTGACGAAATGGGGCGAATCGGCCATGCCGCGCACCGCCCACCACCCCAGCCACGCCGGCAAGCGCGAACGCGCATGCACGATGTCGGCGCGGGCTTGCGTGAACAGGCGTCGCAACGCCGGCACATGCCGCAACGTCAACGGCGACTTGCGTCCGATGCCCAGCGCGACATGCTCCGCACCGGTCTTTTCGAGTTCGCCCTGCAAGCGGCCACCGGCGGACACCACGATGGCGCGATGGCCGGCGCGCACCAGTGCCTCGGCAATCTCGATGGTCGAACGCTCGACCCCGCCGGACTCCAGCGCCGGCAGCAATTGCACCACGGTCAGGCGGCGCATCGGCTCCGGCCGTCAGTCGGCCAGCACGAAATGCGCGCCGCAATACGGACAATCGGCCTCGCCGCCCGGTTCCTTCTCGATCGGCAGATACACGCGCGGATGCGAGTTCCACAACGCCATCGACGGCAGCGGGCAGCTCAACGGCAAATCGGCACGATGCACGGTGTAGTGCTTCTCGGCATTGGCGGGCGCGGCGGCGGTCTGGCTCATGGCGGCAAATGTTGGAAAAGACGACCGGCGCAGTTTACCAGCCGCTTCCCGTTGCACAAATGAGAAGGCCCGGCTTCAAGCCCTCTCCAGCGGCAGCGTCACCGTCACCTGCAAGCCGCCTTCGTCGCGGTTGCGCAGGGTCACCTCGCCGCCGTGGCTGGCGACGATGCCTTGTACGCTGGACAGGCCCAGGCCGACGCCGCCGGTGTTGCGGTTGCGCGAGGCTTCGCCACGGGCGAAGGGCATGAACAGGCGTTCAGCCTGGGCCGGGTCGATGCCGGGGCCGTCGTCTTCGACATGCAGACGACAAACATCGGCTTCGACGGTGATGCACAGGCGCGCGCGATGGCCGTATTTCAGCGCGTTGTCGGCCAGGTTGGCGACCATGCGCCGCAGCGCGACCGGGTCGCCGACGACGGTGGCCGATGCGCCGGTCTGCAAGGTGACGTCATGGCCGGTGTCGGCCAGGCCATCGACCACGCTTTCGACCAACGAGCGGAAATCCAGTCGCCCGCGGCTGCCGCGTTGCGACTGGTCGCGCAGGAATTCCAGCGCCGAGGCGATCATCGACTTCATCTCGTCGATGTCGGCCTGCGCCTTTTCCTGCTCGCCCGGCGGCAGTTTGTGCAGACGGAAGGCCAGCCGCGCCAGCGGCGTGCGCAGGTCGTGGGCGATCGCGCCGGCCATCTGCGTGCGTTCGGCGATCATGCGGTTGAGCCGGGTCTGCATGGCGTTGAACGAATCGGCGGCCATCGCGATTTCGCTGGGGCCGTTGTGCGGCAGCGGCGGCGCGTCGGGGTTGCGGCCCAGGTGATCGGCGGCCCTGGCGAAGCGGCGGATCGGTGCGGACAGCGCGCGCGAAAACCACCACGCCAGCGGCAGCAGGACGAACAAGCCGAGCAGGAACAGCAGGCCGGCAGGTTTGCCGATGCGCATCAGCAGGCCGGCCTCGCTGGATTCGACCACGCGCCACCGGCCGTCGCGCTGGCGCACGGCGGCGATGAAATCGCCGCGCAGCACGGTATCCGGGGCCAGTTCGCCATCCGGCGGCGGGCCGTTGCCGCCGGGCGGGCCGTCGCCATCGGGCGGTGGTCGATCCGGCGGCGGCAACCGGTCGTGCGGCGGCGGGCCGCCACCGGATGGCGGCGGGCCAAACCCGCCGCGCTGCGGTTGCTCGCCCGCGGTCGATCCTTCGGCATCGCGCCGAGGCGGCGGCGCATGGCCATCGCGACCCGGCCCGCCGCCGCGTTGGCGCACCGTGCGATTCGTGGCAAACACCACCGTATCGGTTTCCACGCCCAGCCAGCGCGCAATCCACGCGCGAACCGTTTCATCGTTGCGCAAACCTTTTTCGGTATCGGGCGTTGGCGCCGCCTCGACGGTCTCCACGTGCAGGCCGGTGTCGTTCGATGGAATCCTGCTGGACAGCAGCGCGATGACCTGCATCAGTTCGACCGAGCCACTGCGGATCGGCGACAGCACCAGCAAGGCCACGGCAATGCCCTGCGCCACCAGCAAGGCCGCCAGCAGCAACAGGAAGGTGCGGTTGAAAATGGAAAGGCCGCGACGCCGCGATGGCCCGGCCCGTTTGGGTACGCTCACGAACGGCTGACCGCAGGCAGCAACATGTAGCCTTCGTTGCGCACGGTGCGGATCAGTTCCTGGCGGGTACGTTCGTTCAACTTGCGGCGCAGGCGGCTGATCTGGGTATCGATGGCGCGGTCGAAGACCTCGACGTTGCGGCCACGGGCGAAATCCAGCAACTGGTCGCGGCCGAGCACGCGCTGCGGGTGTTCGACGAAGGCGCGCAGCAGGGTGAACTCGCCATCGGACAGGTCGATGAAGACGCCGGTGGGGTCGCGCAGGTCGCGGCGCAGGATGTCCAGCCGCCAGCCGGCGAATTCGTACAGGTGGCCTTCCGGCGGGGCCAGCGGTTCGCCGACCTGCCGCCGGCGCAGCACCGCGCGCACGCGGGCCAGCAATTCACGCGGGTTGCAGGGTTTGGCCAGGTAGTCGTCGGCGCCGACTTCCAGGCCGATGATGCGGTCGGTATCGCTGCCCAGCGCACTGAGCATGATCACCGCCGGGCCGTTGCGCTGGCTGGCCAGCTGCCGGGCGGCGTTCAGCCCGTCTTCGCCGGGCATCATCACGTCCATGATGATCAGGTCGGGGCGCTGCGCGTCCATCGCCTCGCGCATGCGCGCCACGTCTTCGATCGCCACCACGCGATAGCCGTGCTCGCGCAGGAAGCCGGTGGTCAGGTCGCGCAGGCCGGGGTCGTCATCGACCACCATGATCAGCGATTGCAGGTCCATTTCGGGTGATGCGTTCATGCCGGCATGAATAGCAGGCGAGTGTATTGCGCGTTTGTCCGCACTGCAAAGAACTGCCACACGGGCGACATGCGGGCGGCGCGAAGCCAACGCCGAATTGTCGTGGATCCGTTTGCCACGCAGATGCGTGGCCGTATTCGCCGGCTGAATCCCGGCCAACCTTGTCAGCGCCTGAAACACGACGACAAGCACCCGCCACACGCCGCGCCTAGGGTCCGCTGCCGTGGACTGCCACCGGCGGCAGGGCTCCCCTCCCTCTCTCCCCCACGCCGGTGCAGTCCGCCCCTTCAGCCAACCCGTCAGGAGTACAGCCACCATGTCCTATCCCGAAATCAACGAACACGACGACCACGACGGCGGTCTGCAGAAAGACCTCGAAGTCATGGCCCAGCGGATTCGTGAACGCCGACAGGTGCTGGGCTGGATTGCCGGCAGCGGCGCGGCCGCCGTGCTGGTGGCCTGTGGCGGCGGTGGCGGTTCCAGCGACAGTTCTTCGTCGGGGAGCTCCAGCAGTTCCAGTTCGAGCAGCAGCTCCAGCTCCAGTTCCAGCAGCAGTTCGAGTTCCAGTTCGAGCAGCAGTTCCAGTTCCAGCAGTTCGGGCACCTGCGTCGCCGATCCCACCGAGACCAACGGCCCCTACCCGGCCGACGGCACCAACAGCGTCAACGGCACCCTCGTCAACGTGCTGGACGACGACGGCATCGTCCGCAGCGACATCACCACCAGCTACGGCGAGTTCAGCGGCACCGCTGCCGGCCTGCCGCTGACCCTGACCATCACCCTGGTCGATGTCAGCGACGGCTGCACGCCGCTGGAAGGCTATGCAATCTACATCTGGCATTGCACCCGCGACGGCACCTACTCGCTGTACAGCAGCGGCGTGCAGAGCCAGAACTACCTGCGCGGCGTGCAGGTCACCGACAGCAACGGGCAGGTCACTTTCACGACCATCTTCCCGGCCTGCTATTCGGGGCGCTGGCCGCACATCCACTTCGAGGTCTATTCCAGCCTGAGCCTGGCCACCAGCGCCAATTCCGGCGGCAAGAAGCTGACCTCGCAGTTCGCGATGGACGATGATGTCTGCGACGCGGTCTATGCCGCCGTCAGCGGTTACAGCGCCAGCGTCACCAACAAGGCCCGGGTCAGCCTGTCCAGCGACAACGTGTTCGGCGACAACACCTCGGCGCAGATCGCGGCAATGACCCCGTCGTTCAGCGGCGACACCACCAACGGCTACACCGCTACCGTCACCGTCGGCCTGGCCTGAGCCGAAGCGCCGCCATGCACGCCGTCGCATCGTCGCACGCCCTGCCCGCACCGGCCCGCGCCGGGCGGGCATCGCGGGTGCTGGTCGTTGCGGCGGCGCTGCTGGTGACGCTGCTGGCGGCGATCAATTTCGTCGCCGGCCTGGAGCGGCCGGCGCAGATGCTCTGGGACGAGGGCTATTACCTGACCTCGACCCAGCGTTACGCAGACGGGCGTGCGCAGTTCGGCACGCATCCGCCGCTGGGCATGATGCTGCTGGCAGCCGGCGATGTGCTGCTGCAACCGAATGCGGCGCTGGACAACACGCACCTGGGCGACACCAAGCACGCCGGCGGCGAAGACCTGCCGGCGGGCTACTCCTTGCTGGGCATGCGCCTGGCGTCGGGATTGGCGGCGGTTGCCACTGCGCTGGCGATGTTCGGGTTGGCGTTGACGCTGGTGCGTTCGCTGCCCCTGGCATTGCTGGCAGCCAACCTGTTCGTGTTCGACAACGCGCTGGTGGCCCATCTGCGCGCCGCACACCTGGATGCGTTCCAGTTGCTGTTCATCGTGCTGTCGCTGTGGGCGCTGGCCAGTGCAGTGCTGCGGCCACGGCGTGCGGGCTGGCGCGAAGCGGCGGTGGGCGCATTCGGCGCATTGGCAATGCTGGTGAAGTTGAATGCGGCGTGGTTGCTGCTGCCGGCAACGATGCTGGTGCTGCTGCGCGCATGGGAACGGCGCAGCGATGGCATCGCTTCGGGCCTGATGACCGCTTCGGCGACGGCGGCGCGCATGCTTGCCGCCGGCTTGCTGGCCAGCGTGCTGGTGCTGGCGGCGCATGTTTCGATTGGCCGGCAGATGCCTGATGAAACGACGGTGGCCGGCCGTCAGGATGCCGCCTTCGTCGGCGGCGCATACCGGCAATACCTGCAACACGAGATTGCCTTGTCGCCGCGCGTGCTGTTCGATGCCGCCGGCGACTACGCGCGCTTCATCGCCGCCGACGCGGCGGGGTTGGGCCTGCAGGACCACAACAGTTCCACGCCGATGCAATGGCTGCGGCAGTGGAAGCCGATCAACTACCGCTGGGATTCCAACGGCACGCACACGGCCTACGTGCAACTGGTCGCCAACCCGTTCGGCTGGGCGCTGGCGACGCTGGCGCCGCTCGCCAGCGCGCTGCTGCTGTGGCTGCAGTGGCGCAAGCCGGCGCAGACTGCGCAGCCGCGCGAAGTCTTCCTGCTGGCGATCTTGCTGGTCGCATGGGTCACCTGCTTCGCGCTGCATTCGTGGATCGCCTCGCAGCGGCTGATGTACCTCTACCACGCCTTCAGCGGGCTGCTGCTGGGCTTCCTGATCGCCGTGCTGGCCTGGCGCATTGCGGCAGAACGCTGGCCGGCGCTGCAGGCACGGCAGACCGGCGTGCTGGCCACGTTCGCCACGCTGCACCTGCTGGCCTTCCTGTGGCTGTCGCCACTGAGCTTCCATCGCCCGCTGACGCAGGCCGCCTGCGAGCGGCGCAACCTGCCGCTGCCTGTCGTGGAGTGCCAGCCATGATCCGCATTGTCCTGGCCTCCGTTTTCGGATTCGTCGCCGGTGCGGCGCAGGCGCAGGTGATGGAAGTCGGCGACGATGGCGCGGTGCACTGGCTGGGTGCGCGGCAGGATGAAGCTGCGTTCGCCGATGCGCCGATGGATGCGCCGGCCGCAGACACGATGCTGTCGAACATGGCGTTTTCAAACGCCATGTTGCCGGCGGCCATACCGTCGCAGTACCGCGCCGCCGTGCACGCCGCCGCACGGCGCCACGATCTCAGCCCGTGGCTGATCGACGCGGTGGCGCGCGCCGAATCCGGCTACGACGCCGCGGCGGTTTCGCCGGTCGGCGCCATCGGCATCATGCAATTGATGCCCGACACGGCGCACGAGCTCGGGGTCGATCCGCGCGACCCGGTGCAGAACATCGACGGCGGCGCTGCCTACCTGCGGAAGATGCTGGACCGCTTCGACGGCAACATCGACCTGGCGCTGGCCGCCTACAACGCCGGCAGCGGCCGGGTCGTGCAATACGGCGGCGTGCCGCCGTTCCGCGAGACCCGCGACTACGTGCGCCGCAACCTGGAACGGCTCGCCGCTGCCGCCAACGACAAGGCCGCCAGCTACGCAACAGCAGGCGCGGTCGCGTCGAACACGACCGCGTCATCGACTTCGCCCACCTCCGGAGGTGCTCCATGAAAACGAAAATCCGCTCCCGCATCGCCGCCGTCGCCAGCGCCCTGGCGCCGCTGCCGGCAATGGCCGCACCGGCCGGTTCCGGCCCCATCCTCAATGCGCTGAACTGGGTGCAGGGCACCTTGCTGGGCAACGTCGCCACCGCCGTGGCCGTCATCGCGGTGGCGGTGGTCGGCTTCATGATGCTCAGCGGGCGCATCAACTGGCGCTTCGGCGCGACGGTGATCCTGGGCTGTTTCGTGCTGTTCGGCGCGACGACGATCGTTGCCGGCATCCGTTCCGCCGCTGGTTGATCGCCACCATGGCCGCGCTGCAACGCACCCCGGTCTTTCGCGCGCTGACCCAGCCGCAGATGTTCGCGGGCGTCACCTACAGCTATTTCATCATCAATGGCGTGGTGACCACCGAAGCGTTCCTGATCACGCGCTCGTTCTGGGCGCTGGGTGCGGCGCTGGTGATGCACGGCATCGGCTATCTCGCCTGCCTGCGCGAACCGCGCATCTTCGATCTGTGGCGCATCCGCGTGAGCCGCTGCCCGCGCATCCGCAACTGGAAATTATGGAGGTGCAACAGCTATGCGCCTTGACGGATTCCAGCGCTGGCTGAAGCGCGAAGCGCGCTCGGGCGACCGCCTGCCGTATGCGCGGGTCATCGACGGCCGCACCATCGAACTGCGCGACGGCGCGCTGCTGCAATGCCTGCACCTGTCCGGTTTCGCCTTCGAGACGGCGGACGACGAAACGCTCAATCATCGCCAGCGCGCGCGCGATGCGGCGCTGCGTGCCATCGCCGATTCGCGCTATGTCGTCCATCACCATCTGCTGCGCCGGCGCGTGCAGGTATCCACGCAAGGCGAATTCGACGACCCGGTCAGCGCCGACCTTGACGCGCGCTGGCAAGCGGCACTCGGTGCGCGGCGCTTGTTCGTCAACGACCTGTTCGTCAGCGTGATGCGCCGCCCGGCGCGCGGCAAGGCCGGCTGGTTCGACCGCCTGCTGGGCAGCACGCGGCGCGGCGAAGCCGCCGATGCGGCGCTGGCGCGCGAACTGCGCGAACTAGACGCCGTGCGCGAGGCCCTGATGTCCGCATTGCAAGGCTACGCGCCGCGCCTGCTGGACGGTTACGACACCCCGCACGGGCGCTGCTCGGAGCCGCTGGAATTTCTCTCGGCGTTGTTCAACGGCGAACTGCAGCCGATGCTGGAACCGAAAACCGATGCCGGCCAGCACCTGCCGTACAAGCGCATCAGCTTCGGCATCGACGCCATCGAACGGCGCGGCGCGAACGGACGCAGCGACTATTCGGCGATCCTGGGCCTGAAGGAATACCCGCCGCAGGCGATGCCCGGCATGCTCGACGCGCTGCTGCGCCTGCCCTGCGAGATGACGCTGAGCGAAACCTTCGCCTTCGTTGACCGCCAGACCGGCATGGAGCGCGTGGGTCTTGCGCTGCGCCGCCAGCGCGCCGCCGACGACGATTCGGAAACCTTGCGGCGCGGTCTGGCCGAAGCGAAGGATGATCTGGCCGCCGGCCGTTCCGCGCTGGGCGAACACCATCTCTCGTTGCTGGTGCGCGCCGAATCGCTGGACGAACTGGACGGCGCGGTCGCCGAATGCGCCGCCGCGCTGGCCGATCTGGGCGCGGTCGCGGTACGCGAGGAACTGGCGCTGGAACCGGCGTTCTGGGCGCAGTTTCCCGGCAACGCCGACTACGCCGCGCGCAAGGCGCTGATCTCCACCGGCGCGTTCGCCGGCTTCGCCTCGCTGCATGGTTTTCCGCAAGGGCAGGCCGAGGGCAACCATTGGGGCGCGGCATTGAGCGTGCTGGAAACCAGCGCGGCCACGCCGTACTTCTTCAACTTCCATCGCGGCGACCTGGGCAATTTCAGCGTGATCGGGCCGTCCGGTTCGGGCAAGACCGTGGCGATGAACTTCCTCGCCGCGCAGGCGCGCCGTTACGCGCCGCGCACGGTGCTGTTCGACAAGGACCGCGGCAGCGAAATCTTCGTGCGCGCCACCGGCGGCCATTACTCGACCTTGCGCAGCGGCGAGGCCAGCGGCTTCAACCCGCTGCAATTGCCGGACACGGCGAACAACCGCGCCTTCCTGCGCGACTGGATCGAGCGGCTGGTGTGCGCGCCGGGCGAGCGTCTGCGCGTCGAAGAAGCGGCCATCGTCGCGCAGGCGGTCGAGGCCAGCTACGCGCAGGCCTTCCCGGTGCGGCGGCTGCGCTATTTCCGCGAACTGCTCGGCGGGCATCGCCGCGCCGCGCCGGACGATCTGGCCGCGCGGCTGGCGCCGTGGTGCAACGACGGCGAACATGCGTGGCTGTTCGACAACGCCGCCGACCGGCTGGATTTGTCCACGCCGGTGCTCGGCTTCGACATGACCGAACTGCTGGACGCGCCGAAGCTGCGCACGCCGGCGATGCTGTACCTGTTCCATCGCATCGAGGAGCGGCTGGACGGGCACCCGGCCATGATTCTGATCGACGAAGGCTGGAAGGCGCTGGACGACGAAGCCTTCGCCGCGCGCATCCGCGACTGGATGAAGACCCTGCGCAAGCGCAACGCCATCGTCGGCTTCGGCACGCAAAGCGCACGCGATGCGCTGGACAGCCGCGTCGCCAGCGCGATCATCGAGCAGACCGCGACCCAGCTGTTCATGCCCAACCCGCGCGCGCAGGCCGAGGACTACTGCACCGGCTTCGGCCTGAGCGAACACGAACTGGAACTGGTGCGCAACCTGCCGGCGCACGCGCACGCCTTCCTGGTCAAGCACGGCAACGACAGCGTGGTGGTGCGGCTGGATCTGTCGGCGATGCCGGATTTGCTGACGTTGATGTCCGGTCGCGAAAGCAGCGTGCGCAAGCTGGACGAATTGCGCCGCCTGCACGGCGATCATCCGCGCGGTTGGTGGAAGCCGCTGACTGGCAGCGATTACCCGGACCGGGACGAAACGCCGCGCGATGCCGACACCGCCGCGAAAAAATTTCAGGTGGTGAAATGAACCCGTGTCCGGCCATCCCCGGCGGCGACAGCGCCAGCCTGTCCAACGCGCTGGCCGCGATCGACTGCCAGCTCAACGGCGCGGTTGCCGCCGGTTACGGGCGCCTGTTCGGCCACGGCGGCGTGTTCATCGGCGTGCTGACCGCCGTGCTGACCTTGTACGTCGCGTTGCTGGCGCTGGGACTGGTCACCGGCCGCACGCGGCTGACCTTGTCGGCGGCCATGCCGAAGGTGTTGGCGCTGGGACTGGTGCTGACCTTCGCCAGCGCGTGGCCGGCATACCAGACCGTGGTCTATGACCTGCTTTCGCGCGGGCCGGATCAGATCGCGTCGGCCTTCGTCGGTCGCGGCAGCGGCGCAACACGAATCTTCGTGCTGCGGCTGGACGAGATGTTCGGCCGCTGGCTGGAACTGGCGCAGACCCTGCAATCGCAAGGCGAACAGGCGTCACCCAACCTGAAACTGGCCGCCAAGCTGGCCTGGGCGGGCTCGCTGCTGCTGGTGCTTTCGACCGCCGGCCTGCTGGTGATGGCGCGCGCGGTATTGGCGATCCTGCTGGCGCTGGGTCCGGTGTTCATCGTGTTCGCGCTGTTCCGCGGCACGCGCGGTCTGTTCGAAGGCTGGTTGAAGACCACGGTGGCGTTCGCGCTGGCACCGATGTTGGTTGCACTGGGCGGTGCCGGCGCGATTGCGTTGATTTCGCCGCTGCTGGACGAAGTGGCGCAGGACCCGCTGGCCGCAGGTGAAGCACTGCAGCCGGTGGCGATGCTGTTCCTGGCCGCGCTGATCTATGCCGGCACCTTGCTGGCGCTGCTGTGGACGGCGGTCAACCTGACCCGTGGCTGGCGACCGGCGCGATTGCGCAATGCCGAGGCGGAAGCCGCGCCGCCGGCTGCCGCCGACCCTGCTGGCGAACGCAGCATGGCCGCGCCTGCACCCGCGACGAGGGCACACGCCACGCGCGAAGCCACCGCCGCCGGCGATGCGGCCACGCGGCTGGCGGCGGTGTCGGCAGCGCTGTCGCGCAGCGATGCAGCCTACGCATTGCGCACCGCGCCAGTGACGGTCAACGTGAACGCGCGCGGCGACGGCATCCGCGACAACGCCGGCGCGCCGCGTCGCGGACAACTGCAATCGCGCTGGGAGCGCAAACGCGGCAACAGCAACACGGTACAGGCACCGAACCGGAGATCCCCGCAATGAACGGCTCACCCACCTTCCCGCGACTGGCGCTGCTGCTGGCGACCGCGCTGGCCGTGCCGGCCTTCGCCAGCGATGATCGCATCCGCGAACTCGACTACGACCCCGCCGCCGTGGTGCGGCTGGACGGCTGCTTCGGCTTCCAGACCATGGTGCAGTTCGGCCCCGGCGAGCGCATCGAGAACGTCGGCGTCGGCGACGCCTCGCGCTGGCTGATCGCGCCGAACAAGCGCGCCGACATCCTGTTCGTCAAGCCGTCCTTCGCCGACAGCCACAGCAACATGACCGTGGCCACCAACCGCCGCGTCTATAACTTCGAACTGGTTGCCGCCAGCAACGACGCCTGCCGCCGCGGCCGCGTGGTCTATACGCTGCGCTTCCGCTACCCGAACGAACCGGAACCGACGACGATCGTGGCCGACGCGACGCCGGAACAACAAGCCGCCAGCGCCGCAACCGATGCCGTTCCCGCGCAACGCAACAACGCCTACTCCTTCAGCGGCGCCCGCGGCAACGTGCCGCAGCGGGTGTTCGACGACGGCAGCCGGACCTGGTTCCACTGGGACGCCGGCAGCGGCACGCCGGCCGTGTATGCGGTCGGCGCGGACCAGTCGGAAACGCCGGTGGACTTCAACGCGCAGGGCGACTGGCTGGTGGTGGACCGCATCGCGCCGGCCTTCGTCCTGCGCCGGGGCAACGCGGTCGCGGTGCTCTACAACGATGCCTGGCAAGCGCCGACGCTGGACGAAGCCTCGCCGCAACCGCGCAACGACGCCGGCAAATCGCTGCGCGAACGCGATGCGCGCAAATCGCTGGCGGCGTGGTTCCGCGACAAGGAGAGCGCACAATGAACGTGCCCTACTCCACCACCGCCACCGATCCGCGCCTGAGCCTGGGCGAAGCGCAGCAACGCGCCTTGTCGCTGCGCGCGATGCCGGCGGTCGCGCACCCGCGCCGCGCCGGCGAAAACCTGGGCCTGGTCGCCGGCGTGCTCGGCGCGCTGGCCCTGGGCGCAATCACGCTCATCAGCCTGTCCGGGCAGCGCACGCGCGCCGACGAAGCGCCCGGGCCCGCGCCGGCGGTCAATATCGTCGATCCGCCCGCGGCACCGGTCGTCGTCGCAACGACGCACCTGCCGGAGGAAAACGCTGCAGACGCGGCCACGCCCGTCGTTGCCGAAGCGAACACGAAACCCGACCCCGGCCAGTCGCGCGCCATGCCGATGATCATCGACAACACCGGCAACGCCGCGCCCGCCGCCGATGCGACCGCCGCCGATGCGAGCAAAGGCAGCACGCAAACCAACAACCTGAGTGCCGACGAGTTGTTCGCCTTCCGCAGCGCAAACGATGCGCCGCCGTCGGCGCAGGCCACGGCGCTGGGCGATGGCCGCAGCACCGTGGTGCAGGGCGCGATCCTGCCGGCGGTACTGGAAACGGCGATCAATTCCGACCTGCCCGGCTACGCCCGCGCCGTGATCAGCCGCGACGTGCGCAGCTTCGACGGCAGTCAGGTACTGATTCCACGCGGCAGTCGCCTGGTCGGCCAGTACAAGAGTGGCCTCAGCGCCGGGCAAAGCCGCGCCTATCTGATGTGGACGCGGCTGATCCGCCCCGATGGCGTGTCGATCCAGCTCGGTTCGCCGGCGATGGACGCAGGCGGCGAAATCGGCCTGCCGGGCGAGGTCAACCGGCACTTCTGGCAACGCTTCGGTGCATCGATCCTGCTGTCGGTGGTATCCGGCGCGGCCGGCGCATTGGGCGACAGCAGTTCGGTGGTGATCGCCAGCAGCGGCACCTCCAGCGCGGCCGGCGTGGCGCTGGAAACCAACGGCAAGATCCCGCCGACCATCCGCGTGCCGCAGGGCACGCCGATCCAGGTGTTCGTCGCCCGCGACCTGGATTTTTCCACCTCCGGTACGGCGCTGGCACAGGCCGGCCCGCTCGCCGCCGATGTCGTTCCCACCCCCCCACAGGAGAATCCGCAATGAAATCTCCCTTCTTGAAGCACGCCTTGATGAAGCCCGCTTCCGTGAAAACGCTGCTGCTCGCCGCCGTGCTGCTGCCCGCCTTCGCCGCCGCTGCGCAGGACGCTTCCACGTCCGCATCGGCCTCGACTTCGAACAACCCGACGCCGGCCGACGGCAAGGGCCCGCCGAAAGGCCCGCCGCCCGGTGGCCGCAATCCCGAAGTCGATGCCGCGCTTTCCGCCTGCGCGCAATCGCTGGGCGCCAGCGGAGGGCAGCGCCCGGACATGGCGAAGATGGATGCGTGCATGAGCGCCAAGGGCTTCAAGAAGCCGCAAGGCGGCCCGCCGCCCGGCGGCGGTCATCACGATGACGACAATGGCGCGCCGCCGGCAAAACAGGAAAACGCCTCGTGATGCGGCAATCTGCCCTGCTGCAGGACAGGTCCGAACCCGCGTCGGCGTTCGCGCCGTCGCAGGATGTCTATCTGCACAGTTGCCTGCGCCCGCTGCGCCTGTGGCTGGACGATCCGGCGGTGACCGAAATCCTGTACAACGCGCCCGGCGAAGTGTGGATAGAACGCATCGGCGAAGCATCGATGTACCGCGAACCGGCGCCGGAACTGGACGACACCCTGATGCAGCGTCTGGCCACCCAGGTCGCGCGGGTCAACCACCAGGGCATCAACCGCGAATTCCCGCTGCTGGCGGCCACCCTGCCCGGCGGCGAGCGCATCCAGCTGGTCGGCCCGCCCGCCACGCGCATCGGCTGGGCCATGGCCATCCGTCGCCACGTCGGCGTCGATCTGCGCCTGGACGACTACCGCTTCAGCGGCGGTGCGGATGCGGCGGCGGCGGCCACGTTCCCGCCTTCGCTCGACGGCCTGCGCGCCGCGATTGCCGCGCGCAAGACCGTGCTGATTTCCGGCGGCACCTCATCCGGCAAGACCACCCTGCTCAACGCGCTGCTGAAGGAAATCCCGCAACGCGAACGCATCGTCGCGGTCGAGGACACGCCGGAAATCCAGCTGTACCAGCCCAACAGCCTGGGCCTGGTCGCGGTCAAGGACGAACAGGGCGAAGCGCGCGTGACCGTCGATGACCTGCTGCGCGCCTCGTTGCGCCTGCGTCCGGACCGCATCGTGCTGGGCGAACTGCGCGGCAGCGAAGCGGTGACCTTTTTGCGTGCGATCAACACCGGCCACCCCGGCTCGTTCAGCACCGTGCACGCCAACCACCCCGACGGCGCCTTGCAGCAACTGGCGCTGATGGTGATGCAGGCCGGCATCGGCCTGGGCCACGCCGACGCGCTTTCCTACATCCACAGCCTGGTTGACGTGGTCGTGCAGGTCGCCCGCGTCGGCGGCGAACGGCGGATCGTCGATATGCGGTGGTTGGGCGGGGAGCGGTAGCCCTACCTGGCCGCCTCGTACACCGCCTTGCCATCCACCCAGGTTGACTGGATCTGCAGGTCGTCCAGTTCCGATTCCGGCACTGCGAGCAGGTCGCTTGCCAGCACCACGA
This sequence comes from Pseudoxanthomonas sp., assembly GCA_047607085.1. Taxonomy (GTDB): domain Bacteria; phylum Pseudomonadota; class Gammaproteobacteria; order Xanthomonadales; family Xanthomonadaceae; genus Pseudoxanthomonas_A. The sequence goes on along the minus strand of JASGDT010000004.1, from coordinate 33,843 downwards.
AATCCGCGCGCAGGCCGGGTTTCAACTGACCGACGGTGTCTTCGTCGAAACCCGCGAATGCGGCATCGGCGGTGAAACCGCGCAGGGCTTCGGCCCGGCTCAATTTTTCTTCCGCACGCCAGCCGCCCGGCGGCTGGCCGTCGCGGTCCTGCCGCGTCACCGCCGCGTACAGGCCCAGACGCGGATCCGGCGATTCCACCGGGAAATCCGAGCCCAGCGCCAGCCGCGCGCCGCTGTGCAGGAAACGTTGCCACGCATACGCGCCGAGGATGCGTTGCGGGCCGACGCGATCCTGCGCCCACGGCATGTCGCTGGTGGCGTGGGTGGGCTGCATCGAGGCGATCACGCCCAGTTGCGCAAAGCGCGGGATGTCTTCCAGCGAAACGACCTGCGCGTGTTCGACGCGCCAGCGGTGATCGGATTTCGCATCCGCGCCCAATGCCTTTTCATACGCATCCAGCACGAGGCGGTTGCCGCGGTCGCCAATGGCATGCGTGGCGACCTGCACCCCGCAGCGTTTCGCCTTTTCCACCGCTGCGGTGTAGGCGGCCGGGTCGGTGACCAGCAGGCCGCGGTTGCCGGGTTCGTCGCTGTAATCGGCCAGCAAGGCCGCGCCACGGCTGCCCAGCGCGCCGTCGATGAACAGCTTGACGCCGCGCATTTGCAGGCGCCCGCCTGCATGCTGGTACAGGCCGTTCGCGCACAGGTCGGCCAGCGCGGCGTTGTCGCCATCGGCGTAGGCGTCGATGCGCAGCGGCAGCTTTCCTTCGTCAGCGAACTTGCGCATCAGCGCCAGGTCGGCGCGCGAAACGCCCATGTCGTGCACGCCGGTCAGGCCGTTGCGCACGGCGGCATCCAGCGCTGCGGCCAGCGCGCGTTCGCGCATGGCCTCGTCCGGCGGCGGCACCACGGCATGCAGCAGCGCCATCGCGCCATCGACCAGCACGCCGGTCGGCTTGCCGCCGCTGCGTTCGATGCGGCCGCCGTCGGGTTGCCAGTCGGCGGAAAGCAGCTTCGGTTGTTTTTCCGCAGCGAGTTTCAACGCGGCAGTATTGGCCCAGCCGGCGTGGCCGTCGATGCGCTCCAGCCATACCGGGCGCTCGGGGAAGGCGGCATCCAGGTCGGCGGCGGTGGGAAAGGTTTTTTCCGGCCAATCGTTCTGATCCCAACCGCTGCCGGTCAGCCACGCGCCGGGAGCGAGGGTCTTTTCGAATTCACGCAGCCGCGCAATCACTTCGGCCTTGTCTTTCGCACCGATCAGATTGGCCTGCAACAACCACATGCCCAATCCCATCACATGACCGTGCGCGTCGATCAGGCCGGGAATGACGGTGGCGTCGGGCCTGTCGATGCGCTTCGCATCCGGGAACTGCCTGGCCAGCGCGGCGCTGTCGCCTGCGGCCAGCAACTTGCCGGCTTCATCCCACGCGATCGCCTGCACCTGCGGCTGCTCGGGATTGGAGGTGTGGATGCGTTGCGCGCTGAACACGGTGACCGCAGGCGCGGTGGCTTGCGGTGGCGGTTGCGCGGCATTGCAGCCGACCAGGGAAAGCAGCACGAGGCACAGGATCCGACGATGCATGCGTGAAAACTCCCGGGTTGCGTGGACCGCGCCACTATGCGCAAAGCACATCCGGCGGGCAAGGATGGCGAGGACTTTCTTCTTCTTTGCGGAATGTGGAACCTATGACACCGGGCACGGTGCGCGCGTCGGCTTCGGAAGCAAGCGCAGCCCCCGCCGGGGATGCTCCTCGGCTCGGGCAGGCTCCTGCCTTCACTCGCCGCCGCAGGCCATCCCTGGCCTGCTTTCCGCATCCCCGCCGGGGGCTGCGCATCGGCGATTCATTTCAGCCGCCTTCGATGCAGGTCGGGGCTACGCCCCCGACACCTGCACCGGCAAGGCAACGGCACGTCGGGGACGTAGCCCCGACCTACCGAAGCAACAAATCCTTCGTTACGGATAGCCGTGCCCTGCCGCCGGGGGTCGCGACAAGCGCAACAGGGATGTTGCGCGCGCGAGTCGGGGCAGGATTGCCCCGACCGAGCGAAAAGCGGCTCCCGGCGGCAAGGCACGACGTCCCACCGAAGCCGACAACACTACAAAACCGGCATCAAAGCAGCGTCGCCTCCAAGCTCACCGGCACCGACAACGCACGCGAAATCACGCAACCAGCCTTGGCCTGCTGCGCGATCCGTTCGAACTTCGCCGCGTCGATGCCCGGCACCCTGGCCGACACGATCAGCTTGATCGCGGTGATGGTCGGGCCGGGATCCATGCCCGGTTCCATCGTCGCCTCGGCGCGGGTCCGGATGCTGTCCGGGACGAAGCCTTCCTTGCCCAGCACGGCGGACAAGGCCATGCTGAAACAGCCGGCGTGCGCGGCGGCAAGCAGTTCTTCCGGGTTGGTGCCGGTCTCGTCGCCGAAGCGGGTCTTGAACGAGAAATTCTGCGATTCGAACAGACCGCTCTGCGGCGTGCTGATGCCGCCCTTGCCCGATTGCAGGTCGCCGTTCCACTGCGCATCGGCGTAACGCTTGAAAGCCATGGCCGCACTCCTCGCTTGAAAGGGGCGCGCAGCTTACACCCGGCGCGGTGAAACGGATGTTTCGGCATTCGTCGAAGCTGCACCGCGACTTGACCGCGCGCGCCGTCGTGCGGATGCTTGCCCTCCCGCCATGACCGCCCGTCGAGCGCCGCGCTCGCGCGGTTCGCTCCTCCCATGCGGACAGCCATGACGGATGTGCATTCCCCTCGCAACGGGAGGAACATCCGCATGTCCCACACCACGCAGCAAATCCGCAACGTGGCCCTGGCAGGCCACCCCGGCGCCGGCAAAACCACCTTGTTCGAAGCCCTGCTGCATGCCGGCGGCGCCCTGCAGACGGCAGGCACGGTCGAACGCGGCAACACCGTGTCCGATTTCGACCCGATGGAAAAGGCGCGCGGCCATTCCATCGACAGCGCGATCGCCGGCATCGACCACGTCGGCGCGGCCGGGCAACGCTTCCATCTCCACCTGATCGACACGCCCGGCTACCCGGAATTCCGCGGCGCGGCCTTGTCGGCGCTGACGGCGGTGGAGACCGCACTGATCGTGGTCGATGCCGACTGCGGCGTTGCCCACGGCACCCGGCGCCTGATGCAGCGCGCACGCGAGCGACGGCTGTGTCGGGCGATTGCGATCAACAAGATCGACCACGAAGGCATCGACCTGCACGCCACGCTGGCCGCGTTGCGCGAGGAGTTCGGCCCGGAACTGCTGCCGCTGAACCTGCCTGCCGATGACGGCCGGCGCGTGGTCGATTGCTTCGGCAGCAGCGAAGGCAACAGTGATCTTGGCGCAGTCGCCGACTGGCACCAGCAGATCATCGACCAGGTGGTCGAGGTCAACGAGACGGTGATGGAACACTACCTGGATCTGGGCGAAGGCGGCCTGTCCGGCCGGGAACTGCACGACGCCTTCGAGCAATGCCTGCGCGAAGGCCACCTGGTGCCGGTGGTGTTCGTGTCCGCGCGCAGCGGCGTCGGCGTGCGCGAACTGCTCGACATCGCCGAGCGCCTGTTCCCGAATCCGGCCGAAGCCAATCCACCGCCATTCGTGAAGGGCATCGATGCCATCGTCGCCAAGCCCGACCCGGATCTGCACGTGATCGCCGACGTGTTCAAGATCGTCAACGACCCTTTCGTCGGCAAGTTCGGCGTGTTCCGCGTCCATCAGGGCACGGTGCGGCGCGACAGCCAGCTGTTCATCGACGACGGGCGCAAGCCGTTCAAGGTCGGGCACCTGTTCAAGCTGCACGGCAAGGAGCACGTGGAAATCGAGCGCGCGATTCCCGGCGACATCGCCGCGGTGGCCAAGGTCGATGAACTGCATTACGACGCGGTGCTGCACGACAGCCACGACGAGGACCGCATCCACCTCGCGCCGATCGACTTCCCCGAACCGATGTTCGGCCTGGCCATCGAGGCGGCCAGCAAGGGCCAGGAACAGAAACTGGCCACCGCCCTGCAGCGGCTGGCCGAGGAAGACCCGGCGTTCGCGGTCGAACACGCCGCCGAACTCAACGAAACCGTGATACGCGGCCTGTCCGACCTGCACCTGCGGGTGATGCTGCAACGGCTGAAGGAACGTTTCGGTGTGGAAGTGACCTCGCGGCCGCCGCGCATCGCCTATCGCGAGACGATCGCCGGCGCGGCCGAAGGCCATCACCGGCACAGGAAACAGACCGGCGGCGCGGGCCAGTTCGGCGAAGTTTTCCTGCGCGTGGAGCCGTTGCCGCGCGGGGCCGGTTTCGAATTCATCGACCAGGTCAAGGGCGGCACGATCCCGGGCCAGTTCATGCCGGCGGTGGAAAAAGGCGTGCGCCAGGCGCTCGGCCAGGGCGCGGTGGCGGGCTTCCCGTTGCAGGACTTGCGGGTGACGGTGCACGACGGCAAGCACCACCCGGTGGACAGCAAGGAAGTGGCCTTCGTCACCGCCGGCAAGAAAGCCTTCCTAGATGCGGTGCAGAAGGCGCAACCGCAGGTGCTGGAGCCGGTGGTCGATCTGGAAGTCAGCGCGCCGGCGGCGCAACTGGGCGACATCACCGGCGGCCTGTCGTCGCGGCGCGCGCGCATCAACGGCACCGACACGCTGCGCGGGGAAATCGTGGTGAAGGCGCAGGCGCCGCTGTCGGAACTGGAAGGCTATGCCGCCGAACTGAAGTCGGCGACCGCCGGGCGTGGCCGATATTCCCTTGATTTCAGCCACTACGCGCCGGTTCCTGCCAGCGTGCAGCAAAAGCTGGCGGCCTCCTGGCGACCTCGTCACGACGACGAATGAGAGATCATGTCGCACTGCGGAAAAGAGCGTGGCCAGTGCCGTCGATGGCCATGTTTTTTGCCGGCCATGGCTGCGCCAGTCGTCGTACATGACGAAAAAACACTTGAAAATTGCCGTTTCGGGCTTTGCAACGGCGCGCGATTGCCCTACATTTCGCCTACCGGAAAGCCCCGCGGCCTTCCGGTCCAGATAATCCACCTATTCGAAGGTACACAGGACACATATGGCAAAGAGCACCAAGAAGGCAGCCCCGAAGAAGGCTGCCAAAGTCGCCGCCAAGCCGGCCGCCCCGAAGCCGATCAAGGAAGCCCTGAGCAAGTCGGGTCTGGTCGCGCACATCGCCGAAGCCGCTTCCGTTGCCGCCAAGGACGTTCGCGCCGTTCTGGCCAGCCTGGAAGCCGCCGTGCACGCCTCGGTCAGCAAGAAGGGCGCTGGCACCTTCACCCTGCCGGGCCTGCTGAAGATCACCGCCGTCAACGTGCCGGCCAAGCCGAAGCGCAAGGGCATCAACCCGTTCACCAAGGAAGAAGTCACCTTTGCCGCCAAGCCGGCTTCGGTGAAGGTGAAGGTGCGCCCGCTGAAGAAGCTGAAGGACGCCGCTGCCTGATCGCAGCGCGTTTCGCACTGCAATACCGCTCGGGACGGCCTTGGCCGTCCCGAGTCGTTTCAGGAGATCGCATGAAAGCCCGCACCGCCGCCGACGCGAAAACCCTCACCGACCTGCCCAACATCGGCAAGGCGATGGCCGGCGATTTACGCCTGCTCGGCATCGAACAACCGCAGCAGTTGATCGGCCTGGATCCCTATCGCCTGCATGACGAGTTGTGCCGCCTCACCGGCACGCGCCACGACCCTTGCGTGATCGACACCTTCATCAGCGCGGTGCGCTTCATGGAAGGCGCACCGCCGTTGCCGTGGTGGGATTACACCGAGGAGCGCAAGCGCACGCTGGCGGCCAGCGGATGACCATCTACAGTTCGAAGCGATAGCTCAGCTTCACCAGCAATTGTTCATCGTCGCGCAGGCTGAAACTGTCGCCCAGCAGGTCGTCGATGCCATCGGCCCGTGCTTCACTCCGGTAACCGCCGCGGCCATAGACCACGTACAGGTACGACAGCGGCGCCAGTTCGTAGCGGTAGCGGATCTGGAAGCCGAGGTTGCGCACGCTGAAGTCATCGACCGGCTCGTCGCCGGGAACCGCCTGGCCGGTCGGGGCGACGCGATACGCCTGGCGCAGCCTTGCGTCCACCGCGATCGCCTGCAGCTTGAGCCGCAGTTCCTGACGCTCGCCGATCGACCAGTCCACGCCCGCGCTCAGGTGCGATTCGCGGCCGGCGAAACTGCCGATCAGGTTGTCGTCCTGCCACACCAGCCAGTCCGGCGTGCGGTCGGCGTAAATGCCCAGGTTGATGCTGAAGGCATCGTTGACGAAGAAGGTCGGCGCGTACATCAGGCTGCCGCCGACCCGGTCGTTGCCGGACAGGCCGCCGCTGTACAGCTCCACCTCCACGTCGTGCGCCCAGCGGCCCTTGCGCGGCCGCTCGAACTCGTAATACGCATTGAAATTGGCCGGCAGGCGCAATGCGCCGTTGCCGCGGGTCAGGTTGTCGGTCCAGCCGGCGCTGTTGAAGTTGGCCTGCGCATATTCGCTGCCGCCGTTGCGCAACTGCGACTGGCGGCTGACCCGGAACTGGTAATTGAGCCGCTGGCCGTGGTCGTTGCCGATGTAGCCGCCACGCCAGCGCCATTCCTTCGACGCGTATCGCGACTGCGCCGGCAATTCGTCGAAACGCTTGCGAAACTCCCAGTGCAGGTAGTTGAGATCGGCGCGCGAAAGGTAGCCGGCATCGTTGAGCTGCAGGTCCTCGCCGAAATGCATCGCGATCCACTGCTGCCGCCAGCCGTGATCCATCTGGTAGTCGGCCCACAGCGTGGCGCCGGTGTCGCGGACGGTTTCGCCGGACTGGTCGATGCGGCTGCCGAACAGCCGCGTGCGCACGTTCCAGCGCGCGTTCGGACGCCAGTTGTGGTCGATGCCGAACACGTCGGCGGTGCGGTCCAGCCAGGGGCGGTCGGTGCGCACCCACATCGCGCCCAGGTTCTGGTCGCCGAAGTCGCGGACCACGCGCAGCGCATCGAAGGAACGCCCGGCGTCGCCGTCCTCCTCGGCCACGAAAACGCCGTACTTGGTCGCGCCGAGGCTGCCGTTGAGCTTGACCGCCGCGGCGATGTCGCCGGCGCCGCTGCCGTCGTCGGCCGGCGCGCCGATCCGCCGCGTGTACAGCAACTGGCTGTCGTCCGACGGCGTGGTGTATTCGAAGATGCCCTGGTTCTCGGTGAAGAACGGGCGCTTCTCGCCGACGAAGGTCTCGGTGGCGCTGAAGTTGACCACCAGGTCGTCGCTTTCGACCTGGCCGAAATCCGGATTGACCGTCGCCGACAACTGGAACTGGCCACTAGGTTTCCAGAACAGGTCCAGCCCGCCATCGAGGTCGCCGTCGCCGCGCACGTTGTCGTACAGCCCCGACACGTACGGCGTGATCGCCAGCAGCGACTGGCGGTAGGCCTGCACCTCGACCGGTGCGAACAAGGACAGGAACTTCGGCTGCTCGTAGCTGGCCGCCGGCCACGCCGAACGCTCGCCGGTGGCGCCAATCACGCGGTCGAGATGGACCTTGAGGGTGCGGGTGTCGCCACCGGCCTTGCGCATCGTCGCGATGTGCCACGGCACCAGGATCTCCACGGTCCACGCATCGCCGTCCTCGCCGACCGCATGCCGCCAGTTGCCGTCCCAGTCGCTGTTGAAGTCGTTCTCGTTGGTGAACACGCCGTCGCCGATGCCGTTGGTCGAGGACACGCAGAAGTTGTAGCCGGTGCGGCCGTCGCCGTCGAAATCGACATCCAGGTTGACCCGGTCAACCTGCTCCTCGAAGTCGCGGCGCACGCGCTGGCGGGTGCGCGGCACCGATGCCGGCTGCACGTTGCGGAACGCCACGGCCAGGCCTTCCGGGGTGGCGAGGATCCACGCTTCGGTCGGCAGCGAAGCGGGGGCGCCGGAGAACGGCATGGTCTGGCGGAAATCGGTGACGTGGCGCGCGCCGGTCCATTCGGCCGGATCGATGCGGCCGTCGATCGTCACCGATGGAGATTCCGCCGCCATTGCCGGCGTCGCCAGAGCCAGGCAGGCGATGCCGCTTCCCAGGTATCCGGTTTTCATCCGCGCTCAAGACCCGCGTCAGCCTAAGGTTGCGCCACGGTAGAGCGTCGGCACGGCCCGCGCGCCTGCCATGGGTCATTGCAACCTTTTGCGTTGCCGGCGCATCCCGACGCAGAAGCAGCTCCGTTCGTCCTGCCCACGGCGCGGGCCGCAGGGACGGGACTTCCCGCGCCCGCATGGGAAACAGCCGGATCAGCCGGCCGTCGCGTCGTGGGTGACGAAGCTGTTCTCGCCCTGCGGCAGTTCCAGCCATTCCGGGTGGGCCAAGGCGCGGTTCACGTCCACCAGTCCCGATTGCCAATGTTCGCGCATCGCCACGCGGCCGAACTGGTAGTCCTTGAAGTGCCCCAGCCGCGCGCGGTCGCGGTAGATCAGGTGGATCAGGCTGTAGCGGCGGCCGCAGGCCAGTTCCGCCGCGCGTTGCGCCCACGGATTGGTTTTGCGCACCGTTTCCGGGATCTCCTGCAGCAGTTCGCGCAGCAGGCGGCGGTAGTGCTGGAGGATGCGCTGCGCGTCGGTGATGGCGCGAGTGCGGCTGGAATACTGGATTTCCTTCTCGCGCTCGGCCACGTCCAGCAGGTTGTCCGGCAGGTCGCCGCGCGAGCTCCACAGATCCACCTGGAACACCAGCGAGTCGCGCCGCGGCTGCGCGGAGAATATCTGCGACAGCGGCGTGTTCGACACCAGCCCGCCATCCCAGTAGTGGCGGCCGTCGATCTCGACCGCGGGGAACGCCGGCGGCAACGCGCCGGAGGCCATGATGTGGCGCGCGTCCAGCCGCATCTGCGCGTTGTCGAAGTATTCGAGGTTGCCGCTGGCCACGTCCACCGCGCCGACGCTGACACGGATGCCGCCGTCGTTGAGGCGGTCGAAATCGACCAGCCGCTCCAGCGTCTGCAGCATCGGCCGGGTGTCGTACCAGCTCGCCGCGCCTGGGCCGTGCGAGAAGAACGGGTCGAACCACATGCGCGGCAGGTAGAAGCCGCGCTGGCCTTCGACCATCGCGCGCCACGCCTCCCAGGCGTCGAGCCAGTTGCGCGCGTCGCCGTCGAGGCCTTCCAGGCGCGCCTCCTGCCCCAGCGTGGTCGCCGGCAACCAGAACGGCTGCGACACCGTGCCCCAGAATTCGCGCAGCGCGTCGAGGCGCGTTTCCGGCGGATTGCCGGCGATCAGCGCCGCGTTGAACGCGCCGATGGAGATGCCGGCCAGCCAGTTCGGCACGATGCCGGCTTCGTGCAGGCCCTGATAGACGCCGGCCTGGTAGGCGCCGAGCGCGCCGCCGCCCTGCAGGACCAGGGCGACGGTTTCGGGCCGGGCTCCCGCGGCGCCCGTCCTGCGCGCGGCGCGCCCGGTCGAGGCGGATTTCTTCCGAACGGCCATCGCGCTGCTCCGTCGCCTTACTGCATGTACCACCCGTGGCTGACCACGATGCTCTGCCCGGTCAGCGCGTTGCTGGGGAACTCGCACAGGAACTTCACCGTCTGCGCCACGTCATCGACCGTGGTGAAGATGCCATCGACGGTGTTGCCCAGCATCACCTTCTTGACCACCTCCTCCTCGCTGATGCCCAGTTCCTTCGACTGCTCGGGGATCTGCCTGTCCACCAGCGGCGTGCGCACGAACCCGGGGCAGACCACGTTGGCGCGGACACCGTGCTTGGCACCTTCCTTCGCCAGCACGCGAGCCAGCCCCAGCAGGCCGTGCTTGGCGGTGACGTAGGGCGCCTTCAGCGGCGAGGCCTCGTGCGAATGCACCGAGCCGGTGTAGATGACCACGCCGCCGCGGCTTCCGCCGCCGTCGCCGGCCTCGTACATGTGCGGCAGCACCGCCTTGGTGGTCAGGAACGCGCCGTCCAGGTGGATCGCCAGCATCTTCTTCCAGTCGGCAAAGGCGTAGTTCTCGATCGGGTTGACGATCTGGATGCCGGCGTTGGACACGAGGATATAGACCGGGCCGAGCTTTTCCTTGACCTCGGCGACGCCGGCGTTGACCGCGTCCTCGCTGGTCACGTCCATCGCGATGCCGATGGCCTTGCCGCCGCCGGCGTTGATCTGGTCGGCGACCGCCTGCGCGCCGGCCGCGTTGAGGTCGGCGATGGCGACCTGCGCGCCGGCGTTCGCCAGCACCAGCGCGATTTCCTTGCCGATGCCGCTGGCTGCGCCGGTGACGACCGCGACCTTGCCTTCGATGGGGGATGCCATGCACTCGACTCCTGTGGGGGTGGGAAGCCGGCATAGTGTCGCAGCGGCGATGTTAGCGCATCGTTCCTTGGTCCAATGCGCCAGCGGCCATTCCCTCGCAGGAGCGGGGAGGAGGTCTTGGCTACTTCTTCGGCTGCAGCATCGTGCCGGTGCACTTCTTCGAACCGCACCGGCACGCCCAGATCTTCTTCATGCGCGCGGTGTGCGGCTGGTCCAGGACGATGCCGTAGTTGTAGGTCAGTTCCTCGCCCGGCTTGATGCTGCGCATCGCCTGGATGTAGATGCGGTCCTTCTTGCGGTTCTTTCCTTCGTGCTCGTCGATCACCGCCTCGCAGTTGGGGTCGCAACTGTGGTTGATCCAGCGCGCGCGGTTGCCCTTGTAGTTGGCATCGATGACGTAGTCGTCGTTGAGGGTGAACAGGAAGGTGTGGCCGGATTCGGCGCCGCCGCTGTCGTCTTCATCGACTTCGTCGTGGCTGCGGCGCTTGCCCTTGTATTCGATGACGAATTCGCCCTTCTTGATCGGCGCGATGGCGAACACGCCATTGCCGTGGATGTCGGACTTGCGGGCTTCGATCTTCTTGTTGGCCATCTTTGCGCGGCTGGGTGGGGTTGCCGGCGATTGTCGCATGGCGCGCCACGCGCAGTAAGCCGCCCGCTGCGCCGCCTGCAAGGGATCAGCGACTCGCGCTCCGCTTTGCTGACAGCGCGCCGCAGGCGTGCGACTTTCCCCTTGCCGCGCCACAGGCGCGACTTGCCGTGCGAAGCAGACGCTTGGCCTGCCCGGCATGAAAGAGTACAATTTCAGTACGATTTATTGAGAACCATTCTCGCAATGCTCCGCGTCACCAAGCTGACCGACTACGCCACCGTGGTGCTGACCGTGCTCGCCGCACGGCCCGGCGACGTGCTCAGCGCCAGCGACCTGGCCGAGCAGGCCGGGCTGGAAGCCACCACGGTCAGCAAGCTGCTGAAGCCACTGGCCCAGACCGGGCTGGTCGAAGGCCTGCGCGGCGTGCATGGCGGCTACCGGCTCAACCGCCCGGCCGACGAGATCAGTCTGATCGAGATAGTGGAAGCGATGGAAGGCCCGCTGGCGATGACCGAATGCAGCCAGGCCGACAGCCATTGCGGCATCGCCCACCACTGCGGCGCGCGCGCCAACTGGCGGCTGATCAACGACGTGGTCGCCGACGCCCTGCGCGGCGTGACCCTGCAGCAGATGCTGCACCCACCCACCGCCGATGCGCCGCGACGACGCCCGATCGCCGCGCGCATCGCCACCGTTTGAATTTCAGGCAGCCCCATGGCCACCGAAACCTCCCACATCGAAACCATCGAATCGCCGCCGCCCAATGCGGAGATCATGGAGCAACTCGGCCGCCGCTACGCCGCCGGCTTCGTCACCGACATCGAATCGGACAGCCTGCCGCCGGGCCTGGACGAAGACGTGGTGCGCGCGCTGTCCGCCAAGAAAGGCGAACCGGCGTGGATGACCGATTGGCGCGTCGCCGCCTACAGGCACTGGCTGACCATGCCGGTGCCGCACTGGGCCAAGCTGAAGATCGGCGCGATCGACTTCCAGGCGATCAGCTACTACTCGGCGCCGAAGGCCAAGTACGCCTCGCTGGACGAAGTGCCGCAGGAACTGCTGGACACCTACGACAAGCTTGGCGTGCCGCTGCACGAACGCGCCAAGCTGGCCGGGGTGGCGGTCGATGCCGTGTTCGATTCCGTGTCGGTCGGCACCACCTTCCGCAAGGAACTGGCCGAAAAAGGCATCGTGTTCTGCTCGATGAGCGAAGCGATCAAGGAACACCCGGAACTGGTCAGGCAATACCTCGGCAGCGTGGTGCCGGTCGGCGACAACTATTTCGCCGCGCTGAACTCGGCGGTGTTCTCCGACGGCAGTTTCGTGTTCATCCCGCGCGGCGTGCGCTGCCCGATGGAACTGAGCACCTATTTCCGCATCAACGCCGGCCATACCGGCCAGTTCGAGCGCACCCTCATCGTTTGCGAAGACAAGGCCTACGTCTCGTACCTGGAAGGCTGCACCGCGCCGATGCGCGACGAAAACCAGTTGCATGCAGCCGTGGTGGAACTGGTCGCGCTGGAAGATGCGGAAATCAAGTACAGCACCGTGCAGAACTGGTATCCCGGAGACGAGGAAGGCCGCGGCGGCATCTACAATTTCGTCACCAAGCGCGCCGAATGCCGCGGCGCGCGCAGCAAGGTGGCGTGGACGCAGGTGGAAACCGGCAGCGCCATCACCTGGAAATACCCCAGTTGCGTGCTGCTGGGCGACGACAGCGTCGGCGAATTCCACAGCGTCGCGCTCACCCACCACCGCCAGCAGGCCGACACCGGCACCAAGATGATCCACGTCGGCAAGCGCACCAAGAGCAAGATCGTCAGCAAGGGCATCAGCGCCGGTCGCGGCCAGAACACCTATCGCGGCCTGGTCAAGGTCGGCGCCGGCGCGGACGGCGCGCGCAACTACACGCAGTGCGACAGCCTGCTGATCGGCAAGCAATGCGGCGCGCATACCTTCCCGTACATCGAGGTCAAGAACCCCGGCGCGACGGTCGAGCACGAAGCCACCACGTCGAAGATTTCCGACGACCAGTTGTTCTACTGCCGCAGTCGCGGCATTTCGCAGGAGGACGCGGTTTCGCTGATCGTCGATGGCTTCTGCAAGCAGGTCTTCCGCGAATTGCCGATGGAATTCGCGGTGGAGGCGAAGAAGCTGCTGGAAGTGTCGCTGGAAGGCTCGGTGGGTTGAAGCATGAGTGCCCTTGTCCGCACTTTGCGTTTCGTCGATGCCGACGAACGGAACACCAAGCCTTCCCGCTATTGGCGGAGTCGCCCGATGGAGGAACGACTGGCCGAAACCCTGAAACTGCACAGAGAAGGCAACGAATTGTTCAAGGGCGGAAATCCCGGCTTCATCCATGTCATGGAATTCCGCCATGTCCCTGCTGCATGAAGACTGGCGCGATTTCATCGCTGCGCTGGATGCCAACAACGTCGAATACATGGTGGTCGGCGGCGTGGCGCTGGGCGCGCATGGGCATGTGCGCTAATCGTGCCATTGGCAGGCGTGAACGTCGCGGTCATTGGTTTGGATGACCTGCGCAAGAACAAGAAAGCGGTTGGCCGCCTGCAGGATCTGGCCGATCTGGAACAGCTTGAAGACTGAAACCAAGAAGCAATGAACATGTTGAAAATCGAAAACCTCCACGCCAGCGTCGCCGGCAAGGAAATCCTCAAGGGCCTGACGCTGGACGTGAAGCCCGGCGAAGTGCACGCCATCATGGGGCCCAACGGCGCGGGCAAGTCCACGCTGGGCAACATCCTGGCCGGGCGCGACGGCTATGAAGTCACCGCCGGCACAGTCGAATTCGATGGCAGGGACCTGCTGGAACTGGAACCGGAAGAGCGCGCCGCCGAAGGCGTGTTCCTGGCCTTCCAGTACCCGGTGGAAATCCCCGGCGTCAACAACACCTACTTCCTGCGCAGCGCATTGAACGCACAACGCAAGGCGCGCGGCGAGAGCGAACTGGATTCGATGCAGTTCCTGAAGAAGGTGCGCGAAAAACTGGCCGTGCTGCACCTGAAGGACGAGCTGCTGCATCGCGGCGTCAACGAGGGCTTCAGCGGCGGCGAGAAGAAGCGCAACGAGATCTTCCAGCTGGCGGTGCTGGAGCCGAAGCTGGCGATCCTGGACGAAACCGACAGCGGCCTGGACATCGACGCGCTGAAGAACGTCGCCGACGGCGTCAACGCGCTGCGCTCGCCGGAACGCTCGTTCATCGTCATCACCCACTACCAGCGCCTGCTCGACTACATCAAGCCGGACGTGGTGCACGTGCTGGCCGATGGCCGCATCGCGCAGAGCGGCGGGCCGGAACTGGCGCTGGAACTGGAATCGCACGGCTACGCGGCGCTGGAGAAGGCATGAGCGCCCTGCTCGACTCCCTCGCCAGCTCGTTCACCGGCAACCCCGCGCAGCGCGCGGTGCTGGACGAAGCCCTGCGCGACGGTCTGCCCGGGGCGCGCGCCGAGGCGTGGAAATACACCTCGCTGCGCGCGTTCGAGCGCCGCGCGTTTGCGCCGGTCGAAAGCATTCCCGCGATCGATCCGCTGCAACTGGCCGACATTCCCACGCCGCGCATCGTCTTCGTCAATGGCCGCTACGACGGCGCGCTGTCACGCTTCAACGACCTGCCCGTCGGCGTCAGCCTGCAATTGCTGTCCGAGGCGCTGGCCGCGAACGACGACGGTGCGCGCTTCCTGCAACGGCGCTTCGATCGCGGCGACGAGGTTTTTGCCAGGCTCAATGCCGCGCTGGCGCAGGAAGGCGCGATCGTGCGCGTCGAGGAAGGCATCGCCGCCGGCAAGCCCCTGCATCTTGTCTTCATTGGTGCCGAAGACGCCGCCGACCGTGCATGGCATCTGCACAATCGCATCGAACTGCACGCCGGCGCATCGCTGAAGATCGTCGAACACCACCTGGCCATCGGCGCGCATGCACACTTCGCCAACGCGCTCACCCAGATACATCTGGCCGCCGGCGCGACACTCAAGCACGCACGCACGCAGGACGACAGCGCGCGCGCAACCAGCTTCCTGCGCACCGACGCGGTGCTGGCCCGCGCCGCGCACTACCGGCGTGTGGATCTGGAGCTCGGCGGTACGCTGGCCCGCCATGAACTCAACGTGCGGCTGGAAGGCGACAACGCGAGACTGCACGCCAACGGCGTGTTGCTGGCCGATGCGCGCCGCCATGTCGAAACGCGACTGGGCATCGACCACGTCGGCAAGGACGGCGGCTGCGAACTGACCTGGCGCGGGCTGGGCGCAGGCAGGGGCCGCGCGGTTTTCCACGGCGGCATCCTGATCCGTGAAGGTGCGGACGGCACCGATGCGGCGTTGTCCAACAAGAACCTGCTGCTGTCGGATACCGCCGAAATCGACACCCAGCCGGTGCTGGAAATCCACGCCGACGAAGTGAAGGCCGCGCACGGCGCGACCGTCGGCCAGCTCGACGCCAACGCACTGTTCTACCTGCGCTCGCGCGGCCTGTCGCAGGCCGAGGCGCGGCGCTTGCTGACCGCCGCGTTCTGCCGCGAACCGCTGGCGGCGGTCGAAGACGACGCCCTGCGCGAGATGCTGACCGCCAAGGTCGATGCCGCGCTGGCGCGACTGGGGGCGTGATGGATTTCCCGGCTGCCGTTTCCACGAACCTGCCCGACTGGGACAAGGTGCGCGGCGATTTCCCGCTGCTGCAACGCCAGATCAACGGCAAGCCGCTGCTGTATTTCGACAGCGCCAACACCGGGCAGAAACCGGCCGCGGTGATCGAAGCGGTGGACGATTTCTACCGCCGCCACAACGCCAACGTCAGCCGCGCCGTGCATACGCTGGGCACCGAGGCGACCGACGCCTACGAAGGCGCGCGCAAGCGGCTGGCGCAGCTACTGAACGTGCGCGCCGACGAACTGGTGCTGTGCAGCGGCACGACGTTTGCGATCAACCTGGTCGCGTATTCGTGGGCGCTGCCGCGACTGCAAGCCGGCGACGTCATCCTGGTCTCGCGGATGGAACACCACGCCAACATCGTGCCGTGGCAATTGGTGGCACAGCGCACCGGCGCGACGGTCAAGGTGGCCGAAATCCGCGACGACGGCACGCTGGACCTCGACGCGCTGACCCGAGCGATGACGGCGGACGTGAAACTGCTGGCCATCGCGCATGTGTCCAACGTGCTGGGCACGGTCAACCCCGTGCGCGAGATCTGCCGCGAAGCGCGCAGGCGCGGCATCGTCAGCGTGGTCGATGGTTCGCAGGCCGCGCCGCATCGGCGCATCGACGTGCCCGCCATCGGCTGCGATTTCTACGCCATCACCGGCCACAAGATGTGCGGCCCCACCGGCACCGGCGCGCTGTGGGCGCGCAGGGAACACCTGGCCGCGATGCCGCCGTTCATCGGCGGCGGCGAGATGATCAAGGAAGTGTCGTTCGAGGGCACCGTGTTCAACGACCCGCCGCACAAGTTCGAAGCCGGCACGCCCAACATCGCCGGCTTCGTCGGCCTGGGCGCTGCCGTCGATTACCTCGATGCGCTGGGCATGGATCACGTCGAAGCGCGCGAAACCGAGCTGCTGGCGCACCTGACCGAAGAACTGGACAAGGTTCCCGGCCTGCGCATCTTCGGCCGCGCGCCGGAAAAGGCCGCCGTGGTGTCGTTCCTGATCGAAGGCGCGCACGCGCACGACCTGGCGACGCTGCTGGATCTGGAAGGCGTCGCGGTGCGCAGCGGCCAGCATTGCGCGCACCCGCTGCTGCAATTCTACGGCGTGGCCGCGACCTTGCGCGCATCGCTGGCGTTCTACAACACGCATGGGGAAATCGAAGCGTTCGTCGCGGCGTTGAACAAGGCGCGGAAGCTGCTGGCTTAGAGCGTGTCATGCACTTTTGAGCAGATTCATCGCGCGCACGCGCGTAAAATCGCGGCATGACTGAACTGACCTTCCGCAACGCCACGCTCGCCGACATCCCCGCCATTGTCGCGTTGGTGACTTCCGCCTACCGCGGCGACGCCAGCCGCGTTGGCTGGACCACCGAAGCCGACATCCTCGACGGCGAACGCATCGACCCGGCCGTGCTGGCGCAGGACCTCGCCCGCCCGCACAGCCGCGTGTTGCTGGCGCAGCGAGATGGTGGATTGCTGGCCTGCGCGCATGTCGCCATCGAACATGCCGATGAACCGCCGGGCGCCGGTTATTTCGGCATGTTCGCGGTCGTGCCCGGCCTGCAGGGCGGCGGCATTGGCAAGGCGATGATGACCGAAGCCGAGCGCGTCGTCCGCGACGAATGGCAACTGCCGATCATGCGCATGACCGTGATCGACGCCCGCGAGGAATTGATCGCGTTCTACGTGCGCCGTGGCTACGCGCGCACCGGCATTTTCAAGCCCTTCCCTTACGGCGATGCCCGTTTCGGCATTCCCAAGCGCGATGATCTGCGCTTCGAAGTATTGGAGAAGCCGCTGTGAACCCCGCTTCCAGTGAAGCCCCGGTCTGGACCTTCATCTGCGCCAGCGACGAACTGCTGCCGGGCGAATTCAGGACCGCCTTCGACGGGATCACCGGCGCGGGCATCGTCGTGTTCAACCTGGACGGCGAGTTGTACGCGCTGGAAGATCGCTGCAGCCACGAGGAATTCGAGCTGTCCGCCGGCAATTTCGACGCCAAGGAAGGCAGTGTGGAATGCCTGCTGCACGGCGCGCGTTTCGACGTGCGCGACGGTCGCGCCCTGTGCGCGCCGGCCTACGAGCCGGCGGTGAAATTCCCGGTCAAGACCGAGCATGGCGGCATCTGGAGCCGCGACGACCGCGACTGATCGGCCGGGCAGCTTGCTCCGCCGGCAACCGCATCACTTTCAGCGCAGACGATGGCAGCAACCCTCCAGTCCACCGGGCGCTGATATTTGGCAACAATGAGAATTGTTCTCATTGTTGCCCTATACTTGCCGGCCCGCCCCACGATCCGCCGCGTGCCGAACCCCGCTTCCACCGCCGACCCGATCGTCGCGCAGCAACGCCGCGGCTACTGGCTGCGCACACTGCATGCATGGCACTGGATCAGTTCGGCCGTGTGCCTGATCGGCATGCTGTTGTTCGCCTTCACCGGCATCACCTTGAACCACGCCGCGCAGATCGAAGCCCGACCGCAGATGCACAACGCCGGCGCCACCTTGCCGACCGCCCTGCTGCGACAACTGGGCGAACCCGAGGAAGGCAAGGCCCTGCTGCCCAGGCCGGTGGCCGACTGGCTGGGCGATCGCTTCGATGTTTCCGCTGGCGGGCGCGAAGCCGAATGGTCGGCCGACGAGGTCTATCTGTCGCTGCCGCGCCCCGGCGGCGATGCGTGGCTGAGCATCGACCGTGCCGGCGGCGGGGTGGAATTCGAACGCACCGACCGCGGCTGGCTTTCCTACCTCAACGACCTGCACAAGGGCCGCAACGCCGGGCCGGCATGGGGCTGGTTCATCGACGTGTTCGCGCTGGCCTGTCTGGTGTTCTGCATCACCGGCCTGTTCCTGCTGCAACTGCACGCGCGCCAGCGGCGCATGACCTGGCCCTACGTCGGCCTGGGACTGGTGCTGCCGGTGCTGCTGGCGCTGCTGTTCATCCACTGAGCCTTCTTTCACCTGCCTGTTCCCTCCATCGAGCCTTCGACCATGCAACGGATTTCGATCCCCACCAAAATCACTCTCGCCGTTGGCGGGCTGTTGTCTGTACCTGCGTTTGCCGCCGAACTGGAAGTCAACATCGAGATCCCCAAGCTCAACGTCGCCGAATACCACCGCCCCTACGTGGCGGTCTGGCTCGAAGGCGCCGACGGCAAGGCCGCCGCCGACCTGGCGCTGTGGTACCAGAACACCGACACCAGGGAAGGCCACGGCACCAAGTGGCTGCCCGACCTGCGCCAGTGGTGGCGCAAGTCCGGGCGCACGCTGAACCTGCCGGTCGATGGCGTCAGCGGCCCGACCCGTCCGATCGGCCAGCACCAGTTGATGTTCGACGCCAAGCGCCTGGCCGCGCTGCAGCCGGGCCAGTACACGCTGGTCGTCGAAGCCGCCCGCGAAGTCGGCGGCCGCGAATTGCTCAAGGTGCCGTTCGCGTGGCCGGCCAAAGCGCTGCAAACCGGCAAGGCCCAAGGCAGCAGCGAACTGGGCGCGGTGTCGCTGACGGTAAAGCCGTGATTGGTGATTGGTGATGACCAGCCATCCGGCTGTCGAAAGCCGTGATTGGCAAAAGCCAAGGCACGAACGCCTTTCCGAATCACGAACAAAGGAGAACCCCCATGAAACGCACCATCCTGCTGGCCGCCGTGATCACTGCCGCGCTTCCCCTTTCCGCCATCGCGCACAAGCAGTGGTTGATTCCGTCGCAGGCCGTGGTCAACGGCGATGACGTGTGGGTGACTTTCGACGCGGCGATTTCCAACCAGCTGTTCCATCCGGACCACGTGCCAATGCGCACCGACAACATCGTCGTCACCGCGCCGGATGGCAGCACGGCGCCCGTGCAGAACGCCAGTACCGGCAAGTATCGCAGCACCTTCGACGTGCAATTGCAGCAGCAGGGCACCTACCGCATCGCCAATGCCGGCAGCGGCATTTCCGCGACGTGGGACACTGCCGAAAGCCTGGCTGCGAAGGAACAGGCCAAGGCCGAAGGCAAGCCGCCGACCGGCCCCGATGCGCCGCGCCCGGGCGGTTTCCTGCGCGGCGCCACGGTCGAAGACCTGTCCACCAAGGTGCCCAAGGACGCCCGGAACCTGCAGGTGACCGAAAGCGCCTACCGCGTGGAAACCTTCGTCACCAACGCCGACACCACGCCGGTGCGGCCGATCGGCAAGGGCCTGGAACTGGTGCCGGTGACCCACCCCAACGATCTGTTTGCCGGGGAGGCGGCCACCTTCAAGATCCATCTGGACGGCAAGCCCGCCGCCGGTCTGGAAATCGAAGCCATCCGCGGCGGCACCCGCTACCGCAACGCCCAGGGCGAACTGAAGGCCGTCACCGACGCCAACGGCCAGTTCAGCCTGACCTGGCCCGAAGCCGGCCTGTACTGGCTGGAAACCGGCACCCGGGACGACAAGACCAGCGTCAAGCAAGCCAGTCAGCGCCGGCTGACCTACGTGGTGACGTTGGAAGTGTTGCCGCAGTAATGCGCGAGATTCCTTCTCCCCGCATCGCGGGGAGAAGCACGCAAGGCAATCCCGACGCATGAATACCCTTTCCTCCACGCCGCTCTCCCTCGCCACCCTCGGCGGCGAAACCATGGGCACGTCGTGGAGCGTGAAGCTGGCCGTTTCCCCGAAAGCCGACCTGCATGCGCTGCACGCCGGCATCCGCTCGAAACTCGACCTCGTCGTGCGGCAGATGAGCACGTGGGAAACCGATTCGGACATTTCCGCGTACAACCGCGCCGCTGCAGGCGCGTGGCAAATGCTGCCCGAGGAATTCTTCGCCGTGCTGTCCTGCGCGCTGCAAATCGCGCGCGACAGCGATGGCGCGTTCGACCCGAGCATCGGCCCGCTGGTTGCGCTGTGGGGCTTCGGCGCGCATGCGCAGCCGCGCCGCGCACCGGGTGCCGATACGCTGGACGCCTTGCGCGCACGCATCGGCTGGCAGCGCATCGAATTGCACGGCGACACCCGCCACGTGCTGCAACCCGGCGGCATGCAGCTGGACCTGTCCGCGATCGCCAAGGGCTACGCCGTCGATCTGGTCGCCACGCACCTGCGCGATTCGCGGATCGAAAGCGCCTTGGTCGAAGTGGGCGGCGAACTGTTCGGCTACGGCCGCAAGCCCGACGGCACGCCGTGGCGGGTGCTGGTGGAAACCGCGCCGGAAGAGGACGATGAACTTTCCGAACCGCGCGTGCTCGACCTGGACGGGATGGCAATAGCGACCTCCGGCGACCGCTGGCACCGCTACGATGCACTCGATGAAAACGGCGGCGCCATCCGCCATTCGCACAGCATCGACCCGCGCAGCGGCGTGCCGGTCGCGCATGCGCCAGCCGCGGTAACCGTGGTCGCCAGCGACGCGATGCACGCCGATGCCTGGGCCACCGCGCTGACGGTGATGGGCGCGCGCGCCGGTTTCGATTTCGCGCAAGCGCGTGGCCTGGCCGCGCGCTTCGTCGCCCGCGATGGCGACGGTCTGCACGAAACCCTGACCGACGCCTTCAAGACGCATTTGGCCGCATGACTCCGACCACCGCCCGCCACAGGCCCGCATGGCTCGGCAATGCCGCCGTATTTCTGGCCCTGCTGCTGATCGCCGCCGGCTTCGCCACCCTGCAAGGCGATGGCAGCTGGCTGCCGGCCAGCCAGCGCAACCGCTGGATGGTCGCGCTGGCGGTGGTGCTGGCCTATGCCGGTTTCGTTGGCGTGATCTTGTGGCGTTCGCGCCCGCGCAACGCGGCCAGAAAACCGGCGGACGATACCGCCGCCACGCTGGTGGTCTGGGCCAGCCAGACCGGCTTCGCGCAGCAACTGGCCGAACGCACCGCGCAAAACCTGCGCGATGCCGGCACGCCGGTGCGCCTGCTGCCGATCGACCAACTCGATGCCGCCACGCTGGCCACCAGCGAACGCGCACTGTTCGTCGCCAGCACCACCGGCGAAGGCGACCCGCCCGACCATGCGCTGGCCTTCGTGCACGCGGCGATGTCGCAGCCGGCAGGATTGCATTCGCTGCACTACGCGGTGCTGGCACTGGGCGACCGCGAATACGACCGCTATTGCGCCTTCGGCCACCAGCTTGACGACTGGCTGCGCCGGCAGGGTGCGCAAGTGCTGTTCGACATCGTGGAAACCGACAACGCCGATGCCGGTGCGCTGCGCCACTGGCAGCACCAACTCGGCCAGATCGGCGGCATCGCCGACGCACCGGACTGGACGCCGGCGCAGTACGAAAACTGGACGCTGGCTGCGCGTCGCGAATTGAATCCCGGCAGCGCCGGCTTTCCCGCCTTCCACATCGTGCTGACGCCGCCGGCCGATGCGCAGCCGCACTGGCAGGCCGGCGACATCGCCGAAATCCGCGTCTGCGAATCGCCGGAAATCTCGCGCGAGTACTCCATCGCCTCGCTACCTGCCGATGGCAATCTGCAATTGCTGCTGCGACGCATGCTGCGCCCGGACGGCACACCCGGCATCGGCAGCGGCTACCTGTGCGATCACGCACCCTTCGGCGGCGACGTTGCCGTGCGCATCCGCAGCAACCCCAGCTTCCACCCGCCCGCCGCCGAACGCCCGCTGGTCCTGATCGGCAACGGCACCGGCATCGCCGGCCTGCGCGCATTGCTGAAGGCCCGCATCGCCACCGGCGCGCGCCGCAACTGGCTGCTGTTCGGCGAGCGCAACCGCGACCGCGATTTCTTCTTCGGCGATGAAATCCGGACCTGGCAACGCGACGGCTTCATCGAACGCCTGGACCTGGCCTTCTCCCGCGACCAGGCCGAACGCATCCACGTGCAACACCGTCTGCGCGATGCCGCCGACACCTTGCGCGCCTGGATGCAAGCCGACGCCGCGATTCACGTCTGCGGCAGCCTGGCCGGCATGGCCCCGGCGGTGGATGCCGTGCTGCGCGGAATCCTGGGCGGCGCACAGGTCGAAGCCCTGCTGGCCTGCGGCCGTTATCGCCGCGACGTGTATTGAGGCAGTTTGACCTCCCGCCCGACTTCACATAACGTCAGTTACAACAATCATCGCGCGGCCACCATGAAGCTCAAGATCGCCAGCATCGGAAATTCCGCCGGCATCATCCTGCCCAAGGAACTGCTGGCCAATCTTGCGGCAAGCCCGGCCTTCGGCTTGGCACGCAACCACCCTTTCGTTGACGGCAACAAGCGCACCGCCCATGTGTGCTATCGCACCTTTCTCGTGCTCAACGACATGCAGTTGGAAGCCAGCAACGAGGACATGTGCACGCGCACCCTTGCGCTGGCCGAAGGCGACCTGCCCGAAGCCGAACTCTCCGACTGGCTGCGCTCGCGCCTTGCGCCGCAGGCAGGCAAGCACCGCATCAACGAACCGCGCCGCAAATACCTCTGACAACCTCCAGCAAACCGCCATGCACAGAAGAAAATTCATCGCCGCCTCCACGCTTGCCGCCGCATCACTTGCCCTGCCCGGCAACAGCAATGCACAGGCCCCCTCGCGCACGCGCTTGCTGCCACCGGCGCTCAAGCCCGGCGACACCATTGGTCTGGTCAGTCCATCATCGGCCACCGACGACCCCTTCAACCTGCAACTGGCTGCCGAGGCAATGCAGGCGCTGGGCTTGAAGGTCAGGAACGGCGCGCACCTGGCCTCGCGCCGTGGCCACCTTGCCGGCAGCGATGCCGAACGCGCCGGCGACCTCAACGCCATGTTTGCCGACAAGGACGTCAAGGCCATCGTCTGCGCACGCGGCGGTTCCGGTGCCGCGCGCCTGCTGCCGCTGCTTGATTACGAGTCGATTCGCCGCAACCCGAAGATTTTGCTCGGCTATTCCGACATCACCGCCCTGCACAGCGCCATCCATGCAAAAACCGGCCTGGTCACCTTCCACGGCCCCATCGGCATTGGCAGCTGGAACAAGTTCAATGCCGACCAGTTCCGCCGCGTGTTCTTCGAACGCGAGCTGATGCAATACCAGAACAAGGCCGAGATCGGCGACGATCTGGTCCAGCGCAACAACCGCACGCAAACCCTCACTGGCGGCAAGGCGCGCGGCGAACTGATCGGCGGCAACCTGACCGTGCTGACCGCACTGGCCGGCTCGCCCTACCTGCCGGATTTCGCCGGCAAGATCCTGTTCCTCGAAGACGTGGAAGAAGCACCGTATCGGATCGACCGCATGATGAGCACGCTGCAACTGACAGGCGCGCTGGACAAGATTGCCGGTTTCATCTTCGGTGAATGTACCGACTGCAATCCCGGCAGCGGCTACGGCTCGCTGACCTTGTCGCAGGTGCTGGACGATTTCATCAAGCCACTGAAAATCCCCGCTTATCGCGGCGCGATGATCGGTCACATCCGCGAGCAGTTCATCGTGCCGGTGGGCGGACAGGTGGAAATGGATGCCGATGCGGGAACCTTCCGCTTGCTGGAGCCGGTATTCCGGTAACTCACAGGCGAGCCAGCTTCATCACCAGCAACTCGCCACCGCCTTCCAGCGCGTGGCGTTTGCGGCCCTGCCCGCTGGCGAGGATGGTCGTATCACCCGCAGCCAGCGGCGGCAGGCCGCTGTCGCCATCGAAACTTGCCTGCCCGGCCAGCAGGTACAACGCCCATTGCGTGCCCGGTTCGGTGAAGAACACCATCGTGCCGACCAGCGGACGATGCAGCAGTTCCGCAGCCAGCACGCCGCGCCGCCACATCAGGTTGAAATCCAGCGTGGGGCCGTCGATCAGTTCGCCGGTCACGCCGCGTTCGCCGGCAAAGCGGCAACGCTGGCCAGGCAAGCTCAATTCGCGTACCTCGCCTTCATCGAAACGCAGGCGCAGGCCGTGGCCTTGCAACAGCGCCAATTCACGGTCGATGCCGGGGAACGAGGAAAACGCGCTGTCCTGCTCGATCTCGGCAATCGACAGCCGCCAGTCCCAGTTCTCGCTGCTTGCAGGATTTGCGCCGGGTTGCGCATTTCCACGCGCAATCTCGCGCGTCCAGCCGAGGCCGTTCTTCCAGCGCACGCGCCGGTATTCGCTGGCGGGGATGACATGCGATTGCGTTTCCATGCGTGCAGTCTGTCGTGGCGTTTGCGTGCAGTCCAGCGCGAGTCGGGGCAGGATTGCCCCGACCGAGCGAAAAGCGGCTCCCGGCGGCAGGGCACGGCGTCCCACCGAAGCCAGCGCCGCACATGCAAGAAAACCCGGCCGCATTGCCGCGACCGGGCCTTTCCGCACCTGAATTCAACGGCGCGCAACCGGCTTGACGGTAGTGGCGACCGGCTTGGACTTCACCGGGGCGGGGTTGCCCACTTCGATGCGGTCGCGGTTCTTTTCGACGGTCTTCAGGCCGATGCCCTTGACCTGCACCAGTTCTTCGGCGCTCTTGAACGGGCCGTTGGCCTTGCGGTATTCGACGATGGCCTCGGCCTTGGCCGGGCCGACGTTGATCAGCACCTGATCCAGCGCGGCGGCATCGGCGGTGTTGATGTTGACCTTGTCGGCGGCGAAGGCACTGCCGATCAGCAGCAGGGACAAGGCCAGCGACTTTGCGAAGATCGAGAAAGCTTTCATGTCGGTACTCCTGTGGTGGTGTCTGGGATTTGCCGGTAGCGCCTGTCGCTGCCCGGTGATGCCAGTCTTCACCTCACGCCCGACGCGAAATATCGGCAAATGGCGCACGCCACGCCGGAAAAAAACGCCACGCCGCGTAGGAAATTCCCGACCCTCCGCGCAAGCGTAGAATTGCGCCATCACATCCAAGCCGGAGTTCGCCAGATGGACAACAACCGCCTCGACCAATACGTATCCCGGAAATGGGACGACGAAATCGTGCCGCAATTGGTCGAATACATCCGCATCCCCAACAAATCGCCGATGTTCGACGCCGACTGGGTGAGGAACGGCCACATGGATGCCGCCGTCAAGCTGATGGAAATCTGGGCGCGCGCGCAACCGGTCAAGGGCCTGCAGGTCGAAGTGGTGCAACTGGAAGGCCGCACGCCGCTGATCTATCTGGAAATCCCCGCCAGCGGTGCCCAGGCCGATGCCCTGGCCTCGGCGGCAAACACCTCCGGCGAAGACACCGTGCTGCTGTACGGCCACCTCGACAAGCAGCCGGAAATGACCGGCTGGGACGATGGCCTCGGTCCGTGGCTGCCGGTGCTGCGCGGCGACAAGTTGTATGGCCGAGGCGGCGCCGACGATGGCTATGCGATCTTCGGCTCGCTCGCAGCGATCATGGCCCTGCAGGAACAAGGCCTGCCGCACGCGCGCTGCGTGGTGCTGATCGAAGCCTGCGAAGAATCCGGCAGCTACGACCTGCCCGCCTATGTCGATCATCTGGCTGCGCGCATCGGCAAACCGTCGCTGGTGGTGTGCCTGGATTCGGGCTGCGGCAACTACGAACAACTGTGGTGCACCACCTCGCTGCGCGGCCTGGCCGGCGGCAATCTCAGCGTGAAGGTGCTCAGCGAAGGCGTGCACAGCGGCGACGCGTCCGGCATCGTGCCGTCCAGCTTCCGCGTGCTGCGCCAGTTGCTCTCGAGGCTGGAAGACGAAACCACCGGCAAGATCAAGATCGAAGGCCTGTTCGTCGAAGTGCCTGCCGAACGCCTGGAGCAGGCGCAGAAGGTCGCCGGCGTGCTCGGCAACGAGATCTTCGACAAGTTCCCGTTCCTGCCCGGCATGAAGCCGATGAACGATGATCTGGCCGAACTGGTGCTCAACCGCACCTGGCGGCCGGCGCTGTCGGTGACCGGCGTCGATGGCATGCCGCCGCTGTCCTCGGCCGGCAACGTGCTGCGCCCGCATACGTCGGTGAAACTGTCGCTGCGCCTGCCGCCCACGCTGGACGGCAAGGTCGCCGGCGAACTGTTGCAGGAAACCCTGCTGCGCGACCCGCCCTACGGTGCGAAGGTCGAGCTGTCGCTGGAAAAAGCCAGCACCGGCTGGAACGCGCCGGCGCAGTCGCCGTGGCTGACCCGGGCCATCGAGGACGCCTCGCAGGCCGCGTTCGGCAAGCCGGCGATGTACATGGGCGAAGGCGGCACGATTCCGTTCATGGGCATGCTGGGCGAAAAATTCCCCGGCGCGCAGTTCATGATCACCGGCGTGCTGGGCCCGCATTCCAATGCGCACGGGCCGAACGAATTCCTGCACATCCCGATGGGCAAGCGCGTCACCGCTTGCGTGGCGCACGTGCTGGCCGCGCACCACGCCGCCAGCCTGCGCGGCGAAACCGCCGGCGTGGCGGCGGCGGCCGGCGGCGAGCATCACGGCGGACACGGCTGCTGCTAGGATGGGCGGCGCATCCTCTACGCTGTCCCACACCTGAAGGAGATATCCATGGGCATCCTCAGCACCCTCATCGGCGGCGCGATCATCGGCGCGCTGGCCCGTCTGCTCAAACCCGGCGCCGATCCGATGGGCTGGATCCTGACCATCCTGTTCGGCATCGGCGGCGCCTATGTCGGCAGTCTGGTCTTCCCGACGTCCGGCTTCCTGAAGTTCGTCGTCGCCATCGTCGCCGCGATCGTCCTGCTGTTCGTTTACGACGCGGTGTTCCGCAAGAAGAGGTAAGCCGCCGCGCGCTGCAAAGAGAAACGCCCCGGACGGGGCGTTTCTCGTTTCCGCCGACGGCGCAAGGCCCGGCGCATGCCGGGCCATGGACGCCGGAAGAATCAGCCGCTGCGCCCATAGACATCCTCGAAGCGGACGATGTCGTCCTCGCCGAGGTAGCTGCCGGACTGCACCTCGATCAATTCCAGCGGCACCTTGCCGGGATTTTCCAGCCGGTGGGTGGTGCCCAGCGGGATGTAGGTGCTCTGGTTCTCCGACAGCAGCAGGGTCTCGTCGCCGCGGGTCACCTTGGCGGTGCCGCTGACCACGATCCAGTGTTCGGCGCGATGGTGGTGCATCTGCAGGCTCAAGGCCGCGCCCGGCTTGACGGTGATGCGCTTGACCTGGAAACGCTCGCCCATGTCGATCGAATCGTAGGCGCCCCACGGCCGATAGACCTTGCGGTGCAGGACCGCCTGCGTGCGCTGGTCGCCCTTCAGTTTCGCGACCACCTGCTTGACCTCCTGCACCTTGTCCTTGGCCGCGACCAGCACCGCGTCGTCGGTTTCGACCACCACCAGGTTCTCCACGCCGACCAGCGCCACCAGCCGCTGCGCATAGGCGTAACTGCCGCGCGAATCGACCGCGATCACGTCGCCGTGGCAGGCGTTGCCGTCTGCGTCCTGCGGGCTGACCTCCCACAGCGCCGACCAACTGCCCACGTCGCTCCAGCCAATGTCCACCGGCAGCACCATCGCAGCGTCGGTCCTTTCCATCACCGCATAGTCGATGGAATCGGACGGGCTGGCGGAAAATGCGGCCTTGTCCAGGCGCACGAAATCGCCGTCGCGCTTGGCCGCGTCGAACGCCGACTTCGCCGCGTCGAGAATGTCGGCGCGGAACTTGCGCAGTTCTTCCAGATAGCGGCTGGCGCGGAACAGGAACATGCCGCTGTTCCAGTAATGACCGCCGGCATCCAGATACGACTGCGCGGTGGCCGCATCGGGTTTTTCGACGAAGCGCAGCACCTTGCGGATGCCTTCGCCCACCTCCGCTTGCATGTAGCCGAAGCCGGTTTCCGGCGCATCCGGCACGATGCCGAACGTCACCAGCGCGCCATTTTCGGCGGCTTGCGACGCCGCCTGCACGGCTTGGCGGAAACCCGCCTCATCGCGCACCACATGGTCGGACGGCAGCACCAGCAGCAGCGGATCCTCGCCCCCGGCGATGGCCTGCAAGGCGGCGACGGCAATGGCCGGCGCGGTGTTGCGACCGACCGGTTCCAGCAAAATCGTCGGCGTCGGTGCGCCGATCTGGCGCAATTGCTCGGCGACGAGGAAGCGATGTTCCTCATTCGCCACCACGACCGGCGCGGCGGCGGCAATCGACGCGATGCGCTTCCACGTCGCCTGCACCATGGTGTCGTCACCGGCCAGCGGCAGGAACTGCTTGGGATAGGCTTCGCGCGACAGCGGCCACAGCCGCGTGCCGGAACCGCCGGACAACAGGACAGGTTGCAGTTTCGACATGCGCTTCTCGCAAAGGTGCGGTGCGGCAGTTTAACCTTTCCTCCGCAATCTCCTCATCCACCCAAGCCGCAATGCTCCCACACATTCAGGAAGAAGCCCGTGCCGCCGCCCGTCTCGACTGGGCGCGGCGGGCGCTAGGCGACCCGGCAGCAGGCTTGCAACGCGCCTCGGTCGATGCCGGCTTCCGCAGCTACTGGCGCAGCACCGGCAACGGACCCAGCCGCATCGTCATGGATTCGCCGCCGGGCAAGGAGGACGTGCGCCCGTGGCTGCGCGTCCGCGACCTGCTGGAAACCGGCGGCGTGCGCGTGCCGGCGGTGCTGGCGTGCGACGTCGAAGCCGGTTTCCTGCTGCTGGAAGACCTGGGCAGGCGGACGCTGGCGCAGGTGATCGACGAAGGCAACGCCGATGCGCATTTCGACGCGGCCATCGGCCAGTTGCTGAAGTTGCAGCAGATCGCGCCGCCGCCGGGCATGGGCGAATTCGGTGAAGCGCTGCTGCAACGCGATGCGGGCTTGTTCGAGGAATGGTTCCTGGGTCGCCATCTTGGCATCGCACTGGATTGCGCCGGCAGCGAAAAACTGCAACTGGCACAACGCCGGCTGATGGACAACGCGCTTGCGCAAGCGAAGGTGCTGACCCACCGCGACTTCATGCCGCGCAACCTCATGCCTGTTGAAAGCCCGCCAGCGCCCGACAGCCCGGCGGTGATCGACTTCCAGGACAGCGTGCGCGGGCCGATTGCCTACGACGCGGCCAGCCTGTTCAAGGACGCTTTCCTCAGCTGGCCGCTGGCGCGCGTCGATGGCTGGCTGGCGCGATACCACCAGCGCGCGCTTGCGGAGGGTTTGCCGGTGCCGCCGCTGGCGCGATTCCGGCGCGATGCGGATTGGTGCGGCGTGCAGCGGCACCTGAAGATCCTCGGCATCTTCTGCCGCCTGCACTACCGCGACGGCAAATCGAAATACATCGCCGACCTGCCGCGCTTCATCGCCTATCTGGATGAAGTGCTGCCGCGTTATCGCGAACTGGAGCCGTTGGCCGAATTGCTGGCATCGACCATCAAGCCGGCATTGCGCGCGAAGGAGCATGCCGGAATGGAGCCGGCATGAAGGCGCTGATCTTCGCGGCAGGGCTGGGCGAGCGCATGCGCCCATTGACCGAGCACACCCCCAAGCCCCTGCTGCTGGCCGGCGGCAAGCCGCTGATCGTCTGGCATCTGGAAAGACTCGCGGCCCTTGGCGTGCGCGAGGTTGTCGTCAACACCTCGTGGCTGGCGCAGCAGTTCCCGCAAACGCTGGGCGATGGTTCGCGCTGGGGCGTGAATCTGCATTTCCTTCATGAAGGCCCGATGCCGCTGGAAACCGGTGGCGGCATGTGGGGTGCGCTGCCCTTGCTGGGCGATGCGCCATTCATCGCGGTCAATGGCGATATCTGGTCCGATCACGACTTTGCGCGCCTGCCATGCGAACCCGCGGGCGACGCGCATCTGGTGCTGGTCGATAACCCTCCACACAACCCCAACGGCGATTTCGCCTTGCGCGACGATGGCACGCTGGCTTCGGGCGGCGAGACCAGGCTGACCTTCTCCGGCATCGGCGTCTATCGCCCTTCGTTGCTCGACAACTGGCGCGAAACCATCGGCGACGCCCCTGGCGCAAGCGACAACCCGCCGCGCTTCAAGCTGGCTCCGTTGCTGCGCGCGGCGATGGCGCGCAATGCCGCGACCGGCGAATACCATCGCGGCGCATGGACCGACGCGGGCACGCCGCAGCGGTTGGCGGACCTCGACGCCCGCCTTGCTTCGTAGCAACGCACTGCGGGGGCGGGGCGCTTCTACAACGAATTCGCGCCGAGCACCTTGCGCAGGAATGGCACGGTGATGCGCCGCTGCGCGGCCAGCGAAGCCTTGTCCAGCGTGTCGAACAAACCCACCAACGCACCGAGGTCGCGGTCGGTACGGGTCAGCAGCCAGTCGATGGCGGCGTCTTCCAGCACCAGCCCGCGCCGCTGCGCGCGTTCGCGCAAGACCTCGGCACGGCCGGCATCATCCAGCGGCGACAGCACGATGCGTGCGCATTGCTGCAGGCGCGAGCGCAGGTCCGGCAGGCTCAAACCCAGTTCATCCGGCGATGCCTGCGCGGTGTACAGCACGCCCAAGCCGTTGCTGCGCGCGCGGTTGTGGAAATCGAACAGCGCGATTTCGTCTTCACGGTCACCGGCGATCCGCCCCAGGCCATCCAGCGCGATCACGCCGTTGCCATCCAGCGCGTCCAGTGCCTCGCGCATGCGACCGGCTGCCGCCGCCAGCGGCAGGTAGGCGGCGCGACGACCGGCCTGTTCCGCCGCCGCGCACAGCGCCAGCGCCAGGTGGGTCTTGCCGGTTTTCCCCGCGCCGGACAGGTACAGCCAGTCGGCACCCGGCGTTTCCGCCAATGCGCGCAGGCGCGGCAACGCACCGGCAGGCGCCCCCGCGTAGCTGCCGAATCTCTGGTCCGGCGGGTAGCGCAAGGCCAGCGGGAGTTGCGGCGTCAGCGCGGCGGCGGGTCTGTTCACGGGCAGGTTCGATCGGAAGATGCGGGCATCACGCGCCGGGGCCCTGCACGGCACCCTCGTCGCCAACGCCTTCCAGCACGATCGCCGGGCGTTCGCCCGCGTACATCCGGCTTTGCACGTAGCGGTCGTGCGCGTAACGCAGCAGCACGTTGCCCACCGCCGCCACCGGCAGGGCCAGCAGCATGCCGAAGAAGCCGAACAACTGGCCGCCGGCCATCACCGCGAAGATCACCGCCACCGGGTGCAGGCCGATCTTGTCGCCGACGATGCGCGGGGTCAGCACGTAGCTTTCCAGCAACTGGCCGAGGGTGAAGGTCGCCGCCACGCCGATCAGCAGCGTCAAATCCAGGCCCTTGGCCTGCACCAGCGCCGCCAGCGCCGCCAGCACCACGCCGGTGGTCGCGCCCAGGTACGGAATGAAGCTGATCAGCCCGGCGACCAGGCCGATCAGCAGGCCCAGCTTGAGGCCGCTCAGGGTCAAACCGCCGGCATAGATCACGCCCAACGCCAGCATCACCAGGAACTGCCCGCGCAGGAAGGCACTGAGCACTTCGTTGGATTCGCGCGCCAGCCGGCTGACGGTGTCGATGTGGTCGCGCGGGATCACCGCCGCCACGCGCTCGACCAATTTGTCCCAGTCGCGCAGGAAGTAGAAGCTCAGGATCGGCAGCAGGGCGATGTTCAACACCCACGCCACCATCGCGAAGCCCGAACTGGACAGATAGCCGAAGAAGGTCCTGGCCGCGCCGCCGGCCTGTTGCCAGTGCGTGCGGACCCATTCGATCAGGTATTCCGGGTTCAGCCAGGCCATCAGTTCCAGCCCGGTTTTCTGCTCGACCCATGGCACCGCCACGCCGATCAGCCAGTCGCGCATCTGCGGCAGGGCCTCGATCAGGGTCACGATCTGGCGTTCGATCAACGGCACCAGAATCATCAGCGCCAGGATCAGCAGCAGTGCCATCAGCGTGAACACCAGGATCACGGCGGTGTTGCGCGAGCGGCCCCTGGCTTCCAGCCAATCGACCAGCGGGTCGCCCAGCCAGGCCAGCAGCAGCGACAGCGCGAACGGGGTCAGCACGGGGGCCAGCAACCACACCACCCAGCACGCGGCCACCGCCAACGCAGCCCATTGCAGGCGGCGCAGAAAGCGGGCGATCTCCATTTCCGGCGTTTCGGTCATGTGGCGATCACTTCATCCGGAACACGGGCGGGACGGCCGGCGGTGGCGGCACGGAAGCATCCGGCGAGACGGGCACGGCCGATGACGCGGCGACTTCGAAGAATGGCGCATCCTTGCCCATCGCCCGGCGCAGGCCCGGCAGGCCGCTGACCAGTTCCAGATCCACGTCCAGCGTGTCGCCAGCCGCGCGCACCGGCACGATCCGGCGCACCACCGACAGTTTCTGCAGGGCGGCGGACAGGCGCAAGTAGTCGTCGGCGCTGCGGATGCCGGTGAAGCTCACCCGATACACGCCCGGCGGACCCATCGCCGCCGCGCGCCTGGCGTAGCGCTTGACCAGCGCATCGGCCGCGCCGTCGGCGCCGGAGGCCATCGCCTGGCGGGCGTCGCCGTGGTTGGTGGACCATTTCGACAAGACCTTGCCGGCATCGACGAACACCCAGTCGGCCTTCCAGCCGCCCTTGTCGCGGTACAGCTTGCCGACCAGTTGCATCGGCGGGCTGTAACGGGCCGAGGCGCGGGCCACGGCGGCGGTATCCTGCCGCCAGATCGCGCCGGCGGCAGCTTGTTCGGCGGCGCTGCCGGCCGGCAGGCCGAGCTTGAAGCCGCGTTCGGCCGCGCGATCCAGCACCGCGCGTGCGGCCTTGGCCTGTTGCAGGCCAACCAGGCGCGGGCCGCTGCCACTGCCATCGTCGATCGCCAGCCACAGCACCGGCTTGGGCCGCGGCTGCGGCCACACCGGCAGGCCGAGGATTTCGGCCAGCGCATCGACCTCGTCGGGGCGGAATCGCGCCACCAGCATGGTGCGGAAGGTCGGCGCGCCACCGGGCGAGGCCTGTTGGTCCTGGCGGTAATCGTAGTTTTCGACGTAATCCTTGGCCTTGCGCAATTCCGGCCCCACGCCGGGGCGCCCCATCACGTTGCGGTCGCCGCTCAACTGCGCCAGCACCTTGCCCAGCGCGCGCGCCAGGCCGATGTTGCGGTCGGCCTCGGTCTGGCTGTTGACCGGCACTTCGGCCTCGTAGATGCCTTTGGCCCCGGCCACGTCGCCTTCGGTGCGCAGGTCGGACTGGGCCACGGCCGCGCCGGCAAACAAGGCCAGCGATGCAAGCAGGATCAAAGCGAGGGAACGGCGCATCCGACTTCCTTGGGTAACACCGGCCATCGGGAAACGCCGGCAACGGGGAATTGTTGCCCGAACCGACCGTCAGCGCCAATCCGCGTTGTTCAGGACGGTGGAGATGGTGTCTTCGCTTGGAATTTGCCCCATTGCGGGAAACGGAAGCTTCTTGTCCGCATTGTGCGCCGGCTTCGGGCACAAGCGCAGCCCCCGGCGGGGGATGCTCCTCGGCTCGGGCAGACTCCTGTCTTCACTCGCCGCCGCAGGCCATCCATGGCCTGCTTTCCGCATCCCCCACCGGGGGCTGCGCATCGGCGATTCATTTCCGCCGCCTTCGATGTAGGTCGGGGCTACGCCCCCGACACCTGCGCCGGCAAGCCAACAGCACGTCGGGGACGTAGCCCCGACCTACGAAGCGG
>JASGDT010000003.1:0-16432 GCA_047607085.1 Pseudoxanthomonas sp. | reverse complement strand
TGGGGTGTTGTTTTGGGGGGGGGCCCGGGGGCGCCCCCACGCTACTGTCTGTCGAAATCCAGTCCGTGTTGCTGCAGCACGTCGCGCACGGATTCGCGCAGGGCGGTGATTTCCGCAGTTTCCGTGATGATGCGTTTGCGGCGGTCGAGGGTGCAGACGATGCCTTCGGCGAGGTAGCAGGCGTGTGCTTGCGCCAAGGTGTCGCGTGCGGTTGTATCCAGCAGGCCAGTGACGTGCAGGGCGTCGATCAGGGCCGGGGTGCTGCGGTGGTCGGTCAGCGTTGGCTGCGATGGGGATTCGCGCAGCACGAGGTATTGCAGCAGGAATTCGATATCGACCAGGCCGCCGGGGCCTTGTTTCAGGTCGAAGTGGCCGGCGTCGCTGCGGTCCAGTGCGACGCGCATCTTGCGGCGCATTTCCAGTACGTCGGTGCGCAGTTTTTCCGGGTCGCGCGCTTGCGTGAGGGTTTGGGTGCGCACGGTTTCGAAGTCGGCCAGCAGCATGGCGTCGCCGGCGATGCTGCGCGCGCGCACCAGGGCTTGGTGTTCCCATGTCCAGGCGCGGTCGCGCTGGTAGTCGCGATAGCTGGCCAGGCTGCTCACCAGCACGCTTTTGCCGCCGTCCGGCCGTAGCCGCGCGTCGATGTCGTAGAGGCGGCCGGCGGCGGTCATTGCGCCGAGCAGGGCGACCAGTTTCTGGGTCAGGCGCATGTACCAGCGCGCGGCGTCCAGTGGGCGGGTGCCGGTGGATTGCGCATCATCTGGCGCGTCGTACAGGAAGACCAGATCTAGGTCGGAGCCGAAGCCGAGTTCTTCCGCGCCCAGGCTGCCGTAGCCGATGACGGCGAAGCGGCCTTCGACCAATGGGCCGTGCGTGGCGATGATTTCGCTTTGTGCCATGCGCAGCACCACGCGCACGACTTCTTCGCCCAGCCAGGCGAGTTGTTGCGCGCTGTCGTTGGCGGGTTGGCGTTGGTCGAGTGCGGCCAGGGCGATGCGGAAGCTCAGCGCCAGGCGGATTTCGTTGAGTTGGCGCAGCGATTGTTCGGGGTCGAAGCTGTCAGTATCGATGTCGTGCAGCGCCGCTGCGCAGGCATCGTGCATCTGCGTGCGATCGGGCAGCGGGCCGGCGACGCGCGCGTCGAGCAGTTCGTCCAGCAGCAGCGGGTAGGCGATCAGGCGGTCGGCGAGGAAGGCGCTGCGTGCGATCACGTCAACCAGCCGCGCCAGCGCCGCCGGTTGTTCGTCCAGCAGCGCGAGATAGCTGGCGCGACGCAGGATGGCGTGCAGCAGTTGCAGCAGGCGGCGCAGTGCGGCGTCGGGTTGCGCGGATTGCGCGGCGGCTTGCAGCAGCGCCGGCAGCACGCGATCCAGGCGTGCGCGTGCGGCGGCGGACAGGCCGCGCACGCCGAAGGCGCGGGCGAAGTCGCGCAATGCGGCGTCGGCGTCGGCGGAGAAACCGGCATTGGTCAATGCGGTCGCATCGCCGCCATCGGGCAGGGCGCGCCAGTAATCGTGCAGGGCGTCGGAATCGTTTTGGCCGCGCCGGGTTGCCAGCAGCTCGGCGAATTCGCCGGCCACGCGCGTGCGCTGGGTTTGCAGTGCTTCGATCAGTGCATCCCAATCGGCGTAGTCCAGCGTGGCGGCGAGGCGCGCGCGGTCCGGTGTGTTGTCGGGCAGGGTGTAGGTTTGCGCGTCGCGCAGCATTTGCAGGCGGTTTTCCAGTTTGCGCAGGTAGCGGTAGGCGTGGATCAGCGCGGTGGCATCTTCGCTGGCAATCAGTCGCGCGCTGGTCAGTGCGCGCAAGGCCGGCAGCAGGCGGCGTTCGCGCAGGGTCGCTTCGCGGCCGCCGTGGATCAGCTGCAGTGCTTGGGCGAGGAATTCGATTTCGCGGATGCCGCCGGGGCCGCGCTTGATGTCGCCGGCCATTTCCAGCCGCGCCACTTCGGCGGCGATCAGCGCCTTCATTTCGCGCATGCCATCGAGCGCGGTGAAATCCAGGTAGCGGCGATAGACGAATGGGCGCAGCGTGTGCAGCCATTGTTCGCCGGCATCGATGTCGCCGGCCACGGTGCGCGCCTTCAGCCAGGCGTAGCGTTCCCAGTCGCGGCCCTCGTGCTGGAAATAATGATCCAGCGCGGCGAACGACAGCGCCACGCGGCCGGCGTTGCCGAACGGGCGCAGGCGCAGGTCAACGCGATGGCTGAAGCCGTCGGCGGTGGTTTCGTCGAGCAGTTTCGCCAATCGCTGTCCGAGGCGGGCGAAATAGTCTTCGGCGGCGAGCGAGCGAGCGCCGTCGGACTCGCCTTCGTGCGGATAGGCATAGACCAGGTCGATGTCGGAGGAGAAATTGAGTTCGCCGCCGCCGAGTTTGCCGAGGCCGAACACGACCAGCCGTTGTGCTTCGCCTTGTTCGCTGCGAACGATGCCGTGGCGCCGGGCGAAATCCGCTTCCAGCGCGGTCAGCGCCAGGTGCAGGCATTGCTCGGCCAGTCGGGTGCTGCCGGCGAGGATTTCTTCCACGTCGGCATTGGCGATCACGTCGCGCCAGATCAGCCGGGTGGATTCGGCGTGGCGGTAACGGCGCAGCAGAGTGGGCCATTCGGCGGCGTTGTCGGCGTGCAGTTGCGGCGGCGGGATTGGCGTGGCGTCGTCTGCGAGGAAGCGTTGCAGCAGTTGCGGTTGCCGGCGCAGGGTTTCGATGGCGAAGTCGCTGGCGATGGCGAGGCGGCGCAGTTTGGCTTGCGCGTTTTCGTCGAGGGCGGCGAGCGTGTCGGGCGTCAGCCGCGAGAGGCTGCGCTGGACCAGTGCATCGAGGTCGGCGTCATGGGCGGGCATGCGCGCGATTGTGGCATGGGTGGCAACGGCAGCCGTAGGTCGGGGCTACGTCCCCGACGCTTGCGTGCGGCAAGGCAACGGCATGTCGGGGGCGTAGCCCCGACCTGCGAAAGCGGGTCAAAGCGCGGGCAATGCGTCCTGCGGCTGCAATTGCAGGTGGAACTGCTCGGCCAGTTTTTCCAGCAGCACGGTCTTGACGGTTTGCAGCGACGAAGGCCCGCCCAGATCGTGCAACGACACCGCCTGCAAACCGGCGTAGCCGCAGGGGTTGATGCGCAGGAAAGGCTCCAGATCCATCGCCACGTTGAATGCGAGGCCGTGGAAGGTGCAGCCGTGGCGCACGCGGATGCCGAGCGCGCCGATCTTTGCGCCGTTGACATAGACGCCGGGCGCGCCGTCCTTGCGTGCGGCGGCGACGTTCCATTCGGCGCAGGTGTCGATGATCGATTGCTCGATGCGGCAGACGTATTCCTTCACGCCGAGCTTCATCCGTTTCAGGTCGAACAGCGGGTAGGCGACGATCTGGCCGGGGCCGTGGTAGGTGACCTGCCCGCCGCGATCGACGTGGACGACGGGAATACCGCCCGGGGCCAGCACGTGCTCCGGCTTGCCGGCCTGGCCGAGGGTGAAGACGGGGTCGTGTTCGACCAGCCACAGTTCGTCGGGCGTGGTGTCGTCGCGGGCGTCGGTGAAGCCTTGCATCGCGCGCCAGACCGGTTCGTAGGGCTGGCGGCCGAGGTCGCGGACGCGGCAGGCGAGGCGCGCCTCGTCCGTCTGCGGCGGCTCCCCGTCCTGCGGGGAGGGGAAGGGGTTCACAACGTCCACTTCACTTCCGGGTGGTCGCGCAGGGCGCGGTGGGCGGCGTCGTATTGTTCGCGGCTGTCGGCGTGGAAGGCGATGCGCACCGAGACGTACTTGCCGTTGGAGGAATGCTTCCAGGCGATGCGTTCTTCCAGCACGTGGATGCCGTTGCGCGTCAGCAGGGCCGGCAGTTCGGTTTCCAGGCCCTTGTCGGCCGCGCCCATCGCGCTGAGCTCGAAGGTGCCGGGGAACTGGAAGCCGTGGTCGGGATTGTCGGACTTGATTTCCATCGGTCCATTATTGGTCCGCCGGCGCGGAAACCCAAGCGGCCCGGGGAATCCGTCCCGCACACGCGAAGGGCCGCGCGTGGCGGCCCTTCGGAATCGCTTCCCGGGGAAAGCGGCTTACTTCGACAGTTCCACCATGTTGGAGGAGATCCAGCCCTTGTTGCCGAGTTCGTCCTCGACTTCCCACATGATCCCGTCCTTGGCGCCGGTCGGGTACAGCATCATGCCGACGTCGAGGTCGCGCACGGCCTTGCCGCCCTTCGCGGTGGCGAGCAGGCGCGAGGGCTTGGTCACGGTCAGCGCCTGGGTCGCGTTGGCGGCCGAGGCGTTGTCCGGCAGGCCGCCCAGTTGCGAGACGATGTCGGTGTAGGCCTGCAGGTAGGCGAGGGTGATGACCTGGCCGATCTCGGTATTGGTGTAGCCGCTGGCGCCGGCGGCGCCCCAGTTGCTGCCGGTGAACAGGCTGCCGCTGGCGCCCCAGCCGAGGTCGTTCTTCTTGGCGTTGCCCTCGGCCATCGCCACCTGTTCGGACGAGCGCACGTCGGTCACGGTCAGCACCACGTCGGCGGTCTTGCTCTTGAGGTTGATGTTGCTGGCGACGCGACCGACATTGCCGCCGACCAGGCCGCCGAGCAGTCCGCCGATGGCGTTGCCGCCGGCGTTGCTGTTCGCGCCGATCAGGTCCGGCACCATCACGTAGTCGGCGGCCTTGATCTGGCCCTTGCCGAGGTTGGACTTGTTGCGCAGTTCGCCGCTGGAAGCCAGCGCGCGTTCGGCCATGGCCGCGTCCATGCCGGCGCCGCGGTCAACCAGGGTGAAGCAGCGGGACTTGTTGACGAACACCTTGATCAGCTTGGACGGCGCCGGCAATTGCTGGCCGCTCCACCAGTTCACGCCATCCTCCGGTTCGAGTACCGAGATCGTGCCCAGCGGCTTTGCGCAGGTCGGGATCTCGGACACGCCCTGCTTGCGCTGTTCCTGCGCGGTGCCTTCCTTCTTGAACATGTCCTTGAGCCCCGCCTGCGCGGGCGCGGCGAGAAACAGCGACGCGGCGATGCTGGCGGCGGCGAACAGCCCCGCGCCTGCCGGCTTGGATAGATGGCTTTCCATTTCGGTCCTCATTGGATTGGATTTCCCCTTCGACTGGCGCAGCCGCACGGACGGCTGAGCCCCCTTGGCCACCCGCCGGACTATAGCCAAGCCCACCCGGATTACCAAGCCGGCCCGGCCCGGCCCGGCTGCGAGATTACCGTTCCGTTACCTTGCCGGAAGCGAAAGCATGTGCCGCCCCGCCGCCGCGTCGGTCAGGATTCCCACCACATCCAGAATGCATCCCACAGGCGCTTGAAGAAGCCGCCCTGCTCGACCGCTTCGACCGCGACCAGCGGGGCCTGCGCGACCACCTTGCCATCCAGCGTGACCTTGACCGTGCCGACGGCCTGGCCCTTGGCCAGTGGCGCGATCAACTGTTTCGGCAGTTCCATGGCCGGCTTGAGGGCGTCGTAGCGACCGCGCGGCACGCTGACCAGCAGCGGTTCGGCCACG
Source organism: Pseudoxanthomonas sp. (assembly GCA_047607085.1). Lineage (GTDB taxonomy): Bacteria > Pseudomonadota > Gammaproteobacteria > Xanthomonadales > Xanthomonadaceae > Pseudoxanthomonas_A. Next base: position 10,962 of record JASGDT010000003.1, on the reverse strand, counting down.
CCCAGTTGCGCCTGCCTGGCCTTGCCCTTCCAGATGCGCGGCGTGGCCACGGCCTTGCCGGCGTCGTACAGGCGGTGGGTCTCGTAGAAGCGGAAGCCCCAGTTCAGCAGGGCCAGGCTGTCTTCGGCGCGCTGCTTCTCGGAGGTGGAGCCCATCACCACCGCAATCAGACGCTGGTCGCCACGCTGGGCCGAGCTCATCAGGCAGTAGCCGGCACCGGAATGGTGGCCGGTCTTGATGCCATCGACGCTGGCGTCGCGCCACAGCAGCAGGTTGCGGTTGGGCTGGGTGATCGCGCCGACGGTGAATTCCTTGATCTTGTTGTAGGCGTAGGTTTCCGGGTAGTCGCGGATCAGGGCGCGGCCCAGCAGGGCCAGGTCGTGCGCGGTGGAATAGTGCTCCGGCGCGGACAGGCCGTGGGCGTTGACGAAGTGCGAGCCGGTCAGGCCGATCTTCGCCGCGTAGTTGTTCATCAGCGCGGCGAAGGCTTCCTCGCTGCCGGCGACGTGTTCGGCCAGCGCGATCGCGGCATCGTTGCCGGATTGCACGGCCATGCCTTTTTCCATGTCTTCGAGCTTTGCGCTCTGGTTGACCGCAAAGCCGCTGTAACTGCCATCGGTACCGGCGCCGCCTTCGCGCCAGGCGCGTTCGCTCAGCATCACGGGGTCGTCGGGCTTGACCTTGCCGTTCTTCATCTCGGCGGCGACCACGTAGGAGGTCATCACCTTGGTGATGCTGGCCGGTTCCACGCGCTGGTCGTAGTTCTCGCCGGCCAGCACCTGGCCGCTGGCGTAGTCCAGCAGCACCCAAGCGGTGCCGACCGGCTTGGGCGCGGGCGGGATTTCGACCGGTGCGGCGGCGGTGGTCGTATCGGCGGCGGGCGCGGGCGTCTGCGCGACGGCCAGGCCGACCGCGGCGGTGGCCAGGGCGGCCAGGGCGAAACGGAACTTCATGATGCGGGGAACTCCGTGTGGATGCAGGTAATGCGTTGGGCGCGGATTGTAGGCGTTTGTGGCGGGTTGCTGGTTGTTGGTTCCTGGTTGTCGGTGGAGAGGAGCCGCCTTTTCCGGCAACCGGCAGCCGTCACTCCCGCACTTGCCGTGGCTGGCCGAAACCCAGGCTGGCGATGCGGCGGGAAAGCTCTTCGGCGGCATCGGCATCGGCCGCGCCCACGCGCAGACGCCACAGGGTGCGGCCATTGCTGTCGATGTCGCTGAGGTTGGCGCTGGCGATGCCGGCGGCGGTCAGTCGCGCCAGCGCGCGATCGGCATTGTCGCGGCTGGCGTAGCTGCCGACTTGCAGCACGACAGAGGGCCGGGAACGGGAAATGGGAAATGGGGAATGGGAAGCCGGGGATACGGCGGCGGGTGCGGGCGAAGCGGCAACGGGAGCAGCAATAACCGGCGCGGCGACAACCGGCGCGGCAGCGCCTTGGCTCCCCATTGCCGATTCACCATTCCCGATTCCCGGTTGCGTCGCCGGCACGATCCTGCCGCCGGCCACCACCAGGTTTTGCGAACGCAACCAGGCGTCGAAATCGTCAGCGCCGCTGACCGTGGCCGGCTTGTTGCGCGCGTAGTAGCGCCGGTTCGGCGATTCGTTGGCAGGTGCGGCAGTAGTGGTGGGCGCCGTCGAAGCGAGGGTTGGCGAGGGGATCGATGTCGTTGCCGGTGTGGCGGCGGTGGCCGGCAAGCCGGTCACCAGTTGATCCATCGCGCTGGAGGCCGGTGTGGCCGGCGCGGGTGTCGGTGCCGACTGCGGCGCAGGCGGCGTGGCCTTCGCCAGCCGCTGCGCATCCTTGCCGTCTGCCGTCAGCGCACGCACCTCGACCCGGCCGGTGCCGCGCCGGGTGATGCCCAGCTTCACCGCCGCCGCGTAGCTGAGGTCGATCACGCGGCCGTCGTGGAAGGGGCCACGATCGTTGATGCGCACCACCACCGATTGGCCGTTGTCCAGGTTGGTGACGCGGGCGAAACTGGGCAGCGGCAGGGTCTTGTGCGCGGCGGTGAAGGCGTACATGTCATAGACCTCGTGGTTGGAGGTCAGCCGGCCGTGGAACTTCTGCCCGTAGTACGAGGCGGTGCCGCGTTCGACATAGCCTTCGGGCTTGTCCAGTACCTTGTATTGCTTGCCCAGCACCGAATACGGCGACTTGTTGCCGATCGCCGAGCGCGGCAGGGCGATCACTTCCGGTTCGACGATGCAGTTCAGATCCGGCACGTGGTCGGGCGTGGAATCGGACACGCCAGGTTTGTACAGGCCGCCGCGGGTGTAGTGGCCGCGGGTCGAAGGGTCTTCCTGCGCCGCCGCGTAGCGCGTGCAGTCGCCGTCGGCGGGGCGCGAAGCGATGGCGGAAGCGGCGGCCGGGTTGCCGGCATCGGCGGCCGGCGGCGCGGATTTCTTCGGTGCGGAACTGCAGGCCGCAAGCGTGCATGCCAGCAACAGGGGCAGCCAATGCTTCATGCCGGCGGCAGGTCCTTGCCGGCGATGAGTTGCGACAACTGATACACCGCCATCGCATACATCTTGGAGTTGTTGTAGCGGGTGATCGCGTAGTAGTTGCGGAAACCCAGCCAGTATTCCCTGCCGCTTTCACCGATTTGCAAACTGACCGGCGTCGCGGTCAGGCCGGCCGCCAATGGTTCCAGCGGCCGGTAGCCGCGCGCGGCCAGTTCCTCCAGCGTGTAAGTCGGCAGCCAGTCGGTGGGGTTGAACTCCTCGAAGCCGGGCTGCAGAGTCGCCCGCGCCGCGACCGGCGCGCCGCGCAGCCAGCCGCCTTGTTCGCCGCCCTTCTTGACGAAGTAATTGGCGATCGAGGCGAAGATGTCGTCGTGGTTGTTGAACAGGTCGCGGCGGCCGTCGCCGTTGCCATCGACCGCAAACTGCCGGTAGCTGGACGGCATGAACTGGCCCATGCCCATCGCCCCGGCGTAACTGCCGGTGACCGACAGGATGTTCAGCTTTTCCTCGCGGCACAGCGCGAACAATTGCGCCAGTTCGTCGCGGAAGAAGTTTTCGCGCTTCTGTTCGTAGGCGGCCTTGGCCGGGTCGCCGCTGCGCGGATAGAAGAACGCCAGCGTGTAAAGCGCATCCAGCACGCGGTGCTTGCCGGTGAAGCTGCCGTAGCTGGTTTCCACGCCGATGATCGCGGTCACGATTTCGGCCGGCACGCCGTATTTGGCTTCCTCGCGCGCCAACGCATCGCGATGCGCGGCCATGAAGGCGCGGCCGGCGGCGATGCGTTGCTCGGTGAGCATGTGCAGGCGGTATTCGCTCCATGGCTTGACCCGTTCGGCCGGCTTGCTCATCAACGCGATCACGTCGTCGCGCCTGACCGCTTGCGCCAGCACCGATTCGACGTAGGCCGGCTCCAGCCCGTAACGGGTGGCGGTGCTGGCGATGAAGTTGGCGCGCGCGGTGGCGAAAGGCACCGGCGTGGTGTCGATGGTTCCGGGGTTGCGGATCGCTTCGACCGAGGTTTCCGGCGGCGGTGCGGGTGTGGCGGCGGCAGCGGGCGCGGCGCTGGACTGCGGCGGAGGCGATTCCTGCGGCTGGCTTGCACAGGCGGCCAGCAGCAATGCGGAAAAAACAGGCAATGCATGGGGTGCTTTCATCGCGCGGCAGGTTAGCACGGTCGGCTGCGACGCAAATGACTCGCAGCGTTATCGGCTTCAGCGTCGTGAAAGCGATTGGCGGCACCGGGTCCGGTTGCGCCGCAACGCTCAATACCCATGCACCGGTCGGTGCGCCCTGACTGCCATCACCAGTCCCAAACCGGCCAGCAGCGAGACCGCGCTGGTGCCGCCGTAGCTGAGCAGCGGCATCGGCACGCCGACCACGGGCAGCAGGCCGGAGATCATGCCGCCGTTGACGATCACATAGACGAAGAACGCCAGTCCCAGCGAACCGGCCAGCAGGCGCGAATAGGTGTCGCGCGCGTCCAGCGCGATCCACAGGCAGCGGCCGATCACGAACAGGTACAGCGCCAGCGCGGCGGCCACGCCCAGCCAGCCGAATTCCTCGGACAGCACCGCGAAGGCGAAGTCGGTGGTGTGTTCGGGCAGGTAGTTCAGGTGCGACTGCGAGCCCTGGCCCCAGCCCTTGCCGGTCAGGCCGCCGGCGCCGATGGCGATCTTCGACTGGATGATGTTCCAGCCGGTGCCCAGCGGGTCGTTTTCCGGGTTGAGGAAGGTCAGGATGCGGTCCTTCTGGTACTGGCGCAGGAACCAGAACCACGCCACCGGCGCGGCGGCCGCCACCGCGCCGACGCCCGCGCCCACCCACCACCACGGCAGCCCGGCCAGCAGCAGGGCGAACGCGCCGCTGGCCGCGACCAGCATCGCGGTGCCGAAGTCCGGCTGCTTCAGGATCAGCGCGGTCGGCACGCCGATGATGAGCGCCGAAACCAGCACCGTGCGCACGCGCGGCGGCAGCGGTTCGCGGTTCAGGTACCAGGCCATCGCCATCGGCAGGGTGATCTTGAGCAGTTCCGAGGGCTGCAGGTAGAAGAACTTGAGGTTGATCCAGTGGTTGCCGTGCTTGCCGCTGCCGATGAACAGCACCAGCACCAGCGGCAGCAGCGACAGCCCGAACACGCCCGGCGTCCACCCGCGCAGCCGCGCCGGCGACAGCCGCGACAAGCCCCACATGGCGGCCAGCCCGACCGCGAAGCGCACGCCCTGCGCCAGCATGTTGTGCAGGCCCATCGCGTCGCCGCCGGCGCTGTACTGCACCGCCAGGCCGATGCCCATCAACGCGCACAGCGCCAGCAGCAAGGGCCAGTCGAGGGTGCGGAGGATTTCCGCAGTCATTGTCGAGAGCCAGCGAAGGATTTCTTTCATCGGCCGGGCCCCGGCTGCGCTGCAGGCGCTGCTCTCTCCAAGGCAGGAGAAGGGCTCGAAGCGGATGGCTGTTGCGCTTCGACCGTTCCCGATTCCCCATTCCCCATTCCCGGTTTTTCGACCCCCGCCGGCATCTTCCCCAGCAGCCAGGCGTCGAACACCGCGCGCGCGACCGGCGCGGCGGAGGACGCGCCGTAGCCGCCGCCTTCCACCGCGACCGCGACCGCGATGGTCGGGTTCTCGACCGGCGCATAGCCGATGTACAGCGCGCGGTGGCGCTTCCACAGCGGCAGCGTTCTGGGGTCGATCGCCTGCTGGCTGCGGTTGACCACCTGCGCGGTGCCGGTCTTGCCGGCCGAGCGGTACGGCGCGCCGCGGAACACGCCGGCGGCAGTGCCGATCGTCACGGTCATTTCCATGCCTTCCTGCACCACCTTGATGTTTTCCGGGTGCTCGACGATGTGTACCGGTGCCGGTTGCGGCAGCGGTTGCCACGGCGCGTCGAAACCGATGCGCTGCGTCGCGACCAGGTGCGGGCGCAGCAGGTCGCCGCCGTTGGCGATCGCCGCGGTGCCGCGCACCAGTTGCAGCGGCGTCACTTTCCAGTCGCCCTGGCCGATGGCGATGTTGACGGTATCGCCGGGGTACCAGCGCTCTTTCTTCAGCCGCATCTTTTCCGCCGGCGAAGGCAGGATGCCGCCGATCTCGCCGGCCAGGTCGATGCCGGTGGGCCGGCCGAAGCCGTACTTGCCCAGGTATTGGTCGTAGCGCTGGATGCCCATGTCCACCGCCAGTTGGTAGTAGTAGGTATTGACCGATTCGTAGATCGACTTGCGCGCGTCGGTCCAGCCATGGCCGCCGCGATGCGAGTCGCCCCAGCCGCGGCCCTTCATGCCCGGCAGGCGGAACATGCCGGTGGAAAGGGTCTTGTCCTCGGGCTTGCGCAAGCCGCTGTCCAGCCCGGCCAGCGCGGTCAGCGGCTTGATCGTGGAACCGGGCGCCACGCCGCCCAGCACCAGCCGGTTGAACTGCGGGCGCGAGGGGTTCTCGTTCAGTGCGTCGAAATCGGCGTGGGAGATGCCGTTGACGAACAGGTTGGGGTCGTAGCTGGGCAGGCTGACCATCGCCAGGATTTCGCCCGTGCGCGGATCCATCGCCACTGCCGAGCCTTCCAGTTGCCCGAACGCGGCGGTCATCGCCAATTGCAGGTTGGTGTCGATGCCGAGGCGCAGGTCCGCGCCCGGCTGCGCCGGCACCCGGCCCAGCGAACGCATCGCGCGGCCTTCGACGTTGGTTTCGATCTTCTCGTAGCCGACCTTGCCGCGCAGCGCGGTTTCGTAATAACGCTCCAGCCCGGTCTTGCCCATGTGGGTGCGCGCGCTGTCTTCCTCGCTGAGTTCCTTCAGGTCCTTCTCGTCGATGCGGCCGACGTAGCCGATGACGTGGGCGAACAGGTCGCCATACGGGTAGCGGCGGGTCAGGTAGGGTGCGACTTCGACGCCGGGGAAGCGCCAGCGGTCGATGGCGAAGCGGGCGATCTCCTCCTCGCTCAGGCGCAGTTTCAGCGGGATCGGGCGGAAGCCGGCGCTGGCCTTGCGCAACGACAGGAAGCGTTGCACGTCCTCCGGCGCCAGCGCGATGACCTGGCCGAGTTCGGCGATGAGCCGCTCCGGGTCGCCGGCTTTCTCCGGCAGCACTTCCAGCCGGTAGGCCGGCACGTTCTCGGCCAGCAGCAGGCCGTTGCGGTCGTAGATGTTGCCGCGCGCCGGCACCACCGGGCGCGGGCGCACGCGGTTTTCCTCGGATTTGGCGATATAGACGTCGTGGTCGATCACCTGCAGCTTGAAGTACCAGCCGGCCAGCCCCCCCAGCAGCAGCGCCACCGTCGCGAAGCCCAGCACCGCGCGGCGGCGGAACTGTTCGGCTTCCGCGATCGGGTTCTTCAGCGGGCGGCGGCGCGAGGACGACATTCCCGCGGGCCCTAATCGCGCTTGCCCAGGCGCAGGGCGTCCAGCAGCACGAACAACGGCGGCCACAGCGCCATGCCGACCAGTGGCGCCCACCAGTAATCCCATGGCAGGCGCGGCTCGCCCAGCGCCAGGTGCACCAGCATCGCGACGATGCGGTCGTTGAGCAGCAGCGCACCGATCACCAGCGCCTGCTGCAACAGCGGGAAGAAGCGCAGCCGTGCGCGGAAGCGTTGCAGGATGAACACCATCACCGTCAGCCGCAGCGCCTGTTCGCCGAGCAAGCCGCCGTAGCACAGGTCGGCGACGATCCCGGCGATGAAGGCGAAGCCCAGCCCGGCCCGCTCCGGCGCTTCGATGGCCCAGTACGCCAGCACCAGCGCCAGCCAGTAGGGCCGCAGCGGCAGCAGCGCATCGGGCAGCGGCAGCAGACCCAGCAGCAGGGCGATCAGCAGGCTGACTGGCAGGGCCCAGTTGAGGCGGGGGCGGCTCATGGGCCCTCCGCGGGCGCTGCGGGCCGTGATGGGTGATGGGTGATGGGTGATTCGTCAGACGCAGGAGCAGAAGCCGGCCTTGGACCCTCTGCCCTCGGGAGAGGGGGGCTTGAAGCGCCGGCTTCGGTGGAATTTGCGGCAGGCGTCGAAGTTCCGCCTTCCACCCTTCCCGATTCCCGATTCCCGATTCCCGTTGCGTCCTGCGCCTGCGGCGCGGACCGCAACAGCAGCACGTCCCGCCCGCGATCGAGCTGCGCCGTCGGCTTCAGCCCGCCGACCAGGAAGGTGCGGCTGTCGTCGTGGGCCAGGTCAATCACGGTGCCGACCGGGAAGCCGGCCGGGAAGCGTCCGCCCAGGCCCGAGGTGACGGCCACGTCGCCGACCTTGATGTCGATGTTGGTGGGGATGTTGACCAGTTCCAGCCGGTCGCTGCGGCCGTTGCCGTAGGCCAGCAGGCGCACGCCGGTGCGGGCGATCATCACCGGCACCGCGTGGTCCGGGTCGGTCAGCAGCAGCACGGTGGAATGGGCCGGGGTGGTTTCGACGATCTGCCCCATCAGGCCGCCGGCGTCGATCACCACCTGGCCTTCGCGCACGCCGTCGCGGCTGCCGGCGTCCAGCACCAGCCGCTGCCGGGTCGGGTCCAGGTCGATGTTCAGCACCGGCGCCAGTTGCACGTCCAGGCCGCGGCTCTCGGCCATGCCCAGCAGCGCGCGCAACTGCACGTTGTCGGCGGCGGCGGTCTGCAGACGGGTCAGGCGCGCGTTGGCGATCAGCAGCTCGTTGCGCAGGCGGCGGTTTTCGTCGGTCAGTTGCGACAGCGTGGCGGCGTCGTCCTTGACCTTCACCGCCATCCGCCCGGGCAGCCCGGCCAGCCACCACACCGGCTGCGCGACCGCGTCGGCCTGCCGGCGCATCTGCGCCAGCCAGCCGCCGCGGTGGTCCAGCACCAGCAGCACGATCGCCAGCACCAGGTAGGCCAGCAGGCGGAGCGTGCCGACGACTTCGCCGGAGCGCGTGGAAACGGAAGGGCCGGCGTAGGGGGGCATGGACAGCTATGGCGTGGGAAGTCGGCGGCTGTGCCGCCCGCACAGGGTAAAGGGGAAAGCCGGCGGCCGCGCCGCCTGCCGCAGCAAGGGTACAGCGCCGGTGCGTTGGCGGATCGAGAACGCCGCGCGGTCATTGCCTTCGCGGCGCACGCGGTGCGCGGCTCTCCCCTTGCCGGCCCGCGACGCGGGCGAACTCACCCGGTCACTCCGGCGAGAAGAACTCGTTGCCGTGCATGTCCACCAGTTCCAGCGCGCGGCCGCCGCCGCGGGCCACGCAGGTCAGCGGGTCGTCGGCGACCTGCACGTGCAGGCCGGTTTCCTCGGAAATCAGCTTGTCCAGGTCGCGCAGCAGCGCGCCGCCGCCGGTCAGCACGATGCCGCGTTCGGCCACGTCGGCGCACAGTTCCGGCGGGGTCTGTTCCAGCGCCAGCTTGACCGCCGAAACGATCCCGGACAGCGGTTCGTGCAGGGCTTCGAGCACTTCGTTGGAGTTGATCTTGATCATCTTCGGCACGCCCTCGGCCAGGTTGCGGCCGGAGATATCCATCTCGGTCACTTCCGCCTGCGGATAGGCGCAGCCGATTTCCAGCTTGATGCGCTCGGCGGTGGCCTCGCCGATCAGCATGCCGTGGTTGCGGCGCACGTAGTTGATGATGGCGTCGTCGAAGCGGTCGCCGCCGATGCGCACCGACTGCGAATAGACGATGCCCGACAGCGAGATCACCGCGACCTCGGTGGTGCCGCCGCCGATGTCGATGACCATGCTGCCGCGCGCTTCGGATACCGGCATGCCCGCGCCGATCGCGGCGGCCATCGGCTCCTCGACCAGATACACGTCGCGCGCGCCGGCCTCCTCGGCCGATTCCTTGATCGCGCGGCGCTCGACCTGGGTGGAACCGGCCGGCACGCACACCAGCACCCGCGGGCTGGGGCGCAGGAAGCGGCTCTTGTGCACCTTGCGGATGAAGTGCTTGAGCATCGCCTCGGTGTAGGTGAAGTCGGCGATCACGCCGTCCTTCATCGGCCGGATGGTGGTGATGTTGCCGGGGGTGCGGCCGAGCATCTGCTTGGCCTCGGCGCCGACCGCGGCGACGGTGCGGTTGCCGCCGAAGGTGCGGTCCGAGCGCACCGCGACCACCGAAGGCTCGTTCAGCACGATGCCCTGCCCGCGCACGTAGATGAGGGTGTTGGCCGTGCCCAGGTCGATGGACAGGTCGTTGGAAAACATGCCGCGGAGTTTCTTGAACATCGGGGAAAAAAATCCTGCTGGTGGCGGAAGCCGCCGGGCGGGGGCGGCGGCTTCGCAATGAGAGAGGGGCGAAGGGGCGAGCGCGGCGGGGAATGCGAACCGCTGCAAGCGGGCCGGCTAGCCTAGCAACCGGCCTGCGGGCGGGCAAGGAAAAATCGCGTGAAAACCGCTGCTGGCGGGCGTTCGCGCCGCGTTCCGGCAAGGCTCGCGCCGCCGCCGGGCTGGCCGGTCGTCGCCCCAGCCGGTAACCTTTGCGCCGCCGGCTGGGGTCGGCGCTCCCACACCGCCACCCGAGACCGACCGATGTCCGCGCTGATCTGTGGTTCCCTTGCCTACGACACCATCATGGTGTTCCCGGACCAGTTCAAGAACCACATCCTGCCGGACAAGGTGCACATCCTGAACGTCTCGTTCCTGGTGCCGAACATGCGTCGCGAGTTCGGCGGCTGCGCCGGCAACATCGCCTACAACCTGCACCTGCTGGGCGGCAAGCCGGTGCCGTTCGGCACGGTGGGCCAGGATTTCGGCGCCTACCGCGCGCATTTCGACAAGCTGGGCATCGACCTGTCGCAGGTGAAGATGCTGGACGACATGTTCACCCCGCAGGCCTTCATCACCACCGACCACGACAACAACCAGATCACCGCCTTCCACCCCGGCGCGATGGCGCGCAGCCACGAGCAGCACGTGCGCGACGTGCCCGGCGTGAGCATCGGCATCGTCGCCCCGGATGGCCGCGACGGCATGCTCCAGAACGCGCGCGAATTCGCCGAAATGGGCGTGCCCTTCATCTTCGACCCCGGCCAGGCCATGCCGCTGTTCAACGGCGAGGAACTGCGCGCCTTCGTCGAACAGTCAGACTACGTGATCGTCAACGACTACGAATCCAACCTGCTGCAGGCGCGCACCGGCTGGGACGAGAAGCAGATCGTCTCGCGGGTGCGGGCCTACATCACCACCAAGGGCCCGAAGGGCGCGGTGGTGCACACCCCCGAACGCGACTACGACATCCCGCCGGCGCACGAACGCCGCGTGGTTGACCCCACCGGCTGCGGCGACGCCTTCCGCGCCGGCCTGATCTTCGGCATCGAGAAAGGCTGCGACTGGCTGACCATCGGCCGCATGGGCAACCTGATGGGTGCGCTGAAGGTGGAATTCCCCGGCACCCAGAACCAGCGTTTCGACTTTGCCGAATTCAATGACCAGTTCAAGCTGCAGTTCGGGTATTCGCTGTAAGAACCTGTTCAAAGTCTTGCTGCGCTTGCCAGATGGCGCGCGTGCGGTGCTCGGAATGCTCACGTATCACACATACGCTGCGCTTCCTGCGCTCCACCACGCGCCATCTGGCGGCGCTCGCGACAG
>JASGDT010000002.1:0-107474 GCA_047607085.1 Pseudoxanthomonas sp. | reverse complement strand
TGTTCTTCGTCTGGGTCAGCGTGTTCAACCTGATCGTGGTGTCGGTGTTCTGGATCTTCATGTCCGACATCTGGAGCCTGGAGCAGTCCAAGCGGCTGTTCCCGGTCATCGCCGTCGCCGGCACGCTGGGCGCGCTGGCCGGACCGGCGCTGACCCGCTCGCTGGTCAGCGTGATCGGCGTGGCGCCGTTGCTGGTGGTGTCGGCCAGCCTGCTGGGCGTCGCCACGGTCTGCGTGGTGGTGCTGGGCCGCTGGGCGCGCACGCATGGCGCGCGCCGCCACGAGGCCGGCCACGAGGACGCGGTCGGTGGCGGCATGTGGGATGGCTTGAAGCAGATATTCAGCAATCCGTTCATCCGCGGCATGGCCGTGCTGTTGCTGCTGGCCGACGGCATCGGCACGGTCAACTACGCATTGATGGTTGACTATTCCGGCGCGACCTTCGCCGATGCGGCGGCGCGCACGCGCTTCCATGCCGACGTGGATCTGGCCTGCAACCTGCTGACCGTGATCGTGCAGCTCACCCTGACCCGCTGGCTGCTGCCGCGCAAGGGGCCGGGCGCGCTGATCCTGCTGTGGGCGACGATCAGCATCGCGGTGCTGCTGGTGGTGGTGTTCGCGCGCGATCCGCACGCGCCGCTGTTCACCCTGCCGCTGCTGGTCGGGCCGATCGCGCCGACCGTGCTGGCCCTGATCGTCAGCCGCGGCCTGGCCTACGGCATGGCCGAGCCGGCGCGCCACAGCCTGTACACGCGGGTGCCGCGCAACGTGCGCTACAAGGGTCAGGACGCCGTGGATACGGCGGTGTGGCGCTTCGGTGACGTGGCCATTGCCACCGGCATGAACGGTCTGAAATCGCTGGGCGTGGCCGTCGGCGGCTTTGCCGCGATCAGCGCGGGCGCGGCGTTCCTCGCTGCCGGCATCGGCTGGCGCCTGTGGAAGCGGGTCGAGAACGTGGGCGAAACGGGGACGACCTCGTCCCGGTGACCGAGCACTTGCAGGAGGGATGACGATGTTGCCGCTGGCCAAGATGCTGACCGTGCTGGTCGCAGTCCTGCACCTGTATTTCCTGATGCTGGAAATGTTCCTGTGGACCAGGCATCTCGGGCTGAAGACCTTCCGCAACACCCCGGAGAAGGCCGAAGCCACCCGCGTGCTGGCGGCCAACCAGGGCCTCTACAACGGCTTCCTTGCCGCCGGCCTGCTGTGGGGGCTGGCGACCATGCAATGGAACGTGGTGCTGTTCTTCCTCGGCTGCGTGGTCGTGGCCGCGCTCTACGGCGCGTGGAGCGTCAGCCGCCGGATCCTTTTCGTGCAGGGCGTGCCGGCGATCGCGGCGATCATCGCGATCCTGCTTTCGTAGCGCCCGTTTCCTACGCGAACAACGGCAGCGCGAACAGCACTGCGCCCAGGATGAACCCAGTGTCGGCGGTGTTGTGGCTTACGCCGCCGCGCGTGAACTGCCTGCGCCGTGCTTGTCGTAGTAGCTCGCCGCGCGCAATTCATGCACGTCGAAGTCGTCCACCGTGATCGTGTCGAGGGTGATCTCGCGCAATTCTTCCAGTTGCCTGCGTTCCTCGGCGGTGATCCAGCCCTCGCGCACGCCTTCGTCCAGTTGGCTGGCGAAATCCAGCGCCTCGATGTCGCTGTTCTTCAGCGCCTTCAGGAACTTGCGCTCCACCGGTTCGGCCAGGATCGCCTTGGCCAGGTAGCTGTCGATGCGGCCGCCGGGGTTGTTCTCGCACGGGGTCAGGAACACGCCTTTCGCCAACCGTTCGCGCGCCTCGTTCGGGGCCATCAGCAGCATCGCCACGCGGTGGCTGAGGCGGTCGCCCGGGGCCACGGCGCGGCGGCCCCACGGGAACACCACCGGCCACAGCAGCCAGCCCAGCGGCTTGATCGGGAAGTTGCGCAGCGCCTGCGACAGCGCCAGTTCGATCTCGCAGGCGCTGTTGTGGAAGGCCCAGGCCAGCAGCGGCTTGTCCGCTTCCGGCGCGCCCTCGTCGTGGTGGCGTTTCAGCACCGCGCCCATCATGTACAGGTGGCTGAGCACGTCGCCCAGGCGGCCGGACAGCGATTCCTTGAACTTCAGCTTGCCGCCCAGCGCGCCCAGCGACACGTCGGTCAGCAGCGCCAGGTTGGCCGAATAACGATCCAGCTTGCGGAAGAACTTCTTCGTGTAGGCATCGCCCGGGGCCGCGCCGAAGCGCGCGCCGGTCAGGCCGAACCACCACGAGCGCACCGCGTTGGAGATCGCGCCGCCGACATGGCTGTACAGCGCCGCGTCCAGCGCGTTGACGCCGTCGCGGACGTTCGGTTCGGTGGCGGCCTTCATCTCCTTCATGATGTACGGATGGCACAGGATCGAACCCTGGCCGAAGATCAGCAGGCTGCGGGTCATGATGTTGGCGCCTTCCACCGTGATCGCGATCGGCGAGGCCTGCCAGGCGCGGCCGGCGAAGTTGCGCGGGCCCAGAATGATCCCCTTGCCGCCGATGATGTCCATCACGTCCTTGGCGATCTCGCGGCCGGCGGTGGTGCAGTGGTACTTGGCGATCGCCGACGGCACCGAGGGCACGTCGCCGCGGTCCACCGCGGCGGCGGTGGCCTGCGACAGCGCGCTGATCGCATAGGCCTTGCCGCCGATGCGCGCCAGCGCCTCCTCCACGCCCTCGAAGCGGCCGACCGACAGGCCGAACTGCTTGCGGATGCGCGCGTACGCGCCGGTGACGCAGGCGCCGCTCTTGGCGCCGCCGCTGGCGGTCGAGGGCAGGGTGATGGAGCGGCCCACGGCGAGGCATTCGTTGAGCATGTTCCAGCCCTTGCCGGCCATTTCCACGCCGCCGATCAACTGGCTCAGCGGGATGAACACGTCCTTGCCGCGGATCGGCCCGTTCTGGAACGGCGAGTTCAACGGGAAATGGCGACGGCCGACCTCGACCCCTGGCGTGTCGCGCGGCAGCAGCGCCAGGGTGATGCCGATGTCCTTGACGTCGCCGATCAGGCCCTCCGGGTCGTACATGCGGAAGGCCAGGCCGATGATCGTCGCCACCGGCGCCAGGGTGATGTAGCGCTTGTCGAAGGTCAGGCGCACGCCGAGCACGTTGGCGCCGTTCCACTCGCCCTTGCAGACGATGCCGTAGTCGGGGATGGAGGTGGCGTCGGAACCGGCGAACGGCCCGGTCAGGCCGAAGCACGGCACTTCCTGTCCCACCGCCAGGCGCGGCAGGTAATGGTCCTTCTGCTCCTGCGTGCCGTAGTGGTTGAGCAGTTCGCCCGGGCCCAGCGAGTTGGGCACGCCGACGGTGCTGCTGACCACGCTGGAGATCGAGGCCAGTTTCTGGATCACCTTGTGGTGCGCCAGCGCGGAGAAGCCCAGGCCGCCGTACTGCCTGGGGATGATCATGCCGAAGAATCTGTTCTTTTTGATGAAGTCCCACAGTTCCGGCGGCAGGTCGGCGTGGACGTGGGTGATTTCCCAGTCGTTGACCATCCGGCACAGTTCCTCGACCGGGCCGTCGAGGAAGGCCTGTTCTTCCGCGGTCAGTTGCGGCTTGGGATAGTTCAGCAGCTTGTTCCAGTCCGGGTCGCCGGTGAACAGGTCGCCCTCGAAACCGACCGAGCCGGTTTCCAGCGCGATCTTCTCGGTCTGCGACAGCGGCGGCAGCGCCTTGCGCAGGAACTTCAGCGCCGGCGCGGTCAGCAGTGGCTTGCGGATGGCCGGGATCAGCAACGGCAGCGCGACCAGCGCCACCAGTGCGCCGGCGGCGATGCTGGCCACGCCATGCGCGCCCAGCAGCCACGCGGCGACCAGCGCGCAACCGGACAAGGCCGCCCACACCGCCAGGCCGAAGCGATGGTAAGCGGCGACAACGGTCGCCAGCAGCAGGACAAGGAAGGGGACGACGATGCTCATGGCAATGCTCCGGCGGAATCGTTGGAAGCGAATGGTTCGTTGGTGGCGGTGGAAACGGGAGAAGCGGCGGCCGGCAGTCCGGCCAGGTAATCGAGCACGGTGGCGGCGAAGGCGCCGTTGTCGTCGCCGGCCAGCATGTGCGTGGCGTGCGGCAACTGCACGTGCTGCGCGTGCGGCACCAGCGACTGGAATTCGGCGACGGTGCGCGCCGAGACCAGGTCGCTCCTGCCGCCGCTGATCAGCAGCACCGGGCAGCGGATGCTGCGTGCGGCGGCAACCAGATCGTCCTGATGGCTTTGCGCATCGGCGGCGAATTCGGCCAGCAGGCGCGGGTCCCAATGCCAGCGCCAGCGGCCATCGGCGCCTTCGCACAGCAGCCCGCGCAAGTCGCTTTCGGATTTGCGTTCGCGCCGCTGCGGCAGATAGGCGGCGATCGCGTCGCCGGCCAGCGCCAGCGAATCGAAACCGTCGGGAAACGCGCCCATGAAGGCGAGGATGCGCTCGTAACCCTTGGCTTCCCAGCGCGGGGTCACGTCAACCAGCACCAGCGCGCGGAACAGGCCCGGCCATCGCGCTTCGGTGACCAGGCCGAACAAGCCGCCCATCGACGCACCGACCAATACCGGTGCGTCGGCGGCTTCGCCAGCAACATTGATCAGGTCATCGGCGAATTGCTCGGCGCGATACGGCAGTTCGATCGGGTTGCGCTGCGAGCCGCCGTGACCACGCGCATCGAAGCTCAAACCGGCATGGCCGCGTGTGGACATCACTTGCGCGGTGCGCCGCCACGCCTCGCGGGTCTGGCCGAAACCATGCGCGAACAACAGCGACGCCTGCGTGGCATCGCCGGCGGCGGCAAAGCGCGTGGCCGCCAGCAGCAAGCCGCCCGCGCCGGCAATCGTGAAGTCGCCTTCACGCAGGGCAGCGGTTTGCGCAGTGGGCTGGACGTTTTCCATACGGAATAGTATGGATTTGTGAATTCATTGGCGTCAATAACCTGTCAACCCTGCAAACGGCTGATTCGCAAGGAAAATGCTGCTGCGGCGCAGCAAACCATGCGCCAACAAACCACGCCGTATGGTTTAATGCGGACATGGACGCCACACCGCCCCCCCCCGCTGCCACGCCCGCCCCCCGCAATGGTCGTCTCAGCGCCGACGACTGGGCCCAGGCCGCCCTGGACATGATCGCCGAGCAAGGCGTCGCCGCCGTGGCTGTGGAACCGCTGGCGCGCCGCCTGGGCGTGACCAAGGGCAGTTTCTACTGGCACTTCCCCTCGCGTGATGCCTTGCTGCAGGCGGCGCTGGAACGCTGGGAAAACTTCGAACAGGAAACCGTCTTCGGCAGTCTGGAAGCCGTGCCCGACCCGCGCGAACGCCTGCGCGCCTTGTTCCAGGTGGTCGGCCACGAAGTCACCCCGCACATCGTTTACAGCGAACTGCTGAAGGCGCTGGACCACCCGGCGGTGCAGCCGGTGATCGACCGCGTGTCGCAGCGCCGTCTCGATTACCTGATCGCCTCGTTCCGCCAGGCCGGCATGGACCGCACCGCCGCCCAGCACCGCGCGCGCCTCAGCTACGCCGCCTACGTCGGCTTCCTGCAACTGTCGCTGCAACTGCAACAGCCCAAGCTGACGCATGAGGAATTCGACGCCTATCTGGCGCACGTGATCGATACGCTGATTCCCTGAGCCTGACCCGACGCAACCGGCACGCATGTCCGTTCCCCCACGCCTGCCTGCTGCCGCGTCGCGCTCCGCCTTCGTCACCGTGATGGCGTGGATCTCGTTGGCGATGGGCGCACTGGGCGTGGCGTCGGGCTTGATGCAGGCGCTGACGTTGCCGTTGCTGCGGCCCGAGACGATGCTGCAACCCTTGCAGCAGGCCGGCGTGGAATTGCCGCCGGCGCTGCTGTGGATGTTCGCTCATCTGCAGGCGCTGAATCTGCTGTCGTTGCTGTCTTCGGCGCTGTTCGCGTGGGTGTCGTGGGGCCTGTTGCAGCGGCGCGAATGGGCGCGGCTGGCATTCATCGCTTTTCTGTTGCTCGGCGCGCTGGGCGGCTTTGCCGGGGCGGCGCTGTTCGGGCACGTGATCGAATGGATGAACCGGCAAGGTGGCGACATCGACCCGATGCTGGCGTCGATGCAGCGGGCGATGCGGGCAGTGCTGTGGGTCTGCGCGCTGCTGGTCGCCGCGCTGCACGGCTGGATCGCATGGAAGCTGTGCCAGCCGGCGGTGCGCGCGGAGTTTCGTGGCAACTAGAATGCACGCATGAATCCCTTTGAAGACGTGCGCGAATACCTGCGCGGTTTGCAGGATCGCCTCTGCACCGCCATCGAAGCCGCCGATGGTCAGGCCCGCTTCCGCGAAGACGACTGGAGCCGTGCCGAAGGCGGTGGCGGGCGCACCCGCGTGCTGCGCGAAGGCGCGGTGTTCGAGCAGGCCGGCATCGGCTTTTCCGACGTGTCCGGCAACACGCTGCCGCCGTCGGCGACGGCGGCGCGGCCGGAACTGGCCGGCGCGGCGTGGCGCGCGGTCGGCGTATCGCTGGTGTTCCACCCGCGCAATCCGTACTTGCCGACCACGCATGCCAACGTGCGCCATTTCCGCGCTCTGCGCGACGGGCGGACCGTGGCCTGGTGGTTCGGCGGCGGCTTCGATCTGACCCCGTTCTATCCCTTCGACGAGGACGTGCTGCACTGGCACCGCACCGCGCGCGCGCTGTGCGAACCCTTCGGCGGGCAGGCGCGTTATGCCGCGCACAAGCAGTGGTGCGACGAGTATTTCTTCCTGAAACACCGCAACGAGACGCGCGGCGTCGGCGGTTTGTTCTTCGACGACCTGCACGGCGATTTCGAACGCGAATTCGGCTATCTGCGTGCGGTTGGCGATGGTTTCCTCGATGCCTACCTGCCCATCGTCGAGCGCCGCAAGCACACCCCGCATGGCGAACGCGAACGCGCCTTCCAGTTGTACCGGCGCGGCCGCTACGTGGAATTCAACCTGGTGTTCGATCGCGGCACGCTGTTCGGCCTGCAAAGCGGCGGGCGCACCGAATCGATCCTGATGAGCCTGCCGCCGCTGGCGCGCTGGGAATACGGCTATGCGCCGGACGCCGGCAGCGACGAGGCGCGCTTGGCCGACTACCTGCGCCCGCGCGATTGGCTGGGCGCCGAAGCGGTGAGATAGCGTCGGCGCGGTTGGACCGCGAACGCGCGATCAGACGGTGTCGTCGCGCAAGCCGGCATCCGGTGCGTGCTTGATGACCGAGGCGATGCCGTTCTCGCGCGAGGTTGCCGACTTGTACATCTCGCTCTGGCCGATGACCTGGCCGTTGCCGGCCTTCTGGGTGAAGTAAGGACTGCCGTCCTTCGCGGTCAGGCGCTCGAAGCTGGCATCCTTGGCGTTTTTCTTCACCGATTCAATGCCGTTCAATGCGCCGGCCTTGTCGTTGTAGCCTTGGCTGGTCAGGATGACCTGGCCGTTGCCGGCCTTGAGCACGAACTGGAAATCGCCATTCTTGCGGGTGGAAAGTACGAACTTGCCGGCCATGTGAACGCCCCTCTGTCGGGTTGGATGGAGTGTTGATGATGCCTCAACCGAAACGGTTGAGGCCGTATCTGTTTGGGCCCTCAGAACCTGTTCATGATCTGTCGCGCTCCGTCCGGCAAGCGCAGCAGGATCGTGGACAGGTTCTCAGCCAAAAGGGCTGAGTCCGTGCCTGTTTTGGTCCTCAGCCAAAATGGCTGAGGACGCCGGCAATCGTCGCGGTCATGAAGGTGGCGATCGACCCGCCCAGCACTGCGCGCAGGCCGAAGCGGGCCAGGTCGCTGCGGCGCTCCGGGGCCAGCCCGCCGATGCCGCCGATCTGGATCGCGATGCTGCTGAAATTGGCGAAGCCGCACAGCGCATAGGTGGCGATCAGCCGGCCTTCGTCGCTGAGGCTGACGCCGGGCGACTGGCCGTTGACGATGTTCGACAGCTCGGTATAGGCGACGAATTCGTTGATGACCACCTTCTGCCCGATCAGCGATCCGACCGTGGTGGCGTCGGCCCACGGCGTGCCGATCACCCACGCCACCGGCGCCAGCACGTAGCCGAAGATCGTCGAAAGACTGGTCGGCTTGCCGATCGCGGCGGCAATGCCGGTGGCTTCGCCCAGCCAGGTCAGCGGCGCGTCGAGCAGCGCGATCAGGGCGATGAAGGCCAGCAGCATCGCGCCGATGTTCAGCGCCAGGCGTAGGCCGTCGCCGGCGCCGGCGGCGGCAGCGTCGATGATGTTGCTGGTGTTCTTTTCCACTTCCATCTTCACCGTGCCGCGCGTGAGCGGCTCGCCGGTTTCCGGGATCAAAATCTTCGCCACCACCAGCGTGGCCGGCGCGGCCATGATGCTGGCCGCGAGCAGGTGCTTGGCGTAGAACGCCTGTTGCGCCGGGTCGCCGCCGCCGAGCATGCCGACGTAGGCGGCCAGCACGCCGCCGGCGATGTGGGCCATGCCGCCGATCATCATCGTGATCAGTTCGGACTCGGTCATCCTGGGGATGTACGGGCGCACCGTCAGCGGCGCCTCGGTCTGGCCGATGAACACGCTGGCGCAGACGCTGGTGGTTTCCGCGCCGCTGACCTTCATCACCTTGGTGATCGCCCAGGCCATCGCCCGCACCACCAGTTGCATCACGCCCAGGTGGTACAGCACGCCCATCAGCGCGGAGAAGAAGATGATGGTCGGCAGCACCTGGAAGGCGAAGATGAAGCCGAACTTCGAGGTGTCCATCAGGCTGCCGAAGATGAAACCGCTGCCTTCGTTGACGAAGCCCAGCACCTTGACGAAAGCCTTGCCCAGCCAGTCGAACACGTCGCGTCCGCCAGGTACCAAAAGCACCAGCGCGGCGAAACCGATCTGCAAAGCCACGCCGGTGGCGACCAACCGCCAATCGACGGCGCGCTTGTGGCTGGAAAACAACCAGGCCACGGCGATCAACACCGCCAGCCCGAACAGGCCAAAACCCACGCGCCCCAGACCTTCCAGCATGCCATTCCCCGGCGAATCGACAGAATGACGGCAGCCTATGGGTTGCAACGGGTTTTCCGCAAGCCGCCCGACAAAAGGTGAGATTGGCTCTTGACTGGTCAATGAGAATCATTAACATCAATTCCGAACTCACTTCCCACCGAGCACCGCCATGCGCGCCCAGATCCTCTCCCTGCCGCAAACCGAGCCGCGCCACTTGCCGCAGGCTTTCCGCCCGCAGCCTGTCGCCGCCGAACCGGCCTTCGACAGCGCAGCCCTGTTGCAAGGCCGCCGTGAAATCCTGATCCGCCACGGCGAAAGCGTGTATCGCCTGCGCCACACCAGCAACGACAAGCTGATCCTGACCAAGTAACGGCGCCCGATGAACGCCCGCGCCGCCGCCATCGACTGGATGAACCGCGAACTGGCCGCCGTGTCGGCCCTGGGCGCGGCGACCGCGCAAGCCATCGTCCGCGCCGCGGGCGCCGAAGGCGAAGTGCGCGTGGATGATGGCTGCTGCGCGCGTTCGGCCCTGCTGGCTGGCAATCACACCAGCACGCGAGCCACGGACGGCATGGCCGCGATGCCGCTGGTCAGGCTGGGATAATCCCGTCGCGCCACTCTCGTGGAACCTGGAGACATCCCGATGATCAAGACCACAGCCGCCATCGCCTTGCTGGCCGCGACCGCGTTGCATGTCACGCCCGCTCGCGCCGATGCCGACCCGGCGCGCGACCGCGCCGCCATCCTCGCGATGCAAGGCGAACACCAGGTCGATTTCGCCTTCGACGAAACCGTGCTGCTGCAACCGGGCTACGAACGTGCGCCGGCGATGCGCAGCGGCGGCGACGAAGTGGTGATCGTGGTCGAGGACACTCCGACGAAGATCGTGCTGCAGCACATCCTGGTCGATGCGAAAAGCGGCCACGTCACCAAGCACTGGCGGCAGGACTGGGTTTACGAGGCGCCCAGCCGCTTCGAATTCACCGCCGACCAGACCTGGACCGTGCGCGCGCTGTCGCCGCAGGAAACCCGCGGCGCGTGGACGCAGTGCGTGTTCGAAGTCAGCGACGCGCCGCGCTACTGCGGCACCGGTCGCTGGGACTACGCCGACGGCGCGCCGACCTGGACCAGCGATGCCAGTTGGCGACCGCTGCCGCGCCGCGAATACACCCGCCGCAGCGACTACAACGCGCTGCAGGTGGTCAACCGCCACACCCTCGTGCCGGGCGGCTGGACCCACGAACAGTTCAACACCAAGATCCTGCGCAAGCCGGACGGCAGCCGCACCGCGATCGCCCGCGAGTTCGGCTTCGACGACTACCGCAAGACCGACGAGGCCGACTTCAAGCCGGCCTACGACTACTGGAAGGCGACGCAGGATTTCTGGGCGCAGGTGCGCGCGCGCTGGGACGGCTTCCTGTCGCGGCCGCCGGGCCTGCACCTGAAGACCAAGCTCGACGGCATGGCGATGATCATGCCGCTGTTCGAGCAGGCCGACGCGGCGGTCGAGGGCAAGGCGGTCGATGCGAAGGCGATCGACGCGGTCTTCGCCGAATGGGTCGAGCCGGCGAACGCGCAACCGTCCGCTGGTCGCTGAGACGCGTGTAACCGGCACAGAGACTTGCTTTCCCCTCCCCAAGCGGGGGAGAAGGTGCCGAAGAGCCTGCCCCCCGAAGGCTGTAGTCGGGGAAGTCCAATCATAGGCCTGGTGCGCCTGCCGTACCGGGGGAAGTCCACCCTCACTCGGATATGTTGGCAGCAGACTCGGTGTTGGCGAGATCCCAGCGAAGTTGAATGGCCTTGCCATCTCGCCACGCGCCAACATGAACGTGCGGATTTCTGCCATAGCCGTTGTTGCCAACTTTTGCTACGGGCTGGCCGTACGCAACCTTGTCGCCAACCGCGACGGCAGGTTCTTGTATGTGCGCATACAAGATATGCACACCGTCAGAACGCTTGAATACGATGGACGAGGCTGGCGGTTGACCGAGCTTGCCCGGCTCATTCTCTACGGGATTCAAGTGGATCTTGACTACCTCGCACTCGCATGGAGCGAGAAGCGTCGCGCGCCAGCTAAACCATTGCTCGTTCTTCAGACCATCGCCCTCGTACGTTCGTGCCCAAGTGCGATCATCGACGGTAACAAGCTTTGAAACCATGCAATCAGTACCGAGATCATCCCCGAGATATGGAAGCTCCCCTTGGTGATGCTCACCGCAAACGTAGTACGAGTCGAATGGAGAGTGCGCAAGAACAAGCTCGATGTCACTTGGACTGTGGCCGGTTGCAGATGCTGATGACGTGGCGGACAGGGCATTGCCACTGCCGATCGAAACGACCGCGCCGCGGGCGGTCGGGCACTGGAGATGGTGTTCGAAAAGCGCCGCGCTGGCCAGCGCGACGAACAGCAGGATCGGGGGAAACCGCAGGGGCATGGGCAATGGATTCCTGTTGGTGGAGCCAGGCGCGGCGCGGGCGTCGCGCCGTCGCCGGTTACATCGGTTACGTCGGCGGAGCCGGAGGCGTTGGCGGTGTGGGAGGCGTCGGCGGTGTCGGCGGTGTCGGTGGCGTGATGTGGAAGAACGTGGTCGGCTTCGGCGCCTTGATCTGCGCGACGGCGGACTTGCGGTCGCGCAGGTACTCGACCTGGATGCGGCTGTCGGCGGGCCGGGCGCGCAGCGCGGCCATCGCCTCGCGCGGCGTGGCCACTTCCTTGCCGTCGATCCTGCGGATCACGTCGCCGGCCTGCAGGCCCGGCAGGTCGTTGCCGGCGCTGAGCACCAACACGCCCTTGTCGGCGCCGAAATAGCGTCCCAGTTGCGGATCGACTTCGGCCAGGTTCAGGCCGTTCCAGCGGAAGGCTTCGGCCAGGCTGGAGAAGTCGCAGTCGTCGCCCTTGCAGGCGACGCTGCGGTCCGCCAGGCGGATGGCCTTGTCGATCTGCTGCTGCAGTTTCGCCGAATCGAACTGGCGCAGCGCCTGGTCGATCTGGCGCTGGATGCCGGCGGCGTCGATCCCGGCCTGGTCGCCGTTGAACACCAGCAGGCGCTGGCCCGGTTCGGGCGTCACCCCGGCGACCGCCCGGCGGCCGTCGCGCACGTAGCCGATCTTCACCGGCTTGCCTTCTTCCAGTCCGTCCAGCAGCAGGCGCGCGTTGTCGATCCGCAGTTGCGCGCTGTCGCCGAGGATTTCCGCGCCGTTGACGCCGACGATGCGGTCGCCGGCCTTCAGCCCGGCCCTGGCCGCGGCGCCGTCGGGGGTGACGCCGCCGATGCGCACGCCGGCGCTGTCGTCCGGCGCCAGCACCACGCCGATCACCGGACGGCGCGCGAACTTGAGCGCCTCTTGCGCCTTCCGCGCCAGTTCGGTCGCTTCAGGGATCGCGGTGCGCGACAGCTCGGCCACTTTGCGGGCGGCGCGCGCCAGTTCGGCCTGGGCTTCGGCCAGCTCGCGGTTGCGGTCGGCGTCGGCGCGCGCGGATCGGGCCTGCGCCTCGGCGGCTTCGCGCGCACGCGCGGCCGCGTCGGTTTGTTGCGCGGCCGCGGCGGGCGCCAGCAGCGCGGCGGCGAGCAGGGCGGGGGTGAATTTCGCGATGTTCATGGTCTTCTCGCAAAGCATGTGGAAGGTCGTGTGGAAAAGAAGCAGGTCAGTACACGGCGACCAACTGGCCGTCGTAGCGTTCGCCCTGCGCGGCCAGCAGGCGCTGGGAACCGTGGAAGGCGGTGAGCCGTTGCAGGGCGTCGATGCGTTCGCGCCACAGCGCGGCGCGTTGCGGCGCGGACAGCGCGGGTTCGGACAGGGCCGCGTCGATGCCCGCCAGCCGCGTCTCGTATTCGCCGGCCAGCACCGCGGCCGGGCCGGTGGCGACGCGTTCGTCGCGCCATTGCGACAGCAGCGACTCCAGTCGTGCGGACTGGGCGTAGAGCGCGGCTAGTTCGGTTTCGTCGGTGGCGGCGGTTCCCTGCACGGCCACGGTCGCAGGCGCGGCGGCGTCGCGCGGCCACCACGCCAGCGGCATCGCCACCGCCAGCGCGACGGCGGCGGCCAGCGCCAGCCACGTTGCGCGGCGATGCCGCCGCGCGGCCGGTCGCGTCGTCGGCCGATGCGCGCGGATTTCGGTCGCCAGTCGCGGCCAGGCGTCGCGGTCCGGCGTTTCCAGCGGCAGCGCGGCGAAGGCCTCGGACCAGTTGCGCGGCTCCTGGGGCGGCAGGCGGCTGTCGGGCTTGCGGATGTCAGGCATGGGCCGGTTCCTCGATTTGCAGCAGGGCGCGCAGCCTGCGCGTGCCGCGCGCCAGTTGCGACTTGGAAAAGCTGGGCGTGCGCTGCATCAGCGCGGCGATCTCGTCGTGGGTGTAGCCCTCGGCGTGGTACAGCCACAGCACGCTGCGGGTGTTGGCCGGCAGTTGCCGCAGCGCGCGCTGCAGCAGCGCCGCGTCGGCCGCGGCCGGCGGCAGCGGGGCCAGGTCCTCGCCGAAGCGGGACTCGCCGTCCGCTTCGATCTCCGGCGCCTGCGATCGCCCGCGCCGCAGCTTCATCAGCGCCTCGTTGACCGCGATCTGCCGCAGCCAGCCCCAGAACGGGCTGCCGCCGTCGCCGCGGAAGCTGCCGATCTGGCGGAACAGCTTCAGCATGGTTTCCTGCAGCACGTCCTGAGCCTCGTCGCGGTCGCCGCACAGGCGCAGCGCCAGCGTGAACACCGGCCGCTCGAACCGGCGGTACAACTGCTCGAACGCCTCGGCCTGCCCGGCGCGGGCGCGGGCCAGCAGCGCGGCGGGCACCTCGATGGCGAAAGAGGACGTTCTGACGGGCGGCATGTTTCTGTGGATGCGTCAGGCGGGAAAAACGTCGCAACCGGGTCGCCGGCGCGGCCTATAATCGGGCCGGATCATCAGGGAAAGGGGAAGTTCATGGGATTCAGCGCATTCGTCATCGCCGCCATCGTCGTCTTCATCGTCGTCACCTTCTTCAAGGGCGTGCGCTCGGTGCCGCAGGGCTTCGAGTACACGGTGGAGCAGTTCGGCAAGTACACCCACACCATGTCGCCGGGCCTGCATTTCCTGCTGCCCTACGTGCAGGGCGTCGGCCGCAAGGTCAACATGATGGAGCAGGTGTTCGAGGTGCCCAGCCAGGACGTCATCACCAAGGACAATGCCGTGGTCAAGGTCGATGGCGTGGTGTTCTTCCAGGTGCTGGACGCGGCCAAGGCGGCCTACGAGGTCTCCAACCTGGACCAGGCCATGATCGCGCTGGTGCAGACCAACATCCGCACCGTGATCGGCTCGATGGATCTGGACGAATCGCTGAGCCAGCGCGAGACCATCAACGCGCGCCTGCTGGGCGTGGTTGACCACGCCACCTCGCCGTGGGGCGTCAAGGTCAACCGCATCGAGATCAAGGACATCCAGCCGCCGCGCGACCTGGTTGACGCGATGGCGCGGCAGATGAAGGCCGAGCGCGACAAGCGCGCATCCATCCTCGAAGCCGAAGGCTCGCGCCAGTCCGAGATTCTGCGCGCCGAAGGCGAGAAGCAGTCCGCGATCCTCGAAGCCGAAGGCAAGCGCGAAGCCGCCTGGCGCGAGGCCGAGGCGCGCGAGCGCCTGGCCGAGGCCGAAGCCAAGGCCACGCAACTGGTGTCCGACGCCATCGCCCAGGGCGACGTGCAGGCGATCAACTACTTCATTGCGCAGAAGTACGTGGAAGCATTCAAGCAACTGGCCACCGCGCCGAACCAGAAGTTCGTGTTGATGCCGATGGAAGCCAGCGGCGTGATCGGCTCCATCGCCGGCATCGCCGAACTGGCCAAGGAAGCGCTGGGCAAGCAGCAGGCGGGCATCGCGGCCAAGCCGCCGCGCATGCCCGGTACGTGAGAGGGGCAAAACCATGACCTTCAAATTTGCGTTCTGGCTCGTCGCCGCCTTGCTGCTGTTCGCGGCCGAGACGATGTTGCCCGGTGCGTTCCTGCTGTGGTTCGGCTTTGCCGCCGCCGCGTTGGCGCTGGTGGTATTGGTCCTGCCGGAACTGGGCTGGCTGGCGCAGGCGATCTGGTTCTGCGTGTTCTCGGTGATTTCGGTCGGCGTTTATGTCAAGTGGTTCCGCGGCAAGGGCCGCAGCAGCGACAAGCCGCTGCTGAACCGTCGTGCCGAACAGTTGATTGGCGAAGTGGCGAAGCTGGACCAGCCCATCATCGGCGGTCGCGGTGGCCGGGTGCAGATCGCCGACGCCTTCTGGACGGTCGAAGGCCCGGACCTGCCGGCCGGCGCGCAGGTGCGCATCGTCGCCACCGACGGGATGCTGCTGAAGGTGCAGGAAGCCTGATGCGCGCCGTCGCCGACGTGCACCGACGCATGCCGCCTGCATTGGCCGCGTGCTGCAAGGGCGAGGAATGAGCGACTGCTGAGGCCGCTCCTGCAGCGTGACGTTCCGGACATCGCGATCCTCTGCCCCTGCGCATCGGGAGGGGCTGGTCTGGGATAATCCCGCCTTTCCTTCCGCAAGGCCCGATGCCATGACCGCCAAGACCATCCTCAACGACACCCACCGCGCGCTCGGCGCGAAGATGGTCGATTTCGGCGGTTGGGACATGCCGATCCACTACGGTTCGCAGATCGACGAGCACCATCAGGTGCGTCGCGATGCCGGCATGTTCGACGTCAGCCACATGACCGTGGTGGATCTGCGTGGTGCGCGCACGCGCGAATTCCTGCGCCGGCTGGTCGCCAACTCGGTGGACAAGCTCAAGGTGCCGGGCAAGGCGCTTTATACGACGATGCTGAACGAGAACGGCGGTGTCATCGACGACCTGATCGTCTATCTAATGCCGTCCCGGAGCGGGGCCGACGACTTCTTCCGCCTGGTGGTCAACGCCGCCACCCGCGACAAGGACCTGGCGTGGATCGCCAAACAAGCCGCCGCCTTTGACGTGACCGTCGCCGAGCGCCCCGATTTCTCGATGATCGCGGTGCAAGGCCCGAGCGCGCGCGCCAGGGTTGCCGGCCTGCTGCGCGAATCCGACCGTGCCGCCGCCGCCAGACTGGCACGCTTCGCGGCGCTGGAGGCGCAATCCACCGACGGCGTGCCGCTGTTCGTCGCGCGTACCGGCTACACCGGCGAGGACGGTTACGAGATCGTGCTGCCGCAGGATGCCGCCGTCGCCTTCTGGAACGCGCTGCTGGCAGCCGGCGTGAAGCCGGCCGGCCTGGGCGCGCGCGACACCCTGCGGCTGGAAGCGGGCATGAACCTGTACGGCCAGGACATGGACGAAACCGTCACGCCCTACGAAGCTGCGCTGGCATGGACCGTGGCGCTGGACGACCAGGCCGACGGCAAGCCGCGCGACTTCATCGGCCGCGCCGCGCTGCAATCGCAGAAAGCCGCCGGCGTGCCGCGCAAGATGATCGGCCTGGTGATGGACGAGAAGGGCGTGCTGCGCCACGGCCAGAAGGTGCTGACCGCCAATGGCGATGGTGAAATCCTCAGCGGCACCTTCAGCCCGACCCTGGGCAAGGCGATCGCCTTCGCGCGCGTGCCGGCGGGCGAACCTGGTCGGGTGCGGGTCGATATCCGCGGCAAGGAAGTGCCGGTACGCGTGGTCGCATTCCCGTTCGTGCGCGAGGGGCAGGTGCAGCCGGGCGTCCTTGCCTGAGCCATCTTTACCGCCACACTTCCTTCGCTAAACTACTGTCACGCACCCACCACACGCACCACCGGAGCCAGCCATGAGCGAGATTCCAGGCGACCTGAAATTCCTCAAGTCACATGAATGGGCCCGCCTCGAAGGCGACGGTCGCGTCACCGTCGGCATTTCCGACCACGCGCAGGGCTTGCTCGGCGATCTTGTCTATGTCGAACTGCCGGCCGTCGGCGACCGCATCGAAGCCGGCACCGCCTGCGCGGTGGTCGAATCGGTGAAGGCCGCATCCGACGTCTATAGCCCGCTCTCCGGCACCGTGCTGGAAGTCAACGCCGCGCTGGCCGACAAGCCCGAAACCATCAACGAAGACGCCTACGGCGAAGGTTGGCTGTTCGTGCTGCAGGCCGACGAACCGGACCAGGCAGCGGAACTGCTCTCGCCGGACGACTACGCCGAACTGCTGGAAGACGACCTCCACTGAAAGCGCCTGCGCGCAGCGCATGCCGCTTCGTCGCCACCGAACCCGCGCCGATCAGGCGCGGGTTTTTTCATGACGCAAATCCATGTGCGTCACCCTGCGGGCGACTTCGTCGTGAAAAACGGCTGTCCTGCCGTTTTTTTCTTGCGAGGCGCCAAGCGGTCGGGTCATCACCGGAGGTGATTTGGAAGAACGCCGCCGGCGATTTTCTTGTTCGCGCGAACCGGCGCGCATGCCGCCGCAATGGCGTTCATCGCCGCCAAAGTTTGCGCAGTTCGGCGTTTTCGGCGGTTGTGCGGCGCGAAATCCAGGCATCGCGCAGGCGTTCGCGTCAGCCGCGATTTATTCGGCGCAAGCCGACGGCGGCACGCGTTGGGCATCGGTTTGCGCGCGCGTTGTCGGTGCGCGTGCAACGCATGCGTGCAGGAAATCTTCGGGAAAAACGCGCTTTTCTTTTTTTCGTGATGTGCGTGCGAGGCGATGACGGCCGATGGTTGCCGGCGCCGATGCCGGCGATGTGGCGTGCATGCCGGTGGCGCATGCGATCCGGTCGCGAAAAAAATCCTGCAAAACAGTTGACACCTGAAAAAAGCGTGATTAGGTTTCGCCCCAGCAGAACCTTCCGCACAAGCAAGTGAGTTGCGCCATCGCAAGCAAACGGACAATGCAACGGCCCGCCGCCCGTACCCTGACAAAGCAGTACGACGGCATCGCTTCCCCCGAAGAAACCTGCAACCGCATTTGCACGAACACCCGCAGCATGCCCGCCGCGGGTGTTCGCACGTTTACAGGGGCCATGATTGCCGGCTCCGAAGAATCCGTCGCGGCGCGCCTTGCGCGTCGGACGGCTGCCGCCGGGTCCGACTCCCGCGGCGCGTTTTGCCACTGGGCTTTGAACCCGTAGTACAACCCATAGTTCAATGACGAGGAGCTATCAAATGGCAACCAAGAAAGCCGCCAAGAAAAAACCGGCCAAGAAGGCCGCGAAGAAAGTCGTGAAGAAGGCCGCCAAGAAGACCGTGAAGAAGGCCGCCAAGAAGGTCGCGAAGAAGCCGGCCAAGAAGGTCGCGAAGAAGGCCGCCAAGAAGACCGTGAAGAAGGCAGCGAAGAAGGTCGCGAAGAAGCCGGCCAAGAAAGCAGCCAAGAAGGTCGTGAAGAAGGCCGCCAAGAAGGCTGCCAAGAAGAAGCCGGCCAAGAAGGCCGCCAAGAAGAAGCCTGCGAAAAAGGCTGCCAAGAAAGCGGCCCCGGTCGCGCTGCCGGCAACCCCGGCTCCGCTGATCTGAGTCGCAAGACCCCGAAATACCGTAGTACCCATAAAGACTCTCTCCCCGGTTTGCCCAGCGGGGAGGGAGTTTTTTTATGGACGATGGCGAACGATGGGCGGGAAAAAGCGCAAACGTTCAGCCGTTCACCGCTGCGAAGCCGCCGCGCGGCTCGATGCGCTGCCGCCTTCGGCGGGCTTGTCGGTCGGCGTGGTCGATCCGGCCATCAGCAGGTCCTGTTCGTCGGGCAGGTCCAGCCATTGTTGTCGCGGCAGGCCGATGGCGCGATCCAGCACGGTCGGCAGCAGGCCCGAAGGCAGGCTGCTGTCGCTGTTCCACAGGATCGCCACGCCGAGGTCGCGTCCCGGCACCATCGCCACCAGGCCGCGATAACCCTGCACCGCACCCGCGTGGAAGACCACCGGCTGGCCGGCGTATTCGAACACCCGCCAGCCCAGCGCGTAACCGGCCGACCACACCCGGTCGCGCCGCCAGCCTGTGCGCATTTCACCCGGCGTGGAAATCACCGGTGCGTGCAGCGTGGCCAGCAGCGGCGCGGGCAGCACGTCGGGGCGGTGGCCGGTTTGCGCGGCCAGCCATTGCGCCATGTCGCTGATGCTGGCGTTGACGCCGGCCGCCGGCGCCAGCCGGTAGTAGGTTGGCTTGGGCATCAGCGATACCCAGCCGTTGCGGCTGCGCGTGTGCGGGCGCGCCCAGCGCGGGCTGGATTCGATGCCGGCCAGGCCGATGCTGGCATCGTTCATGCCCAGCGGCTTGAAGATGCGGCGATCGACTTCCTGTTCGTAGAAATGGCCGGTGGCGGCGAACACCACGTCGCCGATCAGGCTGAAGGCCACGTTCTGGTAGGCATAGCACTGGCCAGGCGCGCACTCCAGCGGCGCGTCGGCCAGTTTGTTCGATACCGTGTAGTACTCGGCGTTGTTCTCGATGTCGCGGTCGAAGGCGTTGTGCGCGCGCAGGCCGACGCGGTGGCTGATCACGTCGGCCACATCGAGTTGGGCGGTGGCGGTGGCGTCGCTGAGGCGGAAACCGGGCACGTAGTCAACGACCTTGCTGTCCCAGCGCAGCGCGCCGTCGTTGACGAGCATGCCGGCCAGGGTGCCGGCGAAGGCCTTCGACAACGAGGCCAGCCGGAACACGGTATGCGCATCCACCGGCTGCGGCGCGGACACGTCGGTCACGCCATAGCCGCGCGCGCTGAGCACGCGGCCGTTCTGCACGATCGCCATCGCCAGCCCCGGCACGCGCTGGCCGACGGTCAGTTGTTCGGCCATGCGTTCGAAATCGGCGACGTTGAAATTGGCGGCCGGCGGCGTGGCGGCGGGCGTCAGGCCGGTGCTGCGCCAGGCCAGTGGCCGGGTCGGCGATTCGCGGTTGGTCGCAGGCGCCGAAGCGGCGGATGAATTCCAGTGCAGCGCGGTCTGCGCGGTGGTGGCCAGTGCCAGTGGCAGGGTTGCGCCGAGCAGGGCGGCGCGCCAGGGTTGCAACAACCGTTGCCTGCGGTGGTGTTTCATCGTGTGGGAGCCTGCATGGATCGGAGCGCTTCCGATGATAGCGCCGGTTTTTCCGATTGAGCAAACCGGAAGAGATAGAACCGCTATCTCGTTCACAGTGTTGAAGATTCTCTGGCGGAAAAGGCTCCAGGCGTTGGCGAGCATCGGCTTCGGAAACACGCGCAGCCTCCGCCGGGGAGGCTGCTCGGCTCGGGCAAACATCCTGTCTTCACTCGCCGCCGCAGGCCATCTCCGGCCTGCTTTCCGCATCCCCGACGGAGGCTGCGCATCGGCCATTTCGTTGGTGCGCATGGGCGGTGCATTGCCGGTTGCGGGCGGCCTGCACTGCATTGCGGATGAAGCGATCCGGGCATAATGCATGACCCTTGCACCGGAACCGCGCCGTGACCGAAGCTGCCGCAACATCGCACCCTGCGCGCAAGGCCGCGCTGGCCTTCATCTTCGTCACGGTATTGATCGACATCCTGAGTTTCGGCGTGATCATCCCGGTGTTGCCGGGCCTGGTGCGCGAGTTCACCGGCGGTGATTTCGCCAGGGCGGCGTGGTGGGTGGGCGTGTTCGGCACCTTGTTCGCGGCGATCCAGTTCTTGTGTACGCCGATCCAGGGCGCGTTGTCCGATCGCTTCGGACGGCGACCGGTGATCCTGATGTCCTGCTTCGGCCTGGGCGCGGACTTCATCCTGCTGGCGATGGCGCAGTCGTTGCCGTGGTTGCTGGTGGCGCGGGTGTTTTCCGGCGTGTTCTCGGCCAGTTTCACCACCGCCAATGCCTATATCGCCGATGTCACCGCGCCGGAGAAGCGTGCGCAGGCGTTCGGCATGATCGGCGCGGCGTTCGGCATCGGTTTCATCATCGGGCCGATCATCGGCGGTTTGCTGGGCGACTGGAACCTGCGCGCGCCGTTCTGGTTTGCCGCGTGCCTGTCGCTGCTGAATTTCCTGTATGGCTGGTTCGTGCTGCCGGAATCCCTGCCGAAGGAAAAGCGCACGCCGCGTTTCGACTGGTCGCATGCCAATCCGGTCGGTTCGTTGTTGATGCTGAAGAAGTTTCCGCAGGTGCTGGGGCTGGCGGCGGTGGTGCTGATCGCCAACATGGCGCATTACGTGTATCCCAGCGTGTTCGTGCTGTTCGCCGAATATCGGTTCGAGTGGGATGCGAAACAGGTAAGTTGGGTGCTGGCGGGCGTGGGCATTTGCAGCGCGCTCGTGCAGGGCGGGCTGGTCGGGCGGATGGTGCCGGCGCTGGGCGAGCGGCGCACGTTGCTGCTCGGGCTGGCCTGCGGCGTGATCGGTTTCGTGATCTACGGGCTCTCCGGCGCGGGCTGGCTGTTCCTGCTCGGGTTGCCGATCAGCGCGCTGTGGGGTTTGGCCGGGCCGGCCACGCAGGCCTTGATCACCCAGCAGGTCAGCGCCGATGCGCATGGCCGCGTGCAGGGCGCGTTGATGTCGCTGGTGTCGCTGGCGGGGATCTTCGCGCCGTTGATGTTCGCCGGCACGTTCGGCTTGTTCATCAGCGACCGTGCGCCGGTGCATTTGCCGGGTGCGCCGTGGTTGCTGGCTGCGTTGTGGCTGCTGGCCGGCTGGTTGATCGGTTGGAGGTTCGCGAAGCCGGCGGAGGCGACGTCCTGAGCCGCCTCACCCGCCGCGTTCCTACGGCGGCGAAGACTTCACTGCCACGCGCCAGTCTTCGCCCGGCTTGTCCGGCACGAAGCGCAGCACTTCGCCGTTGATGCAGTAGCGCTTGCCGGTGGGCGGCGGGCCGTCGTCGAAGACGTGGCCCAGGTGGATGCCGGAGCTGGCGCTGACCACTTCGGTGCGGGCCATGCCGTGGCTGCGATCCTGGCGCAGTTCGATCGCGCCGGGGATCGGATCGAAGAAGCTCGGCCAGCCGGTGCCGCTGTGGAACTTGCTGTCGGAACGGAACAGCGGCGCGCCGCTGACCGGATCGACGTAGGTGCCGGTGCGCTGCTCGTCGAGATTGCTGCCGGTGAACGGCGTCTCGGTGCCTTGTTCGAAGGCGATGCGGCGCTGTGCCGGCGTCAGCAGTTGTTGCCCCAGCCATTGCCAGAAACGCTGCTTGTCGCCGTTGTAGCCGGTGTAGCGCGAGACTTCCCTGCCGTTCTCGAACAGCACGATGGTCGGTGTGGCGAACAACTCCTTCGCCAGCGTCCAGCCGGCCGGCGGTTGCGTGCTCAGCGTGCCGATGATGGGCGCGGGGCTGTTCCATTGCGATTGCACCTCGCTGTGGAATTTCGCGCAGTAGGGGCAATCGGGCGCTTCGAACACGATCAGCTGCCTCGCGAAGGACAGCCTGGCCGCATCCAGCGGCGGCGCGGCCTGCGCGGCCGGATCCATCGAACTGGCGTCGGCATCGGCCGTCTGTGTCGCCGCCGCGCCGGCCAGCGGATATTTCACGCCGGTGCCGCCAAGGCCGCAGTAGCCGTCGGGATTCTTCGCCAGGTAGTCCTGATGGTATTCCTCGGCGCGGTTCCAGTTGCGCAGCGGCGCGATTTCGGTGGTGATCCTGCCGCGATGGGCCCGGGTCAATGCCTGCTGGTAGGCGTCGCGGGTCTTCAGCGCGACCTGGCGCTGGGCGTCGTCGGCGTAATAGATCGCGCTGCGGTAGTTGCTGCCGACGTCGTTGCCCTGGCGGTCGCCCTGGGTCGGATCGTGGTTTTCCCAGAAGCCGGCCAGCACCTTTTCCAGCGTGGTTTGCGTGGGGTCGTAGCTGACCTTGACCACTTCGGCGTGGTTCCTCGCATCGCTCTTGCCGCTGCGCAGGCGCAGTTCCTGGTCGTGCAGGTCCTCGTAGCGCACCTTCGGCGCATCGCCGCCGGCGTAGCCGTCCTCGACATCGACCACGCCGGGCAATGCGCCCATGCGTTTTTCCGCACCCCAGAAGCAGCCCATGCCCAGCACGATGCTCTCGGTCCCGAGGTTGGGATCAGCGGTCCTGCGCGGTGCGGCGGCTTCGCCGGGCGCGCAGCTGGTCAAGACGATCAGTGCAAGCAGGGGGAAGAAGAACTTGCCGGACATGCGGGCAATCTCGTTGCGGCGTCACGGTGCGATCGTCCGCCTTTCCCGCGGCATTTGCATGAATCGCGGTAAAGTTGCGGACGGTCGGGCATGCGCGGCGAACGTGCGGGAATGTTCGCCGTCGGCTGCAGGCCGGGAAACCCCGCTACCGGCCTGCGCAAGCCTCGACGCAGCAATCTCAACCCAGCAGCATCTCCGCGATGCTCGCCGCCGCGTCGCGGCCTTCGGCCACCGCGGTGACCACCAGGTCAGCGCCGCGCACGCAGTCGCCGCCGGCGAACAGCTTCGCGTTCGTCGTCTGGTACGGCAGGCGACCATCGCCGCCGTCGGCGGTGGTGGCGATGCGGCCGTTGGGCGTGGCCTCGACGCCGGCTGCGGATAGCCACTCCGGCAGGTTCGGCGAGAAACCGAAGGCGATGATGACCACGTCCGCTTCCAGCAGTGATTCGCTGCCTTCGATCGGCACCGCGGATTGGCGGCCGCGTGCGTCGGGTTCGCCCAATTTCGTTTCGACCACTTCCACGCCGATCACGTTGCCGGCGTCGTCGTTCTGGATCGCCAGCGGCTGGCGGTTGAACAGGAAGCGCACGCCTTCTTCGCGTGCGTTGGCGACTTCGCGCGCCGAGCCTGGCATGTTGGCCTCGTCGCGGCGGTAGGCGCAGGTGACCTTGGCCGCGCCCAGGCGGATGCAACTGCGCACGCAGTCCATGCCGGTGTCGCCGCCGCCGAGCACGACCACGCGCTTGCCGTGCAGGTCGGGCAGGGCCAGCCGGTCCTCCCAGCCGGCGATGGGCCGGCCCCACGGGTCGTTGCCGCCGACGATGCGGCCGTTCTGCACCAGGAACGGCAGCGCCGGCAGCACGTTCGGCGAATCCTGTCCCGGCAGGCCGCCGTCGGTATAGCGATACGCGCCGGTGCCGAGGAACACGGCGTCGTACTCGTTCAACAAGTCATCCAGCGCGATGTCCTTGCCGATTTCCACGCCCAGCTTGAACTGCACGCCCATGCTTTCGAGCACCTCGCGGCGGCGGGCGATGATGGACTTGTCCAGCTTGAAGCTGGGGATGCCGAATTGCAGCAAGCCGCCGATCTGCTCGTAGCGGTCATGGACCACCGCGTCGATGCCGGCGCGCGCCAGGCGGTCCGCGCAGCCCAGGCCCGCCGGGCCCGCACCGATCACCGCAACGCGCTTGCCGGTTTTCTCCACCGCGCTCAGATCCGGTCGCCAGCCGTTGTCCAGCGCGGTGTCAACGATGAACTTCTCGACCGCGCCGATGGTGACCGCGCCGAATTCCTCCAGCGTGCAACTGCCTTCGCACAGGCGATCCTGCGGGCAGACGCGGCCGCAGACTTCCGGCAGCGGGTTGGTGGAGTGGCACAGCGCGGCGGCTTCGGCGATGCGGTTTTCCTGCACCAGTTGCAGCCATTGCGGGATCGCGTTGTGCACCGGGCATTTCCAGCTGCAATACGGGTTGCCGCAGTCCAGGCAGCGCCCGGCCTGGTATTGCGCGTCGCCCAGGCCGAACTGGCCGTACAACTCGCCCCAGTCGCCGGCGGTGCGCAATTCCAGCGGAATGCGCTGCGGCATCTTGCGCGGCAGGTCGAGGAACTGGAAGGCTTGTTTTCTGCTCATGGGGAGGGAGCCGTGATTCGTGATTCGTGAATGGTGATTCGTGAAAGCGGGCTTGCGCGCGGATCCGGAATTGGCGATTCGCTTTTGCGAATCACCAATCACGGCACTCAGGCGGCACGCCTGAGCGCATCGGCCAGCGATTCGATGCTGGCCGCCTTGGGTTTGACCAGCCAGAACTTGCCGACGTAGTCGCGGAACTCGTCGAGGATCTGCTGCGCCCAGATGCTGCCGGTCAGCTCGCGATGACGCTGGATCAGGCGGTGGATGTGCTGGCGGTAGTTCTCGAAGCCTTCCGGGCTGATGCGGTGGATGTCGATCAGTTCGTGGTTGTAGCGATCGACGAAATCGCGGTCCTGGTCGAGCACGTAGGCCAGCCCGCCGGTGAAGCCCGCGCCGAAGTTCAGGCCCACCCGGCCCAGCACCATCACCACGCCGTCGGTCATGTATTCGCAGCAGTGGTCGCCCGCGCCTTCGATCACCGCCAGCGCGCCGGAGTTGCGCACGCCGAAGCGTTCGCCGGCGCGGCCTGCGGCGTACAGCTCGCCGCCGGTGGCGCCATACAGGCAGGTGTTGCCGATGATCGGCGTGTTGCGCGCCTCGAAGCGTGCGCCGCGCGGCGGGCGCACCACCAGGCGACCGCCGGCCATGCCCTTGCCGACGTAGTCGTTGGCTTCGCCTTCCAGTTCCAGTTGCAAGCCGCCGGCGTTGAACGCGCCGAAGCTCTGCCCGGCGGTGCCGCGGAAATGCAGGTTCAACGGCGCATCGTTCATGCCGGCGTTGCCGTGGGCGCGGGCGATCGCGCCGGACAGGCGCGCGCCGATGCTGCGGTCGGTGTTGTGGATCAGGAAGCGATGCTCGCCGCCGGACTTGTTGCGGATCGGCTCGGCCAGCAGGCCGTCCAGTTGCGTCGCCAGCGAATCCGGCGATTCGTACAGCCGCTGCGCCGCGCAGGACATGCCATCGGCGGGCGCAGCGGCCAGCAGCCGCGACAGATCGACCTTGACGCCTTCGCGCGGAGACACGTCGAGTTGTTGCAGCAGATCGGTGCGGCCGACGATTTCGTCCAGCGATTTCGCGCCCAGGTACGACAGCCAATGCCGCACTTCCTCGGACAGCAGGCGGAAGTAGTTTTCCACCCGTTCCGGCAGGCCGCGGAAATGGTCGGCGCGCAGGCGGTCGTCCTGCGTGGCCACGCCGGTGGCGCAGTTGTTGAGGTGGCAGATGCGCAGGTATTTGCAGCCCAGCACGATCATCGGCCCGGTGCCGAAGCCGAAGCTGTCCGCGCCCAGCAGTGCCGCCTTGACCACGTCCAGCCCGGTCTTGAGGCCGCCGTCGGTCTGCAGGATGGTGCGCTCGCGTAATTTGTTGACCACCAGCGCGTGGTGCGCCTCGGCCACGCCGAGTTCCCACGGGCCGCCGGCATAGCGAATCGAGCTGATCGGCGATGCGCCGGTGCCGCCGTCGTGGCCGGAAATGGTGATCAGATCCGCGCCGGCTTTCACCACGCCGGCGGCAATCGTGCCGACGCCGGCGTGGCTGACCAGCTTCACCGATACCAGTGCCTGCGGATTGACCTGCTTGAGGTCGAAGATCAGTTGCGCGAGGTCCTCGATGGAGTAAATGTCGTGGTGCGGCGGCGGCGAAATCAGGCCGATGCCGGGCCGCGCATAACGCAAGCGCGCTATCAGTTCGTTGACCTTGTGGCCGGGCAACTGCCCGCCTTCGCCGGGTTTTGCGCCTTGCGCGACCTTGATTTGCAGGACTTCGGCGTTGACCAGGTATTCCGGCGTGACGCCGAAGCGGCCGGAAGCGACCTGCTTGATCTTGCTGCGCTTCTCGGTGCCGTAGCGGGCCGGGTCTTCGCCGCCTTCACCGGAATTGCTGCGCCCGCCGAGGCGGTTCATCGCGATGGCCAGCGCTTCGTGCGCTTCCGGCGACAGCGCGCCGAGCGAGATGGCTGCCGTGTCGAAACGGCGCAGCACGTCGCCCGCGTCGGCGACTTGATCCAGCGGCGTCGGCGCGTCGGCGCGCTTCAATTGCAGCAGGTCGCGCAGCGCCGACGGCGGGCGCGTGTTCACCGCGTCGGCGTACTTCTGCCAGTCGGCGTAGTCGCCGCTGCGGGTGGCGCGTTGCAGCGTCATCACCACGTCCGGGTTGTACATGTGGTATTCGCCGCCGTGGACGTATTTCAGCAGACCGCCGACTTCGGGCTTCTGCAGATCGTTCCACGCGCGCCGTTCCAGTTGCCGCGCTTCGGTATCCAGCCGTTGCAGGCCCGCGCCGCCGATGCGCGATGGCGTGCCGGCGAAGCACAGATCGACCACGTCCTTGTCCAGGCCGATGATCTCGAACAACTGCGCGCCGCGATAACTGGCGATGGTGGCGATGCCCATCTTCGAGATGATCTTGGAAAGGCCCTTGTAGATGCCCTTGCGATAGCTGCGGCCGATCTGGCTTTGTTCGCCGCTCTTCTTCAGTGACAGGATGCCGCGCCGGCCCAGGTCGAACAGCGTTTGATAGGCCAGGTACGGATACACCGCCGTCGCGCCGTAGCCGAGCAGGCAGGCGACGTGATGCGCATCGCGCACGGTGCCGGTTTCGATGATGAGATTGACGTCGCAGCGCAGCCCCACCTTGCACAGGTGGTGGTGCACCGCGCCAGTGGCCAGCAGCGCGTGCACCATCGGCCGCCCCGGTTGAGGATAGCGGTCGGACAGCAGCAGCATCACCACGCCGTCGCGCGCGGCCTGCTCGACTTCGGCACAGATGCGTTCGATGCCGGCCTTCAAACCTTCCTCGAGCGAATACGACAGGTCGATCAGGCGGTTGTGCGCTTCGTACTGCGGCATCTTCAACAATTGCCGCAGCTTGCGCTGGCTCAGCACCGGCGAATTGAGGATGACGTGGTTGACCGTTTCCGGACCGGCGTGGAAGACGTTGGTTTCCTGCCCCAGTTGCGTGGTCAGCGACATCACGCAGTCTTCGCGCAATGGGTCGATCGGCGGATTGGTGACCTGCGCGAAGGCCTGGCGGAAATAGTCGTACAGCGGACGCGTCTGCCGGCTCAGCACCGCCATCGGCGTGTCGTCGCCCATGCTGCCGGTGGCTTCCTGCTCGGTTTCGGCCAGCGGGCGCAGCACCTGTTCCACTTCCTCGATGCTGAGCTGGAACAGCTTGTGGTAGCTGCGCA
The DNA here is from genome assembly GCA_047607085.1 of Pseudoxanthomonas sp. Lineage (GTDB taxonomy): Bacteria > Pseudomonadota > Gammaproteobacteria > Xanthomonadales > Xanthomonadaceae > Pseudoxanthomonas_A. The sequence continues at coordinate 79,783 of JASGDT010000002.1, read as the reverse complement.
GGGTTTTTTCGTCGAAGGGTTCCTCGACCAGCGACGGGTCGATCAACTCGGTGTGCAGGTAGCTGACGCCCTTGTGCAGCCACTGCTTGTACGGCGCGCGGCCACGGTTGATGCGATCCACTGCTTCCGAATCCAGCAAGTCGCCGCGCTTCAGGTCGATCGCCATCATTTCGCCGGGGCCGAGCTTGCCCTTGCGCGCGATGCGTTCGGCCGGCACTTCCCACACGCCGGCCTCGCTGGCGACGATGAAGTGGCGATCGGAAGTCAGCATCCAGCGCGACGGGCGCAGGCCGTTGCGGTCGAGCATGCACGCGGTATAGCGCGCATCCATCGACACGATGCCGGCCGGTCCGTCCCACGGTTCGGTGTTGAGGCCGTAGAATTCGTAGAACGCGGCCAGGTCCGAATCCTTGAATTCCAGCGATTGCGTCGCCGGCGGCACCAGGATGCGCAGCGCCTGGATCAGGTCCATGCCGCCGGCGGTCAGCAGTTCCAGCATCGCGTCGAGGCTTTGCGAGTCCGAACCGTGCATCGGGATGATCGGGTCGAACTCGGTCAGGTCGAAGCGCGGCGTCTTCCACACCTTGCTGCGCGCCTGCGCCCAGCGGCGGTTGCCCTCGATGGTGTTGATCTCGCCGTTGTGCGCCAGCAGCCGGAACGGATGCGCCAGCGGCCAGCGCGGCAAGGTGTTCGTCGAAAAACGCTGGTGGAAAACGATCGCGCTGCTGGCGAGGTCGGCGCGCTGCAAATCGGCATAGAAAACGCCCAGCTTGTCCGGCAGCACCATGCCCTTGTAGCCGATGGCGTGCGCCGACAGCGTGACCACGTAGAAGTCCGCGTCATTACCGTTGAAGCGAGCGCGCACTTGCTGTTCGGCGCGGCGGCGCGCCAGGAACAGCGCCAGCGCGAAGGCATCGTCGTTCTGGCCGGCGCCGGCATCGACGAAGACCTGTTCGATGCGCGGCAAGGTGTCCTTCGCCAGTTGACCGCAGACGGACTCATCGGTGGGCGGCACGCGCCAGCCGCGCGCGACGGCGCCGGCACGCTGCAATTCGGTTTCAAGAATGGCGCGGCACTGCGCGGCCCGTGCTTCGTCGCGCGGCAGGAACACCAGGCCGGAAGCGTAGCGTTCGCCCACGCCGATGCCGGCTTCGCCCGCCAGCGCGCGCAGGTAACCATCGGGCTTGCGGATCAACAGGCCGCAACCGTCGCCGGTCAGGCCATCGGCGGCCACGCCGCCACGATGGGTCATGCGCGACAGCGCGGCGATGGCGGTATCCACCAGCGCGCGCGAAGGCTGGTCGTCCAACTGCGCGATCATGCCGAAGCCGCAGGCATCGCGTTCGTCGTCGGGATCGTAAAGCCCCGGCTGGCTGTTGAGCGGGCGGTGGCTGGCCATGGGGGAACCTCGGTTCTGCAGGGACGACAATACCGCGCGCGCGTTTCTGGCGGCGCGGAAATGGACGGGAATCCGGGACTAGACCACAGATGTTGCACAGCCGCAAGGCACAGGTGGATGGTTGCGAAGGCAACCGTTTCCCGGGCGAGAAAATGCGGGTTTTTGCGCGGTTTCAGTCGAGCGCGCCGCCGCGCCGGGAGCGGCTCTCAAACATCCCCGTCCGCCGCCCAGCCTTCACCGCTGCCGCGCGTCAGCACGCGGTCGCCGTCGCGCAACTCGCCGGCGGCGATGGCCGGTTGCGTGGCCAGTCGCGCATACACCGGGGCGAAGTCCGGTCGCGTGGCTTCCATCAACTGGCGGAAGCTGTCGATGACGAAATAGCTCTTCTGGAAGGTATCGATGCGGTAGCGCGTGCGCATGATCCGCTCCAGGTCGAAGCCGATGCGGTTGGGCGCGGCACTTTCCAGAGAATGCAGCGATTCGCCTTTCGACGAGACGATGCCGGCGCCGTAGATGCGCAGGCCGGCGGGCGTGTTCATCAGGCCGAATTCCACCGTGTACCAGTACAGCCGCGTCAGCAGTTGCAGCGCTTCGCCGCCGAGTGCGTGCGCCTTCACCCCGCCGGCGCCGTAGGCCTGCATGTAGTCGGCGAACAGCGGGTTCATCAGCAGCGGCACGTGGCCGAACAGGTCGTGGAACAGGTCGGGTTCGGCGATGTAGTCGATCTGCTCCGGCTTCCGGATCCACCACGTCACCGGGAAGCGGCGGTTGGCCAGGTGTTCGAAGAAGTCCAGTTCCGGCAGCAGGCCTTCGACGCCGATCAGGGTCCAGCCGGTGGCTGCGCCCAGCACTTCGTTCAACAGGTCGAAACGCGGGATCCGCGCCGCATCCATGCCCATTTCGTCCTGCGCCTGCAGGAATTCGTCGCAGGCGCGGCCGACCAGCAGCTCGCGCTGGCGCGCATACAGCGTGCCCCAGGTGCGATGGTCGTCGGCGGAGTAGGTGTTCCAAGGCTGTTCGACCACGCCGGTGGCGTAGATGGGGACGCTGCCCTTGTCGGTCTGCAGGTTTTCGACGCGGCGGGGCTGGTTCATCGCGGGGGTCCGGGCCAGTGGGTGCGGATCCGATGCTAGCGCCGAAACCGCGCAACGGGCTTGCGAAGTTGCAGGAAAACCGGCCCATGGCGCAACATTATTGCGAATGTGCATATTGCAGAGCAACAAATGCCGTCCGCCATCGAACTCGACCGCACCGACTTGCGCCTGCTCGCCCTGCTGCAGAAACAGGGCCGTGCGCCGAACGCCGAAATCGCCGCGCAGGTGAAGCTGTCGCCGTCGGCCTGCCTGCGCCGGATCCAGCGGCTGGAGGCGGCCGGCGTGATCGCCGGCTACGCCGCGCAACTGGATCCGCGCGCGGTCGGGCTGGGCCTGCAGGCCTTCGTCCGCGTGCAACTGGAGCGGCATGCGCCGGCCGGCGTCGAGGCCTTCGTCGCCGCGGTCAACGACTGGGACGAGGTGATCGCCTGCCACGCGCTGACCGGCGACATGGACTACCTGCTGCAGGTGATGGTGCGCGACCTGGAGCACTTCTCGCGCTTCCTGCTGGACAGGCTGCTGGCGTCCGGCGTGGCCGACGTCAATTCCAGCTTCGTGCTGCGCACGGTGAAGCAGGGCGGCGCCTTGCCGCTGTCCTCTTGAGTCCCGCGGCGAAAACGCAGCGGGACGGATGGCGGCTCGGGCCATCCGCGAAGGCAGCCGGGGCCTTGCCGCGATGCGCGGTGGAAACCAGCGTGACCGGGCCGGGTTCGAGTTGCTGGCAGACGCGGTAAAGCGGCAGGTTCCTCATCGGTCGGCTCCGTCGTCGCGGCGCGGGAAGCGCAGGATCGCGCCGCGATCGTTGCGGTCGTCGCGCCGCCACAGCACCGGCACTTCGTGCGGCGGCGGCGGTTCCAGTTCGGCGTCGTCGGAAGCGGCTGCTTCCTCTTCCTCGATTTCCCAACTGTAGCGCTTGCGCGGCAACGCCGGATCGAGGCGGCGGAACAGCAACGCCGCGACCACGCCGGCCAATGCGCCGCCCAGGTGCGCCTGCCACGACACGCCCGGTTCGCGCGGGAGCACGGTCAGCAGCATGCCGCCGTAGAAGAAGAACGCGATCATGCCGGTGGCAATCGCGGCGCGGTCGCGGCGCAGCACGCCGAGCATGAAGATCAGGAACATCAGCCCGTGGGTCAGCCCGCTGGCGCCCAGGTGGCGCGTGCCGGCGTCGCCCAGCAGCCATGCGCCCAGTCCCGATCCGAGCCACAGCAGCGGCAACGCGCGCAGCGTCGCCTTCGGGTAAACGCTGCCGGCCAGCGTGCCGAGGATCAGCAGCGAGACCGCGTTGGCGGCGATGTGCGTGACCGAGCCGTGCAGCAGCGGCGCGAACAGGATGCCCACGAGTCCGGCGGCGGAATGCGGCGCCACCGCGAAGCGACTTGCGTCAAACGTGCCTTGTGCCGAATACACCAGCACCAGCGCCAGAACGAAGGCCAGGCTCAGGTTGAACGCGCGCAGCAGGCGGCGGCGGTCGAAGCGGCCTTGCGCTTGCGCATCGAATCGCGGGTCGTCGGGGTGATGGGCGTCCATGCCTCCTGCAATGGCGGCGAGCGGCGGCGTTTGCAAGAGCGGGGGCGCAGCCAAAGCATGCGAAAATGCGCGCATGAACGCCGAACATCTCCCTGCCGTCCGCCTGAAGAACGCCTGGCGTTCCAGCCACCCGTGGATTTTCCAGAAACTGGTGGAGAAACCGCCGCAGAAGCCCAGGCCGGGCAGCCTGGTCGATGTGTTCGGCGTTGACAACGAATGGATCGGCCGCGGCTTCTACAATGGCCATTCGCGCATCGCCGTGCGCCTGCTGGAAAGCAATCCCGACATCGCGGTCGATCGCGGCTGGTTCGTGCGCAAGATCGGCCAGGCAGTGGCGCTGCGCCGCGACATTCTCAAGCTCGATGCCGTCACCGATGCCTGGCGCGTGGTCCACAGCGAAGGCGACGGCTTGAGCGGACTGGTGATCGACCGTTACGGCGACCTGCTGGTGGTCGAGTTCTTCAGCGCCGGCATGTTCCGCCACCGCGAATGGATTTACGACGCGCTGCGCGAACATTTCCCCGGCTGCCGCTTCCACAGCTTCGCCGACGAGCATGTGCAGAAGCAGGAAAGTTTCGATTTCCGCGCCAGCAACGACACCGCGCCGGCCATCATCAGCGAATACGGCATTCGATTCCGCGCCGACCCGGCCGGCGCGCACAAGACCGGCTTCTTCGCCGACCAGCGCGAGAACCGCGAATGGCTGTCGCACCAGTGCGCCGGCAAGACCGTGCTGGACCTGTGCTGCAACACCGGCGGCTTCGGCGTCCATGCCAAGGTGCGCGGCGCGGCGGAAGTGCTGGGCATCGACATCGATGAAGCGGTGATCGACATTGCCAAGGCCAATGCCCGGCTCAACGACGTCAAGCTGGGCAATGGCGGCCTGAAGTTCGTGCAGGCCGACATCTTCCCGTGGCTGCGCGACGCCGCCGCGCGCGGTGAAGCCTACGACGTGGTGATCCTGGATCCGGCCAAGATGACCCGCGACCGCGAACAGGTCATCACCGCGCTGAAGAAATACCTGGACATGAACAAGCTGGCGCTGGGCGTGTGCAAGCCCGGCGCCTTGTTCGCCACGTTCTCGTGCACCGGCCTGGTCAGCGAGGAGCAGTTCCTCGACATGCTGCGCCGTGCCGCGTTCTACGCCGGCCGCACGGTGCAGGTGCTGAAGGTGGCCGGCGCCGGTGCCGACCATCCGTTCCTGGCCAACGTGCCGGAATCGCGCTACCTGAAGGCCGTGTTCTGCCGCGTGCTGGACTGATCTGGATCAATGCCGGGCGCGGCAGGCCGCGCAAAATGGCGGCATCCCAGCGCAGTGGAGATACACGCCATGTCCCGTGATTTCAGCGGCAAGGTCGCCATCGTCACCGGCGGCGCGTCCGGCATCGGCGAAGCGGTGGCTCGGCGGCTGTCGGCGGGCGGCGCGAAAGTCGTATGTCCCACGCGGCAAGATCGAGTGTTTCCTTGCTGACACCGCGCGGCCATGGCCGATCGGCCAGGATGCGCTTGTCATCGCTGGCCGCGGGCGATTCGCAGGCACGCTCAAGGGGCGGATGTCCATGCGCGCAGCCTGCGCCGCGGCGCCCTACTTTTTCGCCAACACGCTGTTGCGCCGCGAATACAGCAGATAGACCCCCAGGCCCAGTGCGTTCCACAACAGGCACCACAACTGGGTGCGGGTGGGCAGGCTCCAGAACAGGTAGGCGCAGCCGATGATCGCCAGCGGCCCCACCACCCATGCCAGCGGCGTGCGGAACACGCGCGGGCGGTCGGGTTCGCGCTGGCGCAGCACCAGCAGGCACACCGCCACCGCGACGAAAGCGATCAGGGTGCCGGCGTTGGCCAGCGCGGCGATTTCGTCCAGTCGCGCCACGCCCGCCAGCACCGCGGTCAGCAGGGCGGTGAACACGGTGATCGCCACCGGCGTGCCGCGCTTGCCCACCTTCGACAAACCACGCGGCAGCAGGCCATCGCGCGACATCACGAAGAAGATGCGGCTCTGCCCGTAGAAGAACGCCAGCAGCACGGTCGGCAGCGCGATGATGGCGACGATGCCGATGCCCAGCGCGGCGGTGCCGTGGCCCAGTTCGCGCAGGATCAACGCCAGCGGTTCGGCGCTCTTGCCGAACACCCCGTAATCCATCGCGCCGACCGCCGCCAGTGCCACCCCCACGTAGATCAGCGTGCAGGCGATCATCGAGCCGACGATGCCGATGGACAGGTCGCGGCCGGGATTCTTGGTTTCTTCCGCCGCCGTGGAAATCGCGTCGAAGCCGTAGAAGGCGAAGAAGATGATCGCCGCTGCCGCCATCACCCCGCGCTCGACGCCATCGGCGCCGATCGATTTCGGGAAACCATAGGGCATGAACGGTTGCAGGTGGCCGGCATCGAAGGCCGGCAACGCGATCGCGATGAACACCGCCAGCGCCACCAGCTTGATCACCACCAGCACCGCGTTGACCGTGGCGCTTTCGCGCGTGCCGACGATCAACGCGCCGGCCACGACGAAGGTGATGCCGATGGCCGGCAGGTTGACGATGCCGCCGGCATGCGGCCCGGTCGCCAGCGCGGCGGGCAGGGCCACGTTCCACCCCGTCTGCGCCTGCACCCATTGCAGGAAGCCGGCGAAATAGCCCGACCAGCCCACCGCCACCGTGCTGACCACCAAGGAGTATTCCAGGATCAGGCTCCAGCCGACGATCCAGGCCAGGGTCTCGCCCAGCACCGCATACGAATAGGTGTAGGCACTGCCGGCGGCCGGCATCATCGTCGAGAGTTCGGCATAGGCCAGCGCCGCGCAGGCGCAGACCACGCCGGCGATCACGAACGACAGCAGCACGGCCGGCCCGGCCTTGTCCGCGCCGACCCCGATCAGGGTGTAGATGCCGGTGCCGACGATGGCGCCGATGCCCAGCGCCACCAGGTGCGGCCAGCCCAGCGTGGGTACCAGCCGCCGGCCCTCCTCGTGCTGGGTGATGGTGTCGATGGACTTGCGGCGGAGCCAGCTCATGCGCGATTTCCGGATCGTTGGGTTGCGCCGATTCTGGCATGGACCAGGCGCTGGCGGGGAGGCGGAAGGATGCCGCAGTCTCAGCTTTCGAGACGCGGCTCGCTACACTGTCGCCATGGATTCCCGAACCCTGCTCGTCGTCCTGATCGTGTTGTCGGCCGTGGTCGTCGTGCTGCTGGCCGTGTTGTTGCTGCGCCGTCCGGAAACGCGGCTGGAACGCGCGCTGCGCGAGGAACAGCGCGCAGGCCGCGGCGAACTGCGCGAACAGCTCGATGGTTTGTCGCGGCAGCAGGCCGGCCGCATCGAAGGCTTCGGCCGCAGCCTGACCGATTTCCGCGACCGCACCGACGCACGGCTGGACGAACTGCGCGTGGCCCTCAACGACGACGCGCACAAGTCGCGGATGGAACTTGCCACCCGCCAGCAGCAGTTCGAGGACAACCTGGCCGCGCGCCTGCGCGAGCTGACCGAACGCAACGAACAGCGCATCGGCGAAATGCGCGCCACGCTGGAACAGCAACTGCGCGCCTTGCAGACCGACAACGCGGCCAGGCTGGAACAGATGCGCGCCACCGTCGATGAAAAGCTGCAAAACACGCTCAACACGCGGCTGGATTCCAGCTTCAAGCTGGTGTCAGAGCGCCTGGAACAGGTGCAGCGCGGCCTGGGCGAAATGCAGCAGCTGGCGACCGGCGTCGGCGACCTGAAGCGCGTGCTGGTCAACGTCAAGAACCGCGGCGGCTGGGGCGAGGTGCAACTGGAGAACATCCTCGAACAGACCTTGACCGCCGAACAGTACGCGCGCGCCGTCAAGCTGCGCCCGGACGGCGACGAGATGGTCGATTTCGCGGTGCGCCTGCCGGGTCGCCAATCGGCTGATGTGCCGGTGTGGCTGCCGATCGATTCCAAGTTCCCGCGCGAGGATTACGAACGCCTGCTCGACGCGCAGGAACAAGGCGACGTGGAAGGCGTGCGCGTCGCCGGCAACCAGCTGGAAAAAGCCTTGCGCACGCAGGCCCGATCCATCGCCGAGAAATACGTCGTGCCGCCGCACAGCACCGATTTCGCGGTGATGTTCCTGCCGACCGAGGGCCTGTACGCGGAGGCGATCCGCCGTCCCGGATTGACCGATGCGCTGCAGCGCGACCACCGCGTGGTGATCGCCGGGCCGACCACCTTCACCGCCCTGCTCAACAGCCTGCAGATGGGTTTCCGCACCCTGGCCATCGAGCAGCGATCCAGCGAAGTGTGGAGCCTGCTCGGCGCGGTCAAGAGCGAGTTCGGCAAGTTCGCCGGCATCCTCGAAAAGGCCGAGAAGCAGATCAACACCGTCGGCAAGAGCCTGGGCGAAGCCAGCCGCAAGACCCGTACCATCGAACGCCGTTTGCGCGGCGTGGAATCGTTGTCCACGGATGCTTCGCAGGCCTTGCTGGACGACGCGGTGCTGGATGAGCCCGATGAGGCGGAGCCGGAAGAAAATCCACAGGAAAATCCGGGATAGTCCATGCTTTTCGCTCGTCATTCCCGCTTTCGCGGGAAACGGTGAATCGAGCATGCTGCGAAGTGGCCGCCCACGCCGGTTATCCTGTCCGCCCTTCACCCCGCCGAGGCCTGCCCATGTCCACCCCGATCCGGAACATCCCGCTGAAAACCATCGACGGCAACGACGCCGCGCTGGGCGACTATGCCGGCAAGGTGCTGCTGGTGGTCAACGTCGCGTCGAAGTGCGGCCTGACCCCGCAGTACGAAGGGCTGGAGAAACTTTACCGCGAGAAAAAAAGCGCGGGGCTGGAAGTGCTCGGCTTCCCGGCCAACGATTTCAAGCAGCAGGAACCGGGCAGCGATGCCGAGATCGCGCAATTCTGCAGCGTGAACTACGACGTGACCTTCCCGCTGTTTTCCAAGATCGAAGTCACCGGCGACAACACCCATCCGCTGTACCGGGCATTGATCGCAGCGCAGCCGGAACGCATTGGCGAAGGGCCGCACCGCGCGCGGCTGGAAGGTTTCGGCATCGCGGTCAATCCGCCGCCGGGCGTGTTGTGGAATTTCGAGAAGTTCCTGATCGGCCGCGATGGCGCGGTGCTGGCCCGCTTCGCCCCGGACGTGGCCGCCGACGATCCGCGCCTGCGTGCGGCCATCGATGCAGCATTGGCGGGCTGATCAGGGAACGTGTCGATCAGGGAATCGGCATCGCATTGGCCGGCACGTCGCCGCGGCCGTCGTACAGCGGTTCTTCCAGCAGATAGTCCGGCAGCGATTCGTCGCCCTGCTTCTTGTTGCGCAGGCGGCTGTGGATCAGGTAGTTGCGGCGTTGCAGCCAGGCGTCGCGGACCAGCGCGTAGTCGTCGGCCGCGCCGGCGCGGATTTCGTCCAGCGACAGCAGTTGCGCGCGCATGCTGGTCAGTTGCAGGGCCTGCAACGCGTAGCGCGCGCCGTCGTCTTGCAGGTAACGGGTCGGCGACAGCGGCATGTCGCCGGCCAGGCCCAGGGTGTCGCGCACGGTGCGTGGGCCGAAGAACGGCAATTCGAAATAGCGCGAACGCCGCCAGCCCCACACCGCCATCGTCTGGCCGAAGTCGGCATCGTGGCGGGCGACCTTGGCCTTGGTCGCCGGGTCGAACAGGCCGCCGACGCCGATGGTGGTGTTCATCAGGAACCGGCCCAGCGTGTCCCAGGCGTCCTTCGGACGGCCCTGCAGGAACAGGTTGACCATGTCCATCGGCGAGCCGAGGTTGTCGAAGAAGTTGTGCACGCCGTTGCGCACCGGCGTGGGCACCACCTTGGCATACCCGCGCGCGATCGGGCGGGCGATGGCCTTGTCGAAGGCGTTGTTGAAGCCGTGCACCCCGCGGTTGTACTTCTCCCACGGGTCGGGGTTGGCCGGCAGGCCGGTGCCTGCGTCGGTGCCGTCGGTGCCGTCGGCGCTGCCGTAGATCGCGGCGAAGTCGTCTTCGGCGGCGGTGGCCGGCGCGGTTCCGGTCGTGCCGTCGGCGGCGGCGGCGATGGCAGACGCGTCGGCAGCAGGCGTTTCCTGCGTGGCGGCGGTTTCATCCACTGCGGCGGGCGTGATGACGGTTTCCGCCGCCGCCGGTGCGCCCGGCTTCGGCGCGCTGGCGCAGGCCGAGGCCAGGGCGGCAAAAAGGACGACAAGAGCGAGGCGGTACGATTTCATCGGTGGGGGTTCCTGTGTTGCAGCGCGCCGGTGTCGGGTGCTGCTCAGGCCAGTTCCGGCGGCAGGCGATACGCCGCGCGCAGGTCGGCCAGGCCGGGCGGCTCGCCTTCGAATACCGGCGCAGCGCCGGCCGCGCGCAGGCGCGCGGCCAGTTCGGCCAATAATGCCAAGCCGGCGCTGTCCACGGCAGTGACCGAAGTCAGGACGATGCGTTTCGCGCCCATCGGCGCGGCGCTGGCTTGCGGCCACAACGCCGTGGCCGCGGCGCGATCCAGCGTGCCGGCGAACACCAGTGCGTCGCCGTCGCGTTGCAGGCTTGCTTCAGTTGGCATTGCCGGCCTGCAGTCGGCCCGCGCGCAGGTCGGCGGCGACTTGCGGGATGCTCTTGCTGCGCAGCGGCGCGTCGAACTGGTTCTTGAAGGTCTGCACGTAGCTGATGCCTTCGATCATCACGTCGAACAGCTTCCACTGCCCGCCGATGTCGCGCATCAGGTAATCCACCGGCACCGGCTGGCCGTTGCTGCGCAACATCTCGCTGGACACCTTGATCCCGCGCCCGCCGGGCAGCGGCGTTTCGGACTTGATCCGCACCTGCAACTGGCCGTCGAAATCGAGCAGCGCGGTGCCGTAGCGCGCCAGCAGGTTGTCGGTCAGCGCGTCGGCGAACAGCTTGACGTCGGCGTCGGCCGCGCCACGGCCATGCAGGCCCAGCACCAGTCGCGCGGCGTAGTCGCGGTCGAACAGGCGGTTGAATTCGCTGCTCACGTAGGTTTTCAATGCGGCCGGGTTGCTGCGGAATTCGGCGCGGCGCCTGTCCAGCGTGGCCAGGATGCGGGTGCTGCTGTCCAGCACCAGTTTGCCGGCTGAACCCTGCGGCGCGGTGGCCGCATGCGCGGCGGCCTGCGCGTTGCTGGCGGGTGCCGCGGCCAGCGTGGCGGCGGCAAGGGCGGTGGTGAGCAGGATGGTCTTCATGGCGTGGTTCCTTCCTCCGGTGGGGACGGCGGCTTGTTGCCCATGGCATTGTTGCCACCGCCGCTGAACATGTACTTGCCGACCAGTTGCAACAGGTCCACGGCCGGCTGGGTGTAGGCGATCTCGTCGCCGGGCTTGAGCACGTCGGGGTCGCCGCCGGGCGACAGGCCGACATAGTTCTCGCCCAGCAGACCGCTGGTGAAGATGCCGGCGGCGGTGTCGGCCGGCAGGTCCTTGTACTGGCCGTCGATGCGCAGGGTCAGGATGGAATCGAACTTCTGCGGATCCAGCGCGATTGCGCTGACCTGGCCAACGGCCACGCCGCCGATCTTCACCGGCGCGTTGACCCGCAACTGGCCCAGATTGGTGAAGCGCGCCTTCAGTTCGTAGTCATGACTGCCGAAACCGAAGTTGCGGTTGGTCGAGGCCAGTGCCAGCACCAGTAGCGAAGCCAGGCCCAGCAACAAAAAAGTGCCGACGGCGAATTCGAGACGGGGTCCGCGGATGGACATGTGCGGTTCCTCAGAACAGGAAAGCGGAAAGGATGAAGTTGAACATCAGCACCAGCAGCGAGGCATTGACCACCGCGCGGGTGGTCGCGACCGAGGTGCCTTCGATGGTCGGCTCGGCGTGAAAGCCGACACAGGCGGCGACCAGCGCGGCAGTGCCGCCGAACACGGCGGATTTCAGCATCGCCACGCCGAAATCGTCCCGGAAGTCCACGCTGCCCTGCAGCGCCGACCAGAACGTGCCGTTGTCCTGGCCCAGCACCTTCACCGCCTCGAACCAGCCGGCGGCGACCGCCAGCGAGCAGAAGAAGCCGGTCAGCAGCGGCACCGTCAGCACCGCCGCCCAGAAGCGCGGCGCGACCGCCTTGGCCAGCGGGTCGATCGCCATCAGCTCCAGCGCCTTGATCTGGTCGGTGGCGCGCATCAGTCCCAGCTCCGCCGCGATCGACGAACCGGCGCGGCCGATGAACAGCAGCGCGGTCAGCGCCGGGCCGAGTTCGCGGTACAGCGACAGGCCCAGCAAGGTGGAAAGCGCATCGGCCGCGCCGAACGTGGTCAGCGTGCGGTAGCCCTGCAAGGTCAGCACCAGCCCGACGAAAGCGCCGCCGACGATGATGATCGGCAACGAACGCGCGCCGATCTTGTAGATCTCGCGGACCAGTTCGGCGAAGAAGTCGGCGGTCGGCTTCGACGCTCGCAGCATCGACAGCGCGAACAGCCCGGCCGCGCCCAGCGAGCGGAGGGATCGGGCGAAGGGCATCAGGCCGCCTCCGCACGCCGCGCCGCATCGAACGCAATCGGCCCATCCGGTTCGCCGCGCAGGAACTGCCGCACCAGCGGATCGTCGCTGGCCTCCAGTTGCGCCGGCGTGCCGGAGAACACCAGCCCGCCGTTGGCGACCACCACCACCTGGTCGGCGATCGGCAGGGTTTCGTGCACATGGTGGCTGACCACCACGCTGGTCAGCCCAAGCGTGTCGTTGAGGCGCTTGATCAAACTCATGATGACGCCGCTGGCGATCGGATCCAGCCCGGTCAGCGGCTCGTCGTACAGCATCAGCGGCGGGTCCAGCGCCAACGCCCGCGCCAACGCCACCCGTCGCGCCATGCCGCCGGACAACTCGCGCGGATACAAACCGGCGGCGGCGCGCAGGCCGACCGCGTTCAACTTGAAATCCACCAGCCGCCGCAGCAACGGCTCCGGCAGCTTCGTGTGCGCACGCAACGGCAGCGCCACGTTCTCGGCGGCGGTCAGGTCGGTCAGCAGGCCATTGCCCTGCAACAGCACGCCGATGCCCTTGCGCATCTCCAGCAGCGCGCGACTGCCGCGCGGCACCGGCTGGCCGAACAATTCCACCGTGCCGGCGGCCGCGGGCAATTCACCGGTCAGCGCCGACAGCAGGGTCGATTTGCCGCAACCCGAGGGCCCCAGCACGGCGGTGATCCCGCCCTTCGGCACCACCAGGTCGATGCCGCGCAAAATCGTCCGCGCGCCGCGATCCAGGCGCAGGCCGGCAAGACGAAGGGCAGGAGCGTCGGCGGGTGTCATCGGTGGGGGCTAACGAAAAAACAACGCGCAAGCATCGCCGGTAGGGGCTGAACGGGGCCTGCACCCTGTCGGCAATCACCGGATGTCGCCGACCTGCAAGGAAGCAGGGGGAAGGACCGGCTTTTCGGCAGCCGGCCCCATCACGAAACCCGACTGAACCTCCGCTTTCCGCCGGGGGTGACAGCGCAGGCAACTTCCGGCACTGTCGCAGTGTCCGATTCCGCCACATGCTTCCACCGCAACCTCACACCCCAAGCCCCACCGGCACGAGCCGTCATTGATGAAACTGAAAACCACCCTGTTGACCCTGGCCCTGTGCGCACCGTTGGCGTTGCTGGCGCAGCAAGGCAACGACAAGCCCGTCACCGACAAGAGCCTGATCGGCGAGCGTCAGGCGCTGCCGCAGGCCTTGCCGTCCGCGCCCAGCGCCGACCAGCAGGTCACCTCCAAGCTGGTCTATGGCCTGTTGTCGGACAGCCGCTACGCCTACCGCCCGCGCCCGCTGGATGCGGCGTTGTCGCAGGACGTGTTCAAGCATTACCTGGAATCGCTGGACGGCGCCAAGATGTATTTCACCGCCGCCGACGTGGAGCGTTTCGCCCCGCTGCGCGATCACATGGGCGATTCCATCCGCAATGGCGACCTGCAGGCCGGTTACGACATCTTCGCGGTGTATCGGCAGCGGGTGCAGCAGCGCACGGCCTATGCGCGCAGCCTGCTGAAGCAGAATTTCGACTTCAGCGGTGATGCGCGTTGGGAATACGACCGCGAGGACGCGCCGTGGGCGGCCACCGACGCCGAACTCGACACGCTGTGGAAGCAGACCGTGATGAACGACTGGCTGCGGCTGAAGCTGGCCGGGCAGAAGCCGGAGGACATCCGCAAGACCCTGGACAAGCGCTACGCGCGCATGCAGACCAGCATCGACGAACTGAAGGGCGAGGACGTGTTCCAGTCCTTCCTCAACGCCTACACCTCTGCGGTCGATCCGCACACCGACTACTTCACCCCGCAGAGCGCGGAGAACTTCAACCAGCAGATGTCGCTGTCGCTGGAAGGCATCGGCGCGGTGCTGCAGCGCCAGGACGAGTTCATCGCCATCCGCGAGATCGTCCCCGGCGGCCCGGCCGACCTGAGCGGCAAGCTGCGGCCGGGCGACCGCATCGTCGCCGTGGGCCAGGACAAGTCCGGGCCGCTGACCGACGTGATCGGCTGGCGCACCGACGACGTGGTCAAGCTGATCCGCGGCAAGAAGGGATCGCAGGTGCGGCTGGAATACATCCCGGTCGCCAACGGCGTCGATGGGGCGCATGCGCAGGTCACCATCACCCGGCAGAAGGTACGGCTGGAGGAACAGGCGGCCAAGTCCGAGATCATCACCACCCCGGCCGCCAACGGTGCGGCGGCGCGGCGCATCGGCGTGATCAAGCTGCCGGCGTTCTACCAGGATTTCGAAGGCCGCCGCCGCAACCCGGACGACTACACCTCGGCGACCCGCGACGTGGCCAGATTGCTGGCGCAGTTCAAGACCCAGAACATCGACGGCGTGGTGCTGGACCTGCGCAACAACGGCGGCGGCTCGCTCGACGAGGCGGTTGACCTGACCGGGCTGTTCATCGACAAGGGACCGGTGGTGCAGGTGCGCGAATCCGGCGGCCGCGTCAGCGTCAACGCCGACCGCAAGCCCGGCGTGGCCTGGGACGGCCCGCTGGCGGTGCTGATCAACCGCGCCTCGGCCTCGGCCTCGGAAATCTTCGCCGGCGCGATCCAGGACTACGGCCGCGGCCTGGTCATCGGCGAAACCACCTTCGGCAAGGGCACCGTGCAGAACATGATCGACCTGGACCGCTGGCCGGCCAACGAAGCGGCGCGCTTCGGCCAGGTCAAGCTGACCATCGCCCAGTTCTTCCGCGTTTCCGGCAGCAGCACCCAGCACAAGGGCGTGGTGCCGGATCTTGCCTTCCCGGTCAGCGTGGATGCCACCGAATACGGCGAAAGCAAGTACGACAACGCCCTGCCGTGGGCGCGCATCGCCGCCGTGCCGCACCAGCAGTACGGCAACTTCGCCCCGCTGCTGCCGCGTCTGGAGACGCTGCACGCCGCGCGCACCGCCACCGACAAGGAATGGCAATGGTGGTCCGAGGACGTGGCCCAGTTCCGCGCCGAGGCGGCGAAGAAATACGTGTCGCTGAACGAGGCCGAGCGCCGCGCCGAACGCGACCGCAACGAGGCCAGGCGCAAGCAGCGCCAGGAACAACGCAAGGCCCTGGGCCTGGCGCTGGACCCGTTGGCCGACGACATGAGCGACGACGGCCTGGGCTCGGCCGAACGCGACATCGTCAAGGACGCCGCCCGCGAAAAACTGGCCGACAAGCGCCCCGACCCGCTGCTGCGCGAATCGGCGGCGATCCTGGCCGATGCGCTGGATCTGCTGGGCCAGGACCGCAAGCTGTCGGCGCAGGTGCTGCCGGCCTCGACCGCGCCGGGCAGCTGGGCGGATTGACCGGCGCCCG
Source organism: Pseudoxanthomonas sp. (assembly GCA_047607085.1). Lineage (GTDB taxonomy): Bacteria > Pseudomonadota > Gammaproteobacteria > Xanthomonadales > Xanthomonadaceae > Pseudoxanthomonas_A. The sequence goes on along the minus strand of JASGDT010000002.1, from coordinate 64,033 downwards.
AGTCGCCACCACCTCGACCAGAACGGGCGCCAATCGGCGCCCGTTCTGGCTTTAGGCTCCGTCGCCGGCGCCGCCATCGACATCTCCGCCAGCCGGGCAGGGTGGTCCGGTCTGCTTGCTTGTCCGCTTGTCGGCGCGATGGTTTTCCACTCCCCGTGCCGGGCCACCTACCCGCCAATGCCGTACCTACCCGTCGCGCCTGGTTTGCGGCGGCACGGACTGGATATGTTTGTCGCAGCGCAGCATGACGCCATCGCGCAGTCGCTGCGGCCCTGCCCCATGTCCCTTTCAGCGAGGTACCGTCCGATGCGCAAGCGTATTTCTCCTCGGCGTCTGGCCGTGTCCGTAGCCGCTGTCCTGCACGGCAAGGGCAGGCCGAATGCCATGCCGTTGGCCGCATTGCTGGCATTGGCCGGATTGAATGCGCTGCCGGCGATGGCGGCGGACGGCGTGGATGACGCGGAAACCCCGGCCGTCGAACCGGCGGAGGACACGCGGGCCGCCGTCAGCCTCGACAACGTGATCGTCACCGGCACCCGCAAGAGCAACATGGCGGTGACCGACAGCCCGGCGCCGATCCAGCTGATCAACCCGGAGAAGCTGGCCTCCACCGCCGCGCCCGACCTGCAGAACGCGATCGCCAACCAGGTGCCGTCGTACAACGTCAACCAGGTCGGTGGCGACATGGGCAGCCAGACCCTGACCGCCTCGCTGCGCGGGCTGTCGCCCAACCACACCCTGATCCTGGTCAACGGCAAGCGCCTGCACAACACCGCCAACGTCAACGCCTCCGACGGCTCGGCGGCGCCGGACCTGTCGTTCATCCCGGAAGCGGCGATCGACCACGTCGAGGTGCTGACCGACGGCGCGGCCGCGCTGTATGGCTCGGACGCCATCGCCGGCGTGATCAACATCATCCTCAAGAAGAACCACGACGGTGGCGAGATCAACACCGGCTACTCGGGCTATCAGGACGGCGGCGGCGAGGACTTCAAGTGGGGGGCGAACATCGGCTTCGGCAACGCCGACAACTTCTTCAACCTCAGTGCCGAGGTCGAGAACCGCAAGTCGGTCTATCGCTTCGTGCCCACGGCGATGGCCAACTGCCTGTCGAACGAGACCCTCTGCGCGTCGGTCAACTCGGACGCCTACGGTTATTTCACCAGCATCGATCCGGATCGCACCTCGCTGTACAACTCCAAGTTCCCCTATCTCAACAACTGGCTCAATCCACCGGAAGTGCACCGCAAGGCGCTGTACTTCAACGCCGGCGCGGCGCTCGGCGACAACGTCTCGTTCTACGCCTTCGGCGGCTACGGCAAGAAGACCGCCGAATCGGAGGAGAACTACCGCGGTCCAGCGCAGCTGATGAGCTACACCGACGCCACCGGCACCGAGCAGTACATGTATCCGTACGGCTTCAACCCGTCGGAATACTCCGATGAGGACGACTACACCTTGACCGCCGGCCTGACCGGCACCGCGGCCGACTGGGTCTGGGACGCCTCCACGAGCTACGGCAAGGACAAGATGGCGGTCTATACGCTGAACTCGATGAACCAGAACCTGTGGAACGAGTACGGCTATTCGCCGACCGACTTCTACGACGGCACGTTCACCGCCAGCCAGTGGACCACCAACCTCAACGCCACCCGCGACTTCGACATCGGCCTGGCCTCGCCGATGACCTTCAACGCCGGCGTGGAGTACCGCCAGGACAAGTACGCGATTTCCCCGGGCGACTACGCCTCCTACTACAAGACCGGCGCCTCCTCGTTCCCGGGCTACAACCCCGACACCAACACCGGCAGCTACAGCCGCAACAGCTACTCGGTGTTCGCCGACGCGGTGCTGTATCCGGTGGAGCAGTGGCTGGTGGACGGCGCGGTGCGCTACGAGCACTACAGCGACTTCGGCAGCAAGACCATCGGCAAGCTGACCACGCGCTACGACTTCACCGACAGCTTCGCCATCCGCGCCACCGCCAGCACCGGCTTCCGCGCCCCGACCCTGGGCGAGGAATACTACTCGGCGGTCAACGTCAGCCCGTCCGGCGCCTATCCGCAGCTGCAGCCCAACGGGTCGGCGGCCGCGGCGCTGGGCTTCGGCAACCTGAAGCCGGAAACCAGCACCAACCTCTCGCTGGGCCTGGTCTTCAATCCGCTGCCCAACCTCACCAGCACCCTGGATTTCTACCAGATCAAGATCAAGGACCGGATCACCCGCGCCTACTTCTGCTACGTCGGTGGCAGCGCGCCCTGCGACCCGGTCAGCGGCGCCGAGACCGACAGCTACAACACCGCGCTGGGCGAGGCGCTGGTCGATGCCGGCTATCTCGGCGGCATCGACCCGAGCACCAGCGGCGGCACCCTCGACCCCAGCGCGCGGGAAAACATCGGCGTCTATCTGTTCAACAACGGCCTGGATACCAAGACCCAGGGCGTGGACTGGGTCACCAACTACCTGACCGAGCTGGACTGGGGCACGATCGACTGGTCGCTGGCGGCCAACTACGGCAAGCTCGACGTGACCGGGGTCAAGTCCGCGCCGGCCAGCCTCGGCGGCGGCTCGATGTACAGCACCGCGACCCTGGTCAACCTCGAGCATGCCAACCCCGAGTTCCGCATCAACCTCGGCGCGACGATCAACGTCGGCAAGTTCAGCATCAATGTCACCGAAGCGATCTACGGTCCCCAGTACCAGTGGCAGGCGGCCAACACCAACAACGAAGGCTTCGGCGCCGCCTTCCCGGACGAGGTGCTGGCGCAGCTGACCACCAAGGTCATGGACGGAGTGACCTACTACAAGCAGGAGATCGGCGTGCTGCCGACCACCAACCTGAGCGTCTCGTTCAAGCCGAACGACAACTGGACGCTCACGCTCGGCGGCGACAACATCTTCAACAAGTATCCGGACAAGTACCCCTCCGCAGTCTGGAACTGGGTGACCTCGCACTACGAGAACCAATGGGGTTACCTGAGCAAGTACGAGACCTTCAGCCCGATCGGCTACTTCGGCGGTCGCTGGTACGCCAAGGCGACGTACCGGTTCTGATCGCAGCGCGTCGGGCGGCGCTTCCCGCGCCTGCCCGTCGCGCAGGTTCGAAGATGCGACGGGCTGATGCCCGACCGAGAGGAGGCGCAGTGCGACAAGATCCCCATTCGATGACCCGCCGCCAGTTGCTGGCCCGCATCGGTCAGACGGCCGGCGGCGCGATGATGTACCAGGCGATGACCAGCCTTGGCCTGGCCGCCGAGTCGGGCCGCAAGGGCGACGGCTCGGTGTTGCACGGCGACCCGAAGGGCGCCTCGGTGCTGATCCTCGGCGCCGGCCTGGCCGGCATGACCGCGGCCTACGAGCTGCGCAAGGCCGGTTACGCGGTGCGGGTGCTGGAGTACAACACGCGCGCCGGCGGCCGCAACTGGACGCTGCGCGGCGGCGACAGTTACACCGAACTGGGCGGCGCTACCCAGCAATGCGGATTCGACGACGGCCTCTACCTCAATCCCGGGCCGTGGCGCATTCCGCACCACCATCGCCACGTGCTGGCGTACTGCAAGCGGTTCGGCGTGGCGCTGGAGCCTTTCGTCCAGGTCAACCACAACGCGCTGGTGCACGGGCAAGGCGCCTTCGGCGGCAAGCCGCAGCGCTTTCGCGAAATAGAGGCCGACTACAAGGGCCACGTGGCCGAACTGCTGGCCAAGTGCACGCGGCAGAACGCGCTGGACCAGGCCGTGGGCAAGGAAGACCGGGAGTTGTTGCTCGAATCGCTGCGCAACTGGGGTGCGCTGGATCGCGATTTCGGCTACGTGAAGGGGCAGGAAAGCGCCGATCGCCGCGGTTTTGCCAAGCAACCGGGCGGCGGGGTTTCCGGCAAGCCGGAGTTCTCCGAGCCGTTCACCGCCGAGGACATCCTGCGCTCGCGACTGTGGCAGGCGCTGGCGGCCGGCAGCGGCTACGAGATGCAGACCACCATGTTCCAGCCGGTCGGCGGCATGGACCGGATCGGCAAGGCCTTCGCCGAGCGCCTGCCGGGCGTGATCGAGTACGGCGCGAAAGTCGTCGCGATCGACCAGGACGGCGAAGGCGTCAGCGTGCGTTACCAGTCCGGCGGCGACGAGAAGGTCGCCACCGCCGACTGGTGCATCTGCACGATCCCGTTGTCGGTGTTGAGCCGCATCCCGGTCAAGGTCGGCGACGAGATGGCCGACGCCATCGGTCGCCTGCCGTATGCGGCTTCGGTCAAGGTCGGCCTGCAGTTCAAGCGCCGCTTCTGGGAAGAGGACGAGGCGATCTACGGCGGCATCAGCTACACCGACCTGCCGATCACCCTGATCAGCTATCCGAGCACCGGTTTCCACAGTGCCGGCAAGGGCGTGCTGCTGGGCGGCTACGTGTGGGGGCTGGAAGCCTACGAGTTCACCGCGATGCCGCCGCAGGAGCGCGTGCGCAAGGCGGTCGAATACGGCGCGCAACTGCACCCGCAGTATCCGCAGGAGTTCGACAACGGCATCGCCGTGGGCTGGCACCGGGTGCCGTTCACCCATGGCTGCTTCGGCCAGTGGGACGAGGAACTTCGCGCGCGCTACTACGACACGCTGTGCCGGATCGACGGACGCATCGCCTTGGCCGGCGAACACATTTCCTGGATCCCGGCGTGGCAGGAAGGCGCCATCACCTCCGCGCTGGATGCGGTGGAGCGCCTGCATCGCAAGGTAATGGCAACCGGAGGCGTGGCATGAACCGGATCCGACGATGGCGCAGGGCCGGATGGCTGGCGATGTTCGCCGCCGCATTCGCGGCGATGGCCCTGCCGGCGATGCGCGCGGCGCGCGCGCAGAGTTCCGACGCGTCGCCGCTGTACCCGCCGTCGGCGTTTTCGGCGGCGTCCGGCGAAACCGTCTATCGGGCGATCTGCCAGGGCTGTCACATGGCCGATGGCACGGGCGCGATCGGCGCCGGCGAGTACCCGGCGCTGGCGGCGAACCCGAAACTGGGCGCGGCGCCCTACGTGGCGATGATGGTGCTCGACGGGCATGGCGCGATGCCGGGCTTCGCCTCTATGCTGGACGACCGTCAGGTGGCCGAAGTGGTCCACTATGTCGGCACCCATTTCGGCAACGACTATCCCCAGCGCATGTCCGACGCGGAAGTCGCGGCGATGCGCCAATGACGGCCTGCCGTCGGTCTTCACTTTTCCGCCAACAGGAGGCAAGACATGAAACCCCGTCCCATGTTGCTGTGCGCGTCGCTGCTGTCCGTCGCCGGCCTGTCCGCGGCGCCGGTGCGTGCCGGCGATGAAGTGATCCGCCACGGCATTCCCGGCAGCGATTTCCCGATCGCCGCGGCGGTGGAGATACCGGCCGGCAAGACCGTCGTCTATCTCAGCGGCAAGGTGCCCGCGCCGGTGAACGCGGATGCGCCGCGCGATTCGCTGCAGGCCTACGGCGACACCGAAGCGCAGACGGTCAACGTGCTGGAGCAGATCAAGGCGCAACTGGAATCGCTGGGCCTGGGCGTCAAGGACGTGGTGAAGATGCAGGTATTCCTGGTTGGCGGGCCGGAAAACGGCGGCAAGATGGATTTCGCCGGGTTCATGGCCGGATACACCCGGTTCTTCGGCAAGGCCGCCAACCAGCCGCAGTTGCCGGCGCGCTCGGCCTTCCAGATCGCGGCGCTGGCCAACCCGGCCTATCGGGTCGAGATCGAGGTCGTCGCGGTGCGCCCGTAGCGCCGTCTGCTTTTCGTCCCCTGCAAGGAACCGGACCATGAACCCTCTCCTCTCGCGGCGTTCCTTCCTGGCGGGCACCGCCGCCGTCGCCGCCGTCGCCGGAACCGGCCTGCCGAAACTCGCCGCCGCCCGGCAGGTCGCCGCCGTCCGGCAGGTCGCCGCCGCGCCGGCGCCGGTGCTGATCAATGCCAACGAATATCCGGGCGGTCCGTGCCCGGCCGCGCTGGAGGCGATCGAGCGGATCGCCCCGCAGGGCGGTCGCTACCTGTTCGAGATGGCGTTGGAACTGTTCGACACCCTCTCCAGGCAATTGAATGTGCCGACCGATCATTTGATGGCCTATCCGGGTTCGTCGCCGCCGCTGGATTTCGCGATGCTGGCGTTCACCTCGCCGGAGGCTTCGCTGGTCACCGCCGATCCGACCTTCGAATCCGGCTGGGAGGCGGCCGCACGCAACGGCGCGCGGGTCATCAAGGTGCCGGCGCGCGCCGACGATTCCCACGACGTCGAGGCGATGTGCGCGGCCGACCCGAAGGCGGGCGTGATCTACATCTGCAACCCGAACAATCCCACCGGCGCGGTGACCGCGCGCGGCGACATCGAGTACGCGCTGCAACACAAGCCCAGGGGCAGCGTGCTGGTGGTGGACGAGGCCTACATCCATTTCTCCGAGAGTGCGGCCAGCGCCGTTGACCTGGTTGCGGCGGGCGAGGACGTGGTGGTGTTGCGCACGTTCTCCAAGCTGTACGGCATGGCCGGCATCCGCCTGGGCTATGTGGTGGCCAGGCCGGCGTTGCTGCAGAAGATCAAGTTCTACGGCGTCAACAGCCTGCCGGTCACGGCGATGGCGGCGGGGCTGGCCAGCCTGCGCGATCCGGACGTGGTGCCGCAGCGACGGCGCGACAACACCGCGCTGCGCACGGCCACGGTGCAGTGGCTGCAGGCGCAGGGCTACGAGTGCACGCGCAGCGAGAGCAACTGCTTCATGCTCGACGTGAAACGGCCGGCGAAGGAATTCATCGACGACATGGCCACGCACGGGGTGATGGTCGGGCGCAGTTGGCCCGGCTTCCCGACCCGCTCCCGCATCACCGTGGGCACCGCGGCGGACATGGACAGCTTCCGCCGGGCCTTCGCCCTGGTTGCGCAGGGCAGGCGCGGTCCGCTGCCGGTGCCGCGCCATCCCGGCATGGCCTGCAACGAACTGGATCGTCACCGCTTGTTGCTGGCCTGATCTCGCCGCGCGGGCAACGGCGCGGCAGAGGAGCGGGCCTGCGACCGATCCGGCACAGGCCCGACCAGGCCGCGCTGCGCCGCCACTGCCAGCGCGGTGTCGCGGTCGTTGGCGCCGAACTTGCGATACAGGTTCTTCAGATGGAACTTGATCGTGTTCTCGGACAGATGCAGATGCCGCGCGATCTGCTTGTTGGAAAGGCCCGCCGCCAGCTGCGCCAGCACCTCCCGTTCGCGCGGGCTGAACGGCCCTTGCACGGTGGCGTCCTGCTGCTGCAGTTTCTCCAGCAGCACCTGGACGGCGAGGCCGCGGGCGGTGCCGGCGCCGGATTCGGGGTCGCATTGGCGCAGCCAGCGCAGCAGCGATTTGGCCGGCGGGCCCAGTTCCAGGATCGCAAGCCAGCCGTTGTTGCGGGCAACGTGGTCGAGCGCATCGCGCAAGTACGGCAGCGCCGCATCGGCCTGGCCGCGCTGCTGCAACACCAGGGCGATGCGTGCCTGCGTGCGTGTCAGGTGATGGCGGTCCCCGCGTGCCAGGCAGGCTTTTTCCAGCGCCTGCAGCATGCCCAGTGCGGCACCGGCGCGACCGCAACGGACGTGCCATTCGGCCAGTGCGAAGCCCAGGCGACTGCAGTACCGCCAGTGCTGCGGCCGTTCCAGGCCATGCGCGAACGCCGCCTCGGCGCCGCTGTCGGCGATCAGCATGCCGACGGCGGCGGGATCGGCGTGCCCCAGCAGCAGTTGCAGTCGCCATGCATGGCTCAGTTCGAGCAGCCGCGACAGCCGCCGCTGGCGCGCGAACTGGTCGATGCGATCGAGCAATGCGTTGGCGGCGCGGCCGCTGCGGTCGTCGCGCTGCGCCAGCAGCAGCGCCGATTCGTAGGCGGCGACGAAGATGTCGAACCAGCCGTCGTGGCGCTCGATGAACGCCAGCGCGCTCCGCAACAGGTCGGCGGCTTCGTCGATGCGATCCTGTTCGCAATGCAGTCGCGCGGTCAGGCAGCGCGACACCTGCAGCAACACGTCGTCGGTGCCGTATTGGTCCCCGGCCAGCGTCAATGCCTGGCGATAGACCGCGGCGGCGGCGTCCAGATGCCCGCGGTAGAAATGACTCTGGCCCAGGTGCAGCAGCGCATAGTTGGCGCCGGCTTCGCTGCCGGCGCCGCGCATCTGCGCCTCGCCTTCGCGGGCGTAGCGTTCGGCGTCGGCGAATGCGCCCCGGCCCAGCGCGGTGGTGGCGCTGATGCACAGCAGGGTGCCGCGGCCGAGGCCGTCGTCGGGATCCAGCACCGCTGCCTGCGCCGCGATCTGCGCGGCGCCGTTGGGCTTGTGGCAGATCTCGTCGAGCAGGTCGCGCAGCAACGCCACGACCACGGTGTAGTCGCGCTGGAACGGTTCGCGCTGTTCCGCCGGCAAGTCGCGGAACTGCGCCAGCAGCGATTGCGCGTGGCCGAACTCGCCCAGCTTCATGTGCAGGTAGGCCTGGGTCAGGTTCAGCGCCGGCAGCCGGCGGATGCTGGCAGGGTCGAATCCGCGCAGCAGCGCGCGTACCTGGCCGGGCCCGTGCCGCAGCAGCAATTGCCAGGTGCCGGCCTGCGCGATGTAGCCGGCCGCCAGTGCGGCGTCGCCGCCGGCGGTGGCGTGGCGCACCGCTTCCAGCAGGTCGCCGCGCGCGGCGAACCATTGCGCCGCGCGCCGATGCGCCGGCGCCGGCCAGTCCGGCTGCAACCGTTCCAGTTGCTGGCGCAGGTAATCGGCGAACAGCGGGTGGTAGCGGAACCATTCCTGCTCGCCATCCAGCGGCACCAGCAGACCGTGGAAATGCGCCAGTTGCGCCAGCAGCGCGCCGCTGTCGCGGCGTTCGCGGACCTGGTCGGCGAGTGCGGCGTTGAAGCGGCCCAGCAGCGCGGTCTGGCGCAGGAACTCGGACAGCGCAGGCGGCAATTGGCCGACCACCTGTTCGGCCAGATAGTCCGCGATCCCGGCCGAGCGCCCGGAAAAGCGCGCCAGTTGCCGCTGCCGGTCGGTATCGGCGCCGGCCCACAGTGCGGCCAGGTGCAGCGCCACCGCCCAGCCTTCGGTGCGTTCGCACAGCTCGCCCGCGGTGGTGGCGTCGGCGCCGAGCAGGGCCGCGGCTTCGGCATTGTCGAAGGCCAGTTCGCCCGCATCGAGGCGTTGCAAAAGCCCTTGCGCGGCCAGCCGCGACAAGGGCAGCGACGGCGCGCGCCGCGTCGCCAGCAGCAGGTGCAGTTGCGGCCCGGCATGTTCCACCAGCCGTGCCAGCAGCGCATCGGCTTCGTCGCTGCCGGCGCGGTCGTAGTCGTCGAGCACCAGCGCCAGGCGCCTGTCGTCATGGCGCAGGCTGGCGATCAGCGCAGCGGCGGCAGAGGGCGGATCGCATGGCTGCCGGCACTGCAACAGCGATTGCAGCGCCGGCGTCGGTTGCACGCCCGCGCGGATCAGGGCCGTGCCCAGATAGGCGACAAGGCGGCCAAGGTCGCGGTCGTCCTCGTCCAGCGACAGCCATGCGACGTCGAGATCGGTGCATGCGCGCAACCGCTGTTGCCATTGCGCCAGCAAGGTGGTCTTGCCGTAGCCCGGCGGCGCCAGCAGCAGGGTCAGCGGAAGTTGCCGGGCGGCGGCGTCGAGACGATCGAGCAGGGCGTGCCGCGGCACGGTATTGGCCCGTTGCCGGGGCGGTTCCAGCTTGCCTTCGAACATCCATTCGGCGACGGCGGCATCGCGCGAAGGCCGGGCCGCGTGAGGCATCAGCAAGGTGATGGTACGGGGCATGGTGGAGAAGCCGGCGAAGCATCCCGCCGCCGCAAGGCCTGGCGGGATGCGGTGAAAACGATGCTGCGTCACACCGCCATCGATGGCGATGCAGCGCGTTGCTGCGGGCCCCCGCCCCGTCCTCCCTGGACGCCTGTGGAGACGTTATGCCAGTCGGCCGGGAAAAGTAAAGAGGAGGTTAAGATCGGGCCGGCGCGTTTCGTGCGGAGGGTCACTGTTGCCTGCCATCGATGGCGGCGATCTTTCGGGCCAGCGCAGGCGCGATGCCAGGCATCGCTCACGGCGCTTTTGCGCCGTCGCAATGCGGTCTTGCGCATCCGGCCGAAGCGGCTGGCCTATCCGCGCGCGACGGTGAAAGCCTCGCGCGCCGCTGCCAGCGTTGCCGCGACGACCGTTTCGTCATGCGCGCTGGAAACGAAGCCGGCTTCGTAAGCCGACGGTGCAAGGAACACGCCGCGTTCCAGCATCGCGTGGAAGAAGCGGTTGAACGCCGCGGTATCGCAAGCGGTGGCCTGGGCGTAGGTTTCCACTTTTTCCGGAGTGAAGAACAGGCCGAACATCGCGCCGACCTGATTGGTGGTGACTGCAATGCCGGCGTCTTTCGCGGCCTGCTCCAAGCCTGCGCACAGCGTGGCCGTGTTCGCGGCGAGCTGGTCGTGGAAGCCCGGTTGCTGGATCAACTTCAGCATCGCCAGTCCCGCCGCCATCGCCACCGGATTGCCCGACAGCGTGCCGGCCTGGTAGATCGGGCCGCTGGGCGCGATCTGCTTCATCAAATCCGCACGGCCGCCATACGCGCCCACCGGCATGCCGCCGCCGATGATCTTGCCGAAGGTGGTCAGGTCCGGCGTGACGCCGTAATGCGCCTGCGCGCCGCCCAGCGCGACGCGGAAGCCGGTCATCACTTCGTCGAGGATCAGCAGCGCGCCGTGCTGCGTGCACAGCTTGCGCAGATGCTGCAGATAGCCTTCGCGCGGCGGGATGCAATTGGCATTCCCGACGACAGGCTCGATGATGACCGCGGCGATTTCATCGCCGACTTCGTCGAACAATTTCGTCGCGCCGTCGAAATCGTTGTAGCTCAGCGTCAAGGTCAATTCGCCCAGCCCCAGCGGCACGCCGGGCGAGGTCGGGATGCCGAGGGTCAGCATGCCGCTGCCGGCCTTGACCAGGAACGAATCGCCGTGGCCGTGATAGCAGCCTTCGAACTTGACGATCTTGCTGCGCCCGGTCGCGCCGCGCGCCAGGCGGATCGCCGACAGCGTGGCCTCGGTGCCGGAATTGACCATGCGCACCATCTCGCACGACGGCACCAGCTTGGTGATTTCCTCGGCCATCGTCACTTCGGCCGGGCAGGGCGCGCCGAAGGAAAGCCCGTCGCGCACGGCTTTTTCCACCGCTTCGCGTACCGCCGGATGGTTGTGGCCGACGATCATCGGCCCCCAACTGCCCACGTAATCGATGTAGCGGTTGCCATCGACGTCGTACAGATGCGCGCCATCGGCCTTGGCCACGAAGAACGGCTCGCCACCGACCGACTTGAACGCGCGCACCGGCGAATTGACCCCGCCGGGAAGCAGCTGTTGCGCGCGTGAAAACAGGGCGTGGGAACGGGTGTGGTCCAGTGGCATGGCGGGAGCGGTGCAGTGGGGAAGCGCCCATTGTCCGCTTTCGCACCAGATGCCGCCATGCGGTCCCGCGTGACCGATGACCTGCGCACGCGCAAAACGCTGTGCCAGAATGCCGCAACCCCTTTCCCCCAGGAGCGCGCGATGAAATCCGGAAACCCGTTCAAGACTGCCCCGCTGCTGACCGCCGTGCTGCTGACCATCGCCGCTGGCGCGCACGCCGGCACCGGCCCGGCGGTGATTTCGGAGCAGGCCAGGGCCATCCAAGCCAAGGCGATCAACCTGGACACCCACCTCGACACGCCGGCGTTGTTCGGCCAGCCGGGCTGGAAGATCACCGACCGCCACAGCTTTGCCGGCGACGGCAGCCAGGTTGACTACCCGCGCATGGTCGAAGGCGGGCTGGACGGCGGCTTCTGGGTGGTGTTCACCGGGCAGGGCCCGCTGGACGAGATGGGCAAGATCAAGGCGCGCGATTACGGCCTGAAGCGGCTGGGCGAAATCCGCGAGATGGTCGCCGGCAACGCCGACAAGTTCGAGCTGGCCACCGTGGCCGGCGACGCGGCGCGGATCAAGGCCGAAGGCAAGAAATCCGTCTATATCAGCATGGAAAATGCCTACCCGCTGTCGCACGATCCCTCGTTGCTGCGCTATTACTACAAAGCCGGCCTGCGCATGTTGTCGCTGGTGCACGGCAGCCAGAACGATTTCGCCGATTCCTCGGGCATCGGCGAAGGCGCGGTCGGCGAGTTCGGCGGTCTCAGCGAAAAGGGCCGGCAGATGATCGTCGAAGCGAACAAGCTGGGCATCATCATCGATCACTCGCACGCCTCGCCGCAGGTGTTCGACCAGATGATCGAACTGTCGAAGGCGCCGATCATCCTTTCGCACAGCGGCGCGTGGGACGTGCACCATCACCCGCGCAACCTCGACGACGCGCGCCTGCGCAAGCTGGCCGAAAAAGGCGGCGTGATCCAGGTCAACTCGCTGAGCAGCTACCTGATCGACGACGGCGCAACCCCGGAATACCGCGCCGAAGTGGGCAAGATCTATGCCGAATACGGCGGCCGCCGCGGCCTGAGCCCCGAAGACCGCAAGGAAGCAGTGGCCAGGATCGACGCGCTGAAGAAGAAATACGGAGTCAGGACCGCCGACTTCGACGACTACATGCGCCACCTGCTGCACATCCTCAAGGTGGCCGGCTGGCAACACGTCGGCCTGGGCGCGGACTGGGACGGCGGCGGCGGCGTCAACGGCTACCAGGAAATCACCGAACTGCCCAAGGTGACGCAGGCGCTGCTGGATGCCGGCTACAACGAGGAACAGATCATCGCCATCCTCGGCGGCAACACGATTCGCCTGATCGAAAAGGTGCAATCGCTGGCCGACCCGGAAGCGGTCAAGGCGGCGCTGGAGTAAGGCGGAAGCAAGCGCGACAAGCCCGTACCGCCGCCACCGGATCGGCGGCATCGAACACGCCGCCGACCACCGCGATCAAATCCGCGCCGGCTTCGATCAGCGGCGGCGCATTGGCGGGCGTGATGCCGCCGATCGCTGCCAGCGGCACGCGCAGGGTTCCGGCTGCATGCAGCAATGAAACATCCGCGCGCCGCGTGGTGATTTTCGTCGTGGTCGGGAAGAATGCGCCGAAGGCCACGTAACTGGCTCCGGCGGCGACCGCGCGCTGCGCGCGCGGCAGTTCGTCGTAACACGACGCGCCGATGATGGCATCCGCGCCCAGCAATGCGCGTGCGGCGGCGATGTCGCCATCGTCCTCGCCCAGATGCACGCCGGCCGCGCCGATTTCATGCGCCAGCGCCGCGTCGTCGTTGACGATCAGCGGCACGCCGGCTTGCGCGCACAAGGCTTGCAAGGCGATGGCCTGTTCGCGGCGCAGCGCGGGGCCGGCGGTCTTGTTGCGGTATTGCAGCAGGGCGATGCCTGCGCCCAGCAGCGGCGCGACGCGCGCCAGCAGCCGGCCGGTGTCGGCTTCGTCGGGGGTGATCGGGTACAGGCCGCGCAGGGTGGGTTCCATGGGACAATGTTGCTTCATTTCCCCCGCATTATCCCCCCGATGAGCGATTCCAACGACACCGCCGCCTTTCGCACCTGGATGTGCGTGGTTTGCGGTTTTCTCTACGACGAAGCCGAAGGCCTGCCGGAAGAAGGCATCGCCCCCGGCACGCGCTGGCAGGACGTGCCGGACAGCTGGACCTGCCCGGACTGCGGCGCAACCAAATCCGATTTCGAAATGGTGGAAGTCTGATGGCTGCATTGCTTGAAGCCCTGGAACTGGAAACCGCGCCGTCGCCGCAATGGACGGTGTTGTGGCTGCACGGACTGGGCGCGGACGGCAGCGATTTCGCGCCGATCGTGACCGAACTGGTGCCGCGCGACTGGCCGGCGATCCGCTTCGTGTTCCCGCACGCGCCGGTACGGCCGGTGACGATCAACGGCGGCATGCGCATGCGCGCGTGGTACGACCTCACCAGCCTGGATTTCGCCAATCGCGCCGATGCCGCCGGCATTGCCGAATCGGTGCGGCAGGTCGAAGCGCTGATCGCACGCGAACACGAGCGCGGCATCCCGCCGCAGCGCCTGCTGCTGGCCGGTTTCTCGCAAGGCGGCGCGGTCACGCTGTCGCTGGGCGCGCGCCGCGAATCGCCGCTGGCCGGTTTGATCGCGCTGTCCACCTACCTGCCGCAGGCGGACAGCTTGCCCGCCATCGCCACCGCCGCCTCGAAAAAGCAGCCGATCTTCATGGCGCACGGTCTGGGCGACCCGGTGATCCCGCTGCTGTACGCGAAGAACAGTTGCGAAGCCCTGCAACAAGCCGGCTACACCGTCGATTGGCACAGCTACCCGATGGCGCACCAGGTCTGCGGCGAGGAAATCCACGAATTGGGCCAGTGGATGGCGGCGCGTTTCGACCCGTGACGCCGCGCGCGCCGCTGCGGCGGTGCATTCGACTTGCGCGCCCGCGCATGGCTACCATTGCGGCCATGCACCTTGCCGCCACCCGGGCGGCCGGCAGCGGGAGGGAACCGACGCCATGAAAGTGGTCATTGCCGACGACGAACCGCTGGCGCGCGAACGCCTGCGCACGCTGCTGGCCGAACACGCCGGCGTCGAAGTCGTGGCCGAAGCCGGCGACGGCCTGGCCGCCCTGCAGGCATGCGCCGAATTCAAGCCCGACCTGGTGCTGCTGGACATCGCCATGCCCGGCGTCGATGGCCTCGAAGCGGCGCGCCACCTGGCCGCGTTCGAACCGCGCCCGGCGGTGGTGTTCTGCACCGCCTACGATGCGCATGCGCTGTCGGCGTTCGAGGCCGAAGCCATCGACTACCTGATGAAACCGGTGCGCGGCGAACGCCTTGCCTCGGCGCTGGAACGCGCGCGCATCTTCCTGGCCGGCAGCGCCAACGGCAGGGCCAAAACCGCCGGAAGAACCGCACGCGCCCACCTGTGCGCACGCCTGCGCGGCAGCCTGCGCCTGATCCCGGTCGAGGAAGTGCACTATCTGCAAGCCGAGGAAAAGTACGTGGTGGTGCACCATGCGCGCGGCGAGGATCTGATCGAGGAGTCGCTGAAATCGCTGGAAGACGAATTCGGCGACCGCTTCGTGCGCATCCACCGCAACTGCCTGATCGCCCGTCACGAACTGATGGAACTGCGCCGCGGCAACGACGGCCGCGTCCACGCCATCCTGCGCCACGCCGCCACGCCGCTGGAAGTCAGCCGCCGCTGCCAGACCGGACTGAAGGATGCGGTGCGCGGGTTTTGAGCAACCGGCCCCATAATGGGCGCATGCAGACCCTTCGCATCGCCACCCGCAAAAGTCCGCTCGCGTTGTGGCAGAGCGAGCACGCCGCCGATCTGTTGCGCAAGGCGCATCCGGGGCTTGAAGTGGTGCTGGTGCCGATGAGCACGCGCGGCGACGAAGTGCTGGATCGTTCGCTGGCGGCGATCGGCGGCAAGGGCTTGTTCCTGAAGGAACTGGAATTGGCGATGCTGCACGGCGAAGCCGATTGCGCGGTGCATTCGCTGAAGGACGTGCCCATGGATCCGGGTGGGGAACTGGACGCGCCATTCGCGTTGCCGGCGATATTGCAACGTGCCGATCATGCCGATGCCTTCGTCAGCAACCATCACGCAACACTGGACGAATTGCCGCAAGGCGCGCGCGTGGGCACCTCGTCGCTGCGTCGGCAGGCGCAGTTGCGTGCGCGCCGGCCGGACCTGCGGTTGCTGGATTTGCGCGGCAACGTCAATACGCGGCTGGCCAGGCTGGATGCCGGCGATTACGACGCCATCGTGCTGGCCTGTGCCGGCTTGCAGCGCCTGGGTTTCGGAAGCCGCATCCGCGCGCGGCTGGATGCGCCGGATTGGTTGCCGGCACCGGCGCAGGGTGCGATTGCGGTGGAATGTCGCGCCGATGATGTGGAAGTGATCGAACTGTTCGCCGCGCTGGACGATTTGCCCACGCGGATGTGCGTGGAAGCGGAACGGGCGATGAACCGCGCGTTGCACGGCAGTTGCCATGTGCCGGTCGCCGCGTTGGCACGGCTGGAAGACGAGGGCATGCGCCTGCAGGGCCTGGTCGGTTCGGCCCGCGACGGGCGCATGGTGCGCAGCGAGATGGCGATGTCGCTGGTATCGCCGGAAACGCTGGGCGTGCAGGTGGCGCGTGCGTTGCTTGATGGCGGGGCGGGGGCGTTGCTGGCCGAGGCCTGAGCCAGCCGCAACGGCCCGTCATCCCGGCTTGCGCCGGGATGACGAAGTTCAAGTTTCCTGCAGCGCTTTGGTCAGAAGCCGTAAACCACGTTGACCGTGGTCAGGGTGTCGGTCTTCTTGGTGCCCGGCAGCACGTCGGTGTTGTGGCGTACTTCCACGCCGGCCTTCAGCGCCAGCGCATCGGTCATCGCCACCTGCAGGCCCAGGTCGTTCTTGGCGAAGGTATTGTCGCTGCCGGCTTCGACCAGCAGGGTGTCGTAGAACGAGGTGGTCGCGGTCAACTGGTGGCCGAAGTCCATGAAGCCGCGGGCGATGGCTTCATTGCTGTGCACTTGCTCGCCTTGCACCTTGCTCCAGCGGTAGCCGGGGCCGATTTCGAAGGTCAGGTGGGTGGCGTCGTTCTTGATCGCTTCGTAGCCGTAGCCGACAGCGGCGGTCCACTGGTATTCGTAGGTGGTGAAGTGGTCGCGTTCGTTGCGCAGCGCGCCGAACACGTAGCTGCGTTCGCCCAGACGGTAGCCGGTGGTGCTGAAGATTTCGTAGCGGCGCGCGCTTTCCACGTCGTCGCTCTTGCTGTACAGGAAGTTCGCGCCGAAGGCGTTCTTCCAGTTGCCGGTTTCGTTGGCGGCGGCCAGCTTGCCGACCAGGGTGGTGCTTTCGGTATTGCCCTTCGACAGGGCCAGGCCCAGTTCGCCCTTGCCGGTCCAGCCTTCTTGCGTGGTGGTGTCGTCGGCAAAGGCGACGGCGGGCAGGGTCACGGCCGCCAGCAGGGCGGCGATGGCGTGGTTGCGCATGGTGTTGCTCCGAGTGGGGGTGGATGTGAGAAAGTGCCTTGTTTCATGGCACCTCGCGCATTGTTGGGAGTGGCGCTGAATCGTG
Source organism: Pseudoxanthomonas sp. (assembly GCA_047607085.1). GTDB lineage: Bacteria > Pseudomonadota > Gammaproteobacteria > Xanthomonadales > Xanthomonadaceae > Pseudoxanthomonas_A. Next base: position 47,035 of record JASGDT010000002.1, on the reverse strand, counting down.
GAGAAACGGCGGCAGGCACGATGTGTCGTTGCTGCCGTCATCAATGTGAGAAACCGACGGCCCGGCTCGGCGATAATCGCAGGCCAGTTCCCCAGTACGCCGCGCGCCATGGACAAGATCGAACGCATCACCGCCCTGCACCGCCTGCTCAAGGCCGCGCGCTATCCGGTCACGATCAAGCGCCTGCAGGAAGAACTGGGCTGCTCGCGCGCCACCGCTTACCGCGACCTGGCCTACTTGCGCGATGCGCTGATGGCCCCGGTCGAAGGCGATGGTGAAGCCGGCTTCCGCTACGCGCCGGAGCAGGGCGAGCGTTTCGAATTGCCGGGGCTGTGGCTGAATTCGGAAGAACTGTATTCGTTGCTGGCCGCGCAGCAACTGCTCGCCCGCACCGGCGGCGGCGTGCTTTCGACGGCGCTGGCGCCGTTGCAGAAGCGCATCGAAACCCTGCTGGCCGATCACGCCGGCGTCGAACAATGGCCGCTGGAACGGGTGCGGGTGGTGCCGCACCGCGGTCGCCGCCTCGACGAAACCGTGTTCCGCCACGTCGCCACGGCAGTGCTGGAACGCAAGCAACTGGCGTTCGAATACCGCGCCCGTTCCACCGACGAGCGCACCCGCCGCACGGTGTCGCCGCAGCGCATCACCCACTACCGCGACAACTGGTATCTGGACGCCTGGGACCACGGCCGCGAGGCGCTGCGCAGTTTCGCGGTGGACCGCATCGGCAATGCGCGCACGCTGGACGATGCCGCGCTGGACATCGGCGAGGAACAGCTCAAGCAGCACCTGGCGTCGAGTTACGGGATATTTTCCGGCGAACCCAAGGGCTGGGCGACCATCGTGTTCAGCGCCAGGGCCGCGCGCTGGGTGGCCGACGAGCAATGGCATTCGCGCCAGCAGGGCCGTTTCTTGCCCGATGGCCGTTACGAGTTGAAGCTGCCGTACAGCGCCTCGCGCGAATTGCTGATGGACGTGCTGCATTACGGTGCGGATGCGGAAATCGTCGAGCCGGCATCGCTGCGCGAACAGGCGCGCGCGCTGTTGGCCTTGGCGCTGTCCAATTACGAGCGCTGAGGGGCTTGCTGGCGGCGCATGCAGAAAAGCCAGGCGCAGAGCATTTGCCCGCACGCGCCACAAGAACCTTTCCGGCGGCATCGTCGCGATCCACGACGGCTGCAAGGTCTGAAGGAAGGCGGGGACCGCATCAGCGCCGGCTGGCGCCGGCGTCGCGCTCCTTGCGGGCCCGCTCCATGCGTTCGTCGCGGACCGCACGCTCCGTGTCAATGGCCGTATCGCGGGTGGCGCGGGCGGTGCCGGTGACCTTGTCGCGTTCGGTACGGGCCGGTTCGACGATGCCGTCGCGCTTGGCTCGCGCGTGGTCGAGGGCATAGTCCCTGTGCCGTCTCGCCTGTTCGACGGCCGAGTCGCGCTTGGCTCGCGCTTCGTCCAGCAGGTTCTGGCGTTTCTCCCGGTCCATCGAATCGTCCGCGGCGAGCTTGGCCTGCAAATCGCTGTATCGGCGATTTTCGTCGTTCAGGATGCGGCTGTACTCGCCCTCGGCGTGGTTGAGGATGCGGCTGTATTCGCCGTTGGCCTTGTTCAACAGGCAACTGTAGCGGGAATTCTGCGAGGACAAGGTGCTGCTGTAAGCAGAGTTCTGTCCGAACAGCTCGCAGTGGTATCGCTTGTTTGCCTCGGTCAATCGCTCGCTGAAGATGCGGTCCAGGTCGGCGCGCGAGCCCGCCGCCAGGTATTCGCCGCCGCCGGCTTTCGCCACCGCCTCCAGTTGCCGCGCGGCCTGCGCATCGACGTCGAAGCCGACCACGTTGACCACCACGTCGATGTCCGATTCGTGCAACTTGCGCGCCGCCGCCACCGGGTCGCCGCCGCAGGTCTCGATGCCGTCGGAGACCACATAGACCACGTTGGCGCCGTCGCGCGCGGGCGCGTTGGCGAAGTCCTGCGCGGCCGCGTCCAGCGAGGCGGCGATCGGCGTCCAGCCGGTGGGCTCGAAGCTGCGGATCGCGGATTCGAACTTGCCCGCGTCCAGCTTCTGGAACGGATACAGCAGTTCGCTGCCGGCGCAGGATTCGGCCTTGCCGCTTTCCTTGTTGTTGCCGGTGTGGCCATAGACGCGCAGGGCCACGTCGGCCGAACCGGAAAGCTTGCGGGTGAAGTCGATCAGGGCATGTTGCGCCGCCGCCATCTTGGTTTCGCCGCCGATGCGCGCGGCCATCGAGCCGGAAGCATCGAGCATCAGCAGCACGTTGCCGTGACCTGGCGTTGCGCCGGGGATGTCCCTGGCGGCGGCGCATTCTTGCGGCAGGGTGCGCTCGCTCGGGCCGCAGGCGGCATAGTCCTGGCCGTACTGCGCAACCAGTTGCTCGTAGTAGCGCCTGGCCTGCGCTTCGGCGTCGGGGGCTTCCGCCTTGCCGCCGGTTTCCGCGGTTTCGGCCGTCTTCGCCCCGTCTTGTCCCGGCGGCGGTTTCGAGCATGCCCCCAAGGCCAGGGCAACAGCGAGAAAAAGGCCAGTGGACCGACGGCGGTTCGTCATCGTGGCATTCCTCGAATCCTGTATCTGTCGTCGGCAAGTTTGTCGTCGGCCATGTTCATGCCGCGTAAATGGCCGTTCCGCGCATCGCTGCGCCGGCGAGGGGTAAACTTGCCGTTTCTCCGACGCAGGAAAGCCCTGATGCGTGCCGTGCTGTTGTGCCTGTCCGCCGCCGCCGTGCTGGCGGCCGGCTGCTCCAAGTCCCGCGAACCCGAGGTCGTCGCTCCCGTGCCCGCCAAGCCCGCCGCCGCCGCGCCGTCGCGCAGCCATGATGAAAGCTCCTTTGCACAGCCGGACAAGGTCGCCATCGCCGACCTGGCGCTGGATCTGGCCATCGACTTCGACGACAAGCAGATTGCCGGCACTGCCACCTACACGCTGGACTGGAAGGACAAGCAGGCCAGTGAACTGGTGCTGGACACCCGCGATCTGGCCATCGACAGGATCGAAGGCGACGACGGCAACGGCAACTGGACGCCGTTGCAGTACGCGCTGGCCCCGGCCACGCCGGTGTTCGGCAGCAGGCTCAGCATCGCCATGCCGGCGCGCAACGCGAAGCTGCGCATCGCGTACCGGACCTCGCCGCAGGCCTCGGGCCTGCAATGGCTGGATCCGGCGATGACCGAAGGCAAGCAACTGCCTTTCATGTTCAGCCAGTCGCAGGCCATCCACGCACGCAGCTGGGTGCCGTTGCAGGACACGCCGAGCGTGCGCTTCACCTACGCCGCGCACGTGACCAGCCGCCCCGACGTGATGGTGCTGATGAGCGCCAACAGCCCGACCGACGCGGCGCGCGACGGCGACTACGCCTTCCGCATGGAACACCCGATCCCGTCGTACCTGCTGGCGATCGCCGCCGGCGACCTGGTGTTCCGCAGCACCGGCGCGCGCAGCGGCGTGTGGGCCGAGCCGGCGATGGCCGACAAGGCGGCGAAGGAATTCGAGGACACCGAGAAGATGATCGCGGTGGCCGAAAAACTGTACGGCCCGTACCGCTGGGGCCGCTACGACATCCTGGTGCTGCCGCCGTCGTTCCCGTTCGGCGGCATGGAGAACCCCACGCTGACCTTCGCCACGCCGACCGTGATCGTCGGCGACAAGTCGCTGGTGTCGCTGGTCGCGCACGAGCTGGCGCATAGCTGGTCGGGCAACCTGGTCACCAATGCGTCGTGGAAGGACATCTGGTTGAACGAAGGCTTCACCACCTACGTGCAGGGCCGCATCACCGAGGCGATGTACGGCACGGAAATGGCCGACATGGAACGCCAGATCGACCAGGCCGGCCTGGCCGAAGACATCAACGGCATGAGCGCCGATGCGCAGAAACTCGCGCTGCCGCCGCTGGCCGAAAACGACCCGGACGAAACCCTCAGCGACGTGGCCTACGTCAAGGGCGCGTGGTTCCTGCAATTCCTGGAGCAGCGTTTCGGCCGCGAAGTGTTCGACCCGTTCCTGCGCGGCTGGTTCGACGACCACGCCTTCCAGAGCGCCAACACCGACCAGTTCATCGAATACCTGAAAAAGAACCTGCTGCCGAAAAGCCCCAACGCAGTCAGCGCCGACGAACTGGACGCCTGGCTGCACCAGCCCGGCATCCCGGCGGTGGCGATCAAGGCGCAATCGCGCGGCTTCGCCAGCGTCGATACCGCGCGCATCGCCTGGCTGGGCAGTGGCCAGTTGCCCGGCGCGCAGGTGACCGGCGAGTGGGTCACCCAGCAATGGGTGCGCTTCCTCGAAGGCCTGGGTGACAAGTTGAAGCCCGAACAACTGAAGCAACTCGACGAGGCCTGGCATTTCACCGGCACCGCCAACGGCGAAATCGCGATGCGCTGGTATCCGCTGGCGATCCGCAGCGGCTATGCGGATGCGTTGCCGGCCGCCGGCGAATTCATCCAGCGCGTCGGCCGCCGCAAGCTGATCCTGCCGATCTACGCGGAATTGGCGAAAACGCCGGAAGGGTTGGCATTCGCGAAGGATGCTTTCGCCAAGGCCCGGCCCGGTTACCACCCGATCACCACGGCTTCGGTCGAAGCCTTGCTGGCGAAGGCCGAGTCGAACAAGTAATCCTTTTCTGCAGGCGTGCATTGCGTCCCTGCGGTGCACGTCTGCTAGTTCAAGGAAAGTTTCCCGAGGTCGAAAACCATGAAACGCAGCCTGATTCTCGCCGCAAGCCTTTCCCTTCTCGCCGCCTGCGGCCCCAGCGCGGAACAGCAACGTGCCGCCGCTGAAGCCGCCGCCGTGCAGAAGGAACAAGCCGCCGCCGAAGTGGCGAAGCAGTACGAAGACGCCCGCACCGCGCAGAAGTGGGAAACCGCGCGCATCCACGGTGCTGCATTGCTGGCGCAATACCCCGACACGCAAGCCGCCGAACAGGTGCAGCAGAGCTTCGACGAGATCAAGGCCAAGGCCGAAGCCCAGCGCGAACAGGATCGGCTGTCCTCGCTGTGGAGCTACACGCAAGTGCCCGCCGGCAAGGGCACGCAACGCTCGGCGATGCTCTACGCCAAGGACACGGTTGACGTGGATGGCAGCGGCCCGCGTTCGGTGCAACTGGTGTTCCGCGACCACCCGCAGTGGAAGCGCAGCGCCTACCTGGTGTTGCAGGCAGGCGATTTCGCCAAGGCCTGCTACGGCCATTGCAGCGTGACCGTGATCGCAGACGGCGGCGCGCCGAAGAAGATGACCGCCTACCGCCCGGACACCGACGAAGCCATCGCCATGTTCATCGACGATCACGAGGCCCTGTGGAAACTGGCGCGCAAGTCCAGGGCCATCACCATCGAATTCGCCACCCGCGACGTGGGTCCGCGCAAGGCGGTGTTCGAAACCGGCGGCCTCAACGGCGCGCACATGCCCGGCTGGGATTGAACGCGGTGGCCGACAGATAACCAATCCGTATGCAGATCATTGCGATTGGTTGTTATGCACGACTGATTCGCCGCAATAGATTCGTCCATGAAAGTCCGGACTGTCGCCGGATGCCTTCGTGGGGAACCGTCGTGAGCGAAACCGATTCCGCAGGCAAGACCGAGACCGTCGACCGCAAGCGCGGAAAATGGCCCGTCATCGCCGCCCTGGCGGTCGTGGTGCTGGGAGTCGCGGGATACTTCTATTCCAAGCATCGCGGCGGCGAAAATGGCGCCGCCGCGGAGGGCGCGGCGCAGGCTCCGGGCGAGGCCGTGGCCGATGCGCGCGCCGTCCACGATGCCGTGCTGGTACTGGACAGCCATGCCGACGTGCTGCTGCCGGAGACGCCGAAGCGCTACTACGCGCCGGACGGCGGCTCGCGCGTCAGCCTGGAGCAACTGACCGAAGGCGGCGTGGACGCGGTGGTGCTGGCGATCGCGGTCGGGCCCGGCCCGGAAACGCCGGAAGGCGACGCGGCGGCGAGGAAGGAGGCCGACGACAAGCTCGCCGCGATCCGCAAGTTCATCGCCGGCAGCGACGGCAAGGCCGAGCAGGCGTTGAGCGCCGACGACGTGGAGCGCATCCACAAGGAAGGCAGGATCGCGGTGCTGCTCGGCTTCCAGAACGCGCGCATCCTCGGCACCGACCTGACCGCCTTCGACAAGTACTACGAAGCCGGTGTGCGCGTCGCCGCGCTGAACCATGCCGGGCACAATGCGTTCTCCGATTCGTCGCGCCCTTCCGACCCGAACGAGGTCGAGCGCCACAAGGGCCTGTCCGAACTCGGCAGGCAGGCCGTGCAGCGCTTCAACGATCTCGGCGTGCTGATCGACGTGTCGCAACTGTCCACCGCCGCGCTGTTGCAGACGCTGGAACTGACCCGCGCGCCGGTGGTGGCGACGCATTCGGACGCGCGCGCGCTGCTCGACAACACCCGCAACCTGAGCGACGCCGAACTCGACGCGATCAAGGCCAACGGCGGCGTGGTCCAGGCGACGCCGTTCAGCACGTACCTGCACAAGCTGAGCGAAGAGGAACGGGCGAAGGTGCGCGAGGTGCGCGTCGCGCATGGCCTGTCGGCGGAATTCGGCTCGCCCACCGAGGGCTACACGGCGTTGCCGGAAGACAAGCGCGACGCCTTCCTGAATGACCTGCAGCCGAAGATCGCGAGGGCGACGCTGTCGGATTTCGTCGATCACATCGACTACATCGCCAAGCGCATCGGCGTCGAGCACGTCGGCATCGGCACCGATTTCAACCACGGGTCGGGCGTGGATGGCTTCGACGGCGAAAAGGACGCGCCCAACGTCACCGCGGAACTGGTCAAGCGCGGCTACACGCAGGAACAGATCGCCGGCATCTGGGGCGGCAACTTCCTGCGCGTGCTGCGCGCGGCGCAGGCGGCGAAAAAGTGAAGAAATAGGGAGCGGGCCGGAAGGCGGCGGCGGGCGCGGCCCGGCTGCCGCGCGGAGAGAACCGGTGGCCCGGCCCGCCGGTTCCGCCGCAAGAATCGGATAGCAAGCGCATGCCGCCGCCGCTACGCTGCCGGGCATGGACAGCGACGACAAACTGCGACGCGCCCGCCAACTGCTCGATGGCGGCGAACCGAGCCTGGCCGAACTGGCCGCCGTCGTCGGCCTGAGCCCGGCGCACCTGCAACGCCGCTTCGCCGCGCGCTACGGCCTCAGCCCGGCCGAATACCTGGCGCAGAAAAAACTCGGCGCGCTGAAATCCGGCCTGCGCGCCGGCAATGATGTCAGCGCGGCCTTGTACGACGCCGGCTACGGTTCGCCGTCGCGGGTCTATGAACACGGCGCATCGCGGCTGGGCATGACCCCGGCGCGTTACCGCGCCGGCGGGGAAGGCATCGACATCCGCTGGACCACGCTGCACACCGGGCTGGGCGAAGCGCTGGTGGCCGCCACCGAACGCGGCATCTGCGCGGTCGAACTGGGCGAAGACGAAAATGCGCTGGCACAGCACCTGCACGCGGAGTTCCCGCGTGCGCGGATTGCGCGCATCGACAGCGGCCGCGACGAATTCCTCGCCCCGCGCCTGCAGGCGGTGGCCGTGCGCCTGGCCGGTGTTGACGCCGCCGTGTCGCTGGACCTGATCGGCACCGCCTTCCAGTGCCGCGTCTGGGATGCGCTGATGAAGATCCCGCGCGGGCAGACCCGCAGTTATGCGCAAATCGCGCAATCGCTGGGCGAACCGAGGGCCGCACGTGCCGTCGCCCGGGCCTGCGCGCACAACCGCGTGGCGGTGGTGGTGCCTTGCCACCGCGTGATCCGCAGTGATGGCTCTCTGGGCGGTTACCGCTGGGGCCTGCCGCTGAAGCGCGAATTGCTGCTGCGCGAGAAAAACACGACTGAGCCCTGAGCGGCGATTCAGCCGCAGCGCGCAGCCACGCCCGCGCCATTTTCATCGACATCGATGTTCAGGCGCGCGTCGTCGAATTCCAACGTCACCACCTCGCCCGGCTTGAGTACGCGCACGCGTGCCGCGCCGGCATCCTTGCGCGCCTGTTCGGCCTCGGTGTCGGTGACCGGCTTGCCGACCGTCCATTGCGCCTGCAAGGGATCGCAATGGCTGGCGTCGGTGGGCGCGGTACCGGCATCTGCGGGTTGCGCGGCTTCGGCGGCGCGTTGTTCGGACTGCGCCAGCGCCTGTTCCTGTTCGTCCGGTTGCGGTGCGGAGCAGGCGGCAAGGCCCAGGGCGAGAAGGGCGGCGGACAGCGGCAGTCGGGTCATCGGGGGGCTCCAGAAGGGTCTGCCCGATGTTTCTCACGTTTGCGCCGGGTGCGTCAAGGCGACGCTGAACAAGTCCCCGCGATGCGATGCGCCCGGTTTGGAATGAGCTGCAAGGCGCAAAGCGCAGACATGGCCGTCGCCATGGCGAGCATTTGCAACACAGCAGATCGCCCAAACCGGGATGCAGCGCGCGCGAGGGGCTTGTTCAGCGTCGCCTTAACCCAGCGCGGTATCCAGCAGCATCATCAGCACGAAGCCGATCAGCAGGCCGGTGGTGGCGAACTTCTCGTGGCCCTTGCGGTGCGATTCGGGGATGATTTCGTGACTGATGACGAACAGCATCGCGCCGGCGGCGAAGCCCAGGCCCCACGGCAGCATCGCCGCCGAGTGGCTGGCGATGCCGGCGCCGAGTACGGCGCCGACCGGTTCCACCAGGCCCGAGGCCATGCCGATGGCGACCGCCAGCCAGCGGTTGTAGTTGGCGGCCAGCAGCGCGACCGCGATCACCAGGCCTTCGGGGATGTCCTGGATCGAGATGCCGGTGGCCAGCGCCCACGCGCGCACCGGGTCGTTGCCGGCGTAGCCGACGCCGATCGCCAGCCCTTCCGGCAGGTTGTGCAGGATGATGGCGAACACGAACAGCCAGGTGCGGCGCAGCTTGCCGGCGTCCTGCCCCTCGCGGCCCTTGATGAAGTGCTCGTGCGGCAGCACCCGGTCGATCAGCATCAGCGTGGCCGCGCCCAGCAGCAGGGCCGCGCCGACCACCCCGCCGGCGGCCCAGTTGCCGCCGCCGAACAGGCCGGCGGCCTTGGCCGCATCCAGCCCGGGAATGACCAGCGAGAAGCATGACGCCGCCAGCATCACCCCGGCGCCGAAACCGAGCAGGGTGTCCTGCACGCGATCGGAAAGCCGCTGCGAGAACAGCACCGGCAGCGTGCCCAACGCGGTCGCCAGCGCGGCGACGCTGCCGCCGGTCAGCGCGTTCCATGTCACCTCGCTGCCGCGCGCGTACGCAACCACCAGCACGACCGCCAGCGCGCTCACGGCGGCGGCGCTGGCATAGCCCAGCCAGTGCCGCAGGGAAACGCTGCCATCGTGGCCGGGCTGCGAGTTCATGCCATCAGGCCTTGGCCACGGCGTAGCGGCGCGCCACTTCGGCCCAGTTGACCACGTTGTAGAACGCGGCGATGTAGTCCGGGCGGCGGTTCTGGTACTTCAGGTAATAGGCGTGCTCCCACACGTCCAGGCCCAGGATCGGGGTGTTGCCCGAGCCGACGCCCTGCATCAGCGGGCTGTCCTGGTTGGCGCTGCTTTCGACCAGCAGCTTGCCGGACTTGTCGCTGGACAGCCACGCCCAGCCGCTGCCGAAACGGGTCAGCGCGGCCTTGGTGAAGGCTTCCTTGAACGCGTCCAGGCCGCCGAGGTCGCGATCGATGGCCGCGGCCAGTTCACCTTCCGGCGCGCCGCCGCCGCCGTTGCCGGCCGGCGCCATCACCGTCCAGAACAGGCTGTGGTTGGCGTGCCCGCCGGCGTTGTTGCGCACCGGGCCGCGGATGTTTTCCGGCAGCGCGTTGAGGTCAACGATCAGTTCCTCGGCCGGCTTGCCGTCGAAGGGCGTGTCCTTGACCGCGTTGACCAGGTTGTTGATGTAGGTCTGGTGGTGCTTGGTGTGATGGATTTCCATCGTCTGCGCATCGATGTGCGGCTCGAGCGCAGTGTAGGCGTAGGGCAGGGCGGGCAGGGTGTAGGACATGGTCCGGTTCCTCGGGAGTGGGCCCGCCAGTGTAGCCCCAGAAAGGGAAACGATGAGTTAGTCAGGCGCCGGAAATGAATCAGCGCGTTGTCCTGGACTGGCTTGGCCGACGCCGTTCCAGCCACCACAGCGCGGCGGCGCTGGCCAGCCAGGCCAGGAACCAGGGCCAGGCGGAACCGCGCGGGCCGGGCTGCGTTGCCGAGCTGCTGAGAGGTTCGTCGCTGCGGGTGGAAGCGGTCAGCGCCTGCGTGGCTTCGATGCGCGCCGTGCGTTGCAGGCCGGGCGCATCGTTGTTGGCGCGGACGAAGAACGGTTGATGGTGTTCGCCATCGTCCAACCAGTGCCAGCCGGGCTGTTGCGGCCAGTACGCGGCGCATGCCGGTGCGTCCGCGTTGCCGCCGGCATCGGCAAGCAGTGTCGCATCGCTGCCATCGGGCGCGAACACCCGTGCCGCTTCGCCAGCGGGACAGATCGCAATGCGCTGCTCCACCCATGCTTGATCGATCTTGCGCATGCGTGCGGAGCCCGGCCGCGCCAGCGTGGCGAAAACCTGGCTCCACAGCGCACCGTGGCGGCCGGCTTCGCCGTGCAGGACCAGCGGATAGGTATCTCCGATCGGCAACAGGCCGATGCGCCCACGTCCTGCGGCGCGCCACCAGGCCAGCGGATGGCCTTCGGCATTGCGCAGCAGCGGCGTCGCGTCGCCGGAAGTGACCCGCAGGCGGCGGATGGCAATGGTCGGCATTGTTTCGGCATCCGCTTGCGCCGCAACCGACCACAACCGCGCCGTCGCGGCTGCGCCGTCGCCTTCGACGGCCAGGCCCAGGGTGCGCAGTTGCGCGCGCGTGCCGGCCGATGGCGCGCCGTCGATGCGCAGCAGCAGGCCGAGGCCGCGTTCGATGGCGGTTCGCAGCACGGCGCGCTCGCCACTGCCCAGTGCGTCCAGCGCGCGGCCGTCGAGCAGCAGCAGGTCGAGCTTCTGCAGCGATGCGGCGTCCAGCGGCGCGGCATCGCCCAGTGCGATGCCGCCGCCCAGGGCGATGCGCGTGCGCAGTGCGATGCCGGCGTCTTCGGCCCAGCGGCGCAGGTACTTGAGTTCGGCGTTCGGCGCGCCGGCCAGCAGCAGCGCGCGCAGCTTTTCCGGTTCGGCGATCCACAACGGCACCGAGGCACGTTCGACGGTCTTTCCGTTGGCATCGCGCAGGCGCAGTTGGAACACGGCCAGTCCGGCACTGCGCACGCTGGTGTCGATGCGGAAGCGTCCGTTGGCATCGGGCGCGACGAGTGCGATGCGCTGGCCGGCGGGATCGAGCAATTCGACTTTGTCGCCTTTGCCGGCATGCACCTGGCCCGTGAGTTCAAACGATTGGCCGGGTGCGAGCCGTTGCGGGTAGTGCAGGCGCAGCAAGCCGCGTGCCGGTGCGGGCGGTTGGAATTGGACGGCAAGCCCGCGTGCGGCTTCGCGGTCGCGTGCTTCCAGTCCGCTGCCGATCATGCGCAGCCGCGTGGCTTGCGGATGGCGGCGCAGCGCGGTGGCCAGGTCGGGTTGGCGTTCGGCTTGCGCCTGCATTGGCGCCGGGGCTTCGGGCAAGGCCACGAGCGTCGCGCCCCTGGCCGGCGCCAGTGATGAAGCGTCGCTGTCGGCAGCCAGCATGGCCAGGGTTTCGTCGCCGTGCAGCGCGGCGGCACGCGGCGGCAACAAGGTGAAGTACAGCAGCGACGCGCACAGCGGCTGCGCAAGCAGCAACACGGCGATGCGCCAGCGTGGCACGGGTGTTGCCGCTTTCGCCCGCCACCACAGTATGCGCAGCAGGCCCAGCAGCGCGGCCAGGCCGAGGATCGCGGCGAGCAGGCCGGGAGCAGTCATCGCGATGTCTCCGCTTTCAGCGCGTCGAGATAGCGCTGGCCTGTTTCGTTCACCGCGTCGCGGCGCGGCACTTGCACCGGCGGCCGTTGCAGCACGCGCCACAGTTGCGAACGCAGGGCGTCGCGGCAGGGTTCGCAATCCGGTTCGGCATGCAGGGTTTCGATCGCGGCGAGCAGGGACAGCGGATCGTCGAGGCGGGATTCGTTTTCGCGCAGCCAGCCTTGCAGAGAAGCCAGATCGACCTCGATGACAGCTTCGCCCGGATGGGGATCGAGCGCCAGCCACAGGCGGGCGGGCACATCGTCCGTGTTGCCGCTGGTGGAAGTCGGCAGCGGCCGGCTGGCGATGCCCTCGCGCTTGCCGGTCATTCGCCGGGCGAAATCGAGCGGCGGCAACTGCGTGCCCACGCGCGCCAGGTAGATGCGATCGGCCTGCTGCACCTGCTTGATGAATTCCAGCGCATTGTAGGCGAACGGCAGCGCCTGCCTTGGTTCGCCCTGGCGCAGTTGCAGTTCCGACCGCCACATCTGGTCCAGCGCCTGCTTCAGCGTGGCGCGGGTCTTCGGGTCGATCAGGGTTGCGGCTTCGGCGATGTCGTGGGTGTGGCCGAACTCGGTCAGCACGTCGCCGGCATTGCCGAAAGCCTTGTCGTTGCCGGTGTTGGCCTGGCCGTGATCGTGGCCATCGTCGTGGTGCTCTTCCGTTGCCGGCGCGTCGGGAGCGTCTTCGGCATCGTTGGTCGGCAACAAGGGTTTCGGCGGAGTCGGTGCACCTTCGGATTCCTCGCCGAGGAACTGGCCGTAGCGCAGCCGCAGCAGGCGCTGGTCGATGCCGATGCGATCAGAACGCTCGACGAACTGGTCGCGGGAAAGCTTGCGCTGTTCCTTCAGCAGGGTTTCGGTGTCGATGATGATCTGGCGCTGGCTGCGGAAATACGCCGGCAACGTCCGTTGCACCACGCCATCGATGCCGGTGGAGAGTTCCTCCTGCGGCGGCAGCCAGCGCAGGATCAGGCCGGGGCCTTGCGCAGATTGCGGCGACGGCGAGCGATTGTCGCGCACGGTCAGCTGCACGACCAGGTCATCGCCGACGGCCATGCCGAGCGCGGCGATGTCCAGCCGTGTGGCGAAGCGCTTGTTCGTCGTCGAGCCGCTGCCGGACAAGGTGCGCGATTGTTCGCTGAACTTGATGTTCTCGCCACTGCCCTGCGCCAGGGTGATGCGCAGTTCGGCGGTGGATGCCACGCCGTAGTCGTCGCTGGCTTCGAAGGCGAGGCTCCACTCGCGCTGGCCGGTTTGCACCAGGGTCAATCCCTGCGCCGGCGCGACGACTTTCAGTTGCGGTGCCTGGTCGGGCACGGCATCGAGGCGGTACAGGCGCGAGTTCTTCGCTGCGCCCTGCGGCGCCACGCGGTACAGCATGGATTTGTCGAGCGCGCGAGTCGCGGTCCAGTCGTCGCCGTCGCGTTGCAGCGGCAGGTGCTGGCCATCGACGAAGACCAGTTCGGCGTTTGCTGGTTGCGGCTCGAAGCGCAAGCGCCAGTGCAAGCGCGCGCCTTGCGGCGCTTTCGCATCCAGCATGCGCTCGTCGCGCACGGGCAGGCGGGTGTAGGCGGGCGGCTCGATGCGCAGGGCCTGTCCGGCCAGATGCGGGATGCCGGGCACGGCCGGCGTGGGTTCGTCGCCGGGGGCCAGTGCCGGCAATGGCGTGGAAGTCTTCGGCCAGAACAGCAGGGCCGGGATGCCGATCGCGGCGGCAAGACAAGCGATGGCGATGGCGCGACGCGACCATGCGGGGCGCAGATCGGGCAGCTTGCCTGTTTGCAAGCGCTGTTGCAGCCGTTCGCGTTGCAGGCGTTGCAATGGGCCCAGCCTGGTTTCGTCGGCGAACAGCAAGTCGGCGCTGTCGTCGAAATCCTTGCGTTCGGCATCCAGCTGTTGCGCAAGCCAGCTTGCGTTGAACTGGCGGGTCCTGCGCCACGCCGCCCCCGCCAGCAACAGCAGGCCGGCCATGGCGACGACGGTTGCAGCGGCGATCGAGCCGGCAAGTTTTCCGCTGGCCACGGCCAGCAAGGCCAGCAGCGGCAGGCATTGCAGGACGAGGTCGCCGACTGCGCGTTTTTGCGTGGCGTGGCGCAGGCCATCGAGGATGCGTGATGCGTTCATGGCATCGTCCCCCGCCGCCGGCTTGTTGCCATCCAGCGCTCGACGAGGAACAGCAGTGCGATCAGCAAGGCCAGCCACGGCTGCAGTTCACGCGGTGTCTGTGGCCACGCTGCCGTGCCGGTCGTTGGCGCGTAATCGCGTGCGAAGGCCCGCGTGGGAGCGGGTGCGGGCAGCACCGCTTCGCGCAGCCGCTGGGGAAAGTCGGCTTCCAGCAGTTGTGGCATCGAAGCCGGTTGCAGGTTGCGGGTGAAACGCAGCGTCGGGCCTTGCCCGTTGTTTGCAACCTCGACCAGCAAATCGCCTTGCGCATCGCGCCACGCCGGTTGCAGTTGCAGGTCGGCGGGAGCCGGTTGGTCGGCAAGCAATACGCGGACTTGCACGGTCCTGCCGTCTTCGTTTCCCCATGCGGCATTGACCGCGTGCAGGTATTCCAGGCCCACCGCGTCGGCGGGCAGGGGCGACAGGTCCAGTTGCAGTGCCGGCGTTGCGGTTGTGGCTTTCGGCGAGTCGCCCGGCACGATCTTCCAATCCACCGTGCGGCTCAGGCGCGGGCGTTGCGCGTCGGCACCGGCCAGCCGTTCTGGCACGATGACGGTCAGTCGTGTGTCGGCGGGAAGTTGCGCATCCAGTTCGCGCAGCAGGCTGGGGAAAGCCGCGCCGTCGTCTGCCCTGGTCTGTGTTGCGGAAATTTCGGGAAAGCCCGGTGCCAGCCAGTGCAGTTCGGATTTGTCGGCTTCGACCAGTTCGCGCACGCGCGCAGCTTCGACACCGTGCATCGCGACGACCCACGCCTTGTCGGTTGCCGCACCCAGCAGAATCGGCCGGGCCAGCCACAGCGCCAGCGCCGCCAGCAAGAACAGCCGCAATGCCAGCAGCCACCACTCGTCGAAGCGCAAGTGCCGGCGCGGCCTGGGCTTCTCGCGCAGCCAGCGCAAGGCGGCGAACACCACGCGCTTTTCCTCGCTGCGGCGCGTCAAGTGCAGCAGCAGCGGCAACAGCAGGGTGGCGAGCGCGGCCAGCGCGGCAGGCAGCAGCAGCGACAGGCTCATGCGTATTCCGCCGCGTCGGCATCGCCGAACAACTGCCGCAGCGGCAGGTCCGGCGGCTGGTCCAGCCAATGCACGACATGGGCGATGCCGGCGTGCTCCAGCCTTGCACGCAGCGCGTGCTGCGCCTCGCCGAAGCGGCGCAGGAATTCATCGCGCAGGGCCGCGCCGTCGCCGCGCAGTTCCTCTCCGGTTTCCGGATCGACGAAACGGTGGCCGTCGCGGAACGGGAAGTCGCGCTCTTCGGCGGTCAATACCTGCACGAACAACACCTCGCGGCGTGCGGCGGACAGGCGTTCGGTCATCGCGATGCCGGCTTCCTCGAAGCCGTCGCCAATCAGCACCACCAGATCATCGGCGGCGATGCGTTCCCATACCGGCGCGAGTTTCTCCGTCGCCGGGAAATGCTTGCCGGCCGACAATGCATGCAGTTCCAGCCACAGCCGGTCGCGCTGGCGCGGGCCGTCGTCGGGCGGCAGCAGGCGCAATCCGCCTTCGTGCAGTGCAATCAGGCCGATGCGGTCGCCTTGTTTCAGCGCCAGTTCGCCGAGGCAGGCGGCGATGGACCTGGCTGCGTGCAGGCGCGTCCAATCGGGCTGCGCCGCGTCGGCCTGCGCCATCGAGGCGCTGGCGTCGATCAGGACCCACAACGTCAGCGGGCTTTCGCGCTCGGCTTCGCGGACGAAGAAACGGTCGCTGCGCGCGTACAGCTTCCAGTCGATCTGGCGCAGTTCGTCGCCCGGCTCGTAGGCGCGGTACTGCGCGAATTCCAGGCCCGAGCCACGGCTGCGGCTGTGATGCAGGCCGAAACCATGCCGGCCAAGCGCGCGCCGCGCGACGATGCGCAGGTGTTTCAACCGGCTGCGGATGTCGGGCGGGATCAGATCGGTGGGCACGTCGTGCGGCCGCGTGGCTCAGGCGAACGGCACGGCGCGCAGCAGCGCGGCGATTACGTCATCGGCGCTCTTCTGCTCGGCTTCGGCGGCAAAGGCCAGGAGCAGGCGGTGGCGCATCACCGGCGCGGCCAGCGCGGCGACATCCTCGCGAGTCGCGGCCAGGCGTCGGTGCAGCAGCGCGCGCGCCTTCGCCGCCAGCACCAGCGATTGCCCGGCGCGCGGACCAGCGCCCCACTTGACGTATTTGCGCACCTCCTCCGGCATACCTTCGCCGGGGCGGCTGGTGCGCACCAGCCGGGTGATCCACGCCAGCAGGTCGTCGCCGATGTGCACTTCGCGCACCAGTGCTTGCAGCGCCAGCACTTCGTCGCCTTCCATTACTCGCGGCACCGTCGCGTTGCCGGCACCGGTGGTTTGCAGCAGGATCGCTTTTTCTTCCGTCTCGCTCGGGTAATCGACGCGGATGTGCAGCAGGAAGCGGTCCAGCTGCGCTTCCGGCAACGGATAGGTGCCGGCCTGTTCCAGCGGGTTCTGCGTGGCCAGCACGAAGAATGGTTTCGGCAGCTGGTAGGTGGTGCCGGCATAGCTGACCGTGCGTTCCTGCATCGCCTCGAGCAGTGCGGCCTGCGTCTTCGGCGGCGTGCGGTTCAGTTCGTCGGCCAGCAACAAATTGGTGAATACCGGGCCGGGCTGGAAGCGGAATGCACGGTGGCCGGTGCCATGATCTTCCTCCAGCAATTCAGTGCCGAGGATGTCGCTGGGCATCAGGTCGGGGGTGAACTGCACGCGGCGGAATTGCAAATGCAGCGCCTCGCCCAGCGAGCGCACCAGAAGGGTCTTGCCCAGGCCGGGCACGCCTTCCAGCAGGCAATGGCCGCCGGCGAGCAGGCCGATCAGCAACTGCTCGACGATGCTTTCCTGGCCGACGATGGCCTGCGCCAGCGCGCTGCGAAGATCGTCGATGCGGGCGAATCTGGCCTGGATTTCGTTTTCGGTGATGGTGTTCATGTCGGTGGGGGATTCAATTGAACGAAGCGGGATTTCCCGGCGCGAAGCAAGTCCAAGCCATGTCGGTGTTCATGAACTCAGCGCATAGACGACGATGTTCACGGCGAACCTGGTGTTGTCTTCGGCGAGGAAACGCTTGTTGCGCCAGTCGTAGTCCCATTCGCAGCCGTAGTCCTTGTTGCTGTAAAGCACGCCGAGGCGGCCGTTGATGTCGATGCCTTTCAGGTAATCGTGCACCAGGTCGTCGCCCCAGCCGTTGAGCTCGAAGCTGGTGGCCGGCGGGCCGTCGAACTTGAAGAAGCTGGAATAGACCGGGTGCTTCGGCGGCAGCTTCTTCAGTGCGGCCGCACCGAAGATGGACGCCATCTGCGTTTCGAACGATTTGGCGAACAAGCCGTCGATGTCATGGTTGCAGTCATCGACCAGGACGAAGCCGCCGTTGCGCACGTAGCGCTCGAAGTTGCGGCGCTCGGCCGGGTTGAACTGAACCAGCTTGTGCCCGGCCAGGTAGCACAGCGGCGCGGACAGCATCTTCGGGTCGGACAGCGCGACCACGCGCTCGTTCGGATCCACGCGCAGCGTGGTGTAATCGACCAGCGAGGTCAGCACGTTCGACGGCATCCGCGCGTCAACGTCCCAGTCGCCGGAGTCGTATTTGAGCCGGGTGAACCAGAAGTCGTGGTCGGCCGCCTGTGCGCGCCGCGGCAGGCCGCCGAGCAATGCGCCGGCCATGCCGCCGGCAAGCAGGCGGAGGAAGTCGGCGCGGTTCATCGGCACGGATGCATGGGCAGGAGGAGTGAAGCATCGCGGCGCGGCGTCTCCCTCCACGAAGACGTCGCGCTGCGCAGCGGTCACACCGCGTCGGACAACGAAGTGAAGGTGAAATCGCGCAGACGCATCGGCGGCAGCACCATGGTGCCGACCTCGTCCGAGGCGATGCGCACCGGCTTGCCCAGTTCGTCGATGTTGTTGAGCATGATCACCGGCGATTCGTTGAAGCGGAAATTCTTGATCGGGTGCTTGATCTGGCCGTTCTCGATGTAGAAGGTGCCGTCGCGGGTCAGGCCGGTCAGCAACACGGTCTGCGGATCGACCATGCGGATGTACCAGGTGCGGGTTACCAGGATGCCGCGTTCGGTGCCGGCGACCAGTTCCGAGGTGCCCTTGCTGCCGCCGGCCATGATGATGTTGCCGAATTCGGTCGCTTCCTTGCCCTGCTTCTGCGCCCAGTAGCGCGAATATTCGAGGTTGGAGACACGGCCGCCCTTGATGATCTCCTGCTTCTTGCGGGGGACGTAATCTTCGCCCCACGGCAAGACCGGCGCCACCGGGTCCCACGGGTCGGTGTGGATGTTGACCTGCGGATCGAACACCAGCTCGCCCAGCTTGTTGCCGCCGCCCTTCTTGCTGAGGAAGCTGCGGCCTTCGTCGGCGCTGCGCGCATCGAAGAAGCGCATCATGAAGCCGATCAGGCCGGCGGCGGCAGCCGGTTCCAGGATCACCGTGTACTTGCCCGGTTCCAGTGCTTTCGCGTCAGCCGAGGCGCTGCCCTTGCGGATCGCGATCTGGATGTCCTTGGCGGCGTCGAAGTCCTTGGCGTCCTTCAGGTCGCGCACCACCCAGCCCGAGCCGCGGCCGTCCTCGGTGCGCACGGTGCAGGTGTAGTTGAGACGGGCGGACTTCTGGTAGCCGGAGTTGCCCTTGCTGTTGGCGAAAGCGACGAAGCTCTGCCCGTCTTCGAGGAAACCGGCGGCGATCAGTTTCTCGGCCTTGCACGGGCCGATCGAGTCGGCAGCCACCTGGGCTCGATATTCGGGCGTGATTGCGGCGGTCGATTCGCTGAAGGTCGCGCTGGCAGTATAGGCCTGCCTGTCGATGGCCGGCACGAATTCGGGGTTTTCCGGCGCCAGCTGCGCCAGGTCTTCTGCGCGGCGCACCACGCGTTCCAGCGAGGCATCGTCGAACTGGTTGATCGTGGCCGAACCCACGCGCTTGCCGAACGCGACCTGCACGGCCAGCTCGATGTTGTCGATGACGCCGCTGGTGGAGACGTTGTTCAGCGCGAAACGGATGTTGCCTTCGATGCTGCCGGTGAGGCTGGCGGTGATCTCGTCGGCTTTCGACAATGCGACGACCTTGTCGAGAATGGCCTTGGCCTGCGCTTCGGTGAGGATGCTCATGTGGTGGTTCCCCGTGTGTTAACCGAGCGAGCGCGCGGTGTTGATGACGTTGATGCCGTTGAAGCGGGCGGTGGACGAGCCGTGCGAGACTGCCGACACCTGGCCCGGCTGGCCCTTGCCGTCGAAGAACGAGCCGCCAAGGCGGTAGTCGCTTTCGTCGCAGAGCGCGGCACAGGCGTTCCAGAATTCCGGCGTGCGGATCTGGTAGGCCACGTCCTCGATCTGCTGGGTGATCTGACCGTTCTTGATCTCGTAGAACAATTGCCCGCCGAACTGCGCGTTGTAGCGCTGCTGGTCGATCGAGAACGAACCATCGCCGACGATGTAGATGCCGTCCTCGACATCCTTGATCATCTCGGCGACGGACAGCTTCTGCTTGCCCGGCGCCAGCGATACGTTGGCCATGCGCTGGAACTGCACGCTGGCCCACGAGTCCGCATAGCAGCAGCCGTCGGATTCGGTCTTGCCGAGGATGTGGGCCTGGTCGCGGATGGCCTGGTAATCGACCAGGGTGCCTTCCTTGATCAGGTCCCACTTCTTCGTCTTCACGCCCTCGTCGTCGTAGCCGACGAAGCCGAGGCTGCCGAACTGGGTCTTGTCGGCGAACACGTTCACCAGCTCGCTGCCGTAGCGGAACTTGTCCTGGCGCTTGTCCAGCGTGGCGAAGCTGGTGCCGGCGTAATTGGCTTCGTAGCCGAGCACGCGGTCCAGCTCCAGCGGGTGGCCGATGCTCTCGTGGATGGTCAGCCAGGTGTGCGATGGGTCCAGCACGAGGTCGTACTTGCCCGGCTTGACCGACGGCGCGGTCAGCTTGGCCCGGGCCTGCTTCGCCGCGGCGACGATGTCCTCGCGCAGGTCGTAGGACAGGCCGTAGCTGACCACGCCGTTGGGCGAGACGAATTTCTGCTTCGGGTCCGCGTCGAGGTATTCGTAGCCCAGGCCCATCGGTGCGGACAGCTCGCTGCGGCTGCGGAACTTGCCACTGGCCTTGTCGATGGCGGTCACGTTGAACGGCAGCCAGATGCGGTGCACGTCCTGGTCGATGTAGCTGCCGTCGGTGCTGGCGAAGTATTTCTGCTCGTTGACCAGGAACATGGTCGAGTTGACGAAACTGGCACCGGCGGCGATGGCGTCGGCGTTGGCGGCCAGCAACAGTTCCGCCTTTTCCTTGATCGGCACTTCCATCGCGTTCTTCTTGATCGGCGTCTTCCACGACACCTCGCCGAAGCCCGGCGCGCCAGCCAGCTGCACCGGAGTGGTCTGGATCCTGGCATTGGCCTTGGCGATGGCAGCGGCCTGGCGGGCGGCATTGGCGACGCCGTCGCTGGTCAACTGGTTGGTCGCGGCAAAGCCCCAGGCGCCGTTGGCGATCACGCGCACGCCGATGCCGGTGGACTCGGTGTTGACCACGTTCTGCACCTTGTCCTCGCGGGTCATCACGAACTGGCGCAGGTAACGGCCGATGCGCACGTCACAGTAGCTGGCGCCGGCTTGCCTTGCGGCTGTCAGCGCGGCGTCGGCGATTTTCTTCTTCAGGCCGATGTCGAGAGTGTCGAGCAGTTGTTCGGCGGCGATCGCCTTGCCGAGGAATCCCGGCAGCAGCGCGCCACCGAGGCCAAGGCCGCCAAGGGCGAGGAAGTCACGTCTGTGCATGGCAAATCTCCACGGTTGCGGCGACCTTGGCGGACGCGGCGGGAAGGGATGCGAAGGAAACGAAGCTGCGCGTTGTCGGTGCGATTCTTTGCCGCCGCGTGCGAGGCTGTCAAATGACTTTAGGCATAGGGCGCGTGATGCGCTTCGCGTGCGCCATCCGCAAGCTTCCGTCTCCGTGGATGCCGGGGATTGCCCCGCTGCTTCCTCCGCTACGCGGAATGGCTCACCCGCAGTGGATCGCTCCACCGTTTCAGCAACGCCGCCTCGCGCGCCCTGGCTTGTTGCAGGTGCGCGGCCTTGACGTGGCCGTAGCCGCGGATGTGCTCGGGCACGCTGGCGATTTCGGCGGCCAGCGGCAGGTTGGCGGGGGTCAGTTGCGGCAGCAGGCGGGTCAGGGTGTTTTCGTAGTCGGCGATCAGTTGCCGTTCGTGCTTGCGTTCTTCGGTGTGGCCGAAGGGGTCGAAGGCGCTGCCGCGCAGGAATTTCAGTTTCGCCAGCAACTTGTAGGCGGTGAACACCCACGGGCCGTATTCGCGCTTGAGCAGGCGGCCATGCGCGTCTTTCCTTGCCAGCAGCGGCGGGGCCAGGTGGAAGTGCAGTTTGTAGTCGCCTTCGAACTTCTGCGCGACCTGCTGGCGGAAGTCGCTGTGCGCGAACAAGCGCGCCACTTCGTATTCGTCCTTGTAGGCCATCAGCTTGAACAGGTTGCGCGCCACCGCTTCGGTCAGCGCGGTGGCGCCGGGCGTGCAGGCGTGTTCTGCGGCGCGGGTTTGCGCGACCAGCGTTGAATAGCGATCGGCGTAGGCGGCGTTCTGGTAATCGGCAAGGAAGGCGACGCGGCGGGCGATCAGTTCGTCCAGCGAGCGCGACAGGTGGGCGTCGTCCAGCGGGGCGAAGGCGTCACCGCCGGCGCTGTCGGGCAGGCCGCGCAGCGCCGGTTCGGCGGTGGTGATGCGCGGTGCGGCGTTGGAGCCCCATTCGCTGCCTTCCCACGGCTTGGCCGGCAACGGCAGCAGGTGTTGCGGGGTGCGTTCGCTTTCGGTCGGCGCGTTGCGCACCACGCCGGCGGCTTCGGTCACCGCCTGCGGGTCAACGGCCATCAGCCGGCCCCAGGCGAAAGCGGTCTTGTTCATTTCGATCGACGCGCCGTTGAGTTCGATCGCGCGCATCAGCGCGTCGAACGACACCGGCACCCAGCCGCGTTGCCAGGCATGGCCCAGCATGAACAGGTTCGAGGCGATGGCGTCGCCCATCAGCGCGGTCGCCAGCTGGGTGGCGTCCAGCAGCACCGGTTCGCGCCCGCCGAGGGCCAGCCTGACGCCGGCGATGATGTCGGCGGCGGGGAACTGCATGTCCGGGTGGGTGGTGAAGGTGCCGGGCATCGCCTCGTAGGAATTCAGCACCACGTTGCTGCGTTCGCCGCGCACCTTCGACAGCGCCCAGTAGTCGTTGACCACGACCATGTCGCAGCCCAGCACCAGGTCGGCCTCGCCGGCGGCGATGCGCACGGCGTGGATGTCCGAAGGCTGGCGCGCGATGCGCACATGCGTGGTGACGGCGCCGCCTTTTTGCGCCAGGCCAGTCTGGTCGAGCACGCTTGCGCCCTTGCCTTCCAGGTGGCCGGCCATGCCCAGCAGCGCGCCGATGGTGACCACGCCGGTGCCGCCGACGCCGGTAATCAGGATGTTCCAGGGTTGTTGCGACAAGTCGCTGTGGAATTGCGGCATCGGCAAGTCTTGCAGCAGTGCGTCGGCCTTCGATTTCGCGTCTTGCGATTGCAGGCCCTTGCGCAGCGTGCCGCCTTCGACGGTGACGAAGCTGGGGCAGAAGCCTTCGACGCAACTGAAATCCTTGTTGCAATTGCTCTGGTCGATCTGGCGCTTGCGGCCGTATTCGGTTTCCTTCGGCAGCACCGACACGCAGAACGACTTGACTCCGCAATCGCCGCAACCTTCGCAGACCAGCGAATTGATCATCACGCGCCTGGCCGGATCGGGCAGCTTGCCGCGCTTGCGGCGGCGGCGTTTCTCGGTGGCGCAGACCTGGTCGTAGATCAGGATGGAAACGCCCTTCACTTCGCGCAAGTGTTTCTGCACGTCGTCCAGTTGCCGGCGGTCGAAGAATTCGACGCCGTTCGGAAAGATCGAAGGATCGCTCCACTTGCCGATCTCGTCGCTGACCACGACGATCTTGTCGATGCCCTCGCTGCGCATCTGGTGTGCGATGCCCGGCACGGTCAACGTGCCATCGACCGGCTGCCCGCCGGTCATCGCCACCGCGTCGTTGTACAGGATCTTGTAGGTGATGTTGACGCCGGCGGCGACCGACTGCCGGATCGCCAGCGAACCGCTGTGGAAATAGGTGCCGTCGCCGAGATTCTGGAAAACGTGCGGCGTCTGCGTGAACGACGCCTGCCCCGCCCAGGTGACGCCTTCGCCGCCCATGTGGGTGAAGGTGTCGGTGCGGCGGTCCATCCACGTGACCATGTAGTGGCAGCCGATGCCGCCCAGCGCGCGGCTGCCTTCGGGCACGTTGGTCGAAGTGTTGTGCGGGCAGCCGGAGCAGTAATGCGGCACGCGCGGGAAGTTGGCGCGCGGCAGGGCCATTTCCGCTTCCTTGCGCTCCATCCAGCGCAGCCGCTGCTCGATGCTTTCGATGTTGACCGAACTTGATTGAAGCAGGCGCTGGATGCGCTTGCCGATCACGCCTGCAATGGTGGCCGGCGTCAGTTCGCCAGTGCTGGGCAGAATCCAGTCGCCGGTTTCGTCGTACTTGCCGACGATGCTGGGGCGCTTGCCCCATGCGTCCGGCCAGTTGTAGAAGTGGGCCTTGATCTGTCTCTCGATGAAGGACTTCTTTTCCTCGACGACGACGATGTCTTCCAGCCCGCGGCCGAACTCGCCCAGGCCGTGGTATTCCAGCGGCCAGGTCATCCCCAGCTTGTAGATGCGGATGCCGATGTCGGCACAGGTTGCGTGGTCCAGGCCGAGGTATTCGAGCGCCTGCAACACGTCCAGGTAGCTCTTGCCGGTGGTGATGATGCCCAGCCGCGCGCGCGGCGAATCCAGCGCGATGCGGTCGATCTTGTTGGCGCGGGCGAAGGCGCGCACCGCCTGCATCGCGTAACGGTGCAGGCGCAGTTCCTGCTCCATCGGCGGGTAGGGCCAGCGGATGTTGAGGCCGCCTTCGGGCATTTCGAAATCTTCCGGCAGCACGATCTGCCGCGCGAACGGATTCACGTCAACCGAAGCCGAGGATTCCACCGTTTCGGCAATCGTCTTGAAGCCGACCCAGCGCCCGGTGTAGCGGCTCATCGCCCAGCCGACCAGACCCAAATCCAGAATGTCCTGCACGCCGGCCGGGTTCAGCACCGGCATCATCGCGCTGACGAATTCTTCTTCGCTGCCGTGCGGCAGGGTCGAGCTGCGGCAGGCGTGGTCGTCGGCGGCCAGCGCCAGCACGCCGCCGTGCTTCGCCGTGCCGGCGGCGTTGGCGTGCTTGAACACGTCGCCGCTGCGATCCACGCCCGGCCCCTTGCCGTACCACATGCCGAACACGCCATCGACGGTCGCGCCGGGGAACAGGTTGGTCTGCTGCGTGCCCCAGACCATCGTCGCGCCGAGGTCCTCGTTGAGGCCGGGCTGGAAGCGCACGTTGGCCGCTTGCAGGTGCTTGCGCGCGCGCCACAGTTCCAGGTCGAAACCGCCCAGCGGCGAGCCGCGATAACCGCTGATGAAACCGCCGGTGTTCAAGCCCGCCGCCTGGTCGCGCAGGCGCTGCATCAACGGCAGCCGCACCAGCGCCTGCACGCCGCTCAAGTAAACGCGGCCATCGGTGCGGGTGTACTTGTGTTCCAGTGTGTAATCACGATCCAGCACCGCCAGTTGCGGATCGTTGGCGGAAGACGGCGAAGTCAGTTCGGCGGTGCTGGTCATGGCTGGCCCATTGCGCGGCTGGCGTGGAGCGGTGGCCGCGATTGTAACCGTGTCGCCGAACGCATCCGGGTAGAATGGCGCCCCCGTCCCCCCGCGGCTCCCACGACGATGGCCTTCGACGCCTTCGCATTGATCCTTGCCATGCTCGGCCTGGGCATGCTGTTCGCGCGCCTGCGCCTGCTGCCGCCGACCTCGGCCGAAGTGCTGAACCTGGTCGTGCTGTACGTGTGCCTGCCGGCGGCGGTGCTGATCTACGTGCCGCGCCTGCATTTCGACGCCTCGCTGCTCGGCGTGATCGCCACGCCCTGGCTGCTGGCGGTGGCGACGGTCGGCCTGGTGGCGGCATGCACGCGGCTGTTCGGCTTCCGCCGCGACGAACATGCCGTGCTGCTGATGTGCGTGGCGCTGGGCAATACCAGCTTCATTGGCTACCCGATGGTGCGCGCCTTGCTGGGCGAACACGCGCTGCCCTATGCGGTGGTGCACGACCAGTTGGGCACCTTCGTGCTGCTGTCCACCTATGGCCTGTACGTGGTGGCGAAATATTCCGGCGACGTGCCGCCGACCGCGCGGCAGGTGCTGTTGCGCGTGCTGAAATTTCCGCCGCTGTGGGCGCTGCTGTTCGGCCTGACCGGGATGCCGGAACAGCCGCCGGCGTGGATCGCGTCGATGCTGCAACGCCTGTCCGACGCGCTGCTGCCGCTGGTGATGCTGGCGGTGGGCCTGTCGATGCAGTTGCGTTTGCCATTGGACGAAGCCAGGCCACTGGCCGCCGGCCTGCTGCTGAAACTGGCGGTGCTGCCGGCACTGGCGTTGCCGCTGTCGCTGGCCTTCGGCATGCGCGGCGAAATGCTGCAAGCCAACGTGCTGGAAACGGCGATGCCGACCATGATCACCGCCGCCGCGCTGGCGATGTCGCACAACCTGGCCCCGCGCCTGGCCGCGGCGATGGTCGGCTACGGCATTCTGCTGTCGCTGGCCACGTTGCCGGCGTGGATGCGGGTGTTGCGCGCGCTGACGGGCTGATCCGCGAAAAGCGAAGGGCGCCTGGGCGTCCTCCGTGCATCGGGTTCCGGTCGGCCGCGTCTTCGCCGTCGAAGGCGAAGATCGGCGCGTCCCCCGAACTGGTCCGCGGCACCTTGATGGCGTGCAACCGATGGCAGGCGTGGCGATCAGTAAAGATCGACCGGATCCACGTCCAGCGACCAGCGCACCTTGCGGGCTTCCTGCAATCCGTAAAGTTGCGGCATGGCGGCGTCGAGCACGGCATGCAGCGTGCGGCGGTTTGGCGAGGACAACAGCAGCTGCATGCGCTGGAATCCGGCGCGGCGTGGCATCGGTGCGGGCAGGGGGCCGTGCAATTCGATTTCCGTCTTCCCTTGGGGGAGGGGCTCGAAAAGCCGCTTCGCTGCCTGCAAGAACGCCTGTACCGTCTCGACGTGCTGCGCTTCGGCGCGCAGCAGCGCCAGGTGGGCGAACGGCGGAAAACCGGCGGCTTGGCGTTGCGCCAGTTCCGCATCGGCAAAGGCATGGTAGCCGCCGGCAATCAAGGTATCGAGCAGCGGGTGATCCGGCTGGTGGGTCTGCAGCCAGACTTCGCCGGGTTTGTCGGCGCGGCCGGCGCGGCCGGAGACTTGTATCAATTGCTGCGCGAGTTTTTCGCCGGCGCGGAAATCGGCGGAAAACAGGCCTTCATCCACACCGACCACCACCACCAGGGTCAGGTTCGGCAAGTCGTGGCCCTTGGCGAGGATTTGCGTGCCGACCAGGATGCCCGGTGTGTTGCCCAGCGTGTCCAGGTGTCTTTCCATCGCGCCGCGCCGTTGCGTGGTGCCGCGGTCGATGCGCAGCACCGGGAAATCGTCGGCGAATTTTTCCGCCAGCATTTCCTCCAATCGTTCGGTGCCGATGCCTTGCGGTTGCAGCGCCAGCCCGCCGCAATCGGGGCAGGCGTGCGGCGCGGACTGGCGGTGGCCGCAGTGATGGCATTGCAGGCGACGGCCACCGGCGTGCACGGTCATGGCGGCGTCGCAACGCTTGCAATGCGCGCTCCAGCCGCAGTCGTGGCACAGCAGCACGGGCGCGTAGCCACGACGGTTCTTGAACACCAGCACTTGCCCGCCGGCCTGCAGCGCGGCGGCGATGGCTTGCCCGGTTTCCAGCGACAGCCCGGCTTGCAAGGGGCGCTTGCGCACGTCGATCACGCGCACGCCCGGCGGCTTGGCGGTGCCTGCGCGCTGGCGCAGGCGCAGGTGCGCGTAGCGGCCGGCCTGCGCGTTGTGCAGGGTTTCCAGCGACGGCGTGGCGCTGCCCAGCAAGACCGGTACGTTCAGCGCCTTGCCGCGAACGAGGGCGAAATCGCGGGCGTGGTAGCGGATGCCGTCCTGCTGCTTGTAGCTGGCGTCGTGTTCTTCATCGATCACGATCAGACCGGCATCCGGCAGCGGCGTGAACACGGCAGAGCGCGTGCCGACGATCACCCGCGCTTCGCCGCGCAGCGCTGCCGCCCAGGTGCGCGCGCGTTCGCCGTCGGACAGGCCCGAATGCAGCGCGTGCACCGGCACGCCCAGGCGCTTGCGGAAGCGCGCCAGCGTCTGCGGGGTCAAGCCGATTTCCGGCACCAGCACCAACGCCTGCCTGCCGTGCGCCAGGGTGTCGGCGATGGCGTGCAGATAGACCTCGGTCTTGCCGCTGCCGGTCACGCCGTCAAGCAGGAAGGCGGAAAAACCGTCGGCGGCGCGGAGGGCTTCGACGGCGGTCCGCTGTTCTTCGCCCAGCACCGGCCCGGCTTGCGGCGTCGCCGCGATTTGCGAAGCGGGCACCGCGATGCGTTCGACCAGGTCGCGCCTGGCCAAAGCACGCGCGGCGGTTCTCCAGTCGTCCGGCAGGGCATCCAGCGTGTCTTCGTCGCGTGCGCCGTCGCGCAGCAGTTCGGCCAGCCGGCGCGTGCGCGTGCCTTGGCGCAGCCCGGCCAGCGCGGTTGCGCCGGCTTCGGTCAGCCGCCAGGCCCAGGCATGGGTGTCAGGCAGCGGCTCGCCGTGGCGCAGCGTGGCGGGCAGGGCGGTGGCCAGGGTTTCGCCCAGTGGCGAGTGGGTGTAGCGGGACAGCCAGCGCAGCGAGTCGAACAGTTCGCCGTGCAGCAGCGGGCTGTCGTCGAGCAGGGCCAGCGCCGGGCGCAGCGTCGTGCCGGGCGGCGGCGCATCGGTGGCGACGTCGATGACCACGCCGACCAGTTCGCGCGAACCGAACGGCACCCGCACCCGGCGGCCGATGTCGGCGGTGCTGGCGTCCTGCCGGTCCGGCGGCAGGTAGTCGAACGCCTGCGGCAGTGGCACGGGCAGGGCAACGCGGAGGCGGTTGGGCGGGGCAGGCACGTCGGAATTCTGACACGCCCTTGCGCGGGGTTACTGCGGCGACGATGCTGGAATCGCCTGCAAGTGCCCGTGTCGATTGGGGATTTTTGTTTATCCACATTGGCTGTGGATAAGCCTGTGCATCAGGGCCAGGCTCCACCCATTGCATGCCGGAATATCAAGCCTTGCCGTTGACTTGGCGAAAAAAGCGCCACAGTTGCAATTTCTTTCAAGATCAATGACTTGTGCATGAAACAAAGCTGAAACAGAGCATCGCAGCGGCAAAACCCGGCGCGGGATGACGGTTTCATGGCTGCTGTGAACAACACTTGCGCAGCGGTCCGAAAACCGGTTATGGCAGGCGCGTCGCGAAGGAACGCCGCCAAGCCCTTGTTTCGACAGGCCCGCCACGCCGGCGCGGCTATCATCCCGGCGCATGAACCCGCCCACGTCCGTCGTTCCCCGTGATTGAATCCACCCCCGCCCCGGCACTGGCCGCCTTCCTGCGCGGGGTCGAACGCCGTGGCGCGGTGTTCGCCGAACTGCAATGCGGCGACGCGACCACCGGCGATGCCGCGCTGGCCGCCGCCTTGCGCGCCTTCCGCAAACTCGCTCCCGCACAACCGATGGCGCAATGGCCGCAGCGCTTCTGGACCCTGCTGGCGGCCTCGCCGCCGCTACGCCGCGATGCTTCCGGCGCGCAGTGGCCGGCGCCGGTGCAGGCGCTGGCCGGTATCGACCCGGACTGGCGTGCATCGCTGCTGCTGCGGCTGGCGGCGGGGCTGGACGAAACCGATGCGGCTGCGGCGCAAGGCATCGACGCGGACGCCTACCGCCGCGCCCTGGCGGCCGCCTGTCCGCGCGATGCCGAAGGCCGGCCCGATGCCGCCGTCTGGCGCGCCCTGGCCGAAGCCATCCAGCGGCAGCTGCGCGACCTGCCGCCGCAACGGCTGGCCCATCTGGCGCAACTGCGCGAAGACGCGCTGGCGCCACCCGGGCCTGCGCCCGAGATCGTTCGCCGCACCACGCAGCCTTCTTCGTCACCCGCGCCGCGCCGGCGCCGCTGGCCGTGGCTGCTGCTGTTGCTGGCCCTGTGCGCCCCCGCCGCGTGGCTGGCGTGGCAACGCGGCTGGCTGCCGGATTGGCTGCGCGACCCGTTGGCGGCGGCGTGGCCGACACCGATCAGCGAATCGGCCAGCCAATCGCCCGAACTTCCGCCCAACGGCGTGTTCGCGCTGGTGGATGCGCCAACGGTCGCCACCGAAGAACTGCCGCCAGCCGAAGCCCCGGCGGCGCAGCTCGACCCGGCAACGCTCCCGTCCGTCGATGAAGGCGAAGCGGAAGCCGCGCTGGTACAGGCGGCGGATTTCCTGGCGTGGTTCGCCGCGCAGGCGCAAGCCGCCGCGCCCGATGGCGGCAATGCACGCGAACCCGCCGCCAATGCGGAAAACGCCGTCGTTTCGGCCCCCGTCCTGCCCGCACCCGCCAGCGATGACCACGCTGCCCGCCTGCAGGCCTGGCGGCAACTCGACGAGAACGAACGCGCCCACCTGCGCACGGCGGCGGCGCAACTGGCCGCCCTGCCACCCTCGCAACAGCGCGCGCTGCACGCACGCTTCGACCAACTTGACGTTACCGCCCAGCGCGGCTGGCGGCTGGGCCCTGCACTGGGCGCGCAATACGCCGAACTGCACCCGCTGCTGGCCTACGTCCCGCCAGAACAAGTGGTGCCCTTGCGCGTCGCCTTGAAAGCCTTCGACACCGCCCAGCGCACCGAACTGGCGGCGCTGACGCAGCGCACCCCGCCACAGGAACGCGACGCCCTGCGTCGTGAACTGTTGTCCATCCCGCCGCCGCAACGCAGCGCCTGGCTGGCGCAACGTGCGCGGCGGTTGTGAGCGGGGGGGGGGGAAGCGGGTTGTTGGTTGCTGGAATGGACGCGCTGCCTTTGTTCGTCATTCCAGTCTTTGCGTGAATGACGGGCAGAAACAGCACGCTCCCCACCGAGAACCATGAACCCACAGCCACCAACCGCCCTCCTTGCATTGCCGATCAACCCCCACAGCGATAAGGTTCCCGCGCACCCGAACCGGAGAAGACCCATGCTAGACCGCCTCTCCCGCAAACCTGCCGCCCTGATTGCCAGCGCCGCCCTCGTCGCGCTGGCCGGTTGTTCCACCACCGCGCCGCGCGAACCCGCCGCGTCGCCCGTTGCGCGGGCCGCCACCAGCACCGCCAGCGAAGGCACGGTCAACCTGGCCTCGGCTTCGGCCAGCCTGGTCAGTGGCAAATTGACCCTGATGCCGATGGGCGATGGTGTGCACGTGGTCGGCAGGGTCGGCGGATTGGCGCCGGGCAGCGCGCATGGCTTCCACGTCCACGAAAAAGGCGATTGCAGCGCGGCCGACGCCAGCAGCGCCGGCGGCCATTTCAACCCGGCCGGTGCCGCCCACGGTCGCAGTGGCAGTGGCCCGCACCACGCCGGCGACATCGACAACATCGTCGCCGGCAGCGACGGCGTGGCCGAGGTCAACGTGCATCTGACCGGCGTGACCCTGGGCGGCGGCGCGGCCAACGACATCGCCGGCCGCGCTTTCATCGTGCATGCCGCGCCCGACGACTACACCAGCCAGCCGGCAGGCAATGCCGGCGCGCGCGTGGCTTGCGGGGTGATACAAGTGCGTTGAGGCGGCGTTGGCGACTGCCGGTTGCCGAGGAAACGGCGCCGCAGCCTCACGATACCAGCGCCATCCGCGCATCCGCGCCGTCCGCGCAATGCGCAAACACCACGGCGATGCCGTGCGCTTCCAGCACGGCGGCCAGTTGCCGTTGCCGTGCCAGGAAACGGTCGTAGGCGCGCGCCAGCCGTTCGCGGTCGGCCTCGGCCGATTGCGGCGCATAGCGGCGTTGCCACGCCAGCGGCGTGAGCAGGGCCATGCGTGCTTCGCCGTCGCCCAGGTGCAGCAGCGGTTCCGGCGGCGCGTCCAGCCATTGTTCGTCCTGCGGGCGCAGCAGCGCGGTTTCGACCAGCGACCACAGCGCGTCCAGTCCCTGGTGCCGGTATTGCATCGCCATCATCGCGGCCAGGTCGTGCACGGTCAGATAGCGCGCGTGTTCGATGCGCGCGGCAAAACCGGACTGCGCCAGCAGCGCGGTGTCGGCTTGGGCCATGCCGCGTTCCAGCAGGATTTCCTCCAGTTGCGCCGACACCTTCGCCACGGTGACGGCATCGCCGCGCAGCAGGAACGGCAGCACCCGCAGCGCGCCACCGCGCAGGTGGGCGTCGGCGCGGAACGGCAGCGGAGCTTCGCCCTGCGCGTCCGCGCCGAAGGCGATCAGGCGCGGAATGTGCTCGTTGCGGCCGGGCGCACGCGCGGCCAGTTCGTCCAGGCGGCGGTGCAGCGGCCAGCCGGGGCGCAGCACTTCGGCCGGGTCGAAATGCGCGGCGGCGAAGGCCAGCTCCAGCGTGCGCGCTGCCGGCGCCAGTTCGGCCAGGTCGCGGGCCAGCTTTTCGGCCAGCGCGCCGGCCTCGGCCGGACCCAGCGCATCGCGACCGGGCGCATCGCCGCCGGACAATTCCAGGGCAATCACGCCCATCACGTGAACATCGGCTTGCGGTTCGCTCATTCGGGTTGGCCCATACGGGCGCGGACGTTAGACTGGCGCATTATGCCGCAGGCACCTGCCGCGGCCCGTGCCGCCGGATTTGCGCCAAGAGATGACCCCCATGCCCGCCACCCGTCCCGTCGCCATCCTCGGCGGCGTCCGCATTCCGTTTTGCCGCCAGAACACCGCCTACGCGGACGTCGGCAATCT
The DNA here is from genome assembly GCA_047607085.1 of Pseudoxanthomonas sp. Taxonomy (GTDB): domain Bacteria; phylum Pseudomonadota; class Gammaproteobacteria; order Xanthomonadales; family Xanthomonadaceae; genus Pseudoxanthomonas_A. The sequence goes on along the minus strand of JASGDT010000002.1, from coordinate 15,152 downwards.
GGGCATGTCGGTGCGGACCCTCGGCGCGCTGGTCGAACGCTTCGGCCTGCACGGCCGGCAACTGGGCGAAGTGGCGATGGGCGCGGTCATCAAGCATTCGTCGGACTGGAACCTCGGCCGCGAAGCGGCGCTGTCCTCCGGCCTGTCGCCGCTGACGCCGGGCATCACGATGCAGCGCGCCTGCGGCACCTCGCTGGACACGATCATCCACATCGCCAACAAGATCGCGCTGGGGCAGATCGACTCGGGCATCGGCGGCGGCTCGGACACCACCAGCGAAGTGCCGATCGTCCACGGCAGGAAGCTGCGCGCGCGCCTGCTGGCCGCCAATCGCGCCAAGACCACCGGCGACAAGTTGAAGGCGCTGGCGAAAGGTTTCCGTTTCGGCGAACTCAAGCCCGAATTCCCCGGCGTGGCCGAGCCGCGCACCGGCAAGAGCATGGGCGAACACTGCGAGGACATGGCCAAGGAATGGAACGTCGGCCGCGATTCGCAGGACGAATGGGCGGTGTCCTCGCACAGGAAGCTGGCCGCCGCCTACGAGCGCGGTTTCTTCCATGACCTGATCGCGCCGTTCCGCGGCGTGGAGCGCGACAACATCCTGCGCGCGGACACTTCGCTGGAAAAACTGGCGACCTTGAAACCGGCCTTCGACAAGACCTCCGGCCGCGGCACCCTGACCGCCGCCAACTCGACACCGTTGACCGACGGCGCATCCGCCGTGCTGCTGTCCAGCGACGAATGGGCGCAGGCGCACGGCCACGCGCCGCTGGCGTACCTGAAGGACGCGCAAGTCGCGGCGGTGGATTTCGTCCACGGCGAAGGCCTGCTGATGGCCCCGACAGTTGCGGTGCCGGAAATGCTCAGGCGCAATGGTTTGACCTTGCAGGATTTCGACCTCTACGAAATCCACGAAGCCTTCGCCGCGCAAGTGCTGTGCACGCTGCGCGCGTGGGAAAGCGAAGACTACTGCCGCAACCGCCTCGGCCTGGACGCACCGCTGGGCCGCATCGACCCGGAAAAGATCAACCCGGTCGGCTCCTCGCTGGCCACCGGCCACCCCTTCGCCGCCACCGGCGCGCGCGTGATCGCCACCGCCGCCAAGCAACTGGCCGAACGCGGTGGCGGCCGCGCGCTGGTCAGCATCTGCACGGCGGGCGGCATGGGCGTGGTGGCGATCGTCGAGCGCTGAGTCTTGTCATGATTGCGCAGGTGGAATGCGGTAATTTTTCCAAGTGGGAAGTCCGCAAGGAATCCCAGATTTCTGGCTATTTGAAAATTCGACCAGTAGATGCATCAAGATAAATCTTGTTGTTCGAGGTGAAGCCACTGCAATAGATGAAATATACCGGCTGACTACGATGATTGGTCGATTTGTACCAGCCTCCAGATTCCTTGAAATCCTTTTCAGTACATTTCTTCCGAGATAGAAGTGTTTGCGTTGCCTTGACGAAGGCATCTTTGCGCAGTTTATAGTCATCAGAGTCTTTGATGAGGGCCGCAATGCCAGTTGCATCTGCGCCCGGGGCTACGGGCCTGGTTTTGCTGAGTGATTTCATCGAAACCCATTCAACAAATTGACCTTTGTTCATGCCATTGGCTGGAGTGCAGGCAGCGTTTCCTTGCTTCACGTATTGACTGCGACCGGCCACACAGGAAGCGTCATAGTATTTCGATATGCGTCCCCAACCGTTCTTTATCTCAAGAACACCGGCGTGCTCTCGAAACATGAGTTGACCTGCTACGCCACAGGAAACGGATGGACAAGTTTTTCTATCCAAACGATCAGTCGTGACCCAGTAATCTTCTGCTGCAAATGCAGGGAGGTTTGCGAAGGTCAACACCGCAGCAACAAACCAAACACGCATGATTCTCTTCAAGTGAAGTATGGTGGATATAGTCCGTTACGCCGCCGCCGCACCTTGCCATGGTTTGATCTTCGCCAGTTGCGAAGCCAGCGCATCCTTCGCCGTTTCGGTATCGAAACGCGCCTGCCCGCGTAGCCAATAACCATCGGACAGGCCAAAGAACCTGCACAGGCGCAGGTCGGTATCGGCGCTGATCGAGCGCCGGCCGGCAACGATCTCGCCGATGCGTTGCGCCGGCACACCGACTTCCTTCGCCAGCCGGTAGTTGCTGATGCCCAGCGGCAGCAGGAATTCCTCGCGCAGGATTTCGCCAGGATGGATGGGGGCAAGCTTGCGGGCCATGTATGCGTACCTCAGTGGTAATCGACGATTTCGACGGCTTCGGCATCGGCGCCGCTCCAGACAAAGCACACCCGCCACTGGTCGTTGACGCGGATGCTGTGCTGGCCTTTGCGGTTGCCTTGCAGCGCTTCGAGCCGGTTGCCCGGCGGGATGCGCAAGTCCTCCAGTCGCCCGGCCATGTCCAGTTGTTCCAGCTTCCGGCGCGCGACTGCCTCGATGTTCACGAAACGGCGCACGCGCTGGCGATTGAACAAGGCTTCACTGTCGGCATCGCGGAAGGACTTGATCGACATGGTCGAAAGATAACGCCGGGCGTTAATAACGTCAAGCGTGATTTCTTGTTGGAATGGCGGTCATCCCGATCAATCCGGCAATCGGTGCGCCTACCAACTGAACAGCTTCCAGTAGGTTTGCGGCATCTGCTTGTTGTCGGTGTCCAGCTGGCCGTCGCCGTTGCGGTCGTAGAGGTAATAGGCCGGGCCGCGTGGCGGGGTGACCTTGACCATGCGCAGTTGCGTACCGACGCGGTATTCCTCGATCACGTCGCCGTTTTCGGCGGTGTGGCTGAACACCTCGGCGCCGGCCAGGTCCACCGGCGGCGCGCCGTCGGCGGCGGTCGGCGTGCTGGCGCAGGCGGCCAGCGCCAGCAGCGGGACGAAAAGCAGCGGCTTGAGGTTCATGGCGGGATTCCCGTGTTTGCGCGATGTGCCGATTATGCGCCCGCAGTGGCGCGTTGCGCATTGATCCGGGTCAACGCCGGCGTGCGCGCGTAGAATCGGCGCATGCCCAGACTCGTGTTGATCGACGGTTCCAGCTACCTGTTCCGCGCATTCCACGCGCTGCCGCCGCTGACCAATGCGGCCGGCGAGCCGACCGGCGCGCTGTTCGGCGTGGTCAACATGCTGCGCGCCACGCTGAAGGAAAAACCCGAGTACGCCGCCTTCGTCGTCGATGCCTCCGGCCCGACCTTCCGCGACGAGATGTATCCGCAATACAAGGCCCAGCGCGCGCCGATGCCCGATGACTTGCGTGCGCAGGTCGAGCCGATGATGAAGATCGTCGAGGCCTTGGGCTTTCCGATCCTGCGCGTGGCTGGCGTCGAGGCGGACGACGTGATCGGCACGCTGGCCTTGCAGGCGGCAGCGCAGGGCTGTGATGTCACCATCTCCACCGGCGACAAGGATTTCGCGCAACTGGTGCGCCCGCACGTCGAGTTGGTCAACACCATGACCGGCAGTCGGCTCGATTCGGACGCATCGGTGTTCGCCAAATTCGGCGTCAACCCGTCGCAGATCGTCGATTATCTGGCGCTGATGGGCGACACCGTGGACAACGTGCCCGGTGTGGAAAAGTGCGGGCCGAAAACCGCCGCCAAATGGCTGGGCGAATACGGCACGCTGGACAACGTGATCGCCAACGCCGACGCCATCAAGGGCAAGATCGGCGACAACCTGCGTGCCGCGCTGCCGCGCCTGCCGTTGAATCGCGCGCTGGTGACGATCAGGACCGACGTGGCGCTGGAAGGCGGCCCGGAAACCCTGGTGCTGCGCGAACGCCACACCGATGAACTGCGCGAGCTATACAAGCGTTACGGCTTCAATCAGGCGCTGAAAGAACTTGAAGGCGGCAAGGGTGCCGGCGCGGAAATTTCCGCGCCGCCGGAAAAGGAACCGGGCAAGGCACGCGGTGCAAGCCGCGTTTCCGCACCCGCCAACGAACCGGCAGAAGCCCTGGATCCCGCACTCGCCATCGCCGGCGAATACGAAACCATTCTCACCCGCGAACAACTCGACGCCTGGTTGCAAAAACTGCGCCACGCCGAAGAATTCGCCTTCGACACCGAAACCGACAGCCTCGATGCGATGCGGGCCAAGCTGATCGGCCTGAGTTTCGCGGTGGAGCCGGGCAGGGCCGCCTACGTGCCGCTCGCGCACGACTATCCCGGCGCGCCGCAACAACTCGATCTTGAAGGAGTGTTGTCTGCGGTGAAGCCGCTGCTGGAAGATGCAACAAGGAAAAAACTCGGCCAGCACGGCAAGTACGACCTGCACGTGCTGCGCCGCTGCGGCATCGAAGTCGCCGGCTACGCCGACGACACCTTGCTGGAAAGCTTCGTGTTGAACTCCGGCGGCAACCGCCACGACATGGATTCGCTGGCGCAACGCCATCTCGGTTACCAGACGATCAAATACGAAGACGTGGCCGGCAAGGGCAGCAAGCAGATCCCCTTCTCGCAAGTCGCCATCGACGATGCCGCGCGCTATTCCGGCGAGGACGCCGACATCACCCTGCGCCTGCACCGCGTGCTGTCGCCGAAGCTGCATGCCGCGCCCGGCCTGCTGCGCGTGTATCGGGACATCGAAATGCCGCTGGTGCCGGTGCTGGCGCGCATCGAGGAAAACGGCGTGCTGGTCGATGCCGCCGAACTGCGCCGCCAGTCCGCCGATCTTTCCAGGCGCATGCTCATCGCGCAGCAGCAAGCGACCGGACTGGCCGGGCGCAGCTTCAACCTCGATTCGCCCAGGCAATTGCAGGCCATCCTGTTCGACGAACTGAAACTGCCGGTGATGGTGAAAACCCCCGGCGGCCAGCCTTCAACGAATGAAGAAGCACTGGAAGCCATCGCCGACCAGCACGAACTGCCGCGCGTCATTCTCGAATATCGCGGCCTGGCCAAACTGCGCAGCACCTACACCGACAAGCTGCCTGAAATGATCAACCCGCACAGCGGCCGCGTGCACACCAGCTACCACCAGGCCGGCGCGGCGACCGGGCGCTTGTCGTCCAGCGATCCGAACCTGCAGAACATCCCCGTGCGCACCGACGATGGCCGCCGCATCCGCACCGCCTTCGTCGCGCCGCCGGGCCGCAAGATCGCTGCGTTCGACTATTCGCAGATCGAACTGCGGATCATGGCCCACCTGTCGCAGGACGACGGCCTGTTGCGTGCGTTCGCATCCGGTGCCGACATTCACAAGGCGACGGCGGCGGAAGTGTTCGGCAAGCGGATCGACGAGGTCTCATCGAACGAACGCCGCGCCGCCAAGGCGATCAACTTCGGCCTGATGTACGGCATGAGCGCTTTCGGGCTGGCGCGGCAACTGGGCATCGGCCGTGGCGAGGCGCAGGATTACATCGCCCTGTACTTCAACCGTTACCCCGGGGTGCGCGACTTCATGGAAAACACCCGCCGGCAGGCGCACGAGTGCGGCTACGTCGAAACCGTGTTCGGCCGCCGCCTGTACCTGGACTACATCAACAAGGGCACGCAGGGCCAGCGTGCCGGTGCCGAACGCGCCGCGATCAACGCGCCGATGCAGGGCACCGCCGCCGATATCATCAAGCGCGCGATGGTGGCGGTGGATGGCTGGTTGACGCCGCATCGCGCGCGCGCGATGCTGATCATGCAGGTGCACGACGAACTGGTGTTCGAGGCTGACACTGACTTCATCGAGGCGCTGAAGACGGAAGTGACTGCGCGGATGGCAGCGGCGGCGGAACTGTCTGTTCCGCTGGTGGTTGATTGCGGTGTTGGCGACAACTGGGACGAGGCGCACTGACCTGCGTCTCGACGCATCGATCGCGGTGCGCCCGGCCATGGGCTTCCCGGTGACTTGTTCGTGGCGCGGCAGGTGGGCATTTCGGTCGAAATCCGTGCCTGCCGTCACATGCTCCGGGACAAAGACAGAACCGTCCGGCCCAACAAATGAATACGGCGTAACTGCCATGAAAAGTTAACGAGGCTTTTCACGAAATATCCATGTGGGAGGTGATTAGATGGCACCCGACAGATGCAACGTCTGTCGCGACCGCTCCCATCCCCTGGAGCGATCACTGGAACGAGGGCCCCTCCCCAGGCCACGTTCCCCGGCCCCGCAACCTTCCCCCGGTTAGCGGGGCTTTTTTATGGGCCTCTTTCATGGGCTTTCCACCCATTTGCGGAACAGGCGATGGCAAGAGCCGGCATCTCGGCGCCGGTGTTGCAAGGCTATACTTCCCGGCCATGAGGACATCACTTCGCATCATCGTCGCGGGCACTGTGCTGGCTGGTTTGTCGGCCTGCGGGGCCAAGGGGCCGCTGTTCATGCCGGAACCGCCGCCGTCCGAAGAACCCGCCGAAGCGCCGCAAGCCACGTCAGCGCCGCAGGCCACGTCGCCCGGCGAAACGGGCTCGGCGCAGGACGACGCTGCCACGCCCGCGCCCGCCAGCGACAAGTGACCGCCGGCACGTGGCTGCCTTGCGTTTCAGCAAGATGCACGGCGCGGGCAACGACTTCGTCGTGCTCGACCTGCGCGATGGCGCGCCGCCGCCGGACGCCGCGTTGGCGGCGAAACTGGCCGACCGCCATTTCGGTGTCGGTTGCGACCAGATATTGACCGTCGAGACGCCGCGCGCGGAAGGTTCGGTGGCGGCGTACCGCATCTGGAATGCCGACGGCTCCGACTCGCAGCAATGCGGCAACGGCGCGCGCTGCATCGCCGCGTGGCTGGTGCGCGACGGGGCCGCGCCCGCTTCCGGCGATTTCCGCATCGACAGCCCGCTGGCGACGCACCCGGTGCGGCGCCTGCCCAACGGCGATTACGCGATCGAAATGGGGGTGCCGGATTTCGAGCCGCAGCGCATTCCGCTGGCCGGTTTCGCCCATGCCCGCGACGAATACCTGCTGCCGGTGCAGGGCGAGAACCTGCGTATCGGTGCGGTGTCGATGGGCAACCCGCATGCGGTGCTCGAAGTCGGGTCGGTGGACGTTGCGCCGGTCGAACGCGTCGCCGTGTTGGTGCAGCAGAACCCCGCCTTTCCGCAATCGACCAACGTCGGTTTTGCCGAAGTGATCGCGCATGACCGCATCCGTCTGCGCGTCCATGAGCGCGGCAGCGGCGAAACCCTGGCTTGCGGCAGCGGCGCCTGCGCGGCGGCGGCGGTGCTGATGCGGCGCGGGCGCATCGGTCGCGATGCCGTCGTATCCTTGCCCGGCGGCGATCTGCGCATTGCCTGGCCCGATGACGCTTCACCGGTGACGATGTCCGGGCCGGCCACATTCGTATTCGAGGGAATCTGGACCCAATGACCGACAAAGAACCAAGACTCGGCGCGCACGAAGTGGCGGCATGGTTGCGCCGGCACCCGGACTTCCTGCGCCAGTTCCCCGACCTGGCGCTGAGCCTGTCGGTGCCGCGCGACGAAGGCCCGACCGCGTCGCTGGCCAGTTACCAGTTGGAGGTGCTGCGCGACAAGAACCGCGAACTCAACCGCCGGCTGGCCGACCTGTTGGCCAATGCGCAGGTCAACGAACGGCTGGCCGTGCGCACGCATCAATTGACGCTGGCGCTGATGAAGCAGCGCAACGCCGCCGACACGCTGCGGGCGATGGCCGCGTCGCTGCAAGAGGATTTCAACGGCGATCTGGTGCGCATCGTCGTGTTCGCGCCGGTTGCGGGGCTGGAATCGGCCGAGTGGCTGCAGGCGATCGAAGCCGACAGCCCGCGCCTTGCGCCGTTCAAGGATTGCCTGGCCGATGGCGAACCGCTGTGCGGCCGCCTGCAACCGGAAAAGCACGCACTGCTGTACGGCGTGCGCGCCGAGGAGGTGGCTTCCACCGCCCTGCTGCCATTGCCGGGCACGGGCCTGGTCGCCGTGGGCAGCCGCGATGGCAACCGCTTCTATCCGGGCATGGGCACGCTGTTCCTGCGCATGATGGGCGAGGCGCTGGCGGTGGCGTTGCGGCGGTTTGATGGTTGATGCACGGGAATGACGGGAAGGAAATGTCCGCCATCGAAGCCTTCCTCTCCCATCTGCAAGTCGAACGCCGCCTGTCGGCGCACACGCTCGACGCCTACCGCCGCGATCTTGATGCCCTGCAAACATGGGCGGCTGCGCAAGGCGTTGCCGATCCTGCGCAACTGGACGCCGCGCAACTGCGCGATTTCATCGCCGCCGAACATCGGCGCGGCTTGTCGCCGACCAGCTTGCAACGCCGCCTGTCCGCCTGCCGCAGCTTTTTCCTTTGGCTGCTCAAGCATGGCCGCATCGCCGCCAATCCCGCCGCCGGCATTCGTGCGCCGAAAGCCCCGCGCAAGCTGCCGCAGGTGCTGGACGCCGACGAAGCCGTGCAACTGGTCGAAGTGCCGACCGACGCGCCGCTGGGCTTGCGCGACCGTGCGTTGCTGGAACTGTTCTATTCCTCCGGCCTGCGCCTGGGCGAATTGTGCGCGCTGCGCTGGCGCGATCTGGACCTGCAAGGCGGGCTGGTCGGCGTGACCGGCAAGGGCAACAAGCAGCGCATCGTGCCGGTCGGCTCGCAGGCGCGCGCGGCCTTGCAGGCGTGGCGCGATGAAACCGGGGCAGCGAACGACGCGCCGGTGTTCCCCGGTCGTGGCGGCGCGCCGATCACCCCGCGCGCCGTCCAGATCCGCATCAAGCAACTGGCGCAGCGGCAGGGTTTGTTCAAGCACGTGCACCCGCACATGCTGCGCCACAGCTTCGCCAGCCACATCCTGGAATCCTCCGGCGACCTGCGCGGGGTGCAGGAACTGCTGGGCCACGCCGACATCGCCACCACCCAGATCTACACCCACCTGGATTTCCAGCATCTGGCGAAGGTCTATGACGCCGCGCATCCGCGCGCGCGGCGGAAGCGGTAGGTCGGGGCTACGCCCCCGACGGCTTTCCGTTCCGCGAGTGGTAATACCTCGGCGTCGGGGGCGTAGCCCCGACCTGCACGGCTTGAACCGGCCGCGTCCACCCCCACATCGGGGAAACACCCCGGAGGCCGCATGGACCCCAGCCAGAACCCCAACACCTTCCACGCCACCACGATAGTTTCCGTACGTCGCGACGGCCGCGTCGCCATTGCCGGCGACGGCCAGGTCACGCTGGGCCACACGGTGATGAAGGGCAACGCGCGCAAGGTGCGCCGTCTGGGCGACAACGGCCAGGTACTGGCCGGTTTCGCCGGTGCCGCGGCCGACGCCTTCACCCTGTTCGACCTGTTCGAGGCCAAGCTGAAGCAGCACGGCCAGTTGCTGCGCGCCGCGGTCGAACTGGCCAAGGAATGGCGCACCGAACGCCGCTACGGCAAGCTCGAAGCACTGCTGGCGGTGGCCGACAAGGACACCTCGCTGGTCATCAGCGGCACCGGCGACGTGATCGAACCGGAGGACGGCATCATCGCGATCGGTTCCGGCGGCAGCTACGCGCTGGCCGCCGCGCGCGCGCTGACGGCGCACACGCAACTCGATGCAAAAACCATCGCCACCGAAGCCATCGGCATCGCCGGCGACATCTGCATCTACACCAACCGCAACGTGGTGGTCGAGGAACTGTGATGAGCGAAGCGAACAACGCCACCATGACCCCGCGCGAAATCGTGCAGGAACTGGACCGCCACATCGTCGGCCAGAACGCCGCCAAGCGCGCGGTCGCCATCGCCCTGCGCAACCGCTGGCGGCGCATGCAGCTGCCGGCGGAGCTGCGCAACGAGGTGATGCCGAAGAACATCCTGATGATCGGCCCCACCGGCGTCGGCAAGACCGAAATCGCGCGGCGGCTGGCGACGCTCGCCAACGCGCCCTTCGTCAAGGTGGAGGCAACCCGTTTCACCGAGGTCGGTTACGTCGGCAAGGACGTCGAGCAGATCGTCCGCGACCTGGCCGACACGGCGGTCAAGCTGTACCGCGAACAGGCCAAGCAGCGCGTGCGCGCCAAGGCCGAGGAAATGGCCGAGGAGCGCATCCTCGATGCGCTGCTGCCCAAGCGCCAGAGCGTGCCGAGTGGTTTCGGCTTCGGCGCGCCCACCACCACCGTTGACATCGGCGCAGAGCCGGGCAGCGGCGACAGCGACACCCGCGCCAAGTTCCGACGCATGCTGCGCAAGGGCGAACTGGACGAGCGCGAGATCGAACTGGAACTGTCGGTCAATGTCGGCGTTGACATCATGACCCCACCGGGCATGGAGGAGATGGGCCAGCAACTGCGGCAGATGTTCTCCAATCTCGGCGGCGGCAAGACCCAGACCCGCACCGCGACGATCAAGGCCGCGCGCCCGCAACTGATCGAAGAGGAAGCGGCCAGGCTGGTCAATGAGGACGACATCCGCGCTGCCGCGATCGAGGCTTGCGAGCAGAACGGCATCGTCTTCATCGACGAGATCGACAAGGTCGCCAAGCGCGGCGACCACGTCGGCGGCGGCGACGTTTCCCGCGAGGGCGTGCAGCGCGACCTGCTGCCGCTGGTCGAAGGCAGCAACGTCAGCACCAAGTACGGCACGGTCAAGACCGACCATGTGCTGTTCATCGCCTCCGGCGCGTTCCACCTGGCCAAACCGAGCGATTTGATCCCGGAATTGCAGGGTCGCTTCCCGATCCGGGTGGAACTGGGCGCGCTGAGCAAGGACGATTTCGTCCGCATCCTGACCGAACCCAAGGCGGCGTTGACGAAGCAGTACGTCGAATTGCTGAAGACGGAAGGCGTCGAACTGACCTTCACCGGCGATGCGGTGGAGCGGCTGGCCGAAATCGCCGCGCAGGTCAACGAACGCCAGGAAAACATCGGCGCGCGTCGCCTGCACACGGTGCTGGAACGGTTGCTGGATACGCTCAGTTTCGAAGCGCCCGACCGCGACGGCCAGCAAATCGCCATCGACCGCGCCTATGTCGATGCGCACCTGGGCGAGTTGGTGCAGGACCCGGATTTGAGCCGGTACATTCTGTAACGCTTCTGCCCGTCGTTCCCGCCTGCGCGGGGTTTTCAACCGACGAATGTCGGGTCATGACGGGCAGAAGATCAACCCAGAATCTGCACGCCTTCCCAACTTTCTCCCGGCGCCAACACCTCCGGCTGCAATACCACGCCGGCTTCGACGCAGACGAAGCGCCGCCATTCGTCGGGCGCAAGATCGGCGATGCGTGTGGCGAGATGGTCGCCGGGGTTCCAGACCACGGCGTCGGGGAAGCCTTCCTGCTCGACAGGCAGTTCCCGGGCGCCGTCGCGCAGCAGCAGCGGCGCAACCACGTCGTTGTAGATGCGGTCGATGCCTTCCTCCAGCGTGGCGCCGTCGAAGCGCACTTCCCATTCGTTCTCGCGGCGCAGCGTGCCGCCGGCCAGGCTGTCCTCGTAGTCGCAGCCTTGCAAACCTTCCAGCGCGACACCGGAAATATCGTCAACACGGAGGTATGTGTGCAGCGCGGCGGTGAAGGCGAAGGCGGCCTCGCCGGTATTTTCCACCTGCAGCGCCAATGTCAGCCGCGTCGCGGACAGGCCCACGCGCAGCCGCGCGACGAAGGCGTGCGGCCAGTGCGCGGTGGCGGCATCGTTGCGCAACTCGAATATCGCTTCGTCTTCTTGCGCACCGTGGAAACGCCACGACAAGGTGCGCGCAAAACCATGCTTCGGCAGTGTGCCGCGCTCGCCGAATTGCGGAAAGATCACCGGCACGCCGCCGCGTATCGCGGCAACGCCGTCGAACTTCGCGCGCTCGCCGACGAACAAGCGTTCGCGGCCATCGGCGGCAACCCACGAGACGACCTGCGCGCCATGCAGGGCGACGACGGCGCTTGCGCCTTCGCGGGCGAGGCGGATGGCATCGATGCCGTTGAAGGTGATGGGTTCGACCTGCATGGCCTCAATCCTCGCCGATGTCTTCGTTCCAGATCTCGGGGTTGGCCGCGATCCAGTCGCCCAGCATCGAGATGCACTCGCCATCGTTGAGGTCGATCACGTTGACGCCGTTCTTGCGCAGCCAGTCGATGCCACCGGAGAAGTTCACCGATTCGCCCACCACCACCGTGCCGATGTTGAATTGCCGCACCAGCCCGCTGCAGTACCAGCATGGGGCCAGCGTGGTGACCATGATCGTGTCGCGGTAGCGGCGCTGGCGGCCGGCCTTGCGGAAGGCGTCGGTTTCGCCGTGCACGGAAGGGTCGCCTTCCTGCACGCGGCGGTTGTGGCCGCAGCCCAGCAGCGCGCCGTCGTTGCGATACAGCGCCGCGCCTATGGGGATGCCGCCTTCGGCCAGTCCTTGCCGCGCTTGCGCGACGGCGGTGGCGAGCAGGGCGCGGTAGTCGGGGGTTTCCAGGGTCATGGGGTTTTCTCGTTCAATCGGGGACACTTTCAATCCGGGATTGGCAACGACAAGGTTTCCTTGGCTTCTTCCATCACGATGTAGCTTTTCGATTCGCGCACGTGCGGCAAGGTCAGCAAGGTGCTGCCCAGCAGTTTTCGGTACGAAGCCATTTCACTGATGCGGGCTTTCAGCAAATAATCGAAGTCGCCGGAAACCAGGTGGCATTCCAGCACGTTGGGCAGCTTCAGCGCGGCGCGGCGGAATTCCTCGAAGATGTCGCCGCTCTTGTACGCCAGCGAAATCTCGACGAACACCAGCAGCCCGGCCTTCAACTGCTGCGGGTCCAGTCGCGCGTGGTAGCCGGTGATGATGCTTTCGCGTTCCAGCCGGCGCACGCGCTCGGTGCACGGTGTGGTGGACAGGCCGACGCGCTCGCCCAGTTCGGTGAAGGAAATGCGCCCTTCCTCCTGCAGGATGCGCAGGATCTTGCGGTCGATCTTGTCCAGTTCGCGCGGGCGGATGGGCATGGCGGCGGGCAGGTGACGGGCTTGGCGGGAGTTTAACCTGTCGAATAAAATCATTTCAGGTAAAAAAACTGGCTGCTTGCCGTTAAATTGGATGTCGCCGGGGTAACCCGGGGGTCATCTTGGGCAAATCCTCGGCTGGAGAGGTTTCAGATGCAAATGGCGGCAAGGCAGGGCGCGGGCAAGCATGTGCTGGTGCTGGGTGATGGCGTGGTCGGCGTGACCAGCGCCTGGTATCTGGCGCGCGCCGGGTTCGAGGTGACGGTGGTGGACCGGCAGCCGCAGCCGGCCAGCGAAACCAGTTACGGCAACGCCGGGCAGTTGTCGTTCGGCTACACCTCGCCGTGGGCCGCGCCGGGGATTCCGTGGAAGGCGTTCAAGTGGCTGTTCCAGGGGCATTCGCCGTTGCGCATCCAGCCTTCGCTGGATCCGTTGCAGTGGCGTTTCCTGTGGATGATGTTCCGCAACTGCGACGCCGGTCGCTATGCGGTCAACAAGTCGCGGATGGTGCGGATGTCGCAGTACAGCGGCCGCTGCTTCGCCGAACTGCGCGCGGAAACCGGCATCGAGTACGAAGGCCGCAAGCTGGGCACGCTGCAGTTGTTCCGCCAGCAGAAGCAACTGGATGCGGCCGGCAAGGACACGCGAGTGCTGGCCGAGGCCGGCGTGCCGTTCGAACTGCTCGATGCGCAGGGCATCGCCCGCGTCGAGCCGGCGCTGGCGGATGCGCCGGCAAGGCTGGTCGGCGCCTTGCGCACGCCCGGCGACGAGACCGGCGATTGCCGCTTGTTCACCCGCCGGCTGGCCGAACTGGCGGCGCGGCAGGGCGTCGAGTTCCGCCACGGCGAGACCGTCGAACGGCTGGAATTCTCCGGCGACCGCATCGACGGCGTGCGCATCGGCGGCAAGGTCGAGCGCGCCGACGCCTACGTGGTTGCGCTGGGCAGCCATTCGCCGAAGCTGGTCGCGCCGCTGGGCCTGTACCTGCCGGTGTATCCGCTGAAGGGTTATTCGCTGACCATCCCGGTGACCGACGAAGCCGGCGCGCCGGTCTCCACCGTGCTGGATGAAAGTCACAAGGTCGCCATCACCCGTTTCGACAACCGCATCCGCGTCGGCGGCATGGCCGAGGTGTCTGGCTACGACCTGTCGCTGCGGCAGAACCGGCGCGAAACCCTGGAAATGGTGACGAACGACCTGTTCCCGCGCGGCGGCGACCTGCCGCAGGCCGAATTCTGGACCGGCCTGCGCCCAGCCACGCCGGACGGCACGCCGGTGGTCGGCGCGACCAGGTTCCGCAACCTGTGGCTCAACACCGGCCACGGCACGCTGGGCTGGACCATGTCGTGCGGCTCGGCCAGTTACCTCACCGACCTGATGCAAGGCATCGCGCCGGCCATCGACACCGAAGGCCTGTCGATTGCCCGCTACGGAGCGCGCTGATGCGCCCGGCGATCGCCCGCATCGACCTGGACGCGCTGCGCCACAACTATCGTTTGGCGAAAAAGCTCGGCGGTGGCAAGGCGCTGGCCGTGATCAAGGCCGACGCCTACGGCCACGGCGCGGTGCGCTGCGCGAAGGCGCTGGAAAACGAAGCCGATGCCTTCGCCGTGGCCTGCATCGAGGAGGCGCTGGAACTGCGCGACTCCGGCATCCGCAAGCCGATCCTGTTGCTGGAAGGTTTCTTCGAGGAAAGCGAACTGCCGCTGATCGCGCAACACGGCCTGTGGAGCGTCGTCGCCATGCCGTGGCAGGTTGAAGCGATCGAACGCTTCGCCTCGCCCCGGCCGCTGCGGCTGTGGTTGAAGCTGGACAGCGGCATGCACCGGCTGGGCTTGTCGCCGGCGCAGTTCCGCCAGGCGCACGCGAGGCTGAAGGCGCTGCCGCAGGTCGAATCGCTGACCCTGATGACCCATTTCGCGCGCGCCGACGAGCCGGACAGCGCGCGCACTGGCGAACAGGCGCGCATCTTCGCCGACGCCATCGCCGGTTTCGACGAGGAAACCAGCCTGTGCAACTCGCCGGCGTTGCTGGCCTGGCCGCAGGTGCGCGGCGACTGGGCGCGGCCGGGATTGATGCTGTACGGCGCCAACCCGCTGCCGCCGAAAACGGGGTCAGATCCACTTGCCGTTCCCGTAAGTGAACCCGACCCCGTTTCTTTGCTCAAGCCGGTGATGCGCGTGGAGTCGAAGATCATCGCCGTGCGCGACCTGGCGGCCGGCGAACCTGTCGGCTACGGCGCGCGCTTCGTCGCCGAACGGCCTACCCGCGTGGGCGTGGTCGCCTTCGGCTACGCCGACGGCTACCCGCAGATGGCGCCCAACGGCACCCCGGTTTCGATCGACGGCCACCCCGGC
>JASGDT010000001.1:0-33333 GCA_047607085.1 Pseudoxanthomonas sp. | reverse complement strand
CCGGGGGCCGCTTTTCGCTCGGTCGGGGCAATCCTGCCCCGACTCGCGCGCGCAACATCCCTGTTGCGCTTCTCGCGACCCCCGGCGGCAGGGCACGGCTATCCGTAACGAAGGATTTGTTGCTTCGGTAGGTCGGGCTACGTCCCCGACGTGCTGTTGGCTTGCCGGTGCAGGCGTCGGGGGCGTAGCCCCGACCTACATCGAAGGCGGCGGGAATGAATTGCCGATGCGCAGCCCCCGGTGGGGATGCGGAAAGCAGGCCAGGGATGGCCTGCGGCGGCGAGTGAAGACAGGAGTCTGCCCGAGCCGAGAAGCATCCCCGCCGGGGGCTGCGCTTGTGTCCGGAGCCGGCATATGCCGACCATCAAGCGCGCTGAGGTCTGGAACTTCCGTTCCCCGTATATGGAGCAAAGTTCGCGCAGCAAACTTTGGGGCTTCACCCCATGTCGCGAGGTGAAGCGGCGGAGCCGGCCGATAAGCCGGGTTCTGTCGTGGACAGTCATTCTTCTGGGCGCACCGTCGCCGATGCGCTCAAGCAGCCTACCCGGTGACTCCGCGGGCCGCGTCATCGTCACCCTATTTGGCCTTGCTCCCGGTGGGGTTTGCCGTGCCGGTCCGTTGCCGGACTCGCGGTGCGCTCTTGCCGCACCATTTCACCCTTGCCTGATCCCAACACTCCGAAGAGCGCCGGGCCATCGGCGGTATCTTTCTGTTGCACTTTCCGTCGGCTCGCGCCGCCCAGGGGTTACCTGGCACCGTGCCCTGTGGAGCCCGGACTTTCCTCGGCATCCCGAAGGATGACGCGACTGTCTGGCCGGCTCCGCCGCGCCCATTCTCTCACAGGGCGCGGCTTCGCATGATCAGCGCGAAAGCGCCCACGCCAGCCGCCGCAGCGACGCGGCGATCTCCTCCGCGTCGATCACCGCGTAGCCGAACACCACTGCCGCCGGCGCGTCCGGCTGCAGCGCGTATTCGGCCATCGTCTGCGCGCCGGGCGCATGCCGGCGCAGCGCTTCGACCAGCGTGCGCATGTCCGTCCCGGCGGCGACGCGCGCGGACAGGTGCAGGCCGGCCTGCGACGGGATCGGTTCGAACCAACGCCGCAATCCGCCGGCGAGCGCCTCGAGCAAGGCTCCGCGCCGCTGCGCGTAGATCGGCGTCATCCGGCGCACGTGCCCGGCGAGATGGCCTTCGCGGATGAACGCGGCCAGCGTTTCCTGCAGCGGGCCGGGCGCGTGGGAATCGCCCATCCGCTTGACCGCCAGCAAGACCTCGCGCGCCCATGCCGGCGCGACGACGAAACCGGTGTCGATCGCCGGGAACAGGCTCTTCGAGAACGTGCCGACGTAGAACACGCGCGCATCGCGGTCCAGCGTCTGCAGCGCGTCGAGCGGGCGGCCGCCGTAGCGGAATTCGCCGTCGTAGTCGTCCTCGACGATCACCGCGTCGTGTTCGCGCGCGTGCGCGAGCAGGGCCGCGCGCCGCGGCAGCGACAGCGCCACGCCGCTCGGCGACTGGTGCGACGGCGTCACGCAGACCACCCGCACGTCCTCCGGCAACAGGTCGACGCGCAGGCCATCGTCGTCGACCGGCACCGGCACGATCTGCGCGCCGGCGGCGGCGAAGGCCTGGCGCAGCGTCGGATACCCTGGCGATTCGACCGCGACGCGCGTGCGCCCCGGCACGACCAGCAGCCGCGCCAGCAGGTCGAAGGCGTGTTGCGCGCCCGAGGTCACCACCACTTCGTCGCCGCTGCACGCGACCGCGCGCGAGAACGCGACGTGCCGGGCGATCGCCTCGCGCAGCGCCGGCACGCCTTCGACCGGCGGGTAGCCGAACGACCGCTTCGACCACTGCCGCCACGCGCGCGCCGACAGCCGCCGCCATGCGTCGTGCGGAAAGAAGCGGTGTTCCGGCACGCCGGTGCGGAAACTGCGTTCGGGCAGCGGCCCGCCCTGCGCATGCCGCGGCGGCGGCGCCCGCCAAGCCGGCGCGATCAATTCGCTGCGCGAGCGCGCATCGGCCGGCCCCGCCTTCGCCGCATGGCGCGCGGCGACGTCGGCGACCCGCGACTTGGCGCCGCGCCGCGGCAGCACGTAGCCCTCGGCAACCAGCAGGTCGTAGGCCGCGACCACGGTCTTGCGGGCGACGCCCAGCGCCTCGGCTGCACGCCGCGACGAAGGCAGCGCGCTGCCCGCCGCCAGCCGGCCGTCGATGATCGCCGTGCGCAACTGCCGGTGCAGGGCGGCCACGAGCGGGCCTTCGCCGTGCCGCGGCAGATCGAGCGGTACGGCGAAAACTGGCTCCCTGTCTTTTCCTGAAACTGGACTCATTGGGAGTCCATATTTCGCCCAACATGGGGCCGCGTCAACCATCGGAGTCCGCCATGCCCCGCTTCATCTGCGAAACCTGCGGCACCCAGTACGCCGAATCCGCCGTCCCGCCCGCCGAATGCGCGGTCTGCACCGACGAGCGCCAGTACGTGGGCTGGAACGGCCAGCGCTGGACCACCCACGATCAACTCGCCGCAAGCCATGCGCTGCGCATCGGCGACGACGACGGCGTGCTCGGCCTCGGCATCGCGCCGAACTTCGCGATTCCGCAGCGCGCGGTCTTCGTGCCGACCGCCGACGGCAACCTGCTGTGGGAATGCCTGTCCCTGGTCACCGACGCGGCCGTGGCCGAGCTGAAGTCGCGCGGCGGCGTGCAGGCGATCGCGATTTCGCACCCGCATTTCTATTCGTCGATGCTCGAATGGAGCGAGGCGCTGGGCGGCGTGCCGATCCTGCTGCACGCGGCCGACCGCGAATGGGTGCGGCGCAAGTCGCCGCGGATCGAGTTCTGGTCCGGCGAGCGCAACCGGCTGTCGGACTCGCTGACCCTGCTGCATTGCGCCGGCCACTTCGACGGCAGCGCCGCGCTGCACTGGCGCGAGGGCGCGCACGGCGGCGGCGCGCTGCTGCCCGGCGATTCGCTGCAGGTGGTATTCGACCGACGCCACGTGACTTTCATGTACAGCTATCCGAACGAGATCCCGATGCGGCCGGCGCTGGTGCGGCGCATGCGCGGGGTATTGGCGCCGTACGACTTCGACGACGTCTATGGCTACACCTGGGGCCGCAACATCATCGGCGGCGCGCGGGCGACGGTGGACGCCTCGTTCGACCGCTACCTGGCCGCGGTCGCGGCATGAACCCAACGGAGAAGAACATGAACACGACGACGCTGTCGAATCCGCGCAGCATCGCGCTGCCGCCGCCGGACCTGCTGTTGCTGGGCGCAATCTGGGGCGCCTCGTTCCTGTTCATGCGCGTGGCGGCGTCGCAGGTGCCGGCAGCAGTGATGGTCGAGGTGCGGCTGGCCCTCGGCGCGCTGGTGCTGCTGCCGGCGCTGTGGCGCAGCCGCGCGCTGTTCCCGCCGCGGCTGTGGCCGAAGCTGGCGCTGATCGGCGCGGTCAATTCGGCGATCCCGTTCCTGCTGTTCGGCTGGGCCGCGCATTCGGCCCCGGCCGGGGTCAGCGCCATTTCCAACGCGATGGTGGTGCTGTTCACCGCGCTGGTCGGATTCGCGTTCTTCGGCGAGCACATCGGCCGCCGCCGCGGCATCGCGATCGCGACCGGCCTGCTCGGCGTGGTCGTGCTGGCCAGCGGCCGCACCGCCGGCGGCGGACACGTCGGCATGGCGGTCGCCGCCGGCGTGGCGGCATCGCTGCTGTACGGCATCGGCCTGCACCTGGTGCGCCGACACCTGTCTGGACTGCCGCCGGCGGCGCTGGCCTCGGCCAGCCTGCTTGCCTCGGCAGTGCTGGTGCTGCCGCTGGCCGTGGCCGACTGGCCGCAACAAGCGGTCGCGGCGAAGTCGTGGCTCGCGGTGGCCGCGCTCGGCGTGCTCTGCACCGGCCTGGCCTACGTGCTGTTCTACCGCCTGGTCGCGCGGGTCGGCGCCGGCCGCACCTCGACCGTGACCTATCTGGTACCGGTATTCGGCGTGGCCTGGGGTTGGCTGCTGCTCGGCGAGGCGCTGACCCCGGCGATGGCGGTGGCGGCGCTGCTGATCCTGGGCAGCGTGGCGTTCGGCGAGCGCAGTTAGAGCGTGGTCACCGCCGGAAGTCACTGGCCATACAACGCCTTGCGCGGCGCGCCGGAAATCTCCGCCGCCAGCTTCGCCGCGGTGGAAGGCGGCAGGTGTTCCTTCAGCAGCGCGTGCACGCGGCGGCCTTCGGCGATCTTCGCCGCCTCGTCGTCGCCGGCGCCCTGCACCATCACCACGAATTCACCCTTGCGCTGGTTCTCGTCAGCCTCGACTCGTGCGTGCAGTTCCGCCAGCGTGCCGTCCAGCACGGTCTCGAACAGCTTGGTCAGCTCGCGTGCGATCGCCGCCGGGCGCTCGTCGCCGAAGGCGGCGCGCAGGTCGGCCAGCGCTTCGACGATGCGGTGCGACGATTCGTAGAACACCAGGGTACGGGTTTCGCCGGCCAGCGCGCGCAGGCGTTCGCGCCGGGCGGTGGGCTTGGCCGGCAGGAAGCCTTCGAAAGCGAAACGGTCGCTGGGCACGCCGGCCACGCTCAAGGCGGCGATCAACGCGCTGGGGCCGGGAATCGGCGAGACCTTGATGCCGGCCATGCGCGCGGCGCGAACCACGCGGAAGCCGGGGTCGCTGACCAGCGGCGTGCCGGCGTCGGACACCAGCGCCAGCGTTTCGCCGGCCTGCAGACGTGCGACCAGACGCGCGGCCATGTCGTCCTCGTTGTGTTCGTGCAGGGCCAGCAGCGGCCGCTCGATGCCGTAGTGGGCCAGCAATTGCCGCGTGTGGCGGGTGTCCTCGGCGCAGACGGCGCTGGCGTTGCGCAGGGTTTCCAGCGCGCGCGGCGACAGGTCGGCCAGGTTGCCGATCGGCGTGGCGACGATGAACAGGGTTCCGGCGGGAGTGGCAGGCATCGGCGGCAGATCGGCGGCGAGGGTTAGAATCGTAGCCCGTTCCCCTGCATGGTCGCTGTTCGACATGGAAATCCCGTCCGCAAGGAAACCGCTCCGCGCCTTGTTCGCCTCGGCATTGCTGGCATTGCTGTCCGCCGGCTGCGCGACCACCCAGGTCGATCACGGCGTGGGCAAGGTGCAAACCAATGCCATCGTCGGGCAGGCCGCCGCGCTGGCGCGCAACGGCGCCACGCTGACCGGACAGGCCCGCGCCGACAATGCGCGCGAAATCGAGCGCCTGCTGTCCAGCCTGGACAACGCCACCCTGGCCCGCGAAGCCGCCGCGCTGCCGGCCGGCGATCCGCTGTATCCGCACGCGGGCCGGCTGCTGCAAAGCCGCGGCCTGCCGCTGCCGCGCCCGTTCGACAGCGCCGCGCAATGGCGTTTCGGCCTGAACAACCGCCCCGCCGCCGATGGCGATGGCTATCGCCCGCCGGTGAAGCTGGCGGTGCTGCTGCCGCTGTCCGGGCAACTGGCTACCGCCGCCGCGCCGGTGCGCGAAGGCCTGCTGGCCGGTTATTACGGCGAAGGCCGGCGTCGCCCGGAAATCCGGTTCATCGACACCGCCGGCCCCGGCGGCGCGGTCGCGGCTTACATGCAGGCCGTGGCGGCGGGGGCGGATTTCGTGGTCGGCCCGCTGGGCCGCGATGAAGTGGGCGCGGTATTTTCGCAAACCGAACTGCCGGTGCCGCTGCTGGCGCTGAACCGGGGCACGACGCCGCCGCCACCCGGCAATGCCGGTTTCTCGCTGGCCCCGGAAGACGACGGCCAGATCGCCGCCGAATACCTGTACGGGCTGGAAAAACGCAAGGTGCTGGTGATTGCGGGCAACGACGACAACGGCATCCGCGCGGCCAAGGCTTTCCGCGACCGCTTCCAACAGCGCGGCGGCGAGATCGTTCAAACTCTCAGCGTGGGCGAAAACCCCGGCAGCCAGTCCGCCGCGCTGTCGGCGCTGGCGCAACAGGGCATCGACGCGACCTTCCTGGCCGTGCGCGGCGGTACTGCGCGCCGGCTGGTCCCGCAACTGGCGCTGGCCGGACTGGGCGGCAAGACCCGCGTCGGCACCTCGCAACTGGCCTCGGGCACCGGCAAGCCGGAAGAAGACGCGGCGCTGGACGGCATCGTGTTCCCGACCGAGGTGTGGACCTCGCGGGGCTTGAGCGGCCTGCCGGCGGCCAGCGCCGTCGCCGCCGCCAATCCGGCCGCGCGCGGCCCGGCCGCGCGGCTGTTCGCCTTCGGCCACGACGCCTGGCAGTTGAGCGCCTACCTGGAAAAACTGGTGCTGGCGCCGAACACCGAACTGCGCGGCGCCACCGGCACGCTGAAGCTGGACGGCTTCGGCAACGTGCTGCGCACGCCGGCGTGGTCGGTGTTCAGCGGCGGCCAGGCCGTGCCACTGCGCGATGGCGGCTGATTTCCCGCACAGAACCGCCAAACGCGCGCGCGGCGACGTGGCCGAAGCGGCCGCGTTGCGCCATTTGCTGGCCGCCGGCTTGCGGCAAGTCGCCACCAATGCGAATTACCGCAGCGGCGAACTCGACCTGGTCATGCAGGACGGCGGCACCCTGGTGTTCGTCGAAGTGCGCTATCGCCGATCGCAGGGTTTCGGCGGCGGCTTCGCCTCGGTGGATCTTTCCAAACGACGGAAGATCATCCGCGCCGCCCAGTTATTCCTGCTCGGCCACCGGCAATACGCCAACGCGCCCTGCCGCTTCGACGTGGTGGAAGCCGGCGGCGATGCGGACGCACCGACGATCGAATGGATGAAGGATGCCTTCCGCGCCGATGACGCATGAGGGCTTCCCTTTGCAGGATCGCCCTTGAGGAGCGACGCGAGTCGCGATGTCTTTCGCGAAGATTGCAGGGGTGCGACGAAGATCACTGCGACGCGCATTGTTCCTGCGAAAAATGCCGGTAACCCGTGCGCGGCGGCGGCCACGGCTTGCCTTCCCCATCGAATGCATTGACGCCGCTGCCGGCAATGATGCGGCCGATGCGCGTGCCCGGCGTTGCGGCGGCGTCCAGCGCTTGCCGCACGGACTCGCGCAACTGCGGCGCGGCGGTGAAGCACAACTCGTAATCGTCGCCGCCGCCGGCCTGCCACGGCCAGCGCACCGCCGGCTTGAAGCGCCGCAAGGCCGGCGATGCCGGCAGCGATGCGATGTCGATTTCCGCGCCAGCGCCGCTGCGTTCGCACACATGGCCCAGGTCAGCCAGCAGGCCGTCGGATACGTCGATGCAGGCGCTGGCCAGGCCCGCCAGGCGCGAACCAGCCTCAATCCGTGGCGTGGGCCGGTCCAGCCGCAGGCGCAGGGCGCGTTCGACCACCGCGCCGGCGAACATCGACTGCAAGGCCGCCGCCGCGTCGCCCAGGGTGCCGGTGACCCAGATGTCGTCGCCGGGTTTTGCGCCGTCGCGGCGCAGGGCGCGGCCGCGTTCGACCAGGCCCATCGCGGTCACCGCGATCGACAGCGGCCCGCGCGTGGTGTCGCCGCCCACCAGGGCCACGCCGTGCTGCGCGGCCAGTTGGGCGAAACCGTCGATGAAGCCATCCAGCCACTTCGGACTGGATTCCGGCAGCGACAGCGACAAGGTGCACCAGACAGGTTGCGCGCCCATCGCGGCCAGGTCGGAAAGATTGACCGCCAGCGATTTCCAACCGATGTCTTCGGGTTTCGTCGCTTCCGGAAAATGCACGCCGGCGTTGAGGGTGTCGGCGGTGACGACCAGTTGCCTGCCGTGCGGCACGTCCAGCAGCGCGGCATCGTCGCCGATGCCCAGGGCCACATCGCCGCGCTCGACCACGCGGGCGCGGATGCGGGCTATCAAGTCGAATTCGCCGGTGGTCATTTGCCGTTCGTCATTCAACAAATGAGGAAACAGGGTCATTTCCCGCGCGAGCCGGCAGCTCCCGCTTCCACTCCTCGCCACTGCAACGCCGCGCGGTCCAGCACGCCGTTGACGTAGGTGTGTCCGTGTTCGGCGCCGAAACGCTTGGCGGTTTCGATGGCTTCGTTGATGACCACGCGATACGGCACGTCGAGGCGGTGCAGCAGTTCGTAGGCGGCGATGCGCAGCACGGCGCGCTCGACCGGATCGATTTCCTCGACGCTGCGATCCAGGTAGGGGACCAGCGCTTCGTCCAGTTGCGCGGTGTGCTGCATCACGCCGTGCACCAAGTCTTCGAAGTATTCAAGATCGGCGATTTCGTGCGCCTGTTCGTGGGCGAACTGGGCGATGATCTGCTGCACGTTGCCGCCGGACAACTGCCACGCATACACGGCTTGCAGGGCGCGACGTCGCGCGCGCGCGCGCAGCACGGGATCGACGCCGTCGCGGCGCACATCCTTGTGGGAGCGGGGATGGTTCAAGGCAGTTGCTCCAGCAGGTTGGCCATCTCGATCGCGGCCAACGCCGCTTCCTCGCCCTTGTTGCCGTGGCTGCCGCCGGCGCGCTTCTCGGCGTCGGCCACGTCCTCCACGGCCAGCACGCCGTTGAGCACCGGCACGCCGCAATTCAATTGCACGCTCATCAGGCCCTCCGCGCACAGGTCGGCCACGTGTTCGTAATGGCGGGTGTCGCCGCGCACCACGCAGCCCAGCGCTATGATCGCGGCGTGGTTGCCATTGCCGGCGATGCGGTTGGCGGCGGCGGGAATTTCCCATGCACCGGGTACGCGCACCACGTCGATGGCGTCCTCATTCACGCCGTTGCCGGCCAGGCTGGCGCGCGCGCCGGCCACCAGCGCGTCAACGATGCGCGCATTCCAGCGGCTGGCGATGATCGCGAAGCGTGCGCCAGCGGGGACGCGCATGTCGCCTTCGTAATGGGGCATGGGGCGGGGTTCCTTGGGGCGCGCAGTTTAACAGGCCGGGGATCGAGAGCCGGCAATCACGGCGAAAGGTACTCGACCACTTCCAGCCCGAAGCCCGCCAAGCCCACCTGCCGGCGCGGCGTGCCCAGCACGCGCAGCTTGCCCAGGCCCAGATCGGCCAGGATCTGCCCGCCGGCGCCGTTGCGCCGCCATTGGCCGACGTCCTTGCTGCGGATCGGCTTGTCCGAACCGCTCACGCCCGTCCGCGCCACCGGTTCGGCGCGCAGCCGCGCCAGCAGGGCGTCGCTGTCGCGCGGTTCGGACAAGACCACGAACACGCCCTGCCCTTCGGCGGCGATCGCGCGCAGCGCGTCGGTCGCGGCCACGCCGAAATCATCGCGCCGCCAGTGCAGCAAGTCGGCCAGCGGGTTTTCCACCTGCACGCGCACCAGCGTCGGCATTGCCGCGTCCGGCGTGCCGCGCACCAGCGCGAAATGCAGTTCGTGGGCGATGCGGTCGCGGTAGGTCACCAGCCTGAACGGGCCGAATTCGGTTGCGATCTCGCGCTCATCGACACGTTCGACGGTATGTTCGGTATGCAGGCGCCAGGCGATGAGGTCGGCAATCGAACCCATCTTCAGGCCATGCGCGCGCGCGAACACCTCCAGTTGCGGACGCCGCGCCATGCTGCCGTCTTCGTTCAGCACTTCAACCAGCACGCCGGCCGGCTCCAGACCGGCCAGTTCCGCCAGGTCCGCCGTCGCTTCGGTATGGCCGGCGCGGGTCAGCACACCGCCGGGCTGCGCGATCAGCGGGAAGACATGGCCGGGCCGGCTGAGGTCGCTCGGTTTGGCGTTCGGCTTCACCGCGGTGCGGATGGTGTGGGCGCGGTCGGCGGCGGAAATGCCGGTGCTCACGCCTTCTGCCGCCTCGATGCTGACGGTGAAATTGGTATGGAACTGCGCGGTGTTGGCCTGCACCATCGGCGCGAGGCCGAGTTGCGCGCAGCGCGCCGCCGACATCGACAGGCACACCAGCCCGCGCCCGTGCGTGACCATGAAGTTGATGTCGCCGGCCTTGACCAGTTCGGCGGCCATGACCAGGTCGCCTTCGTTCTCGCGGTCTTCGTCATCGACGATGACGACCATGCGCCCGGCGCGGATTTCGTCGAGCAATTCGGGGATGGGGGCGAAGTTCATGCGGCGCTCTCCGTGCATTTTCCCTGTCCAAGCAGGCGTTCCACGTACCGCGCCAGCAGATCGATTTCCAGGTTCACCGCATCTCCGATTTCCGTTTCGGCAAAGCGCGTGTGCATGACGGTGTGCGGAATCAGTGCGACCTCGAAGCCTTCGCTGTCGGCTTCGTTGACGGTCAGGCTGACGCCATCGACGCAGATCGAGCCTTTCTTCGCAATGTATTTGCGCAACGCGGCCGGCGCGGCGAAACGCCAGCGTTGCGCGCGCGCATCTTCGGCGATCGACAGCACGCGGCCCACGCCATCGACGTGGCCGCTGACCAGATGGCCGCCCAAGCGGTCGCTGGGCCGCATCGCGCGCTCCAGGTTCAAGGCCGCGCCCATCGGCAATGCGCCCAGCGTGGTCAGCGACAAGGTTTCGTTGGAGGCATCAGCCTTGAAGCTGGCCGCGTCGAATTCGACCACGGTCAGGCACACGCCGTTGACGGCGATGCTTTCGCCCAGGCGAACGTCGTCGAACGGCAGGCTGCCGACGCCGAAAGTGAAGCGCACGTCGCCACCGAGCGGCTCGGCGGCGAGCAACTTGCCGACGCCTTCGATGATGCCTGTGAACATGCGGTTTTCCGGGACGCGCTTCGATGAAAACGGGCGCAAATTCTAGCATCCGCGCCGGCGCCGATGCCGGCGGTTCATTCCCGCCGCAACAGCAGGCGCATGTCCGCGCCGATCTGCCGCGACTCGACCAGTTGCAGGCGCATGCGTTGTGCCATTTCGTCGATGCCCAGCCCCGCGAACAGCGGTCGCGCGCGTTCTCCCAGCAGCACCGGGGCGATGTACAGCAGCAGTTCGTCCACCCAGCCGCCGGCCAGGAAGGCGCCGGCCAGGGTCGCGCCGGCTTCGACCTGCACTTCGTTGACGCCGCGTTCGGCCAGGGTCTTCAACACCGCGCCCAGGTCGAGATTGCCGCCAGCAGCCGGCACCGGCGCGTGCTGCAGGGCGAGTTCGCGCGGCGGCTTGGCGTCCGGCGCATGCAGGTACAGCGTGGGCGCATCGCCGCCGCGCAGCTTGCCGCGCGCGACCGTGGCCAGGCCGGGATCCAGCACCACGCGCAACGGCGCGACGAAGGGCCGCTCATCATCAAAACGCACGGTCAGCGAAGGATCGTCGGCCAGCACCGTGTTGGCACCGGTCAGGATCGCGCCGGCGCGCGCGCGCCACAGATGCACGTCGCGGCGCGAATCCTCGCCGGTGATCCATTTGGAATCGCCGTTGGCCATCGCGGTGCGGCCGTCGAGACTGGCGCCCAGTTTCACCCGCACCCACGGCCTGCCGCGTTCGATGCGCGAAAAGAAACCGCCATTGAGTTGCCGCGCCTGTGCTTGCAGCAGGCCGTATTCGACTGCGATGCCGGCTGCGCGCAGGCGTTCGGCCGCATTGCCTTCGCACTGGGACGCATCGGCGCTGGCGACGACCACGCGCGCCACGCCAGCGGCGATCAACGCATCGACGCACGGCGGTGTGCGCCCATGCAGGCCGCAGGGTTCCAGGGTGACGTAGGCGGTCGCGCCCTTGGCGCGCTCGCCGGCATCGCGCAGCGCATGGACTTCCGCATGCGGCTCGCCGGCGCGCTCGTGCCAGCCTTCGCCGACGATCTGCATGCCTTGCGCAATCACGCAGCCCACCATCGGGTTGGGCCTGGTGGTGAACGCGCCGCGCTCGGCCAGGCGCAGCGCGCGAGTCATCCACTGGTGGTCGGTGGCGGTGAAGGAGCTCATCACCTAACGCTTGCGGTTCTTGTCGATCGACACCACCTCGCCGCCCAGCAGCGGCAACTGGCCGCTGGCGGTGGGCAGGTCGCGTTCCAGCATCTCGATTTCCTCGCGGAAATCGGCCACGTCCTCGAAGCTGCGATAGACCGAAGCAAAGCGCACATAGCCGACGTGGTCCAGCTTGCGCATCTCGGCCATCACGAAATCGCCGATTTTGCGCGATGCCAGTTCGCGCTCGCCGCTCATACGCACCTGGTGGACGACCGAGCGGATCGACGCTTCCAGCTGCTCTTCCGACACCGGGCGTTTGTGCAAGGCGCGCTCCATGCTCAGCCGCAGCTTGCGCGCATCGAACGGCTCGCGGCGACCATCGCCCTTGATGATCCCCGGCAGTTTCAGTTCAATGGTTTCCAGCGTGCTGAAACGCTCGCCGCAGGCGTCGCATTCGCGGCGGCGGCGAATGGTCGCGCCGTCTTCCGACGCGCGCGAGTCGATGACCTTGGTGTCCGTGTGCTGGCAGAAGGGGCAGTGCATCGGCGGGGCGGGAATGAGGAGTGGGGAATGAGGAATGGGAAAAGCAGTCGGGTGGCCGCAAGCTTGTCGCTCTCAACCATTCCCCATTCCCGGTTTCTCAGCCATAAACCGGGAACTGCCGGCACTGCAGGGTCACGTTCTCGCGCACCCCGGCGATGACATTCCCGTCGTTGGGGTTGTCCAGCACGTCGGCGATCCAGTTTGCCAGCGCCACGCAATCCGGCTCCTTGTAGCCGCGCGTGGTGACCGCCGGCGTGCCCAGGCGCAGGCCGCTGGTGACGAAGGGCGAACGCGGGTCGTTGGGCACCGAGTTCTTGTTGACGGTGATGTGCGCCTTGCCCAGCGCGGCTTCCGCGTCCTTGCCGGACACGTCCTTGCCGATCATGTCAACCAGCATCAGGTGGTTGCGGGTGCCGCCGGAAACGATCTTGTAGCCGCGCGCGATCAGCGTCTTCGCCATCGCCTGCGCGTTCTTCACCACCTGCTGCTGGTACTCCGCGAAGGCCGGTTCCAGCGCCTCCTTGAAGGCCACCGCCTTGGCCGCGATGACGTGCATCAGCGGGCCGCCCTGGATGCCGGGGAAGACGATGGACTGCAACTTCTTTTCGATTTCTTCGCCCGTATTCTTGGCGAGGATGATGCCGCCGCGCGGACCACGCAAGGTCTTGTGGGTGGTGCTGGTGACCACATGCGCATGCGGCAGCGGGTTGGGATACACGCCGGCCGCGACCAGGCCGGCGACGTGGGCCATGTCCACGAACAGGTACGCGCCGACCTTGTCGGCGATGGCGCGGAAGCGCGCCCAGTCGATCACCTGCGAATACGCGGAGAAGCCGGCGACGACCATCTTCGGCTTGTGCTCCAGCGCCAGCTTTTCCACTTCGTCGTAGTCGATCAGGCCGGCGTCGTTGACGCCGTACTGCACGGCGTTGAACAGCTTGCCGCTGGCATTGACCTTGGCCCCGTGGGTCAGGTGGCCGCCGTGCGCCAGCGACATGCCGAGGATGGTGTCGCCCGGCTGCAACAGCGCGAAATACACCGCCTGGTTGGCCTGTGAGCCGCTGTGCGGCTGCACGTTGGCGTAGTCCGCTCCGAACAACTGCTTGACCCGGTCGATGGCCAGCTTTTCGGCAACGTCAACGAATTCGCAACCGCCGTAGTAACGCTTGCCGGGGTAGCCTTCGGCGTACTTGTTGGTCAGCACGCTGCCTTGCGCTTCCAGCACGTGCGGGCTGGCGTAGTTTTCCGATGCGATCAGCTCGACGTGGTCCTCCTGGCGCTGCGCCTCGGCGGCGATGGCCTGGGCCAGTTCTGGGTCATAGGCGGCAATGCGGGCGTCGCGCGGGAACATCGGAATTCCGGGAGAGTGGGATGGGCCGGCCATTGTAACGCCCCACCCCGCCCGCCCCACAAAAAAGCGCCTGGAGCGATTTTTGACACATGCCAGCGATGGCCCGGAGGGTTGCCGCCATGGATGGCGGGCAACAAAAAAGCGCGCCATGAGGCGCGCTTTCCCGGATCCCTGCCGGACCGTCGGCTCAGTGGTTCAGGATGATGTCGGCGATGATGCCGGTCGCCAGCGCCACCAGCAGGAAATCACCGGTGTCGCTGCGCCGCCAGCCATAGCCGCGCGGCGGGCGGTCCAGGCCGTAGTAGCCGTAATCGTAATCGTTGACCACATAGGTCGGCGCGTAACTGTAGCCGCGGTAATAGCCGCCGCGCCGCCACGGGGCGGACTGGCGGACATACACCTGGCGCGGTTGCACATAGACCCGCTGCGGCTGCCGATAAACCACGCGCGCCGGCGCCGACCGGTAGCCCTGGCTGTAGGCAGTGTCGTAATCGCGACGGCCCTGGTTGCGGTCGTTGCGGTTGCCATCATTGCGGTGGTCCCGCGAATATCCGTAATGCTGGCCGCGTTGATCCCGGTCGCGATCGTGATCGCGGTCACTGGCAAAGGCCGGCGCGGCAGCAACACCGAGCAGCAACAGCGAAGTTGCGCCAATCTTGAGCAAGTTGTTCATGACGACCTCTCCTGTGTGGTCTCTGGAACCGGGTTGCACTATCTCCCCGACGATCTGAACGGTGGCTGCAGGAACCGTTTCCAGCCCATGCCCGCCAACGTCCGTTCAACGGCCAGCAAGCCAGCCCCAGCCGGTATAATCGCCGCATCCCCCTTCTTGCCCCAGTCCGCGCCGGCCGGCACGGGCGCGGCAGCGCTCACGGAGCTTTCCCCCATGTCCTCGCAATACATCTACACCATGAACGGCGTGTCCAAGACCGTTCCACCCAAGCGGCAGATCATCAAGGACATTTCGCTGAGCTTCTTCCCCGGCGCCAAGATCGGCCTGCTGGGCCTGAACGGCGCGGGCAAATCGACCGTGCTGAAGATCATGGCCGGCGTTGACAAGGATTACGAAGGCGAGGCGCGCCCGCAGCCGGGCATCAAGGTGGGCTACCTGGCGCAGGAACCGGAGATCGACCCCGCCAAGACCGTGCGCGAAGCGGTCGAGGAAGGCGTCGGCGAAGTGTTGCAGGCGCAGAAGCGCCTGGAGGAAGTCTATGCCGCCTACGCCGAGGAAGGCGCCGACTTCGACGCGCTGGCCAAGGAACAGGAACGGCTGGAAGCCATCCTCGCCGCCGGCGACGCGCACACGCTGGAAAACCAGTTGGAAGTCGCCGCCGACGCACTGCGCCTGCCGCCGTGGGAGGCGGTGATCGGCAAGCTGTCCGGCGGCGAGAAGCGCCGCGTGGCGCTGTGCCGCCTGCTGCTGCAGAAGCCCGACATGCTGCTGCTGGACGAACCGACCAACCACCTCGACGCCGAATCGGTGGAATGGCTGGAACAGTTCCTCGCCCGCTACACCGGCACCGTGGTCGCCGTCACCCACGACCGCTACTTCCTCGACAACGCCGCCGAATGGATTCTTGAACTCGACCGCGGCCGCGGCATCCCGTGGAAGGGCAACTACACGCAGTGGCTCGAACAGAAGGACGAGCGCCTGAAGCAGGAAGAAAACCAGGAAAAGGCGCGCCAGAAAGCCATCCAGAAGGAACTGGAATGGTCGCGGCAAAACGCCAAGGGTGGCCGCAGCAAGGGCAAGGCACGTTTGGCACGACTGGAAGAATTGCAGTCCGTCGATTACCAGAAGCGCAACGAGACCAATGAAATCTTCATCCCGCCGGGCGAACGCCTCGGCAACAGCGTCATCGAGTTCAAGAACGTCAGCAAGAAATTCGGCGACCGCCTGCTGATCGACAACCTGAGCTTCCTGGTGCCCGGCGGCGCGATCGTCGGCATCATCGGCCCCAACGGCGCGGGCAAATCGACGCTGTTCAAGATGATCACCGGGCAGGAAAAGCCGGATTCCGGCGAAATCAACATCGGCCCGACCGTCAAGCTGGCCTATGTCGATCAGAGCCGCGACAAGCTGGAAGGCAACCACAGCGTGTTCCAGGAAGTCAGCGGCGGCCTGGACATCCTCAACATCAATGGCGTCGAGATCCAGTCGCGCGCCTACATCGGTCGCTTCAACTTCAAGGGCCAGGACCAGCAGAAGATCGTCGGCAGCCTGTCCGGCGGCGAACGCGGCCGCCTGCACATGGCGAAAACGCTGCTGCAAGGCGGCAACGTGCTGCTGCTCGACGAACCGTCCAACGACCTCGACATCGAAACCCTGCGCGCGCTGGAAGACGCGCTGCTGGAATTCCCCGGCAACGCCTTCGTGATTTCGCATGACCGCTGGTTCCTCGACCGCATCGCCACCCACATCCTCGCCTTCGAGGGCGACAGCCACGTCGAATTCTTCCAGGGCAACTACCGCGAATACGAAGCCGACAAGAAACGCCGCATGGGCGACGACGCCGGCCCGCATCGGCTGCGGTTCAAGGCGTTGAAGTAACCCGCGCAATACCAGACGGGCCGCGAAAGCGGTCCGTTTTTTATATCAGTCCTACCCTCGACGCCATCCCTTGGTGCGCATGCACGTCTCCATTGCAATGTTTCGCTGCGTTTGCGCATTGAGCTGTGCTTGCGACAATGCTGCTTGTGCCGAGTAGCCACCAGCCACCGGACGCGAAGTGCAGTTCATTTGATTCCCATAGCCCGTGCATTGCGTGTTGTAACCTGAGTTCTGCACGGGTGCAGCTTGCGGAACTGGATACATGGCGAGCGCATCTTTTTCACAAGCAAATCTATCCTGATGGAACTCGGTTTCGGTTGCACCAGGACGTGACCATTGCAGCGCAGCGCACCCTCCCAACAGGAGCAAGGCTGCAAGCATCAAGACCAGAATACGCATCTGCTTTCTCCAATTCGGTTATTCACTTGGCACGCTGCACCAGCATGATGAGTTCATCGCGGTGCATATCCTTGAACTTCCAATACGATTCCTTGAGGGCAACCTCGTCGGCCAGCACCGCATTCACTTCCGCTTCGCAGCGCAGAACCAGCAATTTGATGTAGTCCAGCCACACCAGCATGTCCACCTCGCGAACCTCTCCAAGCTGAGCAAGTAGCTTGCGCACATGTGTTTTGCGCAAATTCCCGATCACCAGCTCATCGTTTCCACCGGACTGTTCGGCCAAATGGTCATCAGCCACGTCCAGCGCCTCGCCGAACAAGGATGCCTTTCGCGAAAAATCGTTCTCGGCTTCAGCTCTATCGAAAAGCTCGCGCACTTCCCCCAACGACATATCCACCCCCAACAGTCGATATATGCTAATCGTAGTATGTCGAATCAAAGTATGCAACGACCGACATTGGGGGCATGGCCGTCAAGCCCCAGGAATGTCCGCTGGTCGAGGTTTTCGCGGCGCACGTGCGCACGCGGCGGCAGGCGCTTGGGCTGTCGCAGGAGCAATTGGCCGAGAAAGCCGGCGTGCATCGCACCTATGTCGGGATGCTGGAACGCGGCGAGAAGAATGTGACCATCTACAACATCGAGCGCATTGCCAATGCGCTATCGATCGAACCCGCTTCCCTGCTGCGCAGGAGCTGACTTCGCACGTTACAAGTGACGAACCAAATCCATCGAATCGTGCAGGATGCGCACGATTTCGAGGATGCGTTCGGGTTCATCACGCACGCGGAAAACCATGAAATGGCGGCCTTTGCGGCCATGATGGGCGACATGGAAACGGAAGAACTCCCGGCCATCGACTTCGATCCTGCGCACGCCGAGTTGGCGCGGGTCATCAGCAAGCGCATCAACTGCCGCCGCCAAAGCGTCAGCGTAAATCTCCGCCTGTTGGCTGCCAAAACGTTGATTCGTCCACTGGATGATTCCGAGAAAATCCTGATTGGCATCGTCCGACCATTCCGCCTGCCAAACCATATGCCCTCCGGCATCAGCGATCTTGCGCAGCTTCAATCTGCTCTCGTGCCAATTTCCGCATATGCTCGGCCAAAGCCTGGACGCTCTCGAAACGCTGCGAGCGCCCCGCATCCAGCGAAGCCGCGCCTTGACGGATGGCATTGCGTAGAGCTTCCAGCTTCTGAGGCTCGGCGCGCTCGTCGATCAATTGGCGCACGTCCTCCCACGTCGCCTCGGGCGGCAACTGGTCGGCGATTTCGTGAACTTGTTGCCGAAGTGTGGTCATGGGAAGCCTCGCGGTGACGCGACATGGGTGGTAACAACGGAAATCATTGTGAATCGGTAATTTTCTCGCGCCAGCGGCTACCTTGGCGCTTCCTCATCTTATTCCAACCCTGTCACGAGTTGTCCATGCCCGCCCAGCCGCACGCCCCGAGTTACTACGCCGCTTCCGCCACGCCCGCGCCGGCCCGCCCGCCGTTGCAAGGCGTCATCGAAGCCGACGTGTGCATCGTCGGCGCCGGCTATACCGGATTGTCGGCGGGCTTGTTCCTGGCCGAGGCCGGTTTCAGCGTGGCGGTGCTGGAAGCGGCGCAAGTCGGCTGGGGCGCGTCGGGCCGCAACGGCGGGCAACTGGTGCACAGCTATTCGCGCGACATCGACGTGATCGAGGCGCGGCACGGCAAGGAGGCAGCGCGCAAGCTGGGCGCGATGGCGTTCGAGGGCGCGGCGATCATCCGTGCACGCGTGCAGCGTTACGACATCCCGTGCGACTTGAAGAACGGCGGCATCTACGCGGCCAAGACCGCGAAGAAGGTGCATGAACTGGAACACCACAAGAAGCTGTGGGAGCAGTACGGCAACGACCAGCTCAGCCTGCTCGACCGCAACGGCGTGCGCGAACACATCGGCACCGATGCGTATGAAGCCATCCTGATCGACCGCAGCGGCGGCCACATCCATCCGCTCAATCTGGCGCTGGGCGAAGCCGCCGCGCTGGAAAGCCTGGGCGGCAAGATCTTCGAGGATTCGCGTGTCGTCCGCATCGACCGTGGCGAGCGCCCGGTGGTGCATACCGCGCAAGGCCAGGTGAAGGCGCGCTTCGCCATCGTCGCCTGCAATGCCTACATCGGCGACCTGGAACCGCAACTCAGCGCCAAGTCGATGCCCTGCGGCACGCAGGTGGTCGCCACCGAACCGCTGGGCGAACGCTGGCGCGAAATCCTGCCCACCGACCATTGCGTGGAAGACAACAACTTCCTGCTCGACTACTACCGGCTCAGCGCCGACAAGCGCCTGATCTTCGGCGGCGGCGTGATCTACGGCGCACGCGACCCGGCGCGCGTCGAAACGCTGGTGCGCCCGAACCTTGAAAAGACCTTCCCGCAATTGCGCGGGGTGAAGATCGACTACGCCTGGACCGGCAACTTCCTGCTCACCTTGTCGCGTCTGCCGCAAGTGGGCCGGCTGGCGGACAACATCTACTACTCGCAAGGCTGCTCCGGCCACGGCGTGACCTTCACCCACCTGATCGGCCGCGTGCTGAGCGAAGCCCTGCGCGGCCAGGCCGAACGCTTCGACGCCTTCGCCGAACTGCCGCACTACCCCTTCCCCGGCGGCAAGCTGCTGCGCATCCCGCTGACCGCGCTGGGCGCGTGGTGGTATGACCTGCGCGACCGTTTGGGTGTGTGAGGAA
This sequence comes from Pseudoxanthomonas sp., assembly GCA_047607085.1. Taxonomy (GTDB): domain Bacteria; phylum Pseudomonadota; class Gammaproteobacteria; order Xanthomonadales; family Xanthomonadaceae; genus Pseudoxanthomonas_A. The sequence continues at coordinate 14,031 of JASGDT010000001.1, read as the reverse complement.
CAACCGCGTCAACGCCCCGTGCCGATCTCCGGGAACAGCACGTCGGTAAAACCGAACTGGCTGAAATCGACGATGCGCGACGGATACAGGATGCCGTCGAGGTGATCGACTTCGTGTTGCACCACGCGGGCGTGGAAGCCTTCGGCTTCGCGTTCGACGGGTTTGCCGTGGAGGTCGAAGCCGCGGTAGCGGATGTGCTTCCAGCGCGGGATCATCGCGCGCAGGCCGGGGATCGAGAGACAACCCTCCCAGCCGTCTTCGATTTCGTCGGACAGCGGCTCGATCACCGGGTTGACCAGCGCGGTGCGCGGCACCGGCGGGGCGTCGGGGTAGCGTTCGCTGCGGTCGAAGCCGAACACGATGATCCGCTGCGACAAGGCGATCTGCGGCGCGGCCAGGCCGACGCCGCCGGCAGTATCCATCGTTTCGAACATGTCGCCGGCCAGGTCGCGGATTTCGCCGCCGAAATGATCGACCGGGTCGGCGATGCGCAGCAGCAGCGGTTCGCCCATGCGGATGATGTTGCGGATCATGGCCATCCTTCGAAGGCTTGGTGGAAGCGTCAACCGCGCGTTGCCGCGCGCAGTGCCGCGAGCGGGAAACGCAGCCAGATCATCGCGAAAACGCCGGCGTTCGCCAACCATCCATGTTTTGCCGCGTCGAACTTGCGGTGATAGCGCCACAGGCCGCGGTGCTTGTGCCATTCGACGAACACCGGTTTGGAGCGCGAGGACACGCCGCGCACGTGCAGCACGCAGACGTCGTTGGCGATGGCGACGGTCGCACCGGCGAGGCGCGCGCGGCGGCACAGGTCCAGGTCTTCGGCATGCAGGCGATAGCCTTCGTCGAAGCCACCGAGCACGGCGAACAAGGTGCGTGGCAGCAACATCAATGCGCCGGAAACCGCATCGACCGTTTGCACGGTCCGTGCGGCGTCCGCCGGCACGGCGAGCCGGGCCGCCGCCGGCGATTTCAGCATGCCGACGAGCATGCCCACGAAGTCAGGATCGCGCCGGCGCGCGGCTTCGTCGTGGATGCCGGCTTCATCAACCAGATCGACGCCGAGCAGGATCGCGGCGCGGTGCCCGGCATGTGCGCGCAGGCGCGCCAACGTGTCGGCTTCGACCATCAGGTCGGGATTGACGAAGGCCAGCCATGGCGCGTGCGATGCCGCCGCGCCCTGGTTGCAGGCGACGGCGAAGCCGGGGTTGTCGGGGTTGCCGACGAAACGCAGTCGCGCATCCATTGCCGCGTGGCGTTGCACGATGTCCAGCGTGCCGTCCTGAGAATCGTTGTCGATGACGCGGATTTCGGCCACGCCGCGTGCGGCGCGCAGGCGCGTGAGGCATTCGTCGATGGTCGCGGCGCTTTCATGGCTGACCACGACCACGGCGATGTCGGCGGCGTCAGAACAGTTCACGTTGCGGCTCCGGCGGGCCGACTTCGGCGTGCAGCGCGGACAGGCGTTCGCGGGCATCTCGCAGTGGGTCGCGCATCAGGAATTCGGCCAGGCGTGCGTTCCATGCCGGCCAGCGCGCGTTGATCGCATCCATGTCGCCGTCTTGCGGGCCGCCTTCGCCACCGCGCGCGACGAAGGCGGTTTCGCACAGCGCGTTGCGCCAGCCCAGGCCGGCGAAACGCAACGACAGGTCGATCAGCGCGGCATACCACGAGGCATAGCTTTGCGTGTCGAGGCCACCGGCTTTCGCGCGCGCGCTGGCGCGCAATGCGACCGCGTGGCCGATGGCGGAAGGCAATTCCGGGTGCAGGGGCGGCAGCGCCGCGCAGGCGCGCGCGGTCAACTCGAAATCGGCGGGCGGCGGCGATATTTCGCCCAGTTGTGGCCACGCCGCCGCTTCGCCGGCATTGCACCATGGCGTGGCGGTGGCGATGGAGGCATCGCGTGCCAGACAGGCGGACAACTCGCGCAACCAGCCCGGCAACGGTTGCGCATCGGCCGCCAATACCGCCACGTCGAGGCCGGCGCAGGCGCGCAGCATTTCGTCGAGATGCGCGACTTCGCCGATGGGCTGCTGGCGGCGGGTGTAGTCGGCGCGCAGGCGAGTGCGTTGCAGCCAGCGTTCGACGATGGCGATGCCGCGCGGGCCGCTTTGCGCGTTGTCGGCCAGCCAGATGCGCGTTCCGGCGGGCGTGCCGGCTTCCAGCGCGCCGAGGCAGGCGTCGAGTGCATCGTCGTCAACGCCGACCGGCAGCAGGACCACGGGCAACGAGTCGGATGGGCTCACGGGTTCGGCGGCGTGGAAGTGGTTGCGGAGATGGGTCGCAGGTTAGCAATTCCCGTTATCGGCGTCCCGTTTCACCCCACCCAGGTGCGCGCGTTGCGGAACAAGCGCAGCCACGGCGAGACTTCCGGCCAATCGCGCGGGCTCCAGCTCAGGTTGATGCTGCGCAGGGTGCGTTCCGGGTGCGGCATCAGGATGGTGGCGCGACCATCGTCGCTGGTCAGACCGGTGATGCCGCCGGGCGAGCCGTTCGGATTCAGCGGGTACTGCATGGCGGCACGGCCGTCACCGTCGATGAAGCGCAACGCCACGCGCGCGGCGGCGGCATCGGCGTCGTTGTCGAATTCGGCGCGGCCTTCGCCGTGCGCCAGCGCCACCGGGATGCGCGAGCCGGCCATGCCGGCGAGCAGGACCGACGGCGATTCCAGCACTTCCAGCAGGGCGGTGCGCGCTTCGAACTGTTCGCTGCGGTTGCGCAGGAACTGCGGCCAGTGTTGCGCGCCGGGGATGATGTCCTTCAACTGGCTCATCATCTGGCAACCGTTGCAGATGCCCAGCGAGAAGGTGTTTTCGCGGGCGAAGAACGCGGCGAATTGTTCGCGCAACGCGGCGCGTTCCAGGATCGACGTGACCCAGCCGCGACCGGCGCCAAGCACGTCGCCGTAGCTGAAACCTCCGCAGGCGACCAGACCGGTGAAGCCATCCAGCGTCGTGCGGCCGGCGATCAGGTCGCTCATGTGCACGTCGAACGCATCGAAGCCGGCGCGGGTGAAGCCGAACGCGGCTTCGACGTGCGAATTGACGCCTTGCTCGCGCAACACCGCCACCCTGGGCCTTGCACCCAGGTTGAGGAACGGGGCGGCGATGTCGTCGCCGGCGTCGAAAGTCAGTTTCGGCTTCAAGCCCGGCGCGGCGAATTGGCGCGCGGTTTCGCGCTCGCTGTCGGCGCTTTCCGGGTTGTCGCGCAGTTTCTGCATCGCGTGCGTGGTCGCCCACCACGCGTCGAACAGGTCTTCCCACTTCCACTGCGCGATGGCTTCACCGTCCTGCTGCACGCGGATCACCGGCGCGGTGGTGGGCCGGGCGATGCGTTGCGCGCATTCGGTCAGCGCGTGCTTTTCGATCAGGTCGGCGAATTCGGCGCGGTCTTCGTTGGCGACCTGCACCACCGCGCCGAGTTCTTCGCAGAACAGGGTGCGGAACGGGTCTTCGCCCCAGCCGTCGAGGTTGATGTCCAGGCCCAGATGCGAGGCGAAAGCCATTTCCGCCAGCGTGGCGAACGCGCCGCCGTCGCTGCGGTCATGGTAGGCCAGCAACAGACCGGCGTTGCGCGCGTCGCGGATCAGCGCGAAGAAATCGCGCAGGCGCTCCGGTTCGTCGAGATCGGGCACGCCATCGCCCAGTGCGCCGCCGGCGAACGCGGGCAGCGCGTTGCCGCCGGCCTCGGGGAAGACTTGCGCCAGCACCGAACCGCCCAGCCGCTTCTTGCCCGCGCCCAGGCCGATCAGCCACAACTCGCTGTCGTCTTCGCGCGACAGCAGCGGCGTCAGTTGCTTGCGCGCGTCATCGACGGGGGCGAAGGCGGTGACGATCAGCGAGACAGGCGATACCGACTTCTGATTCGACCATTGCGCCTGCATCGACAAGGAATCCTTGCCGACCGGGATGCTCAGATCCAGCGCCGGGCACAGTTCCATGCCCACCGCGCGCACCGCGTCGAACAGCAGCGCGTCTTCGCCGGGGTGGCCACAGGCGGCCATCCAGTTGGCGCTCAACTTGATGCGCGCCAGTTCATCGACCGGCGCGGCGCACAGGTTGGTGATCGCCTCGCCCACGGCCATGCGCGCGGCGGCGGCGGCGTCCAGCAACGCCAGCGGCGTGCGTTCGCCAATGGCCATCGTTTCGCCGGCAAAAGTGTCGTGGCCGGACAGCGTGATCGCGCAATCGGCCACCGGCATCTGCCACGGGCCGACCAGTTGTTCGCGCGCGGTCAGGCCGCCGACGCTGCGGTCGCCGATGGTGACGAGGAACATCTTGCTGGCGACAGTCGGGTGCGACAGCACGCGCAGGCCGGCGTCGTGCAGATCGATACGCGCCGTATCCAGTGCCGGCCATTGCGGCGCGGACGGGTGGCTGGCGTCGCGATGCATCTTCGGCGGCTTGCCGAAGAGGACGTCCATCGGCAAGTCGATGGGGTGAGGATGGCCTGCTTGCAGCGCGCCATGGCCGACGACGAGACGCTCTTCTTCCGTCGCCACGCCCACCGCCGCGAACGGGCAGCGCTCGCGTTCGCAGATCGCGCCGAATTCGGCCAGGCGCGATTGCGGCACGCCCAGCACGTAGCGTTCCTGCGATTCGTTGCACCACAGTTCCAGCGGCGACAGCGAGGGGTCGTCGCTGGGCACCTTGTCCAGATCGATCACGCCGCCCACGCCGGAGTCGTGCAGCAATTCGGGGATGGCGTTGCTCAAGCCGCCCGCACCGACGTCATGCACGCTGATGATCGGGTTGTCCGCACCCAGCGCCACGCAGGCGTCGATCACTTCCTGGCAGCGGCGCTCCATTTCCGGGTTGTCGCGCTGCACGCTGGCGAAGTCGAGTTCCTCGGCGCTTTCTCCCGAAGCCACCGACGAGGCCGCGCCGCCGCCCAGGCCGATCAGCATCGCCGGGCCGCCAAGCACGATCACCGCGTCGCCGGCTTGCAGCCGGTTCTTCTCGACCTGCATGCGGTCGATCGCGCCCAGGCCGCCGGCCAGCATGATCGGCTTGTCGTAGGCGCGGGTGAGTGCGGCACCTTCGTTCAATTCGAAACTGCGGAAATAACCCAGCAGATTCGGCCGGCCGAATTCATTGTTGAACGCCGCGCCACCCAGCGGCCCATCCAGCATGATTTCCAGCGCCGGGGCCATGCGCGGGTTGAGCGGGCGTTCGCCTTCCCACGGCTGCGGCAGGGTCGGGATGCGCAGGTGCGACACGCTGAAGCCGGTCAGGCCGGCCTTGGGCTTGCCGCCGCGACCGGTCGCGCCTTCGTCGCGGATTTCGCCGCCGGCGCCGGTGGATGCGCCGGGGAACGGTGCAATCGCGGTCGGGTGGTTGTGGGTTTCCACCTTGATGCAGAACGCCGATTCCACCACCGCTTCACTGCGGTACTTGCCGTCGCTGCCGGGGCGGAAGCGCGCCGCCGGAAAACCCTCCACCACCGCAGCGTTGTCGCTGTACGCGGACAGCGTGTATTGCGGCGTGTGCGCGTGGGTGTTGCGGATCATGCGGAACAGGGATTTGTCCTGCTCCTTGCCATCGAGTGTCCACGAAGCGTTGAAGATCTTGTGCCGGCAGTGCTCGGAATTGGCCTGCGCGAACATCATCAGTTCCACGTCGGACGGGTCGCGGCCCAGCTCGGTGTAGCGCTCGCGCAGGTAGTCGATCTCGTCCTCGGCCAGGGCCAGGCCCAGGCGCGTGTTGGCCGCTTGCAGGTCGGCCAGCGCGATGCGTTCCAGTTCGCCACGCGGCTGTGCGGTGAACAGCGCGGCGGCCTGGTCGCGATGCGACAGCAGCGATTGCGTCATCGGGTCGTGCAGCGCGCGGGCCAGCGCGCGGTTGGCGTCGGCGTCGGTGTCCCAGCCGGCCAGGTCGATGCGCAGGCCGCGCTCGACCCGTGCAACCTGCAATCCCGCGCCACGCAGCAGTTCGCCGGCCTTGCTGGCCCACGGCGACAGCGTGCCCAGGCGCGGCACGATGAAACGGGGGGTGCCGCCGGCTTCGACCGGCGTTTCGCCCGGATTGGCTTGCAGGATGCGGTGCAGCGCGGCGGCATCGACCTGCGCGCCGGCCTGCGGCTGCACGAAGAACACCTGCCACGCGCCGCGCACCTGCACCGCCGGGGCAATGGACTGGAGACGGGACTGGAGCCGGGCAAGGCGGAACTGCGACAAGGCCGGGCGGCCTTCGAGGACGATCATGTCCGAAACCGGGGAGCAAACGGGCTGCACATTGTAGCCGAGGCGGGCCGCGCTCCCGGGCGCTTCGCCCTTGAACGGAGGGCCTGTCGCCGGCTGTCAGCGGCTGCCGCCCGCCGCGCCGGACAGGCCATCCAGCACCGCGCGCATCTGCGCCGGGGTCAGGTAGCCGCCGATCTGGGTGCCGTCCGGGGCGAAGACCGCCGGGGTGCCGGTGACGCCGAGGCGCTGGCCCAGTGCGTATTCGCTGGCGACCGGGTTGTCGCAGTTGCGCGCCGGCGTGGGCTTGCCGGATTTGGCGGCGGTGAGCGCGCTCTTCGGATCGGCCGCGCACCAGACCGAGACCATGTCCTTGTGGTCTTTGGTGTTCAGGCCCATGCGCGGGAAGGCCAGGTATTCGATCGCAATGCCCTGCTTGTTGTAATCGGCAATCTGGCTGTGCAGCTTGCGGCAGTAGCCGCATTCGATGTCGGTGAACACGCTGACGGTGTATTTGGGATTCGGCGGCGCGAAAACGATGCGCTGCGCGTGCGGCACGCCTTGCAGCAGGCTGCGGCGATAGGCGGCCAGCCCGGCGTTGGAATCGCCGACATTGCGGCGGGTTTGCAGGTCGATCACGTCGCCCTGCACCAGATAGCGGCCATCGTCGCTGACGAAGACCACCGAGCCGCCGACAACCGCCTGGCGGAAGCCCTGCATCGGCGCAGCGCCGATGTAATCGACTTGCAGTTTCGGGTTGAGCGCCTTCAGGGCCTGGCGAACGCGATCATCGGCGACCTTGTCGGCGGCGCTGGCGGGTTTGGCGGCCGGCGTGGTGGCGGCCGGCGTTTGCGGGGCTTGCGCGCAGGCGGCCAGGCTGAGGCCGCCGATCGCGGCGCAAAGAAGCATGCGTTTCATCAGGATTGGGCCTGTCATGGCGTTGGGATGCGGGGGAAGTCGCGGTGCGGGAATGGTGGCCATTGTCGCATGGCGGGGATTTCGTGCTTCGACAGCGCCTTCCCCAATCCCGCGCTTACGCCGCGACAAATGCCGTCAGCGCCGACTTCAATCGCTTCAAACCTTCGGCCACTTCCGCATCGCCGATGTTCAACGCCGGGACGAATCGCAGCACGTCCGGGCCGGCTTGCAGCAGCAGCAGGCCGTGCGCGGCGGCGTGGTCGAGCACGTCGCCGGCCTTGCCGGCGTATTCAGGTTTCAGCACCGCGCCCAGCATCAGGCCGCGGCCGCGCATGCCGGAAAACAGATTCAATTCCTCGTTGATCGCGGCGATGCCGTCGCGCAGGGCTTGTTCCTGCCTGCGCACGTTGGCGGCGATTTCATCCGAAGCCAGCTTCTTCAACGCCACCCGCGCCACCGCCGCGGCCAGCGGATTGCCGCCGAAAGTGGTGCCGTGCGCGCCGTAGCCCATGACCTCGGCCACCTTCGGCCCGGCCAGCATCGCACCGATCGGGAAACCGCCGCCCAGTGCCTTGGCCAGCGAGACGATGTCCGGGGTCGCGCCGTCGTGCCAGTGCGCGAACAGCGTGCCGGTACGGCCCATGCCGGCCTGGATCTCGTCGAGGATCAGCAGCGCGTCGTGCTTGTCGCACAGCGCACGCACGCCTTGCAGGAAGCCCGGCGCGGCCGGCGTGCAGCCGCCCTCGCCCTGCACCGGCTCCAGCATCACCGCGGCGACGTCGCCGCCGGCCATCGCCGCTTCCAGTTGCGCCAGGTCGTTGAAGTCAACGTAGCGGAAACCGCCCGGCAGCGGCTCGTAGCCCTGCTGGTACTTCGGCTGCGCGGTCGCGGTGACCGCACCGAGCGTGCGGCCGTGGAAGCTGCCGGTGAAGGTGACGATGACGCGCTTTTCCGGCGGCCGGCCCTGCGCGGCGGCCCACTTGCGGGTCAGCTTGATCGCCGCCTCGTTGGCCTCGGCACCGGAGTTGCACAGGAACACGCGGGTGGCGAACTTCGACGCATCGACCAGTTCCTGCGCCAGCAGCAGCGGCGGTTCGCTGTAGAACACGTTGCTGGTGTGCCACAGCTTGCCGGCCTGTTCGACCAGCGCGGCGGTCAGGTCGGGGTCGCAATGGCCGAGGCCGCAGACGGCGATGCCGGCGGCGAAGTCGATGTATTCGCGCCCGTCCTTGTCCCAGACCCGCGCGCCCTGGCCGCGCTCGACGATGAATTCGCGCTGGTGATAGACCGGCAGGTAGTAGTCGCGGCCGAGGGACAGCAGTTCGTGGCTGGTGGTCATGGGATCGGAATCGGGTGGTGGGAAATGTCGTCTCGTTCTCGCCCGCCGCACGGCATGCGCCGGCGCGGCGGCCGCAGGCTTACCAGACGCCGGTGTTCGGCATCGAAACCCACGGTTCGGCCGGCGGCAGCGCCGCGCCTTTCTGCAGCAGTTCGATCGAGATCAGGTCCGGCGTGCGCACGAAGGCCATGCGGCCGTCGCGCGGCGGGCGGTTGATGACGATGCCCAGCGATTGCAGGTGCGCGCAGGTGGCGTGGATGTCATCGACTTCGAAGGCCAGGTGGCCGAAGTTGCGCGCGCTGCCGTAGTCCTCGTCGCTGCCCCAGTTGAGGGTCAGTTCGACTTCGGCCTCGGGATTGGCCGGCGCGGCGAAATAGACCAGGGTGAACTTGCCGGCCTCGTTGTCGATCCGGCGGGTCTGCTGCAGGCCCAGACCTTCGGTGAAGAACCAACTGGTCTTGTCCAGGTCGTGGACGCGGAGCATGGCGTGCAGGTATTTCATGCGGCCACCGTCCTTACAGGAACAAATCGGGATGCAGCGGCTGCGCCGGATCGACCGCGTAGCCGGTCAAATCGGCGATGCCGGCTTCGGCCAGGACTTCGTCGTCGATGAAGAAATTGCCGCTGGTCGTCTTCGCGTCGCGCAGGAAGATCGCGTGCGCCGCATCGCCCATGATTTCCGGCTTGCGGCCATTGCGGCTGTCGGTGCCGGGGATCATGTTCAGCGCGTCGGTGGCGATCAGGGTGCGCGGCCACAAGGCGTTCACCGCCACGCCTTGCGGGCCGAACTCGCCGGCCAGGCCCAGGGTGACGAAGCTCATGCCCATCTTCGCCAGGGTGTAGCCGGTGTGCGGCGCCCACCATTTCGGATCCAGCGACGGCGGCGGGCACAGGGTGAGGATGTGCGGGTTGGGCGCTTGCAGCAGGTGCGGCAAACACGCCTGTGCGCACAGGAAGCTGCCGCGCGAATTGACCTGCTGCATCAGGTCGAAGCGTTTCATCGGCGTGTCCAGCACGCCGCGCAGCCAGATGGCGCTGGCGTTGTTGACCAATATGTCGATGCCGCCGAAGGCATCGACGGTGGCGGCGACGGCGGCGCGCACTTCGTCCTCTTCGCGGATGTCGCATTTCAGCGCCAGGCCGCGCCCGCCGGCGGCGTTGACCGCTTCGGCGGCGGTGTGGATGGTGCCGGGCAGCTTGGGATTGGGTACCGACGACTTGGCGGCGATGGCGACGTTGGCCCCGTCGCGCGCGGCGCGCAGCGCGATGGCCAGGCCGATGCCGCGCGAGGCGCCGGTGATGAAGAGGGTTTTTCCGGCGAGAGTCGTCATTCGGGAAAGTCAGCAGAAGCGTGGTGCTGCCGATTTTACCGGCTTTCTCGCTCCTTGGCCGCTCTCGCCTGCTTTCAAGGCTTCGGCCCCTGCCCTTCGTTGTCTTCCCACTTCAGCAGCTTGCGGGTGACGAAGCGATAGACCGGCTTGCCGGTGCCGAACCACAGCTCGCGCAGCCACGAATGCCGCTTCAGCACGCGCCGTTCCACCGGGGTCAGGCGGTCGCGGCAGTACATGCGCTTGTGCTTGAGCAGGTGGCGCAGGTCCTCGCGCGCCAGCAGCCGCATCATCGGCGCGCGCGGGTCGCCCAGCGTGGCCAGCTGGAAATCGATCAGCGCCGGGCTGCCGTCTTCGCGCACCAGCCAGTTGGCTTCCTTGGCCAGGTCGTTGTGGGCGACGCCGCGGCGGTGGACCTGCCGCAACAGCTTGTGCGCGGCGCGGAAGTACGCCACGTCGCCGCGCGGCGGGCGCAGGTACATGGCCGCGCCGTCCAGGTAGCTGCGGTCGAGGAAGCGTCCGTCCCAGCCGAGCAGTTGCGGCGTCGCCGGCTGTCCGCGCAGGCGCTGCAGCGCGCGCGCCTCGCGCCGCGCCAGCCACCACGCCGGCAGTCGCAGCCACCATGGCGTGGCGGTCAGGTCGCGGCGCACGAACAACGCGCCGCACGCATCGCGCATCAGCACGATGCGACCGAAGCTGTCGGCCTTCAGCACCTCGATCCGGGTCGGGTCGGGCTCGTCCATCCATTGATTCTAGCCACGCCACCTATAATCCGGTGATGGAAGCTTCATGGTTCGACAGCCTGCTGGCCTGGATTGGCGCACACCCCACCGCCGCCGGCGCGGTGATCTTCGCGGTCGCGTTCTGCGATGCGTTGATCGTGTTGGGTGCGGTGGTGCCGGCGCTGCCGCTGCTGGTGCCGGTCGGCATCCTGATCGGCATGGGCGAAATGTCCGGCCCGTATGCGCTGGCCTGCGCGGCCAGCGGCGCGTTCCTGGGCGACGGCATCAGCTTCTGGGTCGGGCGACGCTGGGGCCGGCGCCTGTACGACTACTGGCCGTTCCGCAAATACCCGGAGCTGCTGCGGCGCGGCGAAGTGCTGTTCCGCCGCAACAGCGTCAAGAGCATCGTGGTGGCGCGCTACGTCGGGCCCATCCGCCCGTTCGTGCCGGCGGTCGCGGGCATGGCGAAGATGCCGCTGGAACGCTACGTGCCGGCCAGCGCTTTCGCCGCGTTGAGCTGGGCGGCGCTGTTCCTTGCACCGGGCTGGTTGCTGGGCCAGGCCTACGACACCGTGGCTGCGATCGCCGGGCGGCTGGCGCTGGTGCTGGGCTTGCTGATGGCGGTGCTGGCGCTGGCGTGGGTGGTGGTGCTTTACAGCTACCGCTGGTTTGCCGCGCATGCCGACAACCTGCTGGCGCGCGCGCTGGCGTGGTCGCGCGCGCACCCGCTGCTGGGCGCGTACTCGGTGGCGGTGTTCGACCCGAATCGGCGCGAATCGGTGTCGCTGGCGGTGCTGGCGGTGCTGCTGTTGGGCGTGGGTTGGGCCTGCTTCGCCTTCGTCGCGCTGGTGATCGGCCATGGCAAGCCATTGGGTTTCGACCTGGCCGTGCATCAACTGATGCTGAAGCTGCGCAATCCGCTGGCCGACGTGCCGCTGGCCGCGCTGGCCTGCCTGGGCGATCCGCAAGTGCTGACGCCGGCGGCGGCGCTGGCGTTGCTGTACCTGCTGTGGCGACGGCGCTGGATGGCGGCAGCGCATTGGGTGGCGGCGCTCGCGTTCGGGCTGGCGCTGACCGCGTGGCTGGGCGTGATGGTGGACATTCCGAAGCCGCCGGCGGTGACCAGCGGCTTTGGTTTTCCGTCGATCGCGGTGACGATGGCGACGATCGCGTTCGGTTTCTTCGCGGTGCTGATTGCGCGCGAATTGCCGGGGCGCAACCGCATCTGGCCGTACCTGGTCGCCGGCATCGCGGTGGCCCTGATCGGCTTCGCACGCTTGTATCTGGGCGCGCACTGGCTCAGCGACGTGGTCGGCGGCACCTTGCTGGGCGTGGTCTGGCTGCTGGTGCTGGGCATCGCCTATCGCCGCCGCGTGGATCGCTCGTTCTGGATGAAGCCGCTGGCGTGGTTGTTCTACGGTACGTTCGCCGTTGCCGCGTTGTGGCATGCGCCGCGCAATGCGGCGGCGACGCTGGCACGGTTCGAGGCGCAGCCGGCGACCGAGGCCATCGCCTTCGACGACTGGTGGGATGCCGGCTGGACGCGGCTGCCGGCACGGCGCAGCGAATTCGACAACGAACAACGCTGGCCGCTGGACGTGCAGGTCGCCGGCCCGCTGGCGCCGTTGCAACACAAGCTGGAAAGTGCCGGCTGGCGCGCGCAGGCACAGGCCGGTTGGCAGGAAGCGCTGCACTTGTTCGACGACGACCTGCCACCGGAAAGGCAGTCTGTGCTGCCAGCCACGCTGGACACGCGCGCCGAGAGCCTGCTGATGCTGCGCGCAGGCGCGAACCCCGGCGAGATGTACGCGCTGCGGCTGTGGCCGGCGCCGGCGCGCCTGCAACCGGGCGACGCGCCGTTGTGGATCGGCAGCGCGCAAGTGCTGCGCCACCGCGAAGCCTTCGATCTGGTCGGCATGTGGTTGCCGCTGTCCGAAGCCGATGCCGCGCTGGCGGCGGCGACCGCGGCGGTGTCGGGCTTGCCGAACCGGATTGGCCTGCACCCGGATTCGGCGCTGCCGGTGCTGCGGGTGCGGACGGACGCGTCAGCGGCAGAGCGGTAGCCGGCGCACTGCGCTATCCTGCCCACGTCCCACCGTGAAAGGTGATGCCATGAGCGCCGTTCTCCAGCAAATCCACGAACTTCTGCCGGCCTTGAGCGATGCCGAGCGTTTCCAGCTTTACCGCGAGTTGGAAGTCGGCTTGATCGATGTCGTCGAACCGCAAGACGATGACGCCCAAGCTTGGACAGCGGAGATCGACCGCCGCATCGCCGAGATCGACGCCGGTACGGCGAAACTGGTCAGCGGCGATGAGTTCATCCGCGAGTTGCGCAGCCACGCGCGAGGGCGCTGATGCGCAAGCTCACGCTTCATGAGGAAGCGAAAGCGGAGGCAAACGAGGCCGTGGATTGGCTGTATGCGCACAACGCCAAGGCTGCGCCGGAATTCGAGGACGCGCTTGCCGATACGCTTGCGCAATTGCGTGCACCCTGCATCCGCAGCTCCCCCGTTCCCGACTACCGGGCGAACACGCCGTCCGCCGCCTGCTGATTCCGCGCTTCAAGCATCAAGTGGTCTTCATCGAACGCGACAAGGAAGTCTTCGTCGTCGCCATCGCGCACTACCGTCGCGAACCGGGGTATTGGCAAGACCGGATTTGACCGTCGGCCCACGACTCAGATCAAAGCCAGAAGCTGCTCCAGCCGAAGGTGCGGATCGTCTTCCTGCAAGATCGCCAGTCGTTGGCGGTCGTCCAGCGGCAGCAGTTCCGCCAGCCGCCAGCCTACCCACGCGGCGTTGTCGCCTTGCGCCGGCGGCAGGGCCGGCAATGGGCCGGCGCTGGCCTGTTGCAGGATTTCTTCCAGCAGGGTCGCCAGCAGCGCGTGTTCGGGACGCAGTTCGTCGTCGCCGTCCGGATCGCGCCATTCCACCTCGCCGACCACCAGACCGTTGTCGCGCACGCGGCTGCGCAGCACGCGGAAACGGCGGCGTCCGCGCAGGCGCAAGTTGAGCAGGCCGTCGGCGCCGGTGTCGAAATCCTCGATGACCGCTTCGCAGCCGAATGCCGCCGGCGTGGCCGGCGTACCCACTTCGCCGCCTTCCAGGATCAGGCACACGCCAAAGCCACCGCCGCTGCGCCCACAGTCGCGGATCATGTCCAGATAGCGGCGCTCGAACACGCGCAATCGCAGCGCCGCGCCGGGCAGCAGCACGGTGTGCAATGGGAAAAGTGGCAGGGTTTCGGTGGATGGCACGGGCCGGGATGCTCGTCAGGAAGGCAGAAGCAAAAAGCGTTCTGTCCGCAAAGAACGCCAAAAACGCAAGGAAACCCGCAGAAACTTCACCTCATCCACTTTGCGATCTTTGCGTACTTTGCGGATCAAATGCTTTTCTCGATCCTTAGAACCTGTTCAAGGTCTGTCGCGAGCGCCGCCAGATGGCGCGTGGTGGAGCGCAGGAAGCGCAGCGTATGTGTGATACGTGAGCATTCCGAGCACCGCACGCGCGCCATCTGGCAAGCGCAGCAAGACTTTGAACAGGTTCT